>CAKRYD010000059.1 GCA_934426255.1 uncultured Bacteroidaceae bacterium | reverse complement strand
TGCCGCACGTTGGGCATATTTGCGTTTTGTTATCAGCTCTTGAAAGTGCCCTTTGTGCTGCATAATATTCGCCGCACAAAGGGCACTGTGGAAGTTTTCTGCAACGGTCTACTCCATAAACAATGCTCAGCCCACTGCCATTATCCCAATGCACCATAATGGATCCTGCGTCATCTACGCCTTGCACAGTTCCAAGTGTTCCCGGCGCTGGAGCGTGAATATCATCCATTTCCATCAGCTTCACCCGGCAGCCCGCCGGATATTCTTTTTTAAGTCGTTCGATTATTGCATTACTCGGAAATTTCATCTTGCACAGCCTCCTTTTTGCAGCCGTTCTTGAAAGCCGCAGAACCTTCAAGGTTTTGGAGCAGAATCTTGCGAATTGCTTTGTACTCATCGCCAATCATACCCAAGCGAAGCAGAAAACACCGGAATGCGTATTTCTCGTTCGTGACTTCCTTTTCTTTAGCACTTGTGCGTTTCGTTTCCTTGCTCAGCTTGCAAATGGCAGCGATAAAAGCAGTGCAGGCTTGGACATGGTCGCGGTCAGGCATGCTCGTAAACCACGGGAAGGCTATCTTATCATCGTCTATTTCAAAGTGGATATTGTCAGAGCCAAGAGCTTTCTGAATCAGCTTGCCTTTGGCTTGTAGCAAATTCATAAGATTGCCAACTGCAACTGTCTCATGCGGCAGCTCCACCGTAAGCCCAACGCTTTGCGTGCTTTCGCTTTCTACGTGCTCCTTGGCGCTAGCACCCTCTGCCTCCGGCAGCTCTTCCTGTGATGAATTTTCCTCGATGACCGTTCCTTCAAAGCCATGTTTGACGACCACGGTTAAAATGTCGACCAGCTTCTCGCCATCGTATCCCTTGGGCACCTCCATCGTCCCTTCGCAGTCAATAATAATCTCGCCCACCTTATAAGCGAAAGTCGGTGCTTGCAGGTAGCGGAGTACACTTCCGGATGCTTCGGCAATTGTTTCGGCTAAATGTTTGCGATTTTCTTTTGTTGCGTTAAATCTGATTTTCATATGTTTGTACCTCCTTCGTTTTCGGTACTACATATATCACTCTAAAGCGAGATAATAGCAATAGAAATGTAGAAGCATACTCTAGAAATATGATGTTGTTGCAGATATAAATTAAAGGGTGTAAACTTATACTCATAAACGGTTTCAATACTTGTAAGAATGTGAATGATAAAATTTGTAGAAGGTGCTAAAATGTCGCAAAAACATTTAAATTTAATTTATGCAATAAAAGATGGAATCGGTATAAGTATAGAATCAGTTGAAAGTGGCCTAAAATGTAATTGTACGTGTCCATCTTGCGGTGCAGTATTAGTTGCTAAAAAAGGTAGTAAAATGATACATCACTTCGCACATCATTCTGTAGATGACTGTGAGTATGGATATGAAACATCTCTGCACTTAGCAGCAAAAGATATAATTTCCAAAGCGCAGAAAATAACCGTGCCTCCTGTTTATGTTTCTTTTCCTGATTCACCAAAACGAGATGAACTCTATTATGAGTCTCGGGAAATCAATATTGATAAAGTTGAATTAGAAAAAAAGTTCGGCAATATCATACCTGATATTGTTATTCATGCCTGTGGGAAAATTTTTTATCTTGAAATCTATGTGACTCATAAAATTGATGAGGCCAAACTTGCAAAAATTAAGAAAGCAAATATTTCAACAATAGAAGTTGATTTAAGCTCAATAGATAGAACAATTACAT
>CAKRYD010000058.1 GCA_934426255.1 uncultured Bacteroidaceae bacterium | reverse complement strand
CGGTAAGGATTTTATGGCATTGCCTGAATGCTTCATCTGCACTTTCATATGAATTGGCTTAACCCGAACTGGGGTATCCATTGGTCCTGACGGTCCATAAAGTCTATCTTCGTACCGGCCACGCCCCATTTTTCATAGGTCGCGAACAGCGTGTCGAGGTTGCGCTCCACGCAAGTCCACGTGAGCCACAGGATGATGCCTACACCTTTTTCCTTTCCATATCTGATGCATTCATGCAAATCCAGGTTGGGGTTGGGTGTGAAAGGCTCGTATGTGCCCTTGGCCCATCCTTCATCCATGATGATATACCTGATGCCGTATTTGGAAGCAAAGTCAATATAATATTTATAGGTATCCGTATTGCATCCCGGTTTGAACTTTACATCGGGTCCGTAAATGCTTTTGTGGTTCCACCAGTCCCAGGATACCTGACCCGGCTTTATCCAGCTCACGTCTTTGAGTTCACATGCCCCTGCAAGCTGCGCTGTCAGGGTTTGTTCGATAAGACCCCTTGAGTCGGTGATGACAATGTACCGCCAAGGAAAGCTACGTCGGCCGGATGTGCGGGCAGCATACTTGGCCAGTTCCTTGATATGTGTGCCACGGTCGCCTGCCACTTCCCATTCCTTATAATAAGGTACGAGACGTCCCGTGATGCAGCCCTTGTCACCATTGCCGCACAGGTAGAGCCCCGGGTAGTCGCGCAAGTCACTTTCGGAGATGAGCAATTGCAGGTCGCCCTTTGTGGAAGAAAGGCCTACGGGGAGCACTGCCATATTTTGATCCGCTTTCCAATCGGTCAGACGGCAGTTGATATAGGGACTTTCCGATGCCGTTCCCCATCCGCCGGTGCCTTGGTAGTGGACATTCATTTCCGCAACTGGCTTGAAGCAGATGTTTTCATCAATGACATAAACCGAATCTCTCTCGTTGAGGATGAAACGATAGGCCACTGCGTTGTCGAATACCCTGAAAGCCATCTTGTAGTTGCCTTTCAGGGTAATCATGGCTTCGGTATAGTCGTTGCGTATGACCGCCTGTTTGATGGGAACGGCCGGCCTCAGTTCTTCGCTTATCCTTTTTGTCGTGATGCCCTTTATCTTGGTGTCTTGTCCCAAGGTCTTGCCCGACAGTTTCATCTGTATGGCTTCTTGGCTGAAAATGTCTTTCCCATCCAGGGTGGCAGTATATGACAGGCTGCCGTTCCTGTCGGTCAGTGAAATGGCTGTTTTCCCGTTGGGCGAGGTGATTTTCACCTCTTTGGCCTTTACAACCGTTGTCATGACCGGTGCAATGATGAGCAGTAGCAGGTTCTTAATTCGCATTGTATGGCTGTTTTAGAAAGGCAAATATACGTATTATTCTTGGAAAACGCCGTGATGAACTAAATAATAACCGATGATGTGATAAGTTACAGTCGTATGGCAACGTCAAACAGTTTGGTCATACCCTTTTTAGTGAGTCATATAGTTCCGTTTACAGCGTCAATCATTTGAACGGCAAATCATAAGAAAGTAACCGGTACAACCAATCCGGCCATCATATTTGTGCGTTGGGAGAATACAGAGTTATGTCTGTAACAGGCAGCTTACTTCCTTTGGCGTTGACTTCCCGAATAAAGTCATCACGCTCTGCCTTTGCCATACTTTGGATCTTAGCTTAGCATACTCCAACCTCATTTGTCCGGTAGGTTCAAATGGAAGAAGAACCATGTTCTTCAGAAACTTCATTTGGTTGTCTATCTGAGTGCGTATAGAAAAGGTTTCCTCATAGACAGTACTGAGTACGGTATGGTCATATTCTGGAAGAATCGTCGGCAACAAAGAAAGTTTTCCCGCTTTTGAGAAGTGTATCAGGACATCCGCATCAAGAATTATCTTTACTCTCTCCATATCCGATTTTTCTCATTAATTCAAGATAATGCCCTTCTGATATGCGCTCTGCATCGAAAAGTTGTTTAGCCTTTGATCCATAGTCTCCAAGAACAAGATTCTCGTTGCCTTTGTAATAAAGAGAATTGTTGTATCCTCGGAGTGATGCTTCATATCGGATGCTCAAACTCATTAAGGACTCTGTATTCTGTTGGGAAATCAGTTTAAGTTCTTTAAGTCTGACAACAAGGGTGGAGTGAGATACACCATAAAGCTGCTCAAGGCGTAAGGCTGTATCAACGGATACTTTTTTGTTTATCAGCTCATTTGCCGGAATGTTATAAGATAATCCTTCCTTGGGCATAAGTAAAGCTGATGCAAACATGTTTGCAGAACGCTCTGCAGCATCATCCGTCATGATTGCTCTATAGAAATGCGGTTTAGGGTTGTCATCGAAGAATAGATGAAACAACTCATGAGCGATAGTAAAATGCTGACTGCCTCTTGTCGCATTGCTACTCAAGAGCATGAACATTTTACCATTGTTTGATTTAAGAGATAGCCCCCAAGTTCCATCCGATAAAGGTCTGTATATGGTCATGATGTTCAACTGTCGTAGAACCGTTTTCATGTTGAGGGGTTCGCTTGCGCCGACTCGAAGTATCATCCTCATTTTGAGTGCAAGTTCCTCGGCAGTTTCAATTGTGAGCCTTTTCATATTGCCAATAACCTTTCCATTTTCATGTAGTTCAATACAATCTCCTTAAAAGCACGGACCTCTCTAAGGTCATCCTCACTGAGATTGTCGGCACGAAAGGCACATACGAGCATGTTTTTTACAGCCTTTTCATCTGGGTCAAACAACAATTCCATCTCACAGCCGAATAGATTGCAAGCCTTTTCCAAAGCATCAACAGGTGCCTCTCTCTCTCCGGTTTCATAGTTGGCGTATGCAGACCTATTGATGCCAAGGACGGCTGCAACTTGTTCCTGCGTATAGCTGTTTGCTTCACGTAAAGCTTTAAGGTTACGTCCTATAATCTGATTTTCATTCATAACATGTTGAAGCTTGTTATTAAGGCTCTGTAACGAATTGTGTGGGTAAAATTCATAGCAAAATCACTTAATCAGAAC
>CAKRYD010000057.1 GCA_934426255.1 uncultured Bacteroidaceae bacterium | reverse complement strand
CCCTTATGCTTTGCTCTCGAAGACGGCCGCCACGAGCCTTTCTTGCGCACAGTGGGTACCGAAGCTGAGCGAAAGGCCATTATAGACTTCCAAATGGAAGTACTTCGTCGCAAGCAGCGGTTACTGCCAGCCTTTGAAGCACATTGTCTGAAAAATCATTTGCGCTTCAGAATTCCCATGCGCGATATCTTTGACTATTGCGTTCTCGAATACAGCTTTGCCCTTTGGCAGTGGGGAACGCCTGTTTCAAGCATACCAGGCAACGATGCTTCTGATAGCGAAATGCTGAAACATTTACTGTCAATTTCCGGACCCGACTATTTTAGCCCCGGCAAGGCTATGACGCCTTTTTTCTATCAGGCTGCATATGAGCTGGGTTATTACGGTTACGACATGAAGCCTTTCAAAAAGCTCATGTCCATTAAGTCAACCCATAATTATGTAAGACGCATCATGCTTCCCGATACGCTCGCTCATACGAAATTCCACAAAAAACTGTCGCGCTATGTTCGCAAATATTTAAGAAGCAACGACCCTGAAATGCTTTTCATCTATGGTGAAATTGACCCTTGGACTTCGGCGGGCGTTACCTGGCTGAAGAACAAACGCAACATGCGGGTGTTCACCCAGCAACGAGGCTCTCATCTTGCACGCATCAAAAACATGCCCGATGAAAAGCGCAAGGAAATCCTTGCAATTCTATCACAATGGATAGGCGAGCCACCGGCCGTATCGTTCTAAATATAGTTTACTTTGATACCTGCTGTTCTACAGCCTGACGCAACTGTCCGAGAGCCTTTTCCAACACAGAACGCGGTGAAGCCACGTTCAGACGCATAAAGCCTCGCCCTTCTTTACCGAACATTTCACCGTCGTTCAATGCCAGCCCGGCTTTTTCCACAAAAAGCCGGTTAAGTTCTTTCTGCTCCAAGTGCAAGTCGCGGCAATCCAGCCATATCAAAAACGAAGCTTGCGGCCGCCATGGCTTTATCTGAGGAATGTAACATGAGCAATATTGTTCAACAAATTTCACATTGCTTTCTATGTAAGCCAGCATTTCCTTGCGCCAAGACTCGCCTTTCCTAAAAGCGGCAATCGTGGCAATTGGAGCAAACATCGCAGGATTTCCCAGTTCATTGGCCTCAAGCCAATGATAAAAACGCGTTCGTATCGCCTCATTCGGCACAATGGCATATGAACTCACTATACCGGCAATATTGAAAGTCTTGGAAGGCGCGCCAAAAGTAATACTGCATGCCGCAGCCTCATCACTTACCGAAGCAAACGGTATATGCCTGTTGCCAAACAAGGCCATATCACAATGTATTTCGTCTGATATGACTAATATCTGACGATGATGGCAAAACTCTGCCAGACGGGCCAAGGTCTCACGATCCCATGCAATGCCGGCCGGATTATGAGGATTAGACAATATCAGCAATTTGCATTTTTCATCAGCCACTTTCTCAAGATTGTCGAAATCCATTCGATAGGTACCATTTTCTTCAATAAGCGGATTATAAACCACTTCACGCTTATTGCCCAACGGTGTGAGGCGGAACGGATGATATACGGGAGGTTGTATTATCACTTTCTCGTTATCTCCGACAAACACATTGATTACCATACCGATGCCCTTTACTATTCCGGGGATATATGATAGCCATTCACGTTTTACCTGCCAGCCATGATGAGACGCAACCCAATCAATAATACAATCCCAATATTCCTCAGGAGTAATTGTATAACCGAAAACAGGATGTTCCAAACGTTGGCGCAAAGCCTCGACAATGAAATCGGGCGTTTCAAAATCCATGTCAGCCACCCACAACGGTATCAGGTCTTTCCTTCCATAAAGTGTCTCCAATACATCATATTTTAACGCACCTGTTCCACGGCGATCTATCACCTTGTCAAAATCATATTTTGCCATCTTCCATCCAATTAAATTGCTTGCAAAAGTACACATTTATTTCCGGGATACCTGTCAATCACCGCTATTTCTCATCAATATATAGACTTCTGCACATCAATGCACAGATTTATTGCAGCTGCATTCGGAGATATTCTTCTTTCATCGCTTTATATTGCCATTCTGCTGTAGTATTTTATAAAACCAAGTCTTGATTCATAAAAACCAAGTCCTGGTTAATAAAAATCAAGTCTTGGTTCTTATAAATCAAGACTTGGTCCTGCAATTCTGACGTACGATGCCGCAACTCTAAACCGCCATACAGCAAATTTCCTTTTTTATACTGCAATTATACAATTGCTTTGGATTTTTCGGGCAAGCAGATACTTTCAAAATACAAGTTCATGTTTTCTACAGAGGCTAAATTGATATGTTACGAGCTATCATCCCGATTGAAATTCGCAATCCAACGTTCGACTGTCACGGTTTTTCGTACTTTTGCACTTTGATTGAAATAACTCCTTCCTATAGATTCAACTTATGAAAGCTTTATTCGTCGTCATCATGAGTTTGTGCCTAAACGTATCGTATGCACAGCAACCAGATACAACTAAAACTTTGATTCAAAGCAAAGAGCTTGAAAAAGTTGTTGTAAAGGCATCCTATCTTACCCGAAAGGATGATCACATCCATGCAATCCCTACTAAAGAGCAACGTAAACATGCTGTGACTGGTTATGACCTGTTGAGCAATCTCATGATTCCTGGAGTGTCTGTTGAGCGTTCTACTGGAAATGTGACGACCCCGAATGGGGCTGCAACTCTCTATATCGATGGACGCGAAGTTGATTTCAGAGAGGTACAGGCATTAAGGCCAAAGGATATTTCTAGCGTGGATTTTTTTGATGTGCCGACAGGTAAATATGCTAAAGATGCATATGCCATAAACATAAAGATAAAACCACTCAACAATGGTGGCTACACACAGCTTGATGCGTCTCAGAAAGTAGGATATCTTCATGGTGACTATAATCTTGTTTCAAAATTTGTCACAGGAACCAAAAGTCTGAACCTTTGGGCTGGATATTCTTTGGAAAATCCCAAATCTTCTATGGAAGAAAACGAACATTTTGTTTTTCCGGATTATCAATTGAATAGGCAAGAGTATAACAATAATGCCAGCCATAGGCAGACTGAAGAATATGTGCAGGCTTCCATCAGTAATAGAGGAAGGAAATATATCTGGATGCTTAGAAGTGGTATGGCATGGAATAACTTAAGAAAAGATGCCAATAATGGAATGACAGACTACTGGAGAACAAATGCACCAGCCAAGGACGGCTGCATCGTGAACATTGACAGTCGAAACACATCTTATCGTCCGAGTGTTTATTTCTACGGATTACACACAATTTCCAATACAA
>CAKRYD010000056.1 GCA_934426255.1 uncultured Bacteroidaceae bacterium | reverse complement strand
CGCAATGATGGCTACATGATGAAGCTTGCGGCCTACCTGGCCAAAAAGGATACGGCTAGTTGGGTGAAAACTTCGCGCGAGGCTGTGGCCAGCATAGACGATAATCCGACTTATTGCAACAACCTTCTGTATTACTATACCTCGAAGAATCTGAAAGATGAGGCCAAGGCTATGGCTGACGAGCTTGTACAGAAAGCGCCCAATAATAAGATGGCCTATTATGCCCGCGGTTGTGTGAATATGAACACCTTTAAGAAGTTTGCCGAGGCTCGTCAGGATTTTGACAAGGCTATTGAGCTTGACGGAAATTTCGTTGAAGCCATTTATAACAAAGGCGTAAGCTATGTCAACGAACTGATTTCCTTGAATCTGAATACCGATACAAAGTCGAAAGACTACAAACAGACTTTGGAAAAGGCACGTACCTATTATTCGGCAGCTCGTCCGTTGTTTGAAAAAGTACGCGAATTGGTTCCCGACAAAAAGGAGCTTTGGGCAGAAAATCTGCGCAATATATATTATAACTTGGACTTGAAGGACAAGGCCAAGGAAATGGAAGACATTATAAGCCAAAAGTAAGCTGTAGTCGGTGAATTTCTGATACCGCAATAGCGAAACGGCAAAAGCGGGTTGTCTCATCAAAAAGACGGCCCGCTTTTGTTTTGGCATTTGTCGCGTTAGAAAACCAAATTGCTCCCTTCTGTTTTCAAATTGCTGCGTTTCGCATTTTTTTTGCAGGCTGTTGTCATAAATCGGGACAAATGTTTTGCAAAATGAAAGAATATCCGTACATTTGCAAGCGTATTAAGACAGAGCCGCAAGGCTTTCATTCAAACAAGGAAGGAATCAAAATGATACAAAGCAGCGCCATTATTCGATTGCATATTCTACAATTATAAGATTGCGGAAGTGAGAATCGTATAGCGTTACATAGATAGAAAAATTAAAACAGAGCCTTTCCACTTCCGCACGTGGAAAGGCTTCTTTATTATAAAGAAGTAAAAAGATGAGTGATAGACTTTTCATTTTTGACACAACTCTCCGCGACGGCGAACAAGTGCCGGGATGTCAGTTAAACACGGTGGAGAAAATCGAAGTGGCTCGCCAGTTGGAGCAATTGGGTGTAGACATTATCGAAGCCGGATTCCCCATATCGAGTCCCGGTGATTTCAATTCGGTCATTGAAATCTCTAAAGCCGTGACCTGGCCCACTATTTGCGCCTTGACCCGTGCTAAAGAAAAAGACATTGATTGTGCGTTTGAAGCCTTGAAGTATGCCAAGCGCAAGAGAATCCATACCGGAATAGGAACCAGTGACTATCATATCAAGTATAAGTTCAATTCAAATCGCGAAGATATTTTGGAGCAGGCTATTGCAGCTACTAAGTATGCCAAAAAATATGTTGAAGATGTTGAGTTTTATGCTGAAGATGCCGGCCGTACCGACAACGAATACCTCGCGCGCGTGGTAGAAGCCGTCATCAAGGCCGGAGCTACGGTGGTTAACATTCCCGACACCACGGGTTATTGTCTTCCTTCGGAGTATGGAGCCAAGATCAAGTATCTAATGGAGCATGTGGACGGCATAGACAAGGCCATCATATCTACCCATTGTCACAACGACCTTGGCATGGCAACTGCCAACACATTGAGCGGTGTGCTCAACGGAGCGCGTCAGGTCGAAGTGACCATCAATGGAATCGGTGAGCGCGCTGGCAATACGAGTGAGGAAGAGATTGCCATGATTCTCAAATGCCATAAATTGGGCATCGAGACCAATATCAACACACGCAAGATATTTGGCATAAGCCGCCTTGTGAGCTCGTTGATGAACATGCCCGTGCAGCCCAATAAGGCCATCGTTGGACGCAATGCCTTTGCCCATTCGAGCGGCATCCATCAAGACGGAGTCCTTAAGAATGTGGAAACCTACGAAATAATGAATCCTAAGGACGTAGGCATAGACGATAATTCCATTATACTAACAGCCCGCAGCGGTCGTGCAGCCTTGAAATACCGTTTGGGAGTCTTGGGCGTGGAAATCAAGGACGAAAAGCAGCTTGACGAAATATATAAGAAATTCCTCAGTGTTGCCGACAAGAAGAAAGAAGTCACCGACGACGACATATTGGTGCTTGCAGGAGCCAACCGCAGCGATGCCCACAAGATAAAGCTCGACTATCTGCAAGTGACAAGCGGTGTGGGACTTCGCCCCGTAGCCAGTTTGGGTCTTGACATAGCCGGTGAAAAGTTTGAAGCCTGCGCAAGCGGCAACGGCCCCGTAGATGCCGCAGTACACGCATTGAAGAACATCATCAAGCGTGAAATGGTGCTGAAAGAATTTACCATCCAGGCCATCAACAAAGGAAGCGACGACGTTGGCAAAGTGCACATGCAAGTGGAGTATAAAGGACATTCCTATTACGGATTTGGTGCCAACACCGACATTATAGCTGCCAGTGTGGAGGCCTACATTGATTGTATCAACAATTTCAAAGATTGAAAATAACGATAGAAAGACCATGAATACCCTATTCGACAAAATTTGGGACAAACACGTGGTGCAGACCATCAAGGACGGTCCGCAGCAACTCTTTATAGACAGGCTCTATTGCCATGAAGTAACCAGTCCGCAGGCATTTGCAGGCATGCGTGCCCGAGGGTTGAAATGCTTTCGCCCTGAGCGTATCTATTGCATGCCCGATCATAACACACCGACCCACGATCAGGACAAGCCCATCGAAGAACCTGTATCACGCAAGCAAGTCGACACTCTCGAAAAGAATGCCAAAGAGTTCGGTCTGCATTATTATGGAATGATGAACCCCAACAACGGCATCATACATGTAGTAGGACCGGAGCGCGGCCTGACACTGCCGGGCATGACCATTGTCTGCGGCGACTCACACACATCAACCCACGGGGCAATGGGAGCAGTGGCATTCGGCATAGGAACAAGCGAAGTCGAAATGGTTCTCGCCTCGCAGTGCATCCTGCAACAAAAGCCCAAGTCGATGCGCATTACCGTCAATGGCCGTCTGGGACGCGGCGTGACAGCAAAAGATGTGGCATTATACCTGATGTCGAAAATATCGACCAGTGGAGCCACAGGCTATTTCATCGAATATGCCGGCGAAGTGGTGCGCAATCTCAGCATGGAAGGACGCCTCACTCTTTGCAACCTGTCAATTGAAATGGGTGCCCGAGGCGGCATGATAGCTCCCGATGAAACAACATTCGCCTACCTGAAGGGACGGCCGGAAGCACCCAAAGGCGATGAATGGGACAAGGCCGTATCATATTGGAAAACACTCAAAAGCGATGACGATGCCGTCTTCGACAAAGAAGTAAGCTTTGATGCTGCTGACATAGAACCCATGATTACCTATGGAACCA
>CAKRYD010000055.1 GCA_934426255.1 uncultured Bacteroidaceae bacterium | reverse complement strand
TCCGCCTCTTTTTTCAAACTTTTTTCGCTACACTACATTACACTCCTGTAAAACACATCGTTAGAAAAATAAAAAAAAGAGAGCCAACATAGTCATTCCTTGATGCAGCGCACGGGACGTGCCATGGTCTGCGCACCAGCAAAACTGCAAGTATAGGTCTTTGTCGTTTGTCGTAAGCACAGGGAAAAGCCTATGTATGAATTGACGCTTATGCCTCCGTAGCAACTCCAATAATAGACACCGTCCATGGCCCAGAGTCCTCCAGGTGCTCCTAATCCAGTCATACGATCAACTCGCTGCCCCGTGGCCGTAAACTCCAGTGCCACTCCTTTTTTCCCTTTTTGGGTATAGACTTTATAGGTATGGTCATCAACAATCTCACCATTTAAGGAACCACCACTGCTTCCATAGCTACCATTAACAAATACTGCAAATGCTCTTGCCACAGGAATTTTAAATCCGCGAGGTGAAGGATCGTAAACAGTCTTTGTAGATGTTTGAGCTCCTTCGTAAGTACCGTCACTGTTCCACAGATTAAATTGAACATTGTCCAACCAGTTGTGTGGATCATTGCCATCATTACTTATATAATAGACATTGGGGTGTTGGATGGCTTCTCCCAATGACACCTTCTTCACTTCATACTTGTACTTGTAGTCTTCTTGCCACGTCTCATGCGGCCGGTAGTCATTGCGGCCTATTTCCTTTCTGTTCTTCAATGCAACGATGGGATCTTTGCGTCCCCACTGGTAATAGGTGGAGCCGCCGTCTTTGTAATCAAGTACAGCACCTTCCTGTACAACTTTCAGTTGTTTCTCGTCTCCACTGCCTTCTTGCGTGAAGATAAAGGGTATATCGCGTTCTTCATACTTAATGCTTTTCCCGTCTATCCAGCCCAGATTGTAAAGCATCAGCTTGTACTTGTTTGTCTCATCAGCTTCGTAGTCTTGAAGTCCAACCGTTTTTGAAAGATCATGCTCTGTCACCCATATGTGCCAGCTCCACATTATTTTCCCTTCTCGATCACGCACGGCAACTATGGCATTTGCCTGCTGCATGTAGTCCTTATTAAGTGTGAACACGAGTTTGCCGTCTTTCAGCTTTACTTCTTTGAACAGATAAAAGGCATCGCTCCATACAAGGGTACAGTCATGCACTCCTTTAATATAAGGGGAAGAGATACTTGCATTATTATAATCTTTAAAACCTCTATAGGCGCTTGCATTCTGCACACCATCCTTGATGGCATTGCCGTATACCAGCGGCAGGCTGTATGTGCCGGCTGCATTGACAATGTAGCAGTTGGCTGTGGTCTGTTTTGTGCCGCCTTCGGTCGAAAGGTCATAAGGGCTTTCCGGGCTTCCCTTCTCTGAAGCTTTTCTCAATTTATTATCGCCTTCATAGGTGGTTTCCATGGGCAGCACATCAAACCTACATGTATATGTTTCTTGAGCGTTTCCGCTTGCAACTCCATTTCCATTATATATGAATTCTTTGATATTGTCTTTGTTGGTGTCGTTTGCTCTTACGGCACTCCACTTCACCGCTTCAATTTTATTAGGGTATGCAGGACGATAGCGGTAGCTCTTTACGCTGTATTCTCCTGAGGTGGCGCCTAACGGGAGAGTCAGCAATGGTGTCACGTCGAACTCATAAGTCCAGTTGACCGATTCGGTTGAAATGGTGTAAGTATAGATCTTTCCGGCTTCCCACTCGTTGCTGAGCTGCGCCTTCAAGGTATGTGTCTTACCGTCATCCGTCATAAAGTTCACTTCGATGACAGCCCCCTCCAGACTTTGCGGAACCATCATGAACGTCTTCTCGGGGTTCTTGGCCGTTACGTCATGCTTATTCTCATCAACGGCTACATCGAAGCTTTGAGTGAAGTTGTTGCGTTCACCCGTTTGTGTCCACCTAAATGTTCCGCCATTGCCTTCATAGGTGCAGTTTCCCGAGCCATACACGTTTTTGATGCTGATGCTTTCGATGGTTCCGCTGGATGTTTTGTGCGCCTTGAACTTGATGGCGGCCAGTGCATGATGGAAGTGCAGCGGCACGCGTCCGTCCGTCACATCCTTCACGCTTTTTGAAGCAAAGGCAAACATCAGGTCGGGTTGTGCCTTGGCGTCGTCCTTGCTGCTCCCTGTGCTTTTGGGCACTGTGTAGGAAAACTCTATCTGTTTCCCTGTGCAATTCATATTTTCAGCGGCATTGTCATAGGGCGCATAGGCATAAAAGTCGAGGGTCTCCGAACTTGGCCAGAAGCGTGTGCCTCCGTCGGGTGTCCATATTCCGCCTTCTTCGGTGCTTACTTTGGCGTCCATATAGGGTGTGTAGCTTTCGCTCACGAAAGCCTTTACGCCGAATGCCTTGCATATATCTTTGAAGTTATTCTTGTTGACAGGCACTCCTCGTGTTTCCGCACTTTCTGCCGGCGACGGGTTATCTTCAATCGTAGTGTGCAGAAACAGGGAATCCTTGTTGCAGGCATACAGCAGCACCGACGGTTCTTCTGTAGGCGTTGCCGCACGGCTTTGCAGGGCGTTTTCGCCGGTGGCTGTGATTTCAAAACCTATGGTGTTACTGCTTCGGTTGTCTGAATATGAATCGTCCGTGCAGGATGAGAATGCTGCGAGGCCTATGCATCCTGCCATGAGCATAGCGGCCCGATGTGCCGATTTAGAGAGTGCTGCCATATTTGATGTGTAACTTGATTGTTTAATGTGTTTCGGGCAATCTTTTGCGCCGTTAGTGACCGGAAGGGGACATTCAACCCCGTCCGGCCTGTTGTTTTTATAGGGCAGAGCCGTTCACCCTGCCCTGTTGTTTTGCTTGTTGTCTGAACTTTTAGGGATTGGCGGGGTTGTTGGCGTTCAAGTCATAATTGCCGCCATCCTGGAACTCATCAACGGTAACTTCGAATTTGATGGGAACAAGTACGGGTTCGGGATTAGGACCGGGAGTATAACCACCACCTTCACCGAAGATAAGCGTATAGGTGTATTTCTTGCCCTGCATCCATTTGTCATGCTTGGGATCATTACCATCCGTGCCCGGTGTCCTGTTAGGATCGTTCTTCGGGTTGTCCAAAGAAATGGCAACATCTGCGTATTTCCCTGCTTCTTTCGGCCAAAGTTGGATACCACTTGTCCTATCAGTAATTTTGCAGTTTACAAGCAGTTTGGATGTTTGTCCTTTGTTTTCTTTTACTCCGCCATTACCGTCTGAAATCAACCACGGTATCAGAGTTTGTGGCATAAGGAACAGGGGATCACCGATTTTATCGACTTTAGTATTTTCCTTATTAAGTTTTATGGAATTCTGTAAATTTGGAACAACGTAAGTGCCTACTCCGCCCTTCAATTCCCATGTGCCCCATGTGTCATCGTTCTCTGTATCTGCGCTTCCTACTGCAAGATTAGAGCCAGTGGTCTTTGTTGCCCATGTAAGTTTGCCCGTTTGTTGCGGCCCGTCAACTGCTACCCCAGTTCGGGTTAAGCCAATTCATATGAAAGTGCAGATGAAGCATTCAGGCAATGCCATAAAATCCTTACC
>CAKRYD010000054.1 GCA_934426255.1 uncultured Bacteroidaceae bacterium | reverse complement strand
GCATTCAGAAAACTGATGAGCAGCTCCTTGTTGAACTCTGAACCGAACAGACGCTTGAAACCGAAATCGGTATGCGGGTTTACGTATTTCTCTACCATCTTTACTGCACTTTTGATTACGACCGTAAAATTACGCCTTTTTCGCCAATGGCACAACGCCCGACATAACTTAATGCTTCTAATCCTGATCTATGGATCACTTTACAGCGCAGCCACTTCTTCATCCGACAGGCCTGTCATTCGGGCTATGGCGTCTGCCTCCATGCCCGCTTCTTTCATTTTTCGGGCTATCGATAAAGCTTTCTCCTTCTCTCCCTCAATGCGGCCTTCGGCACGACCCTCAATACGACCTTCGGCTCTACCTTCTGCTCTACCCTCGGCATATTTCGTTTTCTCAGCCGTCTTTATGGCATTCACTATGTCGCGGTAGGCATTGACGCTGTCCTCGTAGGACTTGAGTTCCTCACGATTGAACTTCGCTATCTCAGCCTGCTCGAACAATCGGGTGAACACTCACTCCTGAAGGGCGGCGGGACGGCTCATCAAGCGGGATAGGTTTTTCAAGACATACATCCACTTGTCGTACATCGTTACCAGCTCCTCCTCCGTCTTGTCGAACTTCTGTATCTCGACATATATATAGGTCAGCTTGTCGTAGAACACCTCATGCGTGTCCACTTCCATCAGCTTTATCTCGTGGTGCCAGCGACGGGCGTTCTCGAGACCGTCGGCAAAGTTGAAGTTCAAAAGGCCTATCGTGTAGACGGGATTCAGATGGAAGTCCCAATCACCGCCTCGACGAGCCTGCTCGCGGATGGGAAAGGTCGAATAATAGATGGTGCGATCCTTGAAAAACTCCTGATAGACGTTCTGCATCTCCACAATGAATTTCTCGCCCTTGTCGTTCTCGCAATAGACATCGAAGATGGCACGGCGCGCATCGATGCGGTCGCCAAGGTGCTCCGAGTTAAGATACGTCACATCCCTGACCACCTGCTCTCCATGGAACATGGCATTCAGAAAACTGATGAGCAGCTCCTTGTTGAACTCTGAACCGAACAGGCGCTTGAAGCCGAAATCGGTATGCGGGTTTACGTATTTCTCTACCATCTTTACTATTCACATTGGATTTCGGCCGTAAAATTACGCTTTTTTCGCCAATGCCACAACGATGAATCAAACTTAATGATCAAACCCTGATGGCTGTTGTCCGTGCATTGGAGGAACATTGAGGATTTGAAATTCGGTTTTTTCCTTCGGTCTCTTATCGAGTCTACCTATCCAGCTCTTTGTCGAGAGCCTCGAAGCGGGAGTTGTTGCTCTTGAACTCGGGCACGGTTTCTTTCATTTTGCGGACGGTGTCCATTACTTGGCAGTTCAGCGCCAGGTCGGCCAAGGCATCGAAGGCGGGAATGATGTCGTCGTACTCGTATTGGCGCACGGTGGCGATTTTGATTTTCTTATGATTGGTCGGCTTGGTGTTTTCTTCGTTGCTCAGCACTTCTTCATAGAGTTTTTCGCCGGGACGGAGTCCGGTATACTCGATCTTGATGTCTTTGTCGGGCTCATATCCAGCCAGTTTGATCATGCGTTTAGCCAGGTCGGCAATCTTGACGGGTTGTCCCATTTCGAATACAAAGATTTCGTTGCCCGAGCTCATGGTGGCGGCTTCCATCACCAGGCGGCAGGCTTCGGGTATGGTCATGAAGAAACGGTTGATGTCGGGATGGGTGACGGTCACAGGTCCGCCGGCTTCGATTTGCTTGCGGAACAGTGGTATTACGCTGCCGTTGCTGCCGAGCACGTTGCCGAAGCGCGTTGTGACAAACTTGGTGCGGCTTTTTATGTGTCCGTTGCTGATGGCCAGTCCGAGGCTTTGTGTATAGATTTCGGCCAGACGTTTGGTGGCTCCCATCACATTGGTGGGATTGACGGCTTTGTCGGTTGAGATCATCACCATCATTTCCACGTTGTTCCTGACGCAGAAGTCGGCCACGTTGCGTGTTCCCACCACATTGGCCCTGACTGCTTCGCAGGGATTTTCTTCCATCAGGGGCACGTGCTTGTAGGCTGCGGCATGAAAGACCACTTCGGGATGATATTCGTCGAACACCATGCGCAGACGGTTGGGATTGCGCACATCACCGATAAACGGCACGAACTTGAGGGAGGGATGATTCTTTTCGAGCTCAAGCCGTATTTCGTGCAAGGGTGTTTCGGCATTGTCGTAGATGATGAGCTGCTTCACATCGAGCGTTGCCATCTGCCGGCAGAGTTCGCTGCCTATGCTGCCGGCACCGCCTGTCACCATGACCACTTTGCCGGAAAAGGCACGATGCACTTCCTCGCGGTTGATGGTAATCTCGTCACGTCCCAGCAAATCCTCTATCTTGACTTCACGGATGGAGTTGCCGGCCGACGACGACATGTCGGATTTGACAAACTCGTCTACCTCGGGAACAACCAACGTCTTGATAGGTCGCCTCTCGTTGTGCTCACAATAGGCCACGAGGCGTTCCTGCTCCTCGCGCACATCGTCCTTGGTGGCAAACAGAACGGCATCGGCTCCCGTGCGCGACACAACCGCGCGAAAATCTTCTTCGCTGCAAAAATAATGTACCGGCAATTCGGAAATCTTGTACGATTTCAACTGTTTGCCGTAGTTGATAAAACCTATGACATGATATTGCGGACTCTGGTGGAGACGCAGCTTTACGGCCACACTCTTGTCGCCTACGCCGTAGACCAAGACGCGCATTTTGGAGCGTCCCGAACGGGCTATCACCAGGTCATATCCCAACAGCATGGCCACACGCACCCCTATCAACAGGAACACGGTGAGGAACATATCGAACAGACAGCCCAGCATCACCAGATGGCTGGGATAAAGGAAATACGCGGGAAGAGTCCATGTTGTCAGACACAACAGACCGGCCTTCAGCATGGCGGCAAGACCTATCTGCCAGGTGCTCTTGAACGAAGAATGACGGATAACGTTGTGATGTGTCCGCAGCAGCAGGAAGCAAGCCAGGCTCCAAAGAGCCGAACCGCACAACAAATAAGGCAGAGACTGCATCAGCAATCCGCCATGACTGAAAAAACGCACAAAAAAGAACGAGACACACGTGGCCGCCACTGACAAAGACAAGTCCATCAGCAGTACCAAGCGATAGCTCAAATAGCGCTTGCGTAACAATAGAGTATGTAACATCGGTAGAGTATTAATCACGAGAAGACACGGCTATGCGTCCGAATATCGCCAAAGCGATTTCGGAACAGCCTTAAATCTTCTCGATAAATTTCTTAGGTATGTAAGAATCAAACAAGACGGCCACGCCCTGAACCGTGACGATGAACCGCATGTTGTGATGCACGCGTTTGATGATGCCCTCGGCACCCTCAAACACTCCGCCTGTAATCCGCACACGGTCACCCTTTGCCAGACTGTGCGGATATTCCACTATCTTGTCGGCACCGGCCGTAGTTACAAACATAAAATTTTCCATTTCCCTGTCGGGAATGGCAGCCGGTATGCCGGTGCCTACCTTGCAATAGGGACTGGCCGAAAACAGATTGTCGCGACGCACATGGCATGCAAACGAATCCGTGGTGCGGGCAAAAATCAAGGAAGGTATCAACGGCTCCTGCTGAACTGTTATATTATAGTAAATGTCGGTGCTTTCGATTCTTTTCATCGGAATATACGTATTCCAACCGGCGTCAACAAAGCGTGCCTTGACATCGGTCACCCTGTTATGCAGAATCCTGAAAGCATACCAGTGTTCGACAGATTTACTATCGTCCATTGAATCTTATTTGCCGTGATTAAAATTACGACCGCTTACGTTCGCCGTTATATACGCTTCTTCTCCCCTTATCGACGAGTACACTTCGACAGGGCAAGAAAAAGCTTGGTTGCACACCGACTTCTCAGTCGTTTCAACACTCGGTTTCATCCATGACCACACGGCGAAAATCCGTAAGCTTCGGAAGACACAATCCGTTATTTTCAACTAAACAGACTTGTAATCCGAGCGCAAAGTTACATGTTTATTCGCAAACACGCGATAAACGGTTAAATGATTTTTACCCCCCCGTTTTTATATTTTTATAACATCCACACCAATTCTTGTAACTATTCAGCGGTAGTAAGAATGGTCTGATTCAGTCCTTCCTTTCTGCAAGATTTTCCTTGAAAATTATTTAAG
>CAKRYD010000053.1 GCA_934426255.1 uncultured Bacteroidaceae bacterium | reverse complement strand
CATTTGGGCAGGCCTGTCTGATGGATGTATCATTCTCTATAGCTTAAAAAAAAGGAAAGCCATTTGTTTGAAAATGCTGCGTCAGTATTTCAAAAGAAAAGCCTCCTTTTTTTACACATTGATGATGGTCTCTATTTTTTCTCGCCAAATATAAAAATCGCTTGCAGGTTTGTTGTGCGATGGAAGCTGTAAACAGGCATTTTGCCGCTCTTTTTTCAATGTTCCAAGAAATAACTTGTTCCGTTTGTCTGTTTTTCCTACCTTTGCAACGAAAAGATTCGTCCACAATCCTAAGACATGAGAAATTCATTGGCCATATTGCTGCTTGTCCTGCTTGCTGCCGCGTGTTCGCGGGGCACTGTCCGTAATGAAAAGGAAGCAGAGGAATGTGCAGTAGGATTTATGGAGAAATTTTTCAGTTTCAATTTTCCCGATGCTGAAAATCTTTGTACCTCTGATACGCGCTATTGGATAACATGGTATGTATCAAATATTACGGCCGATGATGTTGACAGCATCCATCGCATTCCCGATGCTCCTAAGGTGAGTCTTCGTTCTGTCGAAGCCGATGAAAACGATACAACAGCCGTGGCCTATTGTGAGGTGGAAAATTTCTATCGTCTCGATTCGTTGGGCCGTCATGGACATATGGTACAGAAAGACGTGCTCCGCCTGCCCATGCGCATGGAGTGTGGTGAATGGCGCGTTAGAATGGAAGGCCCACTGCAAAGTGAAAGGTAAGGTCGCGTCCGATGTTGGGGTTGATAATGGGAAAATGTCTTTTGCCGCTTTCATAGGCGGGGTTGACGGCTTTCATACCCCAGTCAAGACGCAATATAAAGAAGTCAAGATTGAGGCGCAGGCCGAAACCATAGGAAGCGGCAATTTGTTTGTAAAACCTGTCAAAGCGGAATTGCCCTCCTGCCTGGTCGGCATAGTTGCGTGTGTTCCAGATATTTCCCGCATCGATAAATAAAGCACCGTGAAGCTTCCAAAACAGGTATGAACGCCATTCGGCGTTAAAAAGCAACTTCAGATTGCCTGTTTGATTGATAAAATCAACTTTTCCATCCTTGCCCGTATAGCTGCCGGGGCCGAGTTCGCGCACCGACCAGCCTCTCACACTGTTGGGGCCACCGGCGAAATAGCGCTTTTCAAAAGGAATTACCGTTGCATTGCCATAGGGTAGGGCGAGGCCGAAAGCAGTATGCACGGCAAACGAGTTGCGGCTGTTGAGCAAGAAGCTGCGTGCATAATCGAAGTCGAACTTGACATACTGGGCAAAAGCAATGTTGAAAAGCGTGCGGTTGCCGTCATCATTGCGACGTGTTCCGGCAGCATTGGCAACGAGGTAGAGGAGGTTGCCGGCCGATTCAATGTTGAAATGTACCTGATAGGCATTTTTTTGATACAGACTGCCATTGGCAGCCGAGCCGGCCGAATTGTAAGTGTAGCTGTAACTGCTGTTTACAATAAACAGATTCTCATAGCTGTAGCGGATGATAGCCGAACGGTCACTGATGCTGTCAAGATATTCACGCTTGAACGTGTTGGAAATCCAAGGCATAAACACGTAGTTGACACTTACGGCGTCAACCTTTTGTTGCACGCGTCCGGAGAGACTTTGACGGCGGTAACTCCAGGCACCAGTCAGCACGCGGCGATGAAACTCAGGGCGGTTTTGTGAGTTGTAAAGCAACGACAGCTCGGAGCTTCCGCTGAGGTGACGCCTGCGTTCCTCTTTGAGAAAGGGAAAAATAATGCGTGGAAAGCTAAGATGCGTCTCGGCCGAGATTTCAAAAAAATCCTGATCGTTATATCCTTCCAGTCCGGAGATGGCTTCGAAAGCGCCACGGAGTTTGGTCGTCCACGTTTCGGAGCCACGAAATAAATTGCGGTTGGCAAAACTCACAGATGCGGCAATGCCCATGTCGCCCGACGTGTTGGTTCCCTCGATTTCGGATGAAAGGGCATTCACCTTGTTAGCTTGTAGCGTAATATGACAGTCAAGTCGGCCGCTGTCGGCAGGCTCCATGCGGATAACGGCATAGCGCAAAGCCTGAAGATTGCTGAAATTGCGGTAGGTGGCTTGCAGATGGTCCTCATTATAGAGCCTGTCGGGCACAAACTGTATTTGAGAATGGATAACCGCAGGTCGTATCTGCCGCTTGCCATAGTAACGAAGCTTCAAACCCATATAATCCATGCTGTCGCATAGGGCCGAAGTCTCGTTCTCCAGATTTACATCAACCAGAATGTTACGAATCTTGTATTGTGTGTAGACAAGCGAAGAATCCTTTGAGATGGTTTTTCCTTCAATCTTCAGTTTCAAGTTAAGGCGGTCGGGACCTTGCAGGCTGTCAATGTCATAGCGAATGTAGTTCTTCAAAAAATTATAGTAACCGTTGCGGTGGAGCAGGGCAACAATGCGGTCGCGTTCCTGATCAAGGACATTTGCATCGCATGGCATCTTGATGCGCAGCAGGCTCTTGTTCTCATTTTGCGCAAGCAGCCGGGCAATGCCTGCATCGTCGATAGCATAGCTGATAGTGCGTATATGGTAGAGTTGTCCGGGTCTGAGTGTATACTTTAGCTTAATCTTTTTGCCTTTCTCCTTGGCCTCGAAATCGGTCTTGGCTCTCAAAAAGCCCTTATTGTTAAGAGCCATCGTAAGATTATTGCGCGAATAATGAGCCAAAGTGGAGTCGTAGAGCACGGGAGGCTCGCCAATGCGACGGAAAAAGCGGTTGATGCCTTTTGTACTGTCGCGTCCAGAAATGCAATAAAGGCCAAGCGGAACTTTGACAAGATTAAACCAGCGCGCATTAGATTCCTGGCGCACATAATTGCGCATAGACGACGCGTCAACCTGTTTGTCATCTTCAGAAGTGAGCTCAACAGAAGAAAGCACATGCTGTCCCTCCGGAACGAATTTGGACGAAGAACAGCTGTACAAGCATGCAAGAAGGGGAAAAACCAACCGGAAAAATCCTTTCATCGGCTTGCTTAAAAAGCTTAAGGCGGAAGTTAGAGCAAAGCACCCAGTTCTTTACGGATGGCCGCCTGTGTCTCAGAACGTGCAGGCACCAAAGGCAAACGTAACAGGTTGCGGCACAAATGCATCTCGGACAGCATGGCCTTTATCCCTGCCGGATTACCATCAACCGATAACAATTTAAAAAGGTTGGACAACTTGTGATGAATAGGCAAGGCCTCAGAAATGTTTCCTGCCAGTTCGCAATGAACCATCTCCCCGAAAATATCTGGCAAAGCGTTGCCGATTACCGAAATGATCCCCGCAGCACCGAGCGAAAGCAACTCATACGTAATAGAGTCGTCACCGCTGATAACATCAAAGCCGGCAGGCTTGTCATTTAGTATCTCTTCTATCTGGGCAATGTTGCCGGACGCTTCTTTGATGGCAACAATGTTGGGCAACTCGCGGGCAAGACGCAATGTGGTGGCTGCTGTCATGTTTATACCCGTCCGTCCCGGCACATTATACACAACAATTGGCAACTTCGAAGCTTCTGCTACGGCTTTGAAATGTCTGAAAATGCCTTCCTGCGAGGGCTTGTTATAAAAAGGACAGACCGAAAGAATACCGTCTACACCCGAAAAGTCAAAAGAACGGATTTCTTCTGTAAGCGTATGCGTGCAATTACCTCCAAAGCCCATCAGTACAGGAACTCTACCGGCAATCCGCTCAACAGAAAAGTTCTTTACGCGCAGTTTCTCGTCATTTGACAGACAAGGAGTCTCTGCCGTCGATCCTAAGACACAAAAAAAATCTGTTTTGCCTGCCAACTGCTTTTCAATGAGCATTCCAAGCGTATCATAATCGACTTCTCCGTTTTCAAGAAAAGGCGTGACCAATGCAATTCCAAGGCCTTTGAATACGTTATTCATCTTATGGTTGTCAATATAGTTCTTGTATTAGACAACAAAATTACAATATTTATCGGTCATTGTCGCCGATTAGAGACAAAAAATCCGTTTCGTTCATGATGGCAATGCCCAGTTTGCGTGCTTTGTCCAATTTTGCCGGTCCCATGTTCTTTCCGGCAAGAACAAAGGACGTTTTGGATGAAATGCTGCTGCTGTTTTTTCCGCCTTGCCGCTCAATGATTTGTTTGTAGTCCTCGCGCGAATGGCGTTCAAACGTTCCACTGATGACAATGCTCTTCCCGCTAAGAACTCCGTGTTCTGGCATCTCGCTTTCTTTGCTTTCAAAACATACACCGCTTGCACGCAGCCGTTCAACAAAGGCTATGTTGCGTTCTTTGCTGAAATATGTCTTTATGCTGCCGGCTATAAC
>CAKRYD010000052.1 GCA_934426255.1 uncultured Bacteroidaceae bacterium | reverse complement strand
GAATGAGGTCTACTTGCGATACATATGCTTGATATTCAGAGATAAGTAGTTTTATCAGGTCTTTTGTCATATCCTTTTATGCTAATTCTAAAATCTATTGCAAAGATACATATTGTATCGTTTATATACGATATAAATGATGCAATATTATCGTCCATAAAAGACAAAAAGACGGCTTTGTCATCTTTTTATGGAGGTTTAATAATGACAAATGGTTTATGTTTGGTAGAGGGCAAGGTCTAAATTATGGTGGCATCCCAAAACTATTGGCGCCAGAAATATCATTGGGTGGTAATTTCTCGTACGATATAAATGGTCGTATAAGTTCAGCAGTCCGCTTACGCTCGTCCTCTGTTTGGCAGTTGGCAAGAATCTCATTGCGTTTTTCCGTAGAGATTATGAATGCATCATTGTAACCTGTCTTGATTCCATAATTGATCTGAATGTCCCAATCTTTGAGTGGAGTGCCTACTGCTTCAATCTTCCGCTTGATGCTCTGCTCTATTGGTGACAATATTACCCAGCTGTCGCTATTGGAAAACTCGCATTCCGTTCCGCTTTGTTGCACGAAAACGCTCAGTTCTATTCAGACATAAATTGCTTTATATATCGGTCAAGCGTGTTCCTGTCAACTTTACAGAGCTTCGCTATTTTGCGCTTAGGAACTTTTGCTTTAAGAAGTTCTTGGATTAATGTTGCCTTGCCATGCAATTTATATTTCTCTGGAGCACTCTTCCGCCCTTTCGGCCTGCCAAGTATGATACCTTCAGCCTTTTTGCGAGCCAAAGCCTCTTTAGTTCGTTGACTGATAAGATTGCGCTCTATTTCAGCAGACAATCCGAAAGCAAAGGCGAGTACCTTGCTTTGGATGTCATCGCCAAGACGATAGTTGTCTTTGATAGTCCAAACGCGGCACTCTTTGGTCATGCAAATATTCAGGATTTCCATAATCATAAACAAATTACGCCCAAGACGTGAGAGTTCCGCACATATGATAAAGTCATCTTTTTGCACTCGCTTCAATAGTTTTCCCAGCTCTCGCTTATTATACGCTTTTGTACCACTGATGGTTTCCTCTATCCATCCATCAATCACGAGTTTGTTACGCTCACAGAATTTGTTAATCTCGAAACGCTGATTCTCTACTGTTTGTTTGTCGCTACTGACCCTGATGTAACCGTAAATCATAATAGTATTTTATTGTTTTCTTATTAGACATGGGAGGTTGCCAGATTCTATATGAGAGCTTCTCACATTCTATCTGGGAGGTCGTCACATAGAATATAGGAAGCTCCCGGATTCTATATTGGAGGTTACCGAATACAATAGGAGGATTTCAAAAATAGTATTCGCGGGCTTTTCAGATGCGGAATTAATTTAGACAAAAAGCAGTGTGATGTGATGTTTGCTTTGGTATAAACATAAAAAAAGACGTACCGATTAGGTACGTCTTTTTTTGCATTATATGTAAGATTGAACTTATTTCAATTCTACTGTCACACGACGGTTGTAAGAAATCGGTGAAAGGTCGTTAACACCACCGGCTGCTTTGGTTTCGATGTTATCACGGCTTACACCCATCTTAACCAATTCGTTGGCTACGGTGTCGGCACGACGCTGGCTCAGTTTCTGGTTGTAAGCTGCTTTACCTGTCTTGCTGTCAGCATAACCGGTTACCAAGATCTTTGTACCATTGGCTTTTGCATATTCGGCAACTTCTTTGACATTTACAAGATCCTTACGAGAAGCGATTCTTGATGAGTTGATGTTGAAGAATACTGATTGTTTTGTCGTTGCCAATTCTTTCTTTACTACGGTCTGTGCAGGTGCATCTTTCTTCTGAGCCAAGAGAGCTTTGAGACGTGCATTCTCGTTTTGTGCATCACGCAAAGAAGCATTCAAAGCATCCATCTGCTCTTTATTCATGGCCATCAAAGCATCAACATCCGGAGTCTTCTCCCATGTGGCCTTGCCAAGGTTGAACTTCAAACCGAGTTCGGCAGAAACTACTTTGTCCTGATTCTTCAAGAAGACATGATCCTGTGTGCCGATTGCACCGTCCATCTTGCCTTCTGCACCCATCATTGAAAGGTCAAGGAAAAGGTCAACATGCTTGGCCAAACGCCAGGTATTCATGATACCGATGTTTAAATCCATTGCATAAATGTTGGAAGTACAGTTGCGAACTACACCTGCACCAACATAAGGAATGAAGTTCCACACGCGGCTTTCGTTGTAACCACAAAGCAGGTTGCTCAGATTGAACATTACTTGTTCGTTCAATGCCCAATAGTTTTCCAATCCTTCTTTGTTAAGATGGCAGTCTTCAGATACTACGCTCTTGCCCCAAACTCCTTGGAACTTTGTGCGAAGACCGATGCCGGGAGTAAACCATTTGCCAAGGCCAATGCCGAATCCCCAATTGCGACGGAAATCTTTGAAGGGGCTCTTGGCAAAACCTTCGCCTACTTCTTGATCCGAATAGAAAACATTGTAGCTACCGCCTGCTGTGATGAACCAATTGCTCCAAAAAGAATTGGTTGCCACGCTGTACTTTTTCTGCGGTACATCTGTAGTTTGCGCAATAGCATAAGAAGACATGCCTGCAAATGCTAATACAAGAAATAACTTTTTCATACTTTCCAATTTTAACTGTTAGTTTATCTGTACGCTAATAATAATCTCTCTATGAATCTTTCTTTTTAAAGTCTTGCAAAAGTAAGGAAAATAATATACCTGACAAACTTTTGCCGTAAAAATGTAGGTATTTCAAGGGCTGAAACAAGACTTTTACGTTTTTTTCAGCGCAACAAAGCCTCTATTCTATCATTTGAGACGATTGTCAAGATGGGTTTGCCATCGGGTGAATAGTTGGGAAGCTCACACGAGAACAAGTCGTCTACCAACTTTTTCATCTGTTCGGCCGATAGCACAAGTCGGGACGTTATGGCACTTTTACGGGCAAGGGCCAATGCCAGCTCATGACAGATTTGTTCTTGAGGCAAACCATCCTTATTAAAAAAGATTTGGAAGATTTCATTGACAAGATTTGGAATATCCTGCTTTTCAACTCCGGCAGGTATTCCATTGACTGCATATTTGCCGAATCCAAGGTTTGAGATTTCAAAACCCACTGATTCCATATCGTTTATATGCTCATTGAAAACCATTACTTGAGATGCCGGAATCTGTATCAGTTCGGTAAAGAGCAGACCTTGCGATATAATGTTGCGCTCTTTCAAGCTATTCAACAACTTATCATAAAGTATGCGCACATGGGCCCGATATTGGTCGATAATCATCAGACCCGATTTGACCGACGTAAAGATGTATTTTCCTTTATATTGGTAATATACCGTATGCTCTTTGTTCCAGTCTTTTATTTCCTCTTCGCCTTGATGAGAATACAGTGAATTCCCTTCGATTTCTTCTTGCTTGGGAACTGCTGTTGTTACCGTTTTTTTCAAGGAAGCATAAAGATCTTCCCACTTATCGGTTGTATAGTTTCGCTTGTAATCTGACGATGACTTTCGCGGGAACGGGCTATATTGGCTGTCTACATTGATTTGAGGGGAAACAGTCTGCAGCTTTGGATTAAAGGATGGTATTTCAGGGGTGGTCGCTTCACTGAAATCAATGGCCGGCATGGCATTGAAGCGTCCCAAGGACTCTTTGGTTGCTGCCAGTATGATTTTCCAAATGGCTTGATCGTCTTCGAACTTTATTTCTGTTTTAGTCGGATGAATATTGACATCTATTCTCGAAGGGTCTACCTCAAAACAATAAAAATAGGGTACTTGCTTGTCGGGTGGAATCAAACGCTCGAATGCCGTCATGATGGCCCTGTTAAAATAGGTATGACGCATGTAGCGACTGTTGATGAAGAAGAATTGACGCATGCCTTTGCTCCGGGCACTTTCGGGCGTACCTACAAACCCGTCGATTTTTACCAACGATGTTTCAACTTGTACGGGCAGCAGTTGCTTGTCCAAATTCGTACCAAAGAGACTTGTGATTCTTTTACGGAATGATGAAGGACGCAAGTCGAGTACAAGAGAGTTGTCACGGTGAAATGTAAAACTGATTTCAGGATGGATCAGTGCTACCCGTTCAAATTCTGACATGATGTTGTTCAGCTCCGTTGCATTGGATTTAAGGAAACGACGACGCGCTGGAACATTGTAGAACAGATTACGAATGGAAAAATTAGCTCCCACATTGCATGCAACAGGATTTTGCCCGACAATCTTGGAACCTTCCACCAATAGAGAAACACCGATCTCGTCTTCTGCAGTCCGCGTTTTCAGTTCTACCTGCGCTACAGCGGCAATAGAGGCCAGAGCTTCACCGCGAAAGCCCATGGTGCGGAGCTGAAACAGGTCTGAAGCATTTTGGATTTTAGATGTTGCATGGCGTTCAAAGGAAAGACGGGCATCGGTTTCTGACATGCCTTTTCCATTGTCGATTACCTGGATGCAAGTTTTGCCGGCATCTGTTACCCAAACATCGATTGATGTGGCGCCGGCATCGACCGCATTTTCCATCAATTCCTTTATCACCGAAGAGGGACGTTGGATCACCTCGCCTGCAGCAATCTGGTTGGCTACGGAATCGGGCAGCAAGTGTATGATATCGGCCATGATTACTTTGACTTTTTCAGCTGTTCCAAATATTGCAGAGGCACTTCTCGACGCGCACTCTTC
>CAKRYD010000051.1 GCA_934426255.1 uncultured Bacteroidaceae bacterium | reverse complement strand
ATGACTTTTCGGCTATGGCAAAATCAACGTTCTTCAACACTCCGTCGTAGTCTTTCATCTCGAAAGCCAACATGGCAGCAAAATAGCCCACACGATTGAAAGTCTCCTCGCCCGCCTTATAAATGGAATCGGTTTCTGCCTTTGAGAAGATCCTGTTCTTAGGCATATGGAGGAATTTCTCGAATGCCTCATAGGCTCCCTTCTTGTTTCCACGCTGGTTTTCAAACTGACCCGCATAGGCATAATAATTTATCATGTCTCGCAATTGCTTCTTGTTCTCGGCATAATACTCCAGCTTGTCACTTACCTTGCCCTTGGCATCAGGCGTGCGCTCATATTCATCGCTCTTGGTAAAGAACTCAACGGCCTTGTTCAACGAATTAATAAACAAAACCGTATCAAGCGGCTGCTTGGCTGCAGCCTTCTGGATCTCGGCATTCAACAATGTGCCTTCAATTTTTCCGGCAAGATTGTAAGCAAAAGCTAACTTCTTGGTTTTCGGATTGGTTAAAGCCGGAAGGATAGTTTTCTCGGCCTCAGCGAACTTTCCTTCTTTGAATTGCTCCTCAGCTTTGTAGACCGCCATGTTTTGGGCATACGAAAGCGAAGCAATCATGATTGTAGCTAATGATAAGATACTTTTTTTCATACCTTTATTGATTTGAGTTATTATCTATATTGTTTTCATTGTCATCAATACTGCTTTCTACAGTACCGCTTGCGTTATCATCTTGCGGAATCTGCGTAACTTCAACATCTGTTTCATTGTCAGCCGCAACCGACTCCTCCTCTTTCTCGGATATAACACTGCAAATGCTGCTAATCTCGTCGTTACGCTTCTTGATGTCAATGAGTTTTACACCTTGCGTGGCGCGGCCCATCACACGGATGTCCGAAATATGAGTTCTAATGGCCGTTCCGCTCTTGTTGATGATCATAAGGTCGCGTTCATCAATGGCATTAATGATGGCAACCAATTGACCGGTCTTTTCGGTGATGTTAAGTGTCTTCACACCCTTTCCGCCACGATTAGTTACGCGATAATCCTCAACAGCACTGCGCTTGCCATAGCCTTTTTCGCTCAAAACAAGGACAGTGTCCTTTTCAAGATTATAAATGCACACCATTCCGACAACAGCATCGTTCTCATTTTCAAGCGTCATGCCCCTAACGCCGGTCGCGGTGCGGCCCATCGTGCGTATTTTGTTTTCATTGAAACGGATAGCGCGGCCACTGCGATTGGCAAGTATCAATTCGTTTTCGCCATTGGTGAGAACCACATCGATAACAGCGTCATCTTCCTTGATATTGATGGCAATCACACCGTTTGCTCTCGGACGCGAATAGTCTTCGAGGCAAGTCTTCTTGACAATGCCCTGTTTCGTGCAGAATACGACATAATGTGAATGGCAGAACTCGGCATCACTGAGCTTACGGATATTCAGGCAAACACTGACAGCATCGTCATTCTCAAGATTCAGCACATTTTGGATAGCACGCCCTTTCGAATTGCGTGCTCCCTCGGGTATTTCGTACACCTTGAGCCAATAACAACGTCCTTTCTTTGTGAAAAAGAGCATTGTGTTGTGCATCGTTGCCGGATAAATGTTTTCGATAAAATCCTCATCGCGGGTACTGCTCAACTTACTGCCTACACCTCCACGCCCTTGCGCACGGAACTCATTCAAAGAAGTACGCTTGATATAGCCGAGGTGACTAAGAGTAATTACAACAGGGTCGTTAGCATAAAAGTCCTCAGGATTAAAATCATCGCCCCCACCGGGAACAATCTCGCTCTTACGCGCATCACCCCACTTGGCCTTCACTTCAAGAAGTTCATCCTTTATAACCTTCTTGCAAAGCTCAGGATCGGCAAGTATCTGTTCGTAATAAGCAATCTTACGCTCAAGTTCATCATATTCAGCATGCAAATTTTCCTGCATCAGGCCTGTAAGTTGACGCAGACGCATGTCTACAATGGCCCTCGCCTGTATCTCATCAAGGCCAAAGCGTTCCATCAGCCCTGAAATGGCAACCTGAGGAGACTTTGCCTTCTTTATAATTTGCACAACCTCGTCAATATTGTCGCTGGCAATAATAAGCCCTTCCAATATATGAGCACGTTCCTCGGCTTTGCGTTTTTCGTAGCGCGTGCGACGAATAACAACATCGTGGCGGTGCTCCACAAAGTTCATGATGCAGTCCTTTAACGACAGTAAGCGCGGCCGTCCGTGAACCAAAGCGATGCAATTTACAGCGAAATTGCTTTGCAAAGCAGTCATCTTGAATAATTTGTTAAGCACAACGTTGGCATTTGCATCGCGCTTTATGTCAATTACGATGCGCATGCCCTCGCGATCCGACTCATCATTGATATTACTGATGCCGACGATTTTCTTTTCGTTGACAAGAGACGCAATGTACTTGATGAGCTCTGCTTTGTTTACGCCATAAGGGATTTCGGTTACCACAATACTACTATGTGTCGGCCCTTCCTCAATCTCTGTCTTCGCACGCATGACAACGCGCCCCTTACCCGTTTCGTACGCATCTTTGACGCCCTGCAATCCATATATATAACCGCCAGTAGGGAAATCGGGAGCAGGCACATATTGCATCAGCCCGTTTACATCCATTTCGGGATTGTTGATATAAGCCACTGAAGCATCAATAACTTCACCCAAATTGTGCGTAGGAATGTTCGTAGCCATACCAACGGCAATACCACTTGCACCGTTAACAAGCAGATTGGGGATGCGGGTCGGCATCACCGTTGGCTCCTGCAAGGTATCATCGAAATTATTAACCATGTCGACGGTTTCCTTGTCAAGGTCCTGCATCATTGCCTCGCCTAAGGGCGTAAGTCTGGCTTCAGTATAACGCATGGCAGCCGCTGAGTCTCCATCTACGCTACCGAAGTTTCCCTGGCCGTCGACCAATGTATAGCGCATCGCCCAGTCCTGTGCCAAACGCACCAGCGCGCCATACACAGAAGAATCGCCATGAGGGTGATATTTACCAAGAACTTCACCGACAATACGAGCCGATTTTTTATAAGGTTTGTCATGGGTATTTCCAAGCCCCATCATGCCGTAAAGTATTCGGCGATGTACAGGTTTGAAACCGTCGCGGACATCCGGAAGAGCACGAGCCACTATTACTGACATGGAATAGTCAATATAGGAAGTCTTCATCTCCTCTTCCAGATTCACTTTTATGATTCTATCTTCTAATGCCATATATTTTGTTTTAGCACCCCAAAAGTATAATTTTTTTCTGACATGAGAGTGTCAGCGAAGCTTTTTCTTTTAGGCCACATCGCGTACAAAGGCCTTTTCGTGCGATTCCTGCGGCTTTGCTATCGTTATCGACATCGTTTCAGCCAATGCGAAAGAGTCCTCACGTCAAAGAAAAATGCACTTTCGGCTCTCAACGCTCACTTTTATGGTTCAGATACCAATCGTACAAGCGAGCGATTCCATCGTCAAGCTCAACCTTATGGTGCCACCCTAATCTATGAAGCTTGGAAGGATCGGTCAATTTTCGCAGTGTCCCATCGGGCTTGGAAGCATTCCAAACGATATGGCCTCCGAATCCCACTGCTTTTCTTATTTTGTCTACCAAATCCTTTATGCTCAACTCCTTTCCTGTCCCTATATTGACATGGCAGTTCCTTATTTCCCTGCAATCTTTTGGATGCAAATCCGAAAAGTCTACATTTTCCATCAAATAGACACAGGCATCGGCCATGTCTTCACTCCAAAGAAATTCTCGCAGCGGCTTCCCTGTACCCCAAATTTCGATACGGGTTCCTTCAGCGTCGCGGCCGATACCATATTTATATAGTACTTTTAGGATTTCGTCTTTTCCAGCTTTTCCATCTATGCCTTCCAAGGGGTATCTGTTTAGGTCGTGACGCAAAGCTTCCCAGTCTTCTGCCATCAGGCAACGCCCCAAATGGCATTTGCGAATCAAAGCCGGAAGCACGTGGCTTGTCGTCAGATCAAAATTGTCGTTTGGCCCGTAAAGATTGGTCGGCATCACGGCTATGAAATTCGTTCCATATTGCAGATTGAAGCTTTCGCACATCTTCAGCCCGGCTATCTTTGACAATGCATAAGGCTCATTGGTATATTCCAATGCAGAAGTGAGCAAACAGTCCTCGGCCATTGGCTGTGGAGCTTCACGAGGGTAGATACAGGTACTGCCAAGGAAACACAATTTTTTCACTCCGAAACGCCAGGCGTTTTGTATGACGTTGCATTCTATCTGCAAATTGCGCCAAATGAAATCTGCACGATAGATGCTGTTTGCCATAATCCCTCCAACATAAGCAGCGGCAAGAAAAACATACTCCGGCCGTTCTTTTTCGAAGAAGTCTGTAACACGAGCCTGATTGGTCAAATCAAGTTCGCCATGCGTGCGCAACACAAAATTAGTATAGCCTTTCTGCTTCAGATTATTGAGAATGGCCGACCCTACGAGCCCACGATGACCGGCCACAAACACCTTTGATTCTTTTTCCATTGCTGATTGTTTTCTTTGGTTGCTTACTTGTCAACATTGCTGGCCGCAACGTGCTTTCTTACTTCTTTCATATCGTGCTCTACCATGATTCTCACGAGCTCATGAAACGATGTCTTGCGTGGATTCCACCCGAGCAGCTCGCGTGCTTTCCGCGGGTTTCCCATCAGCTGCTCCACTTCTGTCGGGCGGAAGTATTTCGGATCCACTTCAACAAGAACACGTCCAGTTACCACATCAAATCCTTGTTCTTCAACGCCTGTTCCGCGCCATTCGAGTTCTATACCGGCTTCATGAAAAGCCAAGCTGCAGAATTCTCTCACTGTGTGCATTTCTCCTGTCGCTATCACAAAATCTTCGGGACGTTCATATTGCAACATGAGCCACATGCATTCCACATAATCCTTGGCATAGCCCCAGTCGCGCCGGCTACTGAGGTTTCCTAGATACAGCTTATCCTGTACCCCCTGGGCTATCCGTGCAGCCG
>CAKRYD010000050.1 GCA_934426255.1 uncultured Bacteroidaceae bacterium | reverse complement strand
TGGTTGATGTCAATACCCCTGTTCACTAAATCTACAGCAATATTATCCCGACAATAAGCAATGGCTTCTTGCAGAAGATTTTGACCAAACTCGTTGTTGCATTCTATGGATGTGTTTTCGATTAACTGCTTGTATTGCTCTGTCAATCCATTACGTATGATGGAAAAGATTTCATTATTCATGGTTTTCTATTTGTTACTGTGACTGATTTCAAATCCGCAGAAAGTGAAGATCACTCGATATAAAAATCTATTCTTGCGATAGTACGTAATTTGGCGTAGTATAGCGTGATCCTCCAATAGTAGTGGACGTTATGACGGCCTCTGTTTTGATTCCGTGCGTCTTTAGAATGCTTATTAGTATCGGAACACCGATAAAAGTATACGCGAAAAGCCCAATACAAATGCAGATGTAAAAGATTCCTATTATCTCCTTTAGGCTTTTCTGCTTGCTTGCCTTTTTCATGTTCAATCTTATGTTTCACACATGTCCTTGCATTTCTTCCAATGAGTATCGAACTCCTCTTTGCAGACCAACATTTTGGCCTCTATCGAATATAAATTATATTGCAATATGATGGACATGGGCGGATTAGATTTGACGAAGTCTTCTGGCCAGCATTCCTCGCCATTAGCTATGCTATAATTCCCGTTTGAAGAAATAGTAATAGCTTTAGACACCCTCACACCATTGTACTTGCCATAGCAAATCGTGTCGAAAACTTTTATCTTGAAATAGAACTCGCATGATAACATTCTGTTGTTCTTCGGAAGCTGTTTTCTCAGGCCGATTAGCAAATGAGCCAATGCCAACAAGAAACTTTTCTTGGCGTCTTTGGGAACTATTTTCAAGGTGAAATCCTTGCCAAGTTCTCCTTGGGCATTTATTTCAATTCTTGTATTTGGTGCTTCTTTAGCGATGAGTGCTTTGATGTCTTTTATTGCTTTGTTCCAAGTTTCCACATAATGGGGGAGAATAATGTATGAATAGCTGCTGAATAGAAACTCTTTGGTATCCGGTTCGTATTGTATAAAGAAGTTGTCCGTTTCAAACGACTCGCTCAGAGGCTCATCATTCATTTGAAAATCATCTGGCGACTTTGTACAAATAGTCCTAAGAATCTTGGCTTTTCTTCTGAACCATATTTTGTGCCTGTTTTTATACCACCTAAAAGCTAAGGCGATAATTATTAATAACACAAGTACTATCAACCCAAAAATGTTAGTAAAGAAGAACATAGCAATGATATATACAGCATATATGATGGTGAAGCACCACAAAGCGACTATTCCAATTTTTCTAATCATAAGCGAATCTGCTATTTTTTCCTTTATCATGATGTGAATCTCTATTTAATGCTACAAAGATATAGTTTTGCTGTGATAACCTATTTATAAGGAGCAAGCTATTTTTAAATTAGCACTTGGGGTATTGTCAGTAAATAAAGTCGCAAGAACGTGTATGAAAATCATTGCTATTTCTTGTTACAATCATTGTCGTCCGTGTCTTGTTTGTCATGGCAAAAGGCTATCTTTGCAGATAAAAATCAGCATATACAGGTATGAGTCATTGTTCTGCAATCGTCATAAGCCCTTATCGGTCACCTTGCGGACAGCTTGTGTTGGGAGAGTGGGGCGGTGAGCTTTGCTTGTGCGACTGGAATGTAAGAAAGCGGCGCGACGTCATTGCTTGTAGATTGTTGAAGCACTTTCAGGCGGTTGCTTTTGAATGGGGCGATACTCCGTTGTTGCGGCAAGCCGCATTCCAATTGGACGAATACTTCCAAAGGAAGCGCCGGACTTTCGACTTGCCTCTGTGCTTTGCCGGCACGCCTTTTCAGAAGAGGGTTTGGCACTCGTTGCTCGGAATAGGCTACGGCCATCGTCTTTCCTATTCGCAATTGTCAGAGTCCGTAGGGCATCCGAAAGCCATTCGTGCCGTAGCCTCGGCAGTCGGGGCCAATGCAATGTCGATCGTCGTTCCGTGCCATCGGGTCATCGGTGCCGACGGCTCTTTGACCGGCTATGCCGGTGGTTTGGCGGCCAAGCGTCACTTGCTCGCTTTGGAAAGCTTTGTATAGGGTTCTTCAATTCCCGAAGGTGTTTGAAGAAAATTATTCCGTATCTTTGCATCCGGTAAAAATTCTATGCCAACCGACAAACAAATATCAGTATGAAGAAAATAGTGTTTGTACTTATGATGTTTCTCGCTTTTGCAGGTTGCAGCGATCCTGACGGGAAATGGGATCCGATGAAGTGGGTCACCACACCATCCGGTCTTGACAAAAAAGAAGCAGTGAGAGTGCCTGCCGATGGTGACAGCTACCTGTTTGTATGCAATAACTACAATGGCTTTTGGCTTTCCGAGATTTGCGAAGATGGCGAATACATGGATTTGAAGTCAAACAATCAGCTCTTTGATGGTGATTGGTATCATGTTACAATATCCGAGCGTCAGATGCTGGTCGTAATAAACAGCAATGAAACAGGCAAACTGCGGACATTGAAGGTAGGTCTGCAACGTGAAGATGTCTTTGACACGTTTACATTTGTGCAAGACGCTATGAAATAAGGCTTTTTAAGACGTTTACTGAATTTGTCTCACCTAAATAAGACTGGTTATGCATTACCGTTATCTTTTTTCCATTATTCTTTCTGCAATAGCACTCATCACATTTGTTGCATGCCAAGACTCCGAAAACGGAGGAGGCAACAATGAAGACTCCCCTTTCAAAAAAGACACTTACTATGCCGTGCAGGACACCGTCAATGGCTGGGAGGAGGGCATATACTATAATGGCACGTTCCTCATGGCTCATGCTAACAAAAGCAAAGGCACAATACTTTACTATCTTGACGATTCGCAATACTATACATACAAAGCTTTTCTTTTCGAGGTTGACCCCGAAGACAACCACATTCTCAGAATAGGCGGACTCGACATGATGTCTGAAGTGTGTGAGGCTGACGGCAAGCTCACAGTCTTTGAAGTAAACCATGACAATTCGGAAGAATTGGACGCGCGCACCGTGCCGATAACGGATAAAGACACCAAGGCGGCACAAAGCAGAGCAGCACGCACGAAAGGTGTGGTGGGCGACTGGACAAAATCGATGATTGAGAAGCTGCTCACCAAAAGCATTCCCCATCTTGACGACTTGCTCACCGCCTGCAAGTTCACCAAAGAGATGCACGACGAGAAATGGGTGAAAGCCTCGCTCACCACCCTGACAACCGGCATCACCCTGACAGCCGGTTCAATGGCAGGTGCGGCCACATTGCCTTTGAGCCTAACTGCCAACGAATATGAAGCTCAGGTGAGCAAAGTGCAGGAATTCCTGTACGGAAACGCCGGCATAAAGATAACCGATATAAAGAAACGCAGCGACAGTGGCTACAATGTAACGGTAGAGATTGAGGGTGCCAACGGCATCCCGCATGAAATCACGCAGAACCATACGGAGTTGGGGGCATGCGTGCAGAAAACCTATACCAACAATGTCTATTGCGGAGTGCTGGCACGCGATGTCATAGACCCGTGGTACAACCGCACCGATGTGCGTTCGGGCGAAATCCTTGTGGGAAAGACCAGCGATTATAGGGCGCAATACACACTTGTGGTTTACCCCACCGGCGACCACATCAAACTGCGCCCGTATCTTATTTCCGACCTTGACTTTCTTGGCAAGGAACGCTTCAAATTGAGCTGCGACTTCGTGAGGCACGGCGAAACCGTCCCCCTGGCGGCATCGGACGTGGATTTTACCTTCAAGCAGACAGGGGCGAGCTGCGAGGCTACATACTCACCCGACAACGAATGCTACGAAGACAAAAAGGTGTATTTTCAGTTCGAGTTCAACGCCACCTGCAACGCATACGGCAACAAGAACATCACAGCCATACGCGACTGGGGATTCGAGATATTCCGTTCGGGGCAGAGCTTCCACAAGTTTTCCATGATTTCAGAAAGCGACAGCCAAAATTCGGGCAACGTAACCTCCGCCACGTCAACGCAAAACTTTTCGGTCGACGAAAACGAAATGTTCATAGACTACAACAGCCTTACAGCCGTTACCGATGGCGACTATACCGTTTGCTCCTATATTGAATATACCACCGACTACAACCTGAGCGACTTCAAGACCGCCTATGGCGAGCCGGTGCCCATAGAGCTCAAATACGACCAAAAACCTTCCTTCCGTTTCATCGGCGCAAAGTATCTTGGGACATACACTTCCAACAACCCGCAAATCCCATACGGAGCATGGTGCAAGGGAACTATACTTGGCACGCAAAGCGAAAACCAGTATGAATGCCAGTTGCAAGGGCTGCTTTTCCTCAAAACCTGTATGCTCAAAAAGAGCGGGAGCGGATGGAACCAGTATTGCGACGCATGGTACGCCTATGGCGGAACAACTCCATGGCAAACGGCTCCATGGGGCTTCAATGAGGGATACAGCAATCCCTACGGCGCATATAATTTATGCAAATTCGCTTTCTATTCCCCTGACAAGGTAGGCAAGGGTGCACTCGACGTAAGCGTGGACCTCGTGGTTGCAGAAACAGGACGACACATTGCCGGAGCCAACAAAATTTCATACGAGCCGTATTACGCAGTGAGTTCGGGAGGTGAAACCTACATCAAAGGCTATCAGGCGGTGGTCAAATAGCGGTTGGCGGCAGTCGACAAGCTAACACCGCAGCAACGGCAGCATTGACAGAGCCGCAAAATAAATCTGCCCAGAATAAAACGTAGTGCATTCCTAAAACTTTCCGATTCCAAATAGTTTTAGGAATATATTCCGCAAAAATCCAAATTCTTCGGAGTTTTAGGATTTCAATACCACAAAAAATCATATCTTCGCACTACAAATAATCCCATAAAATGAAAAGAATAGAGCGGAACGATTACCTTGAAAAGCTGATAGCCTTTAGAGACAAGAAGTTGATAAAAGTCATAACAGGAATACGCCGTTGCGGCAAATCAACCCTTATGGACATATTCCGCGACTGGCTGCTGAAAAACGGCGTTGTTCCCGGACAAATCGTTTACTTACCCCAGTTCGGGTTAAGCCAATTCATATGAAAGTGCAGATGAAGCATTCAGGCAATGCCATAAAATCCTTACCG
>CAKRYD010000049.1 GCA_934426255.1 uncultured Bacteroidaceae bacterium | reverse complement strand
AGTCATAATCAATATCTTTGTATTGTTTTGATTTTCACTTATAAAGGTACAAAATATTTATTGGACTACCAACTTTTCCCTTCATAATTTTGTAGCTTTCTTATCCCGAACTGAGGTATATATACGACTAAAGCGCCCCGGTCAACCCATCGGGGCGCTCTTTTTTCAACGCTGCTTATCGACCCGTCGTTTTGCTTGAATCAACTATACGTCTGAAAACAAAAGGCGTATAGATAGAGAAAAATGACAACAACCCATACGCCTACTTTCCATCTTAATCTTGTTCTGTCGGGTGAGCCCCGAGACTTGCACCCGTTAGATAATGCTCATGGCGAGCATACACAAAAAAAAGCAATTATCCTTTTGATAAGGATAATTGCTTTTTTTGTGGTGCCTCCCTGAATCGAACAGGGGACACACGGATTTTCAGTCCGATGCTCTACCAACTGAGCTAAGGCACCATGCGTTTTGCGAGTGCAAAATTAGCTTTTTCTTTTGGACTGACAAGCGTTTTCAGCAAAAAGTTTGATGTTTTCAAGCATCGAGGCTAATAGCAGAGAGCCCATGTGATTGCTCTGCAACTACTTCAATGGATTCCATCCCTGTGCTTTTAGCTCGAACTCATTTCCATCACGGGTGACAAGTTGGCAACCGTATTCTGGTTTTTGTATTCGACCAATAATGTGTATATCGGGAATTTCCTTTACCTTTTCGTAATCAGATAAAGATGTTGTGAATAGTAATTCATAATCTTCACCACCATTGAGAGCGCAAGTACTAACATTCATGTTGAGCTGTTCTGCCATGACAGCCGTTTGATAGTCGAGAGGTATTCTCTCTTCGTAGATTTGGCAACCTGCATGGCTTTGTTTACAAATATGAATGAGTTCTGAAGAAAGTCCGTCGGAAATATCCATCATGGCTGTTGGAATGATGCCGCTTTCGCGCAATCGATTGATAATGTCACGACGCGCTTCAGGCTTCAGTTGCCTTTCAAGTAGATATTCTTTCCCTGTAAAATCGGGCTGGAATGGAGTCTGCGTTTTGCCTTCTTTTAGCTGTTGTTCATATACGGCTTTTTCCCTTTCCAGTAATTGAAGCCCCATGTAGGCAGCGCCAAGATTACCTGAAACACATATCAAATCTGTATCTTTAGCTCCGTTGCGATAAACGATCTTGCCTTTTTCTCCTTCTCCGATACATGTAATGCTGATGGCAAGTCCTGTCATAGACGAACTGGTATCGCCACCTACAATATCGACGTGGTGAAGATTGCAGGCCGATTTGATACCATCGTAAATGTCTTGCATGTCTTCTATGCAAAACCGCCTACCAAGGGCTATGCTGACGATAAGCTGGCGAGGCATGCCGTTCATGGCATAGACATCTGACATGTTGACCATCGCGGCTTTATATCCGAGGTGCTTCAGCGGAGTGTATGTCAAATCAAAGTGAACACCTTCCATCAAGATATCACTTGTTACCAACGTAAGCTTATCGTGATAGTCCAACACTGCACAATCGTCTCCTACCCCTTTAAGCGTTGATTGGTTTTTAAGTTGTATGTTATTTGTGAGTAGGTCAATCAGTCCAAATTCACCTACCGTAGATATTTCTGTTCTTTTTTGTCGGTTCATGGTATTACAAGCTTTTGATGATTCCTATGAATAATGCAGTCATTTTGGGTTGGGCAGCATCAGCAGCTAATTTCACTTCTTCATGAGATACTTTCGAGCAAGTTTGGCTTACGTTAGTAATGACACTGATGCCCATACATTTCAAACCGCAATGATTGGCTACGATGATTTCTGGCACTGTGCTCATGCCTACTGCATCTGCTCCCAAAAGGCGATACATCCTGTATTCTGCCGGAGTTTCATACGTAGGTCCTTGCGTGGCCAGATAGATGCCTTCTTGGAGTTGGATGCCTAAGTTGGCTGCCGTAGCTTTTGCCTTTAACAGTAGTTCGGGAGAATAGGCATGTGTCATATCCGGGAAACGTGGTCCGGGCGCAATGTTCTTGCCACGCAGTGGGTTTTCGGGCATCATGTTGATGTGGTCTGTGATAAGCATCAAATCACCGATGTGAAATGAAGGATTGGTACCACCGGCAGCATTGCTGGCAAACAGGGTTTGTACGCCCAGACCGTGGAAGACGCGAATCGGGAAGGTTGTTTCTTTCATGCTATAACCTTCGTAATAATGAAAGCGTCCGCTCATAGCCACAACGTTTTTGCCTCCCAGTTTGCCCACTATGAGTTTTCCTGCATGCCCTTCGACTGTCGAAACGGGAAAATTGGGAATGTCTTTATAAGGTATTTCGTTTTTATCTTCTATGCCATCAGCCAATTTCCCCAATCCACTGCCTAAGATAATGGCAACTTCAGGCTGGCAGTTTATGCGGCTCTTCAGCCACTGGGTAGTCTCTGTTATTTTATCCAACATAATTGTTTATTATATGGTTAAAAATTATTCCTTGTTCATCAAGAAATTCTATTTCGATAGGCAGAGCATAAAGCGCGGCTTTTACTGCCTTATCCAAGTATGCACATTGCTGAAAGCGCGCAGCATCCTTTTCTGTTGTAACGATGATGCTTCCGCTCTTGCGTATTTGTGCAAAATGGCGATTGATATCTTCTTGGTCTTCCTTGCTAAAATCGTGGTGATCACCATAGCTTAACATGACTGCATTAGGATAGAAACGTGCAAAATCTCTTTTTAGGATGTGTGGCGTAGCTATTCCGGTGACTATCAAAATAGATGGAATTTCCGATAATTGGCTTAATGCGATTTTCCGTTTGCCTACACTAGGGAATACGGCTTTCAAGTCCGTATACCTTTGGTGCGTAAAGAACACCTTTTGACCATTTGCAAGCCGCAATTTTTTTTTGATGTCGTTCTGTTCTTCAACGGAAAGTTGGTCCGGGCATTTTGTTACTACGATGATTTGTGCTCTGACTCGGCCGCTGAAAGGTTCTCGCAAACGTCCGGCAGGAAGCATTTTATCATCATATATCTGGCGGTTATAGTCAGTAAGCAGGATGTTAAGCCCTGCTTTTACTTGTCTATGCTGAAATGCGTCATCAAGAATTCCTACTTGCGGTTGACGATCGGGCGGACGTTGAAGTGTTGACTGTATGGCAGTTGCCCGCTGTTTGCACACATAGATTTCCGTTTCGGGAAATTTATGCTTCATTTGCCATGGCTCGTCCCCGATATCATGTGCCGTCATATCAAGCGAAGCAATAAGCCCCTCTTTGCTCTTACGCTTATAGCCACGGGTGAATATGGTGATACGCTTATTCTTTTGTAACAAACGTATCAAGTATTCGGTGTGTGGAGTCTTACCCGTACCTCCAACGGTAAGATTGCCAATGCAAATACAAGGAAAAGGGATAATATAGGTATGGAATATCCCTTTGTCGAAACAAAAATTGCGTAGCTTGATGGCTATCCAATAGAGGAAAGCCAATGGAAGCAATCCCCAATAAATCTTGAAACCGAGCTGTCGCGGCATGCTTTTGCTACTTTGTCACCGGATGTTAGGTTCATACGGAAGACGTGCTTGGATGCAGTCGCGCTGCCACAAGGTTTTCAGGTATGTGAACGGCTTGTAATAATCACCTAACGTTTCGCGAAGATATGATTCATAGTAGCTATCTTTCTTTTCGTTCAGCAATGTCATATACCAAGGTTCGGCTATGGGATAACTTTCGGTTTCATAGTCGTTGCCAAGTTTTGCCTTTGCAGCCGCTTGCATTATGGCATCGTCTAACGTTCCCAATTTGTCGACAAGACCTATCTTGATGGCTTGTTCGCCGGTCCAAACACGTCCCTGCCCTATTGAATCAACTTGATCAATGGACATTTTCCGGCCTTCTGCTACGCGACGCATAAACAGCTGGTAGCCTCTTTCCACTTTGTTTTGTATCAGTTCTCCTTCTGCAGGAGTAAGCGGCCGCGTAAAATTGCCAAGATAGAAGTCACTCATCTTGTTTGTATTGACTTTATCATATTTAAAGCCCAACTTGTCTTGAAGCAAACCGCTTGCATCGGGCAACATGCCAAAAATACCGATACTTCCTGTCAATGTGGTAGGCTCGGCAACTATATACTGTGATGCGGAACTGATATAATAGCCTCCAGATGCGGCATACCCTCCCATAGATACAACAACGGGCTTTTTCTTGCTCAACTGCTTGACTGCCCGCCAGATCTGCTCTGAAGCATAAGCACTTCCACCGGGCGAGTTGACGCGCAATACAACAGCTTTTACAGCATCATCGTTTTTTAATTCATCAAGGTCAGAAATCATAGTTTCACCGACAATTAGGTCGCGGGCACTCGTAGCAGCCTGTGGAACCTCATTATATATTTCACCGGAAGCATAATATACGGCTATTTTGTTATCACTACTCTTATCAGTGGAACTTTTTGCCAGACAGACATCGCTTGGAGTTACCAAAGACAGTTTGTCTTCGTTTTTGATATTAGCCAACTTCTTAAGCATGCTTTTGGCTTCATCTATATAAGCAGTATTGTCTATCAAGCGCATTTTCAACAAATCCTTAGCAGATGCCATACCCGTATAGCGATCGGCATAGGCCTGGAGTGAATCTGCCGGTATACGACGGGATTTGGATACACCCGTCACGAAATTATTCCAAATGCTATTAAGGAACGCGTTTACTTGCAAGCGATTGGGTTCACTCATATCTGTCCTGATAAAAGGCTCTACGGCACTCTTGAAAGTTCCGACCTTAAAAATCTGCATTTTTACACCGAATTTAGCCAATACATCTTTATAAAAAGTCGGTTGCGAGGAAAGACCCTTCCAATCAAGAGTTCCTTCAGGATTAATGGCAATCTTATCGGCAATACTGCATATATAATAGGATCCCTGTGTATAATCATCAGCATAGCTGAAAACAAACTTGCCACTTTTTTTGAAGTCGGCCAAGCATTTGCGAAATTCTTCCAACGATGCCGGCTCGGCATAAACAGAACCGCCTTCAAGAAATATTCCCTTTATTTCATCCATATTCTTGGCCTTTTTAAGAGCCTCACGGAGCTCGCTGAGACTTATAGATTCTTGAGCAATGCCAAGCATGTCATTAATTGGGTCTTCAGCCGCTTGTTCGCACATTTCGCCCTTTAAAACTATATGCAAAATAGAATTCTTGCCGACACTTGCAGTCTGATTAGATGAAGCAACAGCACTTATTAAAATAATACTGCCGATGATGCTTAATATGCCAACAGCCAAAAGAACACCGATGGCAGATGAAAATACATGTTTGATGAAAGATTTCATGTTTACTTTTTATATTATGCTTTAATACAGTCGGTAACACATGCAAAGGTAATTCTTTTTCCTAATGCCATCCAATAAACAATAGCATTTTTTTGCAGCTTATCTCTCTTTCGCTAAAAACGATAGGAGACTCGCGTTCATACAAGGTTCGATATTCGTAAATTAAACATGGGAAGCTCTCACATTAAACATGGGAAGCTCTCACATTAAACATGGGAAGCTCTCACATTAAACATGG
>CAKRYD010000048.1 GCA_934426255.1 uncultured Bacteroidaceae bacterium | reverse complement strand
CTGTACCATGGGAGGCAGCAATTATGAGGCAGCGATTATCACGGCGCAGAATGCTATCCGCGATTATCCGTATACGCGTCGCAAAGAGGACTTTTCGATATTGATACTTCGTGCAAAATACGACTTGGCCGTGCGCAGTATAGAATCGAAGATGAAGGATCGTTACAATGACGCTATTGATGAATACTATGGCTTTGTCAACGAATATCCTAAGTCTAAATACATGGACGAAGCCAAAAGAATCTATGAAAAAGCCCAAAAGGCAATCAAATAAGAACTATATTATATTGACATAAACGATGAATTACAAAAAAACCAATGCGCCTACAACTACAGTGACGCACAATCTGATGGATTTTAGCGAGCCTACAGGCAATATTTATGAGAGTGTTGTCATAATGAGCAAGCGGGCCAATCAGATAACAAGCGAAATCAAAAACGACTTAGCTAATAAACTTCGTGAATTTGGAACGAAAAACGATTCTTTGGATGAAGAGTTCGAGAACCGTGAACAAATAGAGATTAGCCGCTATTACGAACGTATGCCCAAGCCGACTTTGATTGCCGAGCAGGAATTCCTTGAGGGTAAAATCTATTTCCGCAACCCGGCAGAGGAACGAGATCGTTTCGACAAGTAAATGGACGTATGATTCAAAGAATCCAAACCGTATACCTGTTGCTGGCAACGGTATTGCTGACAATCAGTGCTGTCTATGGTCTGTCCTGCGTCATCGGCAGTAAGGATGGTGTGTGCGGAAGTTGGGAGGCCCTGTCTTTTGGCGTGCTGACTTTGGTGGCAGCCATTGTGTCGGCAATAACTATATTCCTGTTCAAGAACCGCTTGCGTCAAGCCAAGCTGGCACGGTGGTCTTCGTTGCTTATCTTGCTGGCATACTTGCTTGTAGGTGTCAGCTCTTATATGGCATCATCGTGTTTCTTTGCCGGAAACATTATGGTGTTTCTTCCTTTTGTTGCCGCCTTTTTCAATATCATGGCGCGCAGAGCTATCTTGAAAGACGAGAAAATGGTGCGTGCCGCCGATAGAATCAGGTAGATGGCCATTACACTGAACAAAGTCATATTGTTGGGCAACGTCGGCAAGGACCCCGATGTGAGGTATTTGGATGCAAATATGGTTGTAGCCACATTTCCTCTTGCAACGACCGATAGAGGCTATACGCTTCAGAACGGAACGCAAGTGCCCGACCATACGGAGTGGCACAACGTGATGGCGTGGAATAACCTTGCACGACGCATTGAGCAATATGTGCGTAAGGGGTGCAAGGTTTATGTTGAGGGTAAAATCCGCAGCCGTTCATACGAGGATAAAAAAGGCATAACGCGCTACGTTACTGAAATCTATGCCGACAAGGTGGAAATATTTTCGTTTCCCAATGACGGCAAGCGTGTCGGTGAAGCGGCTAATGATGGTTTGCAACAGGATCATTAAGTCATGCTTCCGGTATATTTGTCTTTATGTGTGTTGCTTTTGTTGACGGCAGATTATTTGTTTTGTCGTGCCTATATGTTTGGCTTGGATACACAGGAGCGCCTCGACAGCATGTTCGGACCTGTCATGAAGGCCGGCAAGAATGACGAACCTAAGAACTTGTTTTTTGTAACTAATGATGTTCCTGTCTTATTGGGGCGTATTTTAGTGGCGTTGGCATGGATAATTGCCGTGTCTTTGTGCCTACCTGCGGCGAATTTGTCAGGTTACGGCCTGTTATTGGCCGGGTTTTCCTTATATATTATTGTATGTATTGCTGCTGCGATAAACGTCTATTGTGCACATTCCCATAAGAATAGCCATGCGAGGAGCTGTGGCTCGCTCTTTGCAAGCAGGCTGTTTCGTTTTGCCTATGAGTTTTTGAGCAGGTTTATAGCGCGCAATATTGCAACGTTTCGCATAGAAGACAATAAGTTAGGTCTGGCTAACAAGAAGCCCAAGTATAAGAAAGAAAACCTTCTGAAAGGTATACTTCAATTCCGCAATGAGACGGTAAAGGATATCATGACAAGCCGGTTGGATATTGTGGATCTTGACATCAAGACTTCGTTTCAGGAGGTCTTGCGCCTTGTTTCGGAAGACAGCTATTCGCGTGTTCCGGTCTATTCGGGTACGAAAGACAATATTGTGGGAGTCTTGTACATAAAGGACCTGTTGCCTTATCTGGGAAAGTCGGACAAGTTTAGGTGGTCCTTTCTGATTCGTCCGCAACTGTCAGTACCTGAGACAAAGAAGATTGACAATTTGCTTTGCGAGTTTCAAAGCAAAAAAGTGCATATTGCCGTAGTCATCGATGAGTATGGCGGTGTGTCGGGCATTGTAACCTTGGAGGACATTATAGAAGAGATTGTCGGAGAAATCAATGATGAGTATGATGATGACCGCCGTCCTTATGTTGCTTTGAGTGACAATGAGTATATCTTTGATGCCAAGACTTCTTTACAGGACTTCTGCAAGCTGTTTGACATTGACAGTACTTTTTTTGATGATGCAGAAGGCGATGCGGATACCATTGCCGGACTGTTGCTTGACCTTTTTGGTGATTTCCCCCGTAAGCATCAGACCATTCGCTTCAAGCAGTTTGATTTTGAAGTACTGGAAGTGGATGAGCGTCACATATCCAAGGTGAAAGTGACCGTTGAAGACACCAGTTTAACGGGAGAAGACGAAGTTCAGAGCGAGTAATGCCTTTATTTACTCCGTTGCCCTGTAGCACATATATATAATGTCTCTGTTTTATAAAGATGTGAAGGATGGCATACGTATATACGTATGGAAGCTGGAAGAAACTGCAGTTGAGCTATGTCGATTGGCAGGTGACTTTGATTTGTGTTTGAAGAAAGAGGCAGAGAAGCGTTTCAAAAGTGAAAAGAGACAGCTTGAGTGGCTTGCCGTGAGAGCCTTGCTACGTGTTGCAGCAGGCAAGGATGTCTCTATTCGCTACCGGGTCAGCGGCGAACCTTATCTGGATGGCAGTGATAGCAGGATAAGCATATCGCATACTGACCGTTTTGTTTGCCTGGCCGTTCATCCGTACAGGCATGTAGGTGTCGACATTGAGGCTTTTTCTCATCGTATAGACCGAGTAGTTTCGCATGTTGTCCATCCGTCCGAAGCGTCCTGTGTGTCTCTTTCCGGCGATGATGCCACATGGTATCCGCTCGTCATTTGGAGCATGAAAGAAAGTGTGTTCAAGTGTCTTGATATGGCTGTGCTCGACTATATGCACGGCATTCGCATTGTACCGTTCAGCTTGTCAGGTGAAGGATGTACGCGTGCCGCTTGTCTGAACAAGGGGTTTTGCTATCCTTTGCCGGTACATTATATATGTACACCCGACTATGTACTGACTTGGTGCAAGGAATAATGCCCTGCATATGCTTGCTTCTCATGAAAAAGTACCTGCCTTACCGTTCATTATAGAAAGATTTTACTAATTTCGCGTCTTGTCGTCCTTGCTCATTGAGTGATGGATGGCATAGAGAGACCTTTCGGATAAGAATTACACAAGTAAAAGAGTTGAATGGGCAATATACCTGATTTGAAAAAACTTGCGTTGCGTGATACGGCCTTTGCCGATTTGATGAACCAGCGCATTTATAATATCCTTATAGTTGCTTCGCGCTACGATTCCTTTATTCTTGAGGATGACGGCCGTGTCGATGAGCAGATTTTCAATGAATATAATTCGCTCAGCCTCAGTTCGCCGCCGCGTTTCACCCAGGTTTCCACCAAGGAAGAAGCTCTTGAGATGCTCGGCCGCCGCAACTTTGAGCTGATCATCTGTATGCCCAATATGGATCATCGTGACATTTTTGCCGTGGCATCCGATATCAAGTCGGCTTATCCTGCCATACCTATTGTGGTGCTTTCACCGTTTTCCAAGGAGGTGAGCCGTAGGGTGGCCACGGCCGACATGAGTGCCATAGACTATGTGTTCAGCTGGTTGGGCAATACAGAGTTGCTTCTTGCCATTATCAAACTGCTTGAAGACAAGATGAATGCTCCGGCCGACACCGAAACGGCCGGTGTGCAGATAATACTTCTCGTTGAGGATTCGGTGCGTTTTTATTCATCCACGCTTACCCATCTCTACAAGTTTGTGCTTGAGCAGAGCCTGGAGTTTTCAAAAGAAGCGCTGAACGACCACCAGCGTCATTTGCGTATGCGCGGCCGTCCCAAGATACTTCTTGCGCGTAATTATGAAGAAGCAGTAGAGACTTTTGAGCGTTATAAGGAGCATATCCTTGGCATTGTGTCGGATATGAGCATCAACAATGGCGGAGAGAAAGACCCTTATGCCGGCTTCAAGTTTGGTCAGTATGTGAGGCGCACGGGGATGATTGTGCCGTTCATTCTGGAATCGTCCGACACTACGAATGCCACTTATGCCCAACAGCTTAATGCTGCCTTCATTTGGAAGCAGTCCAAGAACTATCCTCAGGAACTTAAGCGTGAAGTAAGCCTGCATTTCGGCTTTGGAGACTTTGTCATCATCAATCCGTTGTCGCGGAAGGAGATTATGCGTATTCGCAACCTTCGTGATTTGCAGCATAAGATCAACGACATTCCCGACGACTCTCTTGTCTATCATTTGTCGCAGAACCATTTTTCGCGTTTCTTTTATTCGCGTGCTATGTTTCCGCCGGCCGAGATATTGCAGAGAATAGATGTGAGTGAATATAAGAATCTTGACGAGGCGCGCCGGCTTATATTCCATCTGATAGTGCAATACCGCAGGATGAAGAATACGGGAACCATCGCCATTTACCTTCGCGACCGTTTCGATGAATACAGCAATTTTGCACGCATCGGCAACGGTTCGCTCGGCGGCAAGGGCCGCGGTCTGGCCTTTATGGGCAGCATGATCAAGCGTTATCCTTCGCTTGATACCGACAATCTGAGTGTAGACATACCCCGCACCGTTGTGATATGTACCGACATCTTTGACCGCTTTATGGAGGCTAACAATCTATATCCCATAGCCCTCCAGGATATAGACGACGAAGAGATACTGCACGCATTCCTAAATGCTCGCCTGCCCTCTGAGGTGCGTGGTGACGTGATGGCGTTGATGGAAGTTGTGCAGGGGCCTGTTGCAGTGCGCTCGTCCAGCATGTTGGAAGACTCACATTACCAACCTTTTGCAGGCGTATATTCCACCTATATGGTGCCGAAGACCGACGATCCCCAAAAGCAATTGGATGCCGTTTGTTCTGCTGTCAAGGCTGTATATGCCTCGACCTTTTTCCGCCAAAGCAAGACTTACATGCAGGCAACTTCCAATTTGATAGATCAGGAAAAGATGGCTGTAGTCATTCAAGAGGCAGTGGGCACGGCTCACAACGGACGTTTTTATCCCAACATGTCGGGGGTTGCACGTTCGCTCAACTTTTATCCCATCGGTGATGAAAAGGCCGAGGATGGCATTGCCGACATAGCTCTGGGATTGGGCAAGTACATTGTTGATGGAGGTCGTACACTACATTTCTCTCCACGTCACCCACACAGTGTGTTGCAGATGAGTACTCTCGACCTTGCCTTGCGCGAAACGCAGACCCAATTCTATGCTCTCGACCTTGCCAGTATGGATAAGGAGCTTACGGTGAACGACGGATTCAACCTGCTGAAGCTCAACCTTAAGGATGCTGATGAGGATGGAACGTTGAAGTTTATTTCGTCAACGTTCGACCCCTATGACCAGGTTATTCGCGACGGTTACTATGACGGGGGAAGGAAGATAGTGTCATTTGTCAACATACTTCAGCACGACGTGTTCCCCGTTGCCTCAACCATCGACCAGTTGCTTGCCATAGGGCAGAAAGAGATGGGACGGCCTGTAGAGATAGAGTTTGCCGTGCGTTTCGACAACGACAATCGTCAGGCCACTTTCTACCTGTTGCAGATACGTCCGATAGTCGACAACAAAGAGGTGCTCGACGAAGATCTCACTTTGGTTCCCCGCCAGTCAACCATTCTTCAGTCCGACAGTTCGCTTGGGCATGGCATAGTTTCAGACATAACAGATGTAGTCTACGTAAAGAGCGACCAGTTCAGTCAGATGAACAATCAATTGATAGCTTACGACATAGAGAAAATCAACCGGCGTTATTGTGACGAAGGCCGCAACTACATACTTGTAGGACCCGGCCGTTGGGGCAGCAGTGATCCCTATCTCGGCATACCCGTCAAGTGGCCTCAGATAAGCCAGGCCGGAGTGATTACCGAGTGTGGTTTCAAGAACTATCGCATAGAGCCGAGC
>CAKRYD010000047.1 GCA_934426255.1 uncultured Bacteroidaceae bacterium | reverse complement strand
GAAAAAGACTTTTTTGTACCCTGAAAAAGACTTTTTTCGACCAAAGAAAAGTCTTTTTCCGACCATTACTTGTCGAGAAATCCGTAACGAATTGTCACACAAACCGTCGGAAACGCTCAAGTCTTTTCATGAATGTTGTCGGACAGCCGGTTCCGATTATCTCCCTCGTGCAGTGCGTGAGAGTATCGAACTCTGACTCATGTCTACCTGTACACGCACTTTTCCTTTTTCACTTAAATGTGATATACGCCCTCCAACGGACAGATGTTGCAGCAGTCGAGGATGACTTTGCCTTTGAGCTTGTCCCAATTCTGCTTGATATGGTCATGCTTGACCATGATGACCACCATATCGATGTCCTTCAGGAATTCTTTGAAGTCGGAGTATTGGTTTTCGGCTATCTTGTGATTTTCCAAGAACGGGTCGTAGCATTTCAACGGGCGGGCAAGGTGACGCTCCTGTGCTTCGAGCATCTGGAGGGTCGGAGATTCACGGAAATCATCGACGTTTTCCTTGTAGGTGAGTCCGTACAGCCCTACCCTGCGGTTGTCGGTGATGCCGTTGGCCTTCATGATTTCATGGATGCGGTTGAGCACGAAGGTAGGTTGGCTGTCGTTGGTCTTCATCGACTCGTCAATCACTTTGGCCAGCTGGGGATAGTCGCCCACTAAGAACCACGGGTCAACGGAGATGCAGTGGCCGCCCACTCCGGGACCGGGCTGGAGGATATTTACACGAGGGTGCATGTTGCAGATACGGATGATTTCATAGACATCCATGTTGTCGTGGCGGCAGATGCGCGCCAGTTCGTTGGCAAAGGCTATGTTTACGGCACGGAAGGTGTTCTCGACAACCTTGGTCATTTCGGCAGTGCGGATGTCTGTGACGACTATCTCGCCCTGGCAGAAGCTGGCATAATACTGCTTCACTTTCTCGCCTATCTCTTTCTTGTCGGCACCGATCGTGCGGTTGTTGTGGAGCAGCTCATACACCATGTTGCCCGGTATGATGCGTTCGGGAGCGTGGACGAGGTTGATGTCCTCACCTATCGTGAAACCATTGGCCTCGATGACGGGACGCACGAACTTGTCAATCGTTCCGGGACTTACCGTAGATTCGATCACTACTGTCGCACCCTTGGGGCAAACTTTCATGACATCCTTCACGGCAGCCACCACATAGCAGGCGTCCACTTTCTTCGAGAACTTGTCGTAAGGCGTCGGGACGGATACGATATACATGTCGGTCTGCTGGTACTCAGTCGTGAACCTGATGCCGGCTTTCAAGGCGTTGCGGAACAGTTCGTCGAGACCATCTTCCTTGAAGGTCGTGTGACCGGCGTTCAACGTGTCAACAAGTTCCTTGTTATAGTCGGTGCCTATCACCTCTACTCCGTGCGATGCCATCATAAGGGCTGTCGGAAGCCCGATATAGCCCAATCCAATTACATTTACCATGATTCTTATCTTATTGTTGATTAATGTTTTTCCTGACAGTCCATGTCGTCGTCACCGAGGATATTCTTTGCTTATAATCTACCGGCTGTTTACACAGGCGTGCGCCGTATGAGCGCACGTCCGGATATTTTGAAAACGTTTTCCAAGGAATCACCTACGATAATTCCCTTTTCAGCTTGTACTATTTGAAGGATATTTCTTGCGTTCTTGCTGCACAAAAAAGTTTTCCACGAAGGAAAACAATCGAAAATCGGCGATTTTTGGCTCTCTTGCCCGCAAGAAAAATCCGTAATAAGGCATGAAAATTTATCCGTACAGGAAGCCATCACTTCCCTACGCCATATTCTTATGAAGAGTTTATATTGTTTCCTTATATCCCGGAAACAAGGGAATGTATCGTTAAGCTTCCTGCCAGTCTTCTATTGTTCCGGTTTCGGAAGAGAAGCTTTTGAAGTTCTATATTCCTGCACTTCATACTGCATTCATTTGCACGTCAAATTGCGAGGACAGGAAAAAGTACTACCAAATATAAGCAGAGGGATATTTCACTTGAACAAATTTGAGTGCACCATCGGCTATGTTAGAACTCAAGGTTTTTGCTATAGATGAAGGTGTCAGGCAAAATTTACGCATGCTTGTTTTCGGGTCTGAATGTTCGTCATTTCCTGTTTTGCTTACAGTCGTTATGTGTTCTCTCCAGCCAAAAACAGCCTCTTTTTCTGCAAAAGTTAGCATCCACTGCTCAAAAACAGGTTCTTCTCGCAAAGCCTTGTAAGACTTTTCCATCTGGCTATATGCCTTAGCTCTCTTTCCCAGCGAATATTTACCATCATTAGAATTGACATATTTTTCAACAGAACAGGTCAAGTCACAAAAGGCTATTTTATGGTGATTTTCGCTATCATCGACCATCAGGAAGTCGCATCTTTCAGAAAAGCCAGCTTTCTTGAAACACGATTGTGACAAGTAATCCTCGAAATCTACAACTGTAACAACATCGCCTTGCTTTACTTCTACATTCAAGGCTTTTCGATCGCAATATTCTTTGTCACGGCACGAAAGACAAGCCTTATCATCATTCAAAGAAAATGAGTTTGAATAATTTTCAGCCTGAAGCTGTACGATATTTGGTTCTATGTTGAACTGCGCAGGGAATCTGTCTTTCAACCAAGACTCTATCATCTTGTTAAATCGGTATATTCGTTATAAATGTCTGACATCATTTCTGTAAGATCGTATGTATCGACGACCGCTGCACCGTATTCATTAACCGACATCAAATCCTGGTACCGTCCTTCATAAATGCGATAGGCTGCAACGTCCGCTATACCGGCCTGTGCCCGCGATGGATCTTTCTGATGAAGAATGACATTGATATAATTCAATATGTAGGGACTGTGCGTAGCCATAATAATGCCCATTTGCCTATCTTTTTCGTGAACGGACAATACAGTCTTTACAATGTCGTCTATCAATCGGCATTGAGCATCTGGGAACAAGCTCAATTCAGGTTCCTCTAAATGGATATGCACATGCTTGGGCATGTCAGACAACTCTACTACCGGAGAAAACTTTGTCAACAACTCATTATCGTATAGATAATCCAACACAGATCGACGAAAAGCATCCTTGAATGAATAATCATTTGCAAAATGTTGAACTATAACGGACAACGGTGCGGATGTCAGTATGCCAGATGAAGCCTCAGCCAACTCTATCGGGGCATAGGATTGATTGACCGACTCTACAATAAGTCTTATAGGACGACCTTTGGGATGCCTGACAACAAGTTTCAGACCAAGATGCATAAGCGGATATGTACAGTCAGCCTTAACTGCCTGACCAAAATCATTCATGGTCTCATGGAAATAGAAGCCGAGTGATGCATTCTTATTTGCCAGAGCATTTGCTGACCAAGACGGTATTACGTTTCTATTTTCCGATATAAACGATTCTTTCCAAAAAGTCAAGTCTTCTTTCGTTATTTCTGGAAGCGTAAATTTCTTCCCACTCTCGCTTCGATATTCAAGTGTATATGATTTTCCTGTATTTGTCTCTACTTCATACTTTATGTACGTATCTTCACAAAACATGGAAACTAAATTTGTACTTTTCACCAAAGAATCAAAGCGAATTCTAAAAGGAGAATTTGTTATGCTCGAATGTTTTAAAAATGATCGGATATTAGCTCTCTTAAAAAGGTAACGCATCAGCACAAGAACTTTCATCAATGTGCTCTTACCTATGGCCGATTCACCGATAAGCACTGTCAAAGGCCTCACAGACATTCGCTCTATGTCTTTCAAAGGGCCTACATTCTTTATGGTTATATACTCTTTCATCAGAAAATGCTATATTTCTCGTTTCATTTTGTACGTAGAAACAAGTTTTACTTGCAAAAATAGCAAAATCATTTTGACTATAACAAACTAAGGAGTAGAATAATCGAAAGCCACGCACCAATTATGTCAGCAAAGAAGAACAAACTATCATTCTATGAATAAAGTTACCTTCTATCAAATATCATCTTCAAGAAGAAATTCGTTAAGCTTCCTGCCAGTCTTCTATTGTTCCGGTTTCGGAAGAAAAACTTACGCCTATTTTGTGGATTTTTCTCTTGTCTGCCGCATAAGGACGAGCGTAGCCTTTGTTTTCTATCTGTCCGAGTGCTTCTTCGGCTGTGCCGTCGAGCTTGAATTCGAAGATGTAGATGTCATTGGGGGCTTCGATGATGCAGTCGGCACGCCCTGCGCTTTGCTGCTTTTCTGACAAAACGAGGTAGGTGCTGATGATGCGAAACAGCAAGTAGAAGGTATAATGGAAGTAACGTTCCCTTTCGCGCTCGCTCTCCTTCCGGCGCATTGTATAAGGTATGCCGGCAAAGAAAGCCGTGAGCTGAACACGCAATGTTTCCAAATCGGAATGCGCCAACGAACGAACCATCTGGGCAACTGAAGACTGAACCAGGGCTTTCGGTTTCAAGTAGTCTGACGCCAATGCTACCGTAAACCCAATTTTCACCTCATTATTGGGCATGTCGAGCAAAAAAGTATTGGTAAGAGGGTCATATCCTTTGATTGTCAGATAGCCGCTTTGGTAAATCATGGGCAAGGGACGTTCGACATCAGCCTTATAATCTATGAATTCTGAGACATCATAATATTTCCCTGTCAATTCATTTAAATTTTCTTGTGTATGATTCAACAGGCGGATAAGGTAGGTTGGCGTTCCTGTAGAAAACCAATAGTTGCCTATTTCACGACGGTTCAAGGCATTCAATACGCTAAAGGGATTAAAGATGTCGGTCATTTTGCGGCTGAAATGATAACCGTCATACTGTCGTGTCAACATGTTTCGCATTTCAGAGGGTGAAACACCCGTTTCAACGGCCATGGCATCAATCTCATGACTGAACACACTCTCCATCTCATCTGCCGTGATTCCGCACAGGGCATCATAGCGCGCATCCATGCTGATGTCTTGCGGCTGGTTGAAACCACTGAACACACTTACCTGGGAAAACTTGGTCACGCCCGTGAGCAGTACGAAACGAAGATGAGGGTCGGCTGCCTTGAATACCGAATAGAAGCCTTTCAATGTCTCACGGTTACAATCCTCTATCGAACGGAGCTGACCATCTACTTCCATCTTGTAGTCTGTATCCAGCACATCGAGCAGGGGCTTGTCATACTCGTCTATCAGCACCACACAACGCTTTCCTGTCTGCTCATGAACATATGCAAGAAGTTGGGCGAAACGCTCGCCCACACTGAAGCGATCATCAGGAGTATAACCGTATTTGCGTTCCCATCCCTCCACATATCCACGCAGCATGTTTTGCAAGGTATTTGGAACTGTGAAATCATTACTGTTGAAGTCTATATGAAACACCGGATAACTGTCCCAATCCTTTTCCAAACTGTCGATAGCAAGGCCTTTGAAGAGTTCCCTTTCGCCTTTGAAATAGTATTCAATCGTGGAAACAAGCAGGCTCTTACCGAAACGGCGGGGACGACTCAGAAAATAGATGTTTCCATCTGTCACCAGACTATGGATGAGATCCGTCTTGTCCACATAGACATAGCCGCCCTCTACAATCTTCTTGAAATCCTGTATTCCTATCGGGTACTTCATACTACGTTCTTTTGCGTGTTACGCTGCGAAAATACGAAAAATATCCGGTTTCTCACCACAATCAGCAAGTTACTTTCAATTCATTAACTACATGTTTGGCTGCTTGTCCTCATTGTTTAGGCGCAACGCGATCCAAACAGCGTTGCAGACGCAGGATACAGCCTTGATGCTTTATATGTGTCTTGCGTCCAATGGCATTCATGAGACGGAAAACAGCAGTATTCCCTTTTATCTGAAGGCGCATGTAACGATAAAAGACAAACGTGAACAGGACACTGAGAAGGAGTACAATATATAACTGCACTTCAATGGATGCGCCCATGAGATAGGATACCCACCAAAAGGCGACAACCGACAGATTAAGCGTCAGTATGGACACTGTGGTTCCGATGTGCGAAAAGCCAAGATCAATAAACAAATGGTGAAGATGCGTCTTATCCGGTTGGAAAGGAGAATGTCCGCGGACAATCCGAGCTGTCATTACACGCAAGGTGTCGAATACAGGCACACTCATGACCGCCAATGTAAATGGTATGAGTCCCATGCGATGATCAATGGTTGCGGCAGAAGATTGCGATGACAGAATATGCATGACGAACGTGGCTGCCAACACTCCCATGACAAGTGTGCCACCATCTCCAATGAACATTTTGGAACGCAATCCGAAGACATTGTGGAAGAAAAACGGTAGCAAAGCCGCCACACACAATAGAGCGAGCACCAACATGGGCAGGTCGCCACGAAGGTAGAACAAGAGACCGAACAACAGGCACGATTGTATGCAAAAACCCGATGAAAGCCCATCAACACCGTCTATCAG
>CAKRYD010000046.1 GCA_934426255.1 uncultured Bacteroidaceae bacterium | reverse complement strand
ACAAGACACCTTACAATGCTATTCAAGCCCTATTTGGGGTTTGATGATTTGGCATATGCCTACCGCTGAATAGTTACCATGGCAGTAAATAGATTAAAAAAACTGCAAGGACTAAGAGGATTATCTCAACAAGCAAGGGAGAACTTTAAAGCTCGCTATAAGAATATTCTAGACAGTCATCATGAGATTTCAGCAGAAGAACTCTACGATGCAGACCAATTCATCAAAACTTTTGGTAGAGAAGCTTTTAAATCTTATAATAAAAAACAGAGAGATGCTATATATAAAAACTATATAGCAGATAAAGCTTATGAAGAAACATATAGTCCTTATACAGGCAAAATAGATAAGCTTGGTAATCCAATAATAGACCCTAATAAAGGTATGGGCAATGCTGAGGAATATGAGAAGTATAGTAAAATGTCTGCTGATGGTAAAATTAAACTTCTTAAAAGTGGTTGGAAGACCGACCCGGCTCTAAACTTTATAGCAGATAGAAAGAACGATAAGATAATAGAAGGTATATATGCAGAGGACTTGAAGATCCAAGAAGAATCTCTGCAAGCTCAAATAGCTAACTATTATTTAGATACTATTAGCAAGCTAAGTAATACAGAGGTAGAATCTCAATTTTTGTATGCTATTACGCCTGATGACAATAAATTAGGTAACAGACAATTTGCTGCTTATTTTCGTAATGAGAAGAAAGAAGTAAAGGATTTTAGCATAGATGACATGAGAATGTATCTAGCTAAAGAGAAGGTGATTACAGAACATCTTGGTTCAGATATTGCACATGATCTCCTTTACTTCTATGCCAAAGACTATATCTATAAACATCAAGGTGCTGCAGAAAGAACGCAATATATTGTCAAAGATATGGCTATCCGTTCGATAGCATATACTGCAATAAAAATTAACGGCTTGATAGATTTCTCAAGAAGATTGGGCTCACGAGAAAATAAGCATGAATAGTTTTTCACGTTTGAGAATAGAGCCAAGAATATTGTCTCAGCATAACCACCAGGAGCATCTGGTGAGCTGTATCGTAGTTAATTTAACGTGAGTTCGACGAAATATAATCATCTGTAGTTTTGGTGATTAGCGAAAATTGTTGTATCTTTATAGTTACGAAACAAAGAAATGGAACAATAATCGATATGATCACCGAGAGCAAAGTTATATCGAAAGCGTCAATGGCGAGCTCAAGAATATAGCGCAAGCTGAACATTCAAGGCATAGGAGCTTCGATAATTTTATTGTCAATCTCTTGAGTGCAATCGCCGCATGCTGCTGCTTCCCAAAGAAACCTTGTATCAATGTCCCGAGAACGATTGACACGCAACCAGCCTTGTTCTGATTTCGTCGAACTCACGTGAATCAATCTTTATCTGCGAATATAGGCGATTACGTCACCTTTTCTTACTGTGTCTCCTTGTTTTGCGTCAATTTCCACAATACGGCCTCCCATGTCGGCAGGAATGCTGACCAGACGTCCGTTGGGGGTTTCGATAACACAGAATTGTTGTCCATCCTTGAACGTCTGTCCGATGTATGGCTCCAGGCTCTTTTCTGCTTCATCTCCGCCTTTGACTTCCCAAAGTATGCGGCCGCTTTCGCGTGCCACTATCGGGTCGGCTCCGGCACGGCGCTTATTGATGAGTTCTTCATCGCTCATGCCTTTGGAGCCTTTTGCCTGCCGGGCTTTTTCAAGATCTTCTTCAAAGCGGCGTTTGGCCACTCCGCTCTTGTAGTCGCGATACTGGCTTTCGTGCATGGCAAATTCAAAGAGCTCTTCTTGGTCGGGTCCTTCGTCCCATCCTTCTTTTTTCATCATTTCAACGTATGTGGGCAGTGCGTCGGGGTAGTAGCTCTGAGGATCGGTATCGGTAAATTCTTTTCCTTTCTTTTTGGCCAAGTCGACCAGCTCTTGATCTACTTTTCCCGGCAGGCGTCCGCTTTTGCCGAGAATCATGCCCCACATGTTTTCGTCCATCATGGTGAAGCGCGGCTGGCCTTTTTCGAGGGTGAGCAGATTCATCAACGCGATATTCTTGACATACTGGCTGAATGGTGTTACCAATGGGGGATAGCCAACACGAGGCCACACATAGGCTACTTCGTTGAACAGGCGTACCAACAGTTCGTCTTCGCTGTAAGGTGTCTCGCCCTTTCCTTCGCGCGTATGGTTGATGGCTGTCATTACGCCCTTGAGGTCGGCCATCATGCTTCCCATCATGCCGCCGGGAAGACCGCAGCCTAATAGCAGCGAACTCATCAATTTGTTGGCGGGATTCATGAAGTAGCCAAGGAAGTCGTCAATGAATTCTTGTGTGAGTTTGCGTACTTCCATGTAGGCATCCATGTTGATGTCGGCCACTTCGAAACCGTAGTTTTTCAACATGCTTTGAACGGAAATGATGTCGGGATGTACTTTTCCCCAGCTCAAAGGCTCGACAGCTGTGTCAATGACATCGGCACCGTTTTTGCAGACTTCAAGAATGGATGCCATAGACAATCCCGGGCCGCTGTGACCGTGATATTGGATGATGATATCTGGATGTTTTTCCTTGATCATGGCTGTCAACTTGCCAAGTATGGCCGGTTGACCGATACCTGCCATATCTTTCAGACAGATTTCTTCGGCACCGGCTTCGATCAGTTGGTCGGCAATGCCGCTGTAATATTCTGCCGTATGTATCGGGGATGTGGTGATACAAAGTGTTGCCTGAGGTGTCATGCCGCCTTCTTTGGCATATTTGATGCTGGGAATGATGTTGCGAACATCATTCAATCCGCAGAAAATACGTGTGATGTCAACGCCTTGTGCATGTTTGACCTTGTACATCAGTTTGCGTACATCGGATGGTACCGGATACATTCTCAATGCATTCAATCCGCGATCCAGCATGTGGGTCTTGATGCCTACTTTGTTGAAAGGTTTTGTGAATGCACGTACAGCGAGGTTAGGATTCTCTCCATACAACAGATTTACTTGCTCGAAAGCTCCGCCGTTTGTTTCAACACGCGAAAAGCAGCCCATATCGATGATGGCCGGTGCTACGCGCTCCAATTGATCTTTGCGAGGTTGAAATTTTCCTGACGACTGAAACATGTCGCGGTATACAAGACTGAATTGAATCCTTTTTTTCATTGACAGAATATCTTTATAGATTAGGCTGCAAAAGTACACATTTGATGTGCAAAATGTGTAATCAATCATTTGAAATAATCTAAAATGCAGCTATCATCGCTCCGTTTACTGAGATTCTTGCTAACTTTGTTTCGAAAGTGATACAAGCATTTATAATATTACGTAGTTATGAACGACATTCTTCAATATCGCCCTGTTACATTAGATGACCAGCCTCTTTTGAAAGAGCGCCTTGCACTTGTCCGTGGAAAGAATTGTGACTTGAATTTTATGAACATCTTCAGTTGGTGCTTTCTATATAAAACAGAAATTGCCCAGTGGAAGGATCATTTGATTTTTCGCTTTAAGGCGGATGGGCATATTGCTTATATGGGAATCTTTACGCCTTTAGAGGTGGAAGAGATGCTGGATATTCTGATTGCGGAGGCCGAGCGCGACCAGCATCCTTTCCTGCTGATGGGATTGGACGAAGAGCTGATTTCCGATATCGAAAAAGCCAAGCCCGGCTATTTCGTGTTTGAATATGACCGCGATTATTGTGACTATATTTATGCTCGCGAATCTCTTGAGACATTGGCCGGAAAGAAGTTGCAACCCAAACGTAATTTTTTCAATCGCTTTCGAAAGGCTTATCCCGATTATGTTTACCGAGAGCTGAGGGAAGATGATTTTGATGCTTGTCTTGCATTGGATAGTCAGTGGATGAGGCACGAAGACCTTAGTTATCTACAATCAGATGAGGACGAACGGACTTCTATGCAAAGGGTTTTTGACAATTGGAATAGACTTGGCGGAATCGGAGGCGCTATTTTTGTTGACAGTGAATTGATTGCATTTACTTATGGTGCCCCTATAAACGATTGTGTGTTTGATGTATGTGTAGAAAAAGCCAATCCCGATTATGAGGGTTCATATGCCACTATCAATAAGGAATTCGTGACGCATCTGCCTTCGCAATATACGCTCATCAATCGCGAAGAAGATCTCGGAATAGAGGGGCTGCGCAAAGCAAAACTGTCGTATCATCCTGAGATTCTCTTGAAAAAATACGTTGTAATGGCAAAGCACCATTTTAAGGATGGACAAGTTAGATAGGCAAGAGCTATTGGGCCAATGCAGGGCATTATGGGAAAGCGTATTTGATGACAGTGAAGAGTTTGTCAATCTGTATTTTAATAGGCGTTGTACTTCTGAAAATACAGTGAGCATTTTTGAAAAAGGACATGTGGTATCGGCCATGCAGTCTCTCCAATATGATATGACTTTTTGCAATGCTACCGTTCGCATCGGATATGTATCAGGCTTGGCTACTCTGCCTGCATTCCGCAACAGGGGATTGGCCGCAAAGGTGCTACGTGAATCTCATCGCCGTTTATATGACCAAGGCGCATTGTTCTCTCTGCTGATACCGGCCGAAAGTCCTTTGTTCGATTACTATGGACGGATGAATTATGTAGCATGTTCTTACTTCAGTGAAGAGAAGAAACAGTATTCCGGGCTTTTGAATGCAGATAAACCAAATAAGTACGTTCCGACCCCACAGCTTACACAGAACATCATTGATTTTGTGCAAAAGGAAATGCAAAAAAGGCCTTGTTGCATACAGCATTCAAAGAATGATGTGGAAGATATTTACCAAGTGATGAAAATGGAAAACGGCTCGTTTCCCTTATTGCTGGATAAAGAAGAGATCGTGGCTGTTGCCGTAACCGAGTTTGTTGAAGGTGTGTTGCGCGTCAATGACGTGCTCGGATTTGAAAAGTTCAGGACCGAGTTGCTTAATGATATTGCTAAAACTGAAAAGCCGATAGCCATGCTTGTACGCGATTTTACGAAGCGGGACAAGCCTTACGGTATGGCTCGGATAATTAATGTAAAAGACTTTGTCAGGTTGGTTGCTCAAGCTAATCCGGATATGGAATATACGTTTTCTGTTGTTGACGATGAAATAGCCGAGAATAACGGTACATTCTCAGTCCGAAATGGAACTTCTCAGTATACAGCATTGTGTCCTGACTGTCATCAGGCACTCACCATTTCGGAATTGGCAGATATGATGCTACCGCGTTTCAATCCGGTCATGAGCTTAATGCTTGATTAGTTCTGAAGATTTCCCTTGTTCTTATTGGATGGATGTAAAAAGATAGACCGGTCTGAACTATCGTGTTCAGACCGGTCTATCTTTTTTATTATTTCTGTTTGTTAGAAGAACAGGTAGCGTTTGTCTACAACTTTTGCATCGAAATAAAGATCGCTTGAATAATTTCCTAAGCTGCGTAAATGCTTTTGTATAGCTGATTGCTCTTCTTGCTTAGCATCGAATTTGCCATTTTGTTTTGTCTGAGCAAGTATCTGATATACGTATACGCCGTTTTCTCCTTTGACAGGTCCGACAAATGCGTTTGCCTTTTTCTGCCAGATGCTTCCGTTCAATGCAGGTTCAACAGCACCTGTAGCCTTTACAAACGAGTCACCGTTAAATGTAACTCCACTCAGACTGTCAATGACAGCTCCCTGAATCTTCTCAGCTTGTGCCAAATCTTTTACATTCTTGAGTTTGGACGCCAACATTTCAGCTTTCTTGTCACGGATAACAGCTGCGCGAACGAGTTCTTTTACTTCCTCTAAGGAACGGTAGCCTTCTCTATGGGTCTTCATCAGTACAACAAGCATCAGGTGATCGTTGTTACCGCATTCGTATAAAGGCGATATTTCACCATCTTTGGCATCAAAGATCCATTTCATAGCTTCTTTTGTATTGGTAACATTGCCTACGTAGTGCTCGCTGCTATACAAGTCGTTGCGTGTTTCAAGAGTATAGCCATTCTTTCGAGCGTTGGTCTCGATGTCTTTTAGAGTCGGACTTGTTGCGACAAAATGGCTGAACTTATTGTATGCCTTATTGTATGTCTCTTTACTGAAATCTACAGTGCGCTTGATTACAGCCACATTGTATTTTGTGGTCATGGCTTTTCGTTCTAATACTTCAACGATGATATTGCCTTGTGCGAAAGCAACGTTTTTGGGTTGATTAGCGGCCATAGTGTTGATTGTGCCTATGAATTTGGCATTGTCTTCATCCATGGTGCTTCCTTCATATTGCTTGGAAGTCATCCAGATGGAATCACCTTTTTGCCCATATTTCTTTGCCATATCGGCAAACTTGGCTCCATTCTGAAGAGCTGTGTAAATGCTGTCTGCACGCTTGTGAGCTTCTTCGGCTGTTGCTCCAGTTACTTGTATTTGCCGGAATAAGACAGAATCAGGTTCCTGTACTTTTGCCAACAGGCGGATAACATTGTCTGTGTTGTCCGAAACATTATAGTAAGGACCTTTAACTGTTCCTACTGCCATGGAATCGAGTTGAAGCTGAATGTCTGCGGGTAAGGCATTCTTGGTTACAGCAAGGTTTGAATAAGGTATTAATGAGTTGGAAGAACGAACAACGGAAGTAACATCGTCAGTGGTGGCGATTTTTTTAGCATATTCTTTCATTTCGTTGTTCAGCTCAGCTTTATCTTTATCACTGGCCTCAACGCCAACTGATATATATTTTATATCGCGAGATTCAACATATTGGCGATATTCTTCTTTTGTCTCTGCATATTTCAATTGCAATTCAGAATCGCTAACCTTTATTTGGTTGTCGTTGATGGACGTATAGGGGAATGAGGCCAACAATAAGTTGCTACGAACTTGGTTGCCTTCAAAGTTCATCTTTGCTTCAATGGGGTTGGAAAGAATGGATTTATACAAGAGCACTTGGTACTTTTGCTCCAAGAGGTTTTGACGTAGTGTCTTCTCGATGAAATTCCAGTAATTGTACATGCTTTCATAGTATTCAAGATACTGTTGTGGCATTTGACTGTTTCCACCTGTACGCATCTTCTCATACTCTTGCAGGAAGTTCTTTAACATGGCTGGGTCAAAGCGGCCGGTCTTTTCGTTTCTGAAAGGAGTTTGCATCAGCATCGGATTATTACCTTCATTGAGAACTTGTTGCAATTCTCCGTCGGTTACAGTTAGTCCCAAAGCTTCGCATTCGTGAGATACCAACATGTAATTAACATGCATTTGCCATACGTAATCGCGAGCCTGCGTGCTTTCAGCGTCTGTGAGCGATGTTGTACCTCGCATGAACTTCAGTGCACTTTCGTATTCCTCATACATTTTTTGGAACTCCTGTGACGAAATGGATTCGCCATAAATCTTTCCCACGTTCTGTTTGCTTTGGTTAGCCGTGGTCTCAATTGAGCGGAAAAACTCTTCCGCGATAAAGGCAAATAAGCCTAAACCGATGATGATGATGAGCAAGACACCCTTGCTTCTGATTTTTTGTAATGCTGCCATTATGCTATGTATTATTTTTTTCTATGTTATTTCAAGCACGCAAAGTTATAAAATTTGTTGTACATACCGAACTTCTTATGCGTTTCTTTTTACTCTAATCCGCCACTTTAAGCTTGACAAGCTCTATTTTAGAGATGGAGGTCTTTATTATTGAAAAGCTGAAACGGTCAATATTTACAACTTCGCCTAATTTGGGAAAAGCCTGGTGATAGTAAAGGATGAGACCGCCTATGGTCAGATATTCATCTGATTCGGGCAGCGTAAGTCCAAACTGTTCATTGACTTTTTCTATTTCGAGTCGTGCCGACAGAAGATATTCGTGATCGTTTAATTTGCGTGCAGTGTAGGTTACTATATCGTGTTCGTCTTCAATGTCACCAAAAATTTCTTCTACAAGGTCTTCTAAAGAGATGATGCCGGATGTACCACCAAATTCATCAGCGACGACTGCAATTGATTTTTTTTGTTGCATGAATATCTGCATCATTTTTTGTGCGGTCATCGATTCCGGTACGATGGGTATTTGGCGAATGCTCTTTGTCCAATCCTTGCGTGCTGACGAACGAAACATTTCTGATGAATGTATGTAGCCTATGATATGATCAAGGTCCTCTTGATAGACAATGATTTTTGTCTTTCCGCTTTTGACGAATGTGTCAATCAGTTCTTCCGTGCTGTCGTGCAGTTCTACAGCGACGATTTCGGTACGTGGTACAATGCAATCGTGCACACGGATGTTTGAAAACTCCAAGGCGTTGCGGAATATCTTTAAATCTTTTTCTTCTATATCCGGCTTCTCAACGGATATAGCCGGACGCGGTTTGGATTCCATCAAATCTTTTCCACCCAACATGTGTGACAGAGTCTTTTCA
>CAKRYD010000045.1 GCA_934426255.1 uncultured Bacteroidaceae bacterium | reverse complement strand
ATTGTTCAAGCTATCAACCGTTTTCAATGTATCTGCCCAGCATTCATGGAGCAGAAAACAGTCTACAGTTCTCTTTCGCATATCAAGATGTTTAATTGCCGGCAAATTTAGTTGAAAATAAGGGAAAAGCAAAGTGATAGTTGCCGTTTTTTATACAAAAAGCAGCAGGAAGCAACAAACAGAGACGCGGCAAGTCACGAAAGCAAGGCTGCAAAGCGGCAAGGGTGGCTTTGCCCTCCCATAGCAAAGCCGCTGTCTGTCTTGATTTATTTATAAACTTTCATGCCGTCTGCATTGACATGCTTGGCCATGCCCTTCTTGCCGTTGTAGACAAAGGTGGTGGCATCCAGTTTGTCTATCACGACGGTATCGGGATTGGACTCGGGATGCAGTATGAGCCGTCCGTTGCTTATCTTATAATTCCGGGTATGACGCTCCAGCTGCGTCAGGTTGATGGCATGGGCCAGCACCTCACCCCCGTCTCTGACCGTCATGCAAAAACGGTCGCCGGGCTGTGCATCTCCGTCGATAATGCCGTCGGTTCCGTCTTCCGACGAACGTGTCACCAGGACTGTGTCGCCCTCATCGGTAATCAAACAGAAGGTACTCATGCCGAAATCGCCTGCCACACCATACAGGGTGGAGTCTTTCTCCTCAGTCACCGCAACGGTAGCACTCAAGGTGTCGTTGCTGGCCGTAACGGCTTTCTTCACAGGAGTATTCTTGCACGAAAACATGAAAAGCACTACAAAAGCAAAGCCCATGCAACCACTGAAAACCTGATATCTCATACGTCTGACAACTAAAGTTCTGATGCGAAATTACACAAAAACCCTCAAAGCTGCATCATTTATCAAAGAAAAACGCACCCGAATGCCGTTTGTTTCAACTAAATGTAGTAATTTTGCGGGCGATTATATCAATCAACATTTTGTATAACCCTTTTAACGTAACATTTTTAACCATTAATCAATGAGCGATTTAAAACAAGTAAAGCCATTAGACGACTTCGACTGGGATGCCTACGAAGACAACGGTGCGAGTGCTGGCACAAGCAAAGAAGAACAGGAAAAAGCCTATGGTGACACCCTGAACCAGATTTCAGAACACGAAGTGGTTGAGGGAACCGTGATAGCCATCAACAAGCGCGAAGTGCTGGTTGACATAGGCTACAAGAGCGACGGTGTCATCTCTGCCAACGAGTTCCGTTACAACCCCGACCTGAAAGTAGGCGACAAGGTTGAAGTCTATATCGAGAAAGAGGAAGACAAGAAAGGCCAGTTGCTGCTGTCTCACAAGAACGCCCGTGCAAAGCAAGGCTGGGACAAGATCAACAAGGCTCTCGAATCGAAAGAAATCGTCAAAGGCTTCATCAAATACCGTACAAAGGGCGGCATGATTGTCGATGTATTCGGCATCGAAGCATTCCTGCCCGGCTCACAAATCGACGTCAAGCCCATCCGCGACTACGACATCTTTGTGGGTAAGACAATGGAATTCCAGGTAATCAAAATCAATCAGGAATACAAGAATGTGGTGGTAAGCCACAAAGCCCTCATCGAGGCCGAGCTCGAAGCCCAGAAGAAAGAGATCATCGGCAAGCTCGAGAAGGGACAAGTGCTCGAAGGCACTGTCAAGAACATCACCTCATACGGTGTATTCATCGACCTGGGCGGCGTAGACGGCCTGATACACATCACAGACCTCAGCTGGGGACGTGTCAACGATCCGCATGAGATAGTACAGCTCGACCAGAAGCTCAACGTTGTGATACTTGACTTTGATGACGAGAAGAAACGTATAGCACTCGGCCTGAAGCAGCTTACACCCCATCCATGGGATGCCCTCGACCCCAACCTCAAGGTGGGCGACAAGGTAAAGGGCAAGGTAGTTGTGATGACCGACTACGGAGCCTTTGTAGAGATTGCACCGGGTGTGGAAGGACTCATCCACGTGTCGGAAATGAGCTGGAGCAGCCACTTGCGCAGCGCACAGGACTTCATGAAAGTGGGCGACGAAGTGGAAGCCGTAGTGCTCACACTCGACCGCACAGAGCGCAAGATGTCGCTCGGCATCAAGCAGCTGAAGGAAGACCCCTGGCAGAACATCGAGCAGAACTACCCCGTAGGCAGCAAGCATACCGCCAAGGTGCGCAACTTCACCAACTTCGGTGTGTTTGTAGAGCTTGAAGAAGGCGTAGACGGACTGATCCACATCAGCGACCTGAGCTGGACCAAGAAGGTGAAACACCCCTCGGAAGTTACCAAGATCGGTGACGAGATTGAAGTGGTCGTATTGGAAATAGACAAGGAAAACCGTCGTCTGAGCCTGGGACACAAGCAGTGCGAAGAGAATCCCTGGGATGTATTCGAGACAGTATTCACCGTGGGCTCCATCCATGAAGGAACCATTGTCGAGGAGCGTGAAAACGGCGATGTCATTCAGCTCGAATACGGCATTGACGGATTTGCCACACCGAAGCACCTCATCAAAGAAGACAAGACCAAGGCTCAGCTAAACGAAAAGCTGCCGTTCAAGGTGCTTGAATTCAATAAGGTGACACGTCGCATCATCCTTTCTCACAGCCGTGTATACGAGGATGAGCAGCGCGCCGAGCAGCAGAAAGCCAAGGAAACCGCAGCAGCAGCCAAGAAACCTGCCAACGAGATTCCGGCCATCCAGAACCAGGCAGCCACAACGTCACTGGGCGACCTTGACGCACTGGCCAAGCTGAAAGCACAGATGGAAGGCAACGCTGATGGCAATAAAGAATAAAGCCTTTTAATATAATAATTCATAAATATTAGGGCGGGCCGGATTCGTGATGAATCTGCCCGCTTATTTATATAGCCGGCTCGCTCATCTTCGGCCGGGCTAAAACACACTGCAAGACAAAAGCATGGAAAAATTTGAAATCAACATCCTGGGATGCGGCTGCGCCATTCCCACAAGCCGACACCGCCCGTCCTCACAAATTGTCAACATCCGGGAGAAACTCTCCATGATTGATTGCGGAGAAGGGACACAAATGCAGATGCGCAACCAAAGGCTCCACTTTATGAACCTGCGCAATATCTTCATTTCCCACCTTCACGGTGACCACTGCTTTGGCCTGATGGGCCTGATTTCAACCCTCGGCATGCTGGGACGCACGGCCAGACTGCATGTCTATGCACCGGCCGGCTATGAGGAGCTGTTTGGGCGGCAACTGGCATTTTTCTGTCAGGGAATGGACTACGAAGTGGTGTTTCACCCTGTCGACACCACACGCCATCAGGTCATTTATGACGACCGTTCCATGAGCGTAAGCACGCTTCCGCTTGACCATCGCGTGGCCTGCTGCGGGTTTCTGTTTCGCGAAAAGCCCACTCTGCCCCACATCAGGCGGGATATGATTGATTTCTACAACATTCCGTTTTGCGAAATCGGCAACATCAAAAACGGTGCCGACTGGACCCTGCCCGACGGCACCGTGATTCCCAACAGCCGGCTGACGCGGCCTGCCGAGCCCGCCCGCAGTTATGCCTACTGCTCGGATACGGCCTATAAGCCCGACCTGCAGCCTTATCTGGAGGGAGTCACCCTGCTCTACCACGAAGCCACCTTTGGAGAAGACCGTGCAAAGAGAGCCGAAGAGACACGCCACTCCACGGCACGGCAGGCTGCACTCATGGCACGCGAAAGCCATGCCGGGCAATTGCTCATTGGCCATTACTCGGCTCACTATCAAGACGAAAGCATTCTTTTGAACGAGGCACGGCAGGTGTTTCCCAACACGCTGGCAGCCATGGAGGGCATGACCCTCAAGCTCTGACCCGGCAACCGTGCCACGTCAGCCATACAAGCCGCAGAAGCCTTTCTGCGGCTTGTCATTTTTGGGGCATGTAAGTCTTTAAGGTTTCGCCGTAGTCCCTGATATCGTCGGTCTGGGGATAGTTCTTGAAGTATTCACTGTCCATATATACGGCAAACGTTGTGACGTTGCGGATGCCCAACTTTGCATAGGTCTCAACATCAGCCTTGAACACCTCGGGATACCAAGGCAGTCTGACGGCAGGCTTTTTCCATGCACTGGCCATGGAAACATCCAGCCAATAGTCGAGCACAACAGCCGTTTCGACGGGAAAAACCTCCAGATTGTCGCGCAGGCACTTGAGGTTGTGGGCGTTGACTTTTCCCTCTTTCACCACCGTCGTGTCGGTCAGCGCGCGGTTCATCACCCTTATAAAAGGCGCAAACTCCAAGAAGATGCCCTCGGCAGGCTTTACCTTCCGGGGAGCTTCCAAGGAAGACACATAGGCCAGATGTGCCAGCATGGCCTTTCTGTCCCAGGAGCGCAAAGCCTTGATAATGTGGTTTTCAATGATTAAAGCCTGCTCAGAAGGTGTATACTGTGAGCAGGATGCACACCGGCAAACCGGCGCACCGTCGTCCAGCCAATAGTAATAGCGGTGGTTGTCTGACGGCAGCTTGCGCGCATAATAGAGTGCCTTGGCAGCTATCGTATCAAGGGCTCTCGACGAACTGGGACAACAGTTGAAGTCGGCCACCCTGCGGCCCTTCTCGTCCATCCTGTACATGGTGGAATCCAGCATGTAAAGGCTGCGGGGCAACAGGCTCTTCATGGCATGGAGCTCGTGCTCTACCTTGATGCCATACTTCTTGCAGCCGTCGCGAAACTGCTTGCCCTTATCGGTCTCCCAAAAAGCCAGCACCTGTTCGGGCGTGATATGCGTTCCGATTGTATTGATGCCGTTTTCATGAGCCAGCCTCGGCCAGTCGACCGTTTCAAGGTCTTCGGTAGCCAGCACCACGCCGCGCATCTTGAAAAACGGAGCCTCGGCGGCACAGCCCCACAACAGGCAGGACGCTGCAGCGAGCATCCATGCATAGATCTTCTTTCTCATAATATGTCAAGTTGTCGTGTGTATCGTTTCAACTTCAAAGTTAGCATTTTGCAGGCACATATCAAAGGCTTCCGCATGTTTTAAGCGCAGCTTCTGCAAGCAGGAACGGCGGCCTTTGTTGCCGCAATGTGCCTGAAAGCTCACGTGCTTCGGCCGAGATACATGCGTGCTCCGGCCGAGATACACATGCGCTTCGGCCGAGATACGTGTGTGCTTCGGCCGAGGTGCATGTGTGCTTCGGCCGAAGCACGACACAAGACATGCCCACATGCAAGAAGCTCCAAGCCATATCACAACCACCGTGCCGGCACTCTGCAAAGAGCAGTCGGCCAACTTTTCAGAGCTTTTCCTTTGAACTGTCATGAAAAAACGGTAACTTCGTCATCAATAACCCTTCACATCATTCATGACAATGAACATCATGCTACCCCTCATAGTGCTCATGACAGCACTTTCACTGCCGCTCAGCTCTCAGACCGCCAAGCCAAAATTCAGCATAGAACACCGCAAGGCCGAGCCGGCCAAAGGCAGCATCATCAGCGACGGTGTATGGAAGAAAGTGGCTGTGAAACAGACTTTTCACGCACCGTGGAGCAAGCTCAAGGACGACACACGCTTTCAATGCTACCTCTCGGAAAACTACTTTTACTTCAAGTTCCGAGTGAACGACCCCACGCTTACCCTGAAACGGCCCTTCAAAAAGAAGCTCGATGTGGCCCGCGAAGACCGTGCCGAAATATTCCTCTCGGCCACAGCCGACATGTCGGTCTACTATTGCATGGAAATCGACCCCAACGGCCACACCCTTGACTACAAGGCCGGATACTACCGCAAATTTGACTACAACTGGAGCTTCTCCACCCTCGAAACAGAGACCTCAAAGGCCTCCGACCGGAAAAGCTATATCGTGGCAGGACGACTCTCGACGGCCGAAATGAAAAAACTGGGCATAGACACGGACAAATTCTACATGGGCGTATTCCGCGCCGACTTTGACACACCACGCAAGGTTGTATGGTACTCACTGCTACCCGTCTATAGGACGAAGGCCGACTTCCACCTGCCCGAAATGCTCTTTGAGGCAACTTCACATCAGAAATGACACACATCCATGAAACTGCTGCAAATCAACTCAGTACTGAGTAACTTCGGGTCGACGGGAAAAATAGTCAACCAAATAGGCGACGTAGCCATCCGGAACGGATGGGAAAGCCACATCGCCTACGGACGGTGGGGATGCCAAAGCCGGTCGTCACTGATAAAACTCGAAAACAACCTCGACATCTACCTGCACGTAGCCTACACCCGACTGACCGACCGGCACGGGCTTTGCAGCAACAAAGCCACAAAACGGCTCATCAGATATATACAGCACCTGCAACCCGACATCATACACCTGCACGTGCTGCACGGCTACTATCTGAACTACAAGATGCTCTTTGAATACCTCAACACCCTGGACACGCCCATCGTATGGACGCAACACGACTGCTGGGCCTTTACAGGGCATTGCGCACATTTCACCGAGGCCGGATGCTACAAGTGGAGGGAACAGTGCCACCACTGCCCCATATTGCACGACTACCCCTGTGCATATCGCGACAACTCACAAGAAAACTTCCAACTGAAAAAACAATACTTCACCGGCTGCAAAAACCTGACAATCGTCACCGTATCCGAATGGCTGCGCAACATGGTGAGCCAATCCTTCCTCGGCAAATACAACATCTGCACCATCTATAACGGCACAGACCTGACAGCCTTCCAACCCAAAAACACCGGCCGCCAAGGCAAACGCTTCACCATAATGAGCACCGCCGTAAAATGGACACGGCAAAAAGGACTCTACGACTTCTACGAACTGAGGAAAAAGCTCCCCGACGACATCGACATAAAGCTCATAGGACTCACCCCCAAACAAATAGGACAACTGCCTCCGGGCATCATAGGCGTAGAGAAAACCAACTCGATAGACGAACTCGCAACAGCCTACTCGGAAGCCGACATCGTAGTCAACCTGTCTTACCAGGAAACATTCGGCATGACCACAGCCGAAGGCATGGCCTGCGGCACCCCCTGCATCGTCTACAACGCCACCGCATGCCCCGAACTCGTAACCCCCGACACCGGCATCATAGTACCACCCGGCAACATCCGGCAAACAGCCGAAGCCATCATGCAAATCAAAAACAACGGAAAAGCAGCCTACACACAAAACTGCCGCAAAAGAGCCGAATCCCTCTTCGACAAAAACCGACAATTCGAAAAATACATCGCACTCTACAACCACCTCACCGGCAACAACAACGCGTAAAGTACAGCGGCCGCAAGCTGCAGACAGACAATTCAATAAAGAAAACCTACCCAATGCCAGGCAATGAAAACGCACACACACTTTCAATCTCTCGAAGAACTGATACGCACACTCGACAGAGAACGAAAACTGCTTAACGGCCTGTTTCAAAACCGCAAGCACATTTCATTCAGCTATGAATCGGCACGCGAACTGGCATCCAGGAACGACGAAAGCCTGAAATACCTGGGCAGATACGGAGTAATCCGTGAAAACGGAGACTTTATCGAGTTGGAAGACACCTACCTGCGCTTCTTCGAAGAGGTACTGGAGGTAAACGAAGAAATCAATGTGGCCAGTGTAAAGGAAAGCATCAGCAATCTGAATGCCGCCATTGACTACTACCTGAGCGAAAACAACCCCAACCGCAAGTATGGATATATAAAAGATGTATGACGCATACTCCGTAACATAGCCCTCAGCTCATTGCGCAATGTCATCGACCTGAAGCGGAATATCGACAACACCTACAAGAACGAGCCGACCTTTACCATAAAGAAAAAGAAGCTGGTTCACCTCGACAAAAAGCGCAAAGACATAGCAGCTCTCATCAACGAGTGCGAGAAAGTAATCAACGACAAGCAATCAGTCTTCTTCACAGTAGCCATGGACGTGCAGCTCAAAGAAGAGGTGACAGACGTGAAACTGCAGCTACGCGATGTATATCACAACCTGTTGGAACTTGATCGTCAGATAATCAACTACCTCAACCTCATAGAATACCAGAATCGATTGCTTGAAAAGGTACAGAAACTGAAGTACCTGAAAGACCAGTTGCTCCTTGACACAAACACCGACATCAAGGCAAAGATGGCAACGAGAAACCCCATATGGATGGAATCACGGCCAAGATATCCCCTCAAAGTGTCGCTTTCAATGCTTCGCAACTCGGACGAAGCACTTGAAATACTCCGGAATACAGCCAAAGGAAAAGGCAATGGACGACTGAGGAAGGCCAATCTGGCCGAACCGCTCACCCAAGACGAACTCAGGGAACAGCAGCAGACAATCCAGATCATCGACGTGGACGAAGTGAAAAATGCCTTTATCGCTTCAGGCGATAACCTGTTTCATTTCGTAATGAACTACTCAGGCTACCACAAGCCCATGGACGATGAAGACAAACTGGTGCTGTTTTGTCAGATTGCAACACAATACCTTGACGAGCTCCATATCAGTGAAGATTACCGTCAAAGCACCGGCATCGAATATCCATTGATTTACCCCAAAATATCAAGACCATGATACGCTATACAAAAGAAATATTCGACATACTGAGCAAAGGCGGATTTATTTCGCAGAACTCCGTCTCACAGCAACGCGCACACCTATACGATGCCATAGAAGATGACATGCAGGAGTATCAGGACTATTACAAAGGCATAGGCTTTCTGCTGGAGGGCGGCAACGGCTACTTCTACTTTTCACGCACAGAGAGCAAAGTGGAACTTGCCGACAAAGTGCAACGGCTGGCAGCATGGATTGACAGGATAGACTTTCTGAAAACCTTCAACCAATCGTTCGGTTCGGGATTCTCATTCCGCAAGTCCAACATTTTGGAATCTTTTTCGAGCGACATCGAACTCAAAGAAAAAGCACGCAGCCTCTATACAGAACTTAAAACGCTCGATGAAAAGATGGACAAACTTATCAGCGATATGGAACGTCAGGGCTTCGTGGAACTGGAAAACGAACTGGACGGCACCTACAAAGTAACCGCAGCTTTCCACTATATAGAGGAGCTCATAGAATGTATAACCATCATTGATACAGAACAGGAATGAGAGCATTGCGTAAGATTGTATTTATCAATAGCGCACACATCCGCTACGCAGAAGTGAAACTGGACGGCAACGTGCATTTTATCGGCACACAAGGCGTAGGTAAAAGCACCCTGCTGCGTGCCATACTCTTCTT
>CAKRYD010000044.1 GCA_934426255.1 uncultured Bacteroidaceae bacterium | reverse complement strand
TAAAGATACAAAATATTTATTGGACTACCAACTTTTTCCTTCATAATTTTGCAGCTTTCTTATCCCGAACTGAGGTAAATTTAAAGAATCAGGGAGAAAATCGGAACGGCTGTGCTGAAAAATCATTCTTGAGACTCATAGTTTGTCCACGCCATTTCGTGGCCGCAAAAAGAAGTCAGGAGCAATGAATCACAAAATAAAGGGCTTTTTGTGTCTTTACAAAAAAGATTTCGCTTTCAAAAATCGACCTTCGGCATCTTCACCATACATTGTTTAGCGGCAAGCCCATCTCTTTCAAGAAAATCCGGATACAATAAATTTATATTTATTTACACGATAATCGGGCATATCTATTATAAAAGCAAAAGCACGAATCTGTTTCATGGCAAGTAAAACCGAATGAATATGCACAGGCGGAAAATCACAAGTGACAATGACGCTACTTCACGTAATATTAGTTACCTTTGCAGGAACTAAACGACATTGACAATGAGAATTGCATTAATAGGATACGGCAAGATGGGGCACATGATAGAAGACATTGCTTTGAAAAGAGGTCATCAAATTGCGTGCATCATAGACATAGACAACCGCGACGACTTCAAGGGAAAAGCCTTTAAGAGTGCCGATGTAGCCATTGAATTCACCACTCCGACAGCCGCATACGGCAACATACTACAAGCCTTCGAACAAAACGTGAAGGTGGTAACCGGTTCGACAGGATGGCAGAAAGAGCATGGCGATGATATCCGCAGATTGTGCCAACAGGAAGGACATACCCTCTTTTGGAGCAGCAACTTCAGTCTGGGTGTCTACCTGTTCAATCAGGTCAATGCCTACTTGGCGCGACTGATGAACAACTATCCCGATTATGATGTCGAGATAGATGAAGTGCACCACATCCATAAACTTGACGCACCGAGCGGAACGGCCATCACACTGGCCGAAACCCTAATTCAGAATCTGGACCGTAAAACCGATTGGGTAAAAGGAGAACTTCACACTCCCGAAGGCATTGTAAGCGGACAGCACGATGCGAAGAAAGAAGACCTTGTGATCAACAGTTTCAGACGCGGAGAAGTGCCCGGCATTCATACCATCAGATACAACAGCGAGTTTGACGAAATCAGCATCACCCACGATGCCCACAACCGTGGCGGATTTGCCTTGGGTGCCGTGCTGGCAGCCGAATTTACAGCCGGTCACGAAGGGCTGTTGACAATGGACGATCTGTTCAAGCAACCTACACGCTAACACACAAGGACACTTATGGAAAAGCAACAAGATAAACACACACAGCACCAGAAAGCAAGCCGCATAGACTGGTGCAAATTTACATTTTGGACAGCACTTTATCTCGCATTCCTCTATTGGCTGGACAGCTGGTGGGGGCTTGTCATCGTTCCTCTCATTTTCGATGCCTACATAACGCGCAAAATACCTTGGACCTGGTGGAGGAAAAGCAAAAACAAAAAGACACGTCAGATTATGAGTTGGGTTGATGCCATCGTCTTTTCTTTGATTGCCGTATATTTTGTCAACATGTATTTTTTTCAGAACTACGTAATTCCGTCATCATCGCTCGAAAAGAGTCTGCTGACGGGCGACTACCTGTTTGTAAGCAAACTAAGCTACGGGCCACGCATCCCCAACACCCCGCTTCACATGCCCATGACGGCACACACACTACCGCTGCTGAACACCAAATCATACATCGAGTGGCCGCAATGGGAGTATCGCCGCGTAAAAGGGCTCGGACAAATACAGCAAAACGACATTGTGGTTTTCAACTATCCGGCCGGAGACACAGTGGCAAGCAAAATGCAGGACGGTGACTTTCACGCCATTTGTTACGAAATAGGCGAACGGCTGTATCCCTACAACATGGAAGGGCTGGACGCAGAAAAAAGACTTGAAGTCTTCCAAGAACAATACAATGCAGGACGTAACTACATAGCCGGCAACCCGGGACAATTCGGGAAAATACTGAGCCGTCCCGTCGACATGCGTGACAACTATGTGAAACGTTGCGTAGGATTGCCGGGGCAATGGCTGAAGATTCGCGACGGCATTATCTATACCGACAACAAACCCGACAAACAGCCTGACAATGCACAAAAATCATATATAGTAACCCTGAAATATGACATTCCCGAAGACTTCTGCAAAGAATACGGCATTACACTTGAAGACCGTTCGGAATGCATCAGCGAAAGCAACACAAACGTGCGCCGCATGCCGCTGACGAAAAAAGCCTATGACGCTCTTTCCAAACGAACAGACATGGTCACATCCATTGTTCCGGCACCGGCAATGGGCGGCATCGCTCTTTACCCTCACAACATGCTGACAGGCTGGACCTGCGATAACTACGGCCCTATATGGATACCTAAAAAGGGACACACCGTCAGACTCAGCATCGCCTCACTGCCCCTCTACCAACGCCCCATAGAAGTCTATGAAAACAATACAGTGGAAGTACGCAACGGAAAAATCTACATCAACGGTAAAGCAACAAACCACTACACCTTCAAGATGGACTACTACTGGATGATGGGAGACAACCGCGACAACTCGGCCGACTCACGGTTCTGGGGATTCGTGCCCGAAGACCATATAGTAGGAAAGCCCATCCTTGTTTGGCTGTCGCTCAACAAAGACTATGGATGGTTTGACGGCAAAATACGCTGGAACCGCATATTCCGTCTGGTGGACAACATCAAATAAGCTTCCATGCAAACCGACCCATGAAACCTTGGCTGAAGACAACCGTCATCCTTGCCACAACCATCCTTACAGTCTGGTTGATACGGTCTTTGGCCTTACTACCCATATTGTTAACTACAGACGAGCGACCTTCGCTCATGGCAGGTGACCGTGTTCTTGTAGCTCGCTTCGCTTTCGGCTTGCGCCTGCCGTTAGACGCCTTGTTCGGATACCATCGCCTCTCACCCACCCTGCCTCGACAGGGCGAACCGATAGTATTCAACGACCCACTTGGAAAAAGACGGAACATTTCAGACCGACCGCTCTGCGTAGGCACATGCACAGCACTTCCAGGAGATACGATATGGCTTCCCTGGAGCTCCGACGGAACTTGCAGGAAAGCTGCCAAGCACTACCCTTTCGTTGTTCCGGGAAAAGGAATGACGATAGACATACATCCATGGAACATAGTCATGCTGGCAAATGCCTTGCACCTTTACGAACAAAAGAACGTTTGCTGGGATTGCGACAGCTTGCTTGTAGTCGACGGACAACAGGTCAGGAATGTAAGCTTTGCCGACGATTATATTTGGGTGAGCAGCAACAGCGGCACAGAGCCATACGACTCAAGGATTTTCGGCCCCCTACCCGTATCGCATCTGGAAGGAAAGCCTATGCTTATCCTTTATTCAAAAGACTCTTCAAAACCTTTTTACAACGGCTACCGGTATCGACGCTTTCTCTCTGTTCTTCCATAAAGTGTGTTAAAAAGATGGGGGGGGAGATTGTCAAATCACTTCAGATGTTTATCTTTGCGAAAGATTTCAACGAAATAAACATATTAAGTTACTTATGAAAAGAAACAAGATTCTTTTGGCCATGGCCACCTGTGTAGCTACACTTCCGAGTTTGGCTTTCAGCCCACCCACAATGGGCTGGAGTACATGGAACACTTTCGCACTTAACATCAACGAACAACTGATCAAGAATCAGGCAGACGCGCTGATAAACACCGGCCTCAACGAATACGGCTACAGGTTTATCAATATCGATGACGGATATTGGGACGGACGCGGAGAAGACGGCAAGCTTCGTGTGAACAAAAAGCTTTTTCCAAGCGGAATGCGCCCATTAGTAGACTATATTCACAAGAAAGGACTCAAAGCCGGTATCTACAGTGATGCAGGAGACAACTCGTGCGCATCGGGCAACAGAAAGCCGGAATTAATGAACATCGGATTTGCAGGACATGAAGAGGAAGACTGCAAAACCTACTTCATCGACTGGGATTTCGACTTTATCAAAGTGGACTATTGCGGTGGTTTTCACATAGGAGCCGATGAACGAACACAATATACAAAAATCAGCAACGCCATCAAGAATTGCGGCAAAAAAGGTGTCATCTTCAATGTATGCCGTTGGGCTTACCCCGGAACATGGGTCAGCGGCATCAGTGATTCATGGCGCACGACTGAAGATATTCTATGTAATTGGGAATCCCTAAGAAGCCTTGTCAAAGAAAACCTGTATATACAGGCCTACACCGGAGGCGGGCACTACAATGACCCCGATATGCTTGAAATAGGCCGTACCCTATCACACGACGAAGAAAACACGCACATGGCCTATTGGTGCATCACAAGTTCACCGTTGCTCATCGGCTGCGACATGACAACGATACCCGAACACTCCCTGAATCTTTTGAAAAACAAAGACCTCATAGCCATGAACCAGGACAAGTTAGGATTGGGGGCACCTGTTGTTCAGCGCGAAGGCGATGTTTACGTTGTAGCAAAAGACATGGAAAAACTGATGGGGCCGAAACGCGCCGTAGTCGTTATGAATCTCTCGGATGAAACAAAAAAGATACACGTTTCATTGGAAGCCATAGGCTTTGAAGGACAAGCAAAAGTGTACGATTGCCTTACCCACCAAGACAAGGGTAAAGCAATGGGAACAATAGAGGTCAGCATTCCCGCACATGGTTCATGCGCCTACTTCGTAACAGGAAAGCGCACGGAAAAGCATCTTTATCAGGCCGAGGAAGCCTACCTGAACGCTTATCAGGAATTAGACCTTAACAACAAAAACACTCCCATGTGGACGCTCAACGACACAGCCGACCAAGGTGTATGCGTAATTTCATTAGGCAAATCTGAAGAAAACTATCTGGAATGGCCCAATGTCTACAGCAAGAAAGGCGGTATCTACACGCTCAGCATCGGCTACGCAACGGGTGATAACCGCAATCTGATCTTAAGCGTCAACGGCGGACAGACCAAGTATTTCTACAATCTTAACAGTGGAGATTACCACAACAAATGGAAAGAGGTCAACGTTAAAGTAAAGCTCAAAAAAGGCTTCAACAAAATACGTCTCAGCAATCCATCGCAATGGATGCCCAACATCGATTACATGAAAGTAAAACAAGGTTGAGGCAACGACTAAGCATTTGATAACAACATGGCAACCGCTTTTCGGAAACGAAAGGCGGTTGCTTTTATAAAACAGGAGTGCATTTCGCTTATGTCATAAATATACTGAAATTTCAAGTATGTCGTTTGTTGAATCAGCCCAAAATCTTACCTTTGCAAATATATATCACAAATATAACACAAGATTATTATGAGAAGAAACAAAATTCTTTTGGCCATGGCCACCTGTGTAGCAACGCTGCCGAGTTTGGCTTTCAACCCACCCACAATGGGATGGAGTTCATGGAACACATTCGCTCTTAAAATCAACGAACAAGTCATCAAGAGCCAAGCCGATGCAATGGTTGCAACAGGCCTCAGCAAAGCCGGTTACAAGTTTATCAATATAGACGACGGATATTGGGACGGACGCGGTGAAGACGGCAAGCTGCGTCTGAACACAAAGCTTTTTCCAAGCGGAATGCGCTCATTGGTAGACTATATTCACAAGAAAGGACTTAAAGCCGGTATCTATAGCGATGCAGGAGACAACACCTGCGGTTCGGGCAACACACAAGCGTGGGGACTGGGCGTAGGATTTGCCGGACATGAAGACGAAGACTGCAAACTCTACTTCATCGATTGGGATTTCGACTTCATCAAAGTGGACTACTGCGGCGGTAACCACATGGGACTTGACGAACGCGCACAATACACAAAAATCAGCAACGCCATCAAGAATTGTGGTAAAAAAGGCGTCATCTTCAATGTATGCCGCTGGGCTTATCCCGGCACTTGGATCAGCGACATCAGCGATTCCTGGCGTACCACGGGCGACATCTACTGTGCCTGGGAATCCGTAAAGAGCATCATTAAAGAAAACCTGTATATCCAGGCCTACACCGGAGGCGGACACTACAATGACCCCGATATGCTTGAAATAGGCCGTACCCTATCACACGACGAAGAAAACACGCACATGGCCTATTGGTGCATCGTAAGTTCACCGTTGCTCATCGGTTGCGACATGACTACCATTCCTGAATATTCCCTGAATCTTTTGAAGAACAAAGACCTCATAGCCATGAACCAGGACAAGCTGGGATTGGGTGCACCTGTGGTACAACGAGAAGGCGACGTTTATGTTGTAGCAAAAGACATGGAAAAACTGATGGGGCCGAAACGTGCTGTAGTCGTTATGAATCTCTCGGATGAGACAAAAAAAATAAATGTTTCATTGGAAGCCCTGGGCTTTGAAAGACAAGCTAAGGTATATGATTGCTTTACCCACCAAAACAAGGGAAATGCCACCGGAACAATAGAAGTCAGCATTCCTGCACACGGCTCATGCGCCTACTTCGTAACAGGAAAACGCACGGAAAAACATCTTTACCAAGCCGAAGAAGCCTACTTGCACGCCTATCAGGAGTTGGGCAAAGGAACGACACCCATGTGGACACTCAACGACACGGCCGACCAAGGCGTATTTGTTGGTTCCTTGGGTAACTCGGCCGACAACTACCTGGAATGGCCCAATGTATATAGCAAAAAAGGCGGAACCTACACAATCAGCATCGGCTATGCATCGGGCGACAACCGCAACATCACCTTGAGCGTCAACGGTGGACAGACCAAACAACTCAACGGCCTTAACAGCGGACACTACCACAACAACTGGAAAGAGGTCAGCGTCAGCGTAACACTCAAAAAAGGCTTCAACAAAATACGTCTCAGCAATCCTTCACAATGGATGCCCAACATCGATTACATGAAAGTAAAAAAGGGTTGAGACAACGATTAAGCATTTGATAATAACATGGCAACCGCTTTTCGGAAACGATAGGCGGTTGCTTTTTATAAGACATGAACGTTATACTTTCAACAGCATATTTAGGTCCTGTAAGCTACTATTGCCAATTGTATGCCAGCCGGCATATTCTGATAGAACGACACGAACACTATATTAAACAGACCTATCGAAACCGATGCCTCATTGCAGCTCCTGAAGGAGTGCAAGCACTGACCATACCCATCGTCAGACAAGACCCGTCGCACAACGAAATAAAAGACATCCTCATCAGCGACCACGGCAATTGGCAACACCTGCACCGGCAGGCTCTCATCACAGCATATACTACAAGCCCGTACTTTGAATTCTATGCCGACGATTTCTTGCCATTCTACGAAAAGCACCACTGGAAATATCTGTTTGACTTCAACGAAGCCCTACGCGAAACAGTTTGCAAACTCATAGACCTGCAACCCGATGTAGAGTACACACAAGCTTATCAAGCCCACTACGACGAAAAAGACCTGCGCAACCTTATCAGCCCGAAGCAGAGAAACATGCCTGCAGGTTTCATACCAAAAAGGTATTATCAAGTGTTTGAACAGAACTATGGCTTTTTGCCCGACCTCAGCATTATCGACCTGCTTTTCAATATGGGACCGGAATCACTTATCGTCATCCGCGACAGTATCTCGAATTTCATGAATGAACGGAGTTCTTAAGTTCATTTAAAGCTCTACGCAAAACAGGATAAACGAAAAGACGTACTTTTGTAGTCAACAATAAATATTCTGACATATGAACAACTTCGTTTATCAAAGCCCGACGGAATTTGTTTTCGGACGCGAAACAGAAAAAGAAACAGGCAGACTTGCCACAAAATACGGAGCCGACAAAGCATTGATCGTTTACGGAAAAGGCCATGTCGTCAAAAACGGACTGCTAAGCAGAGTAGAGGAGTCACTGATCAAAGAAGGTATCGCCTGCACGGAACTAAGCGGAATTGAACCCAACCCAACAGATGACAAAGTGTATCAGGGAATCGAACTTGTACGCAAGCACCACATCAATTTTCTGATAGCAATAGGCGGCGGCTCCGTAATAGATACGGCAAAGGCCATCGCCGCAGGAGCCGTCTATGAAGGTGATTTCTGGGACTTTTACATGGGAACAGCCACTGTCCAGCAAGCATTGCCTATAGGTGTCGTACTAACCATCCCAGCATCAGGCAGCGAGGCCTCAGGCAACAGCGTCATTACAAAAAAGGAAGGCTTGCACAAACTCAGTCTGAGAACCGGCATGGTACTCAGGCCGGCCTTTTCAATCATGAATCCTGAACTCACATTCAGCCTCACACCTTGGCAAACGGCATGCGGCATCACGGATATGATGAGTCACATCATGGAACGATACTTCAGCAATACGGAAAACGTTGAACTGACCGACCGCCTTTGCGAAGGCACATTGAAAGCCATTATCACGGAAGCCAAAATTGTCTTGAGGGAACCAGACAATTACGATGCAAGAGCCAACTTGATGTGGGCAGGAACCATGGCACACAACGGCATGTGCGGAGTAGGGCGGGAAGAAGATTGGGCCAGCCATTTCATGGAGCACGAGGTAAGTGCTCTTTACGGCGTAACACACGGTGCAGGGCTTGCTACCATACAACCGGCATGGCTCAATTGGGTTTCCAATCATCGGCCGGAAAAAGTGGCGCAATTTGCAGAACGTGTCTGGAACGTAGAAAAGAAAAAAGACATCCGATTCATGACCGTGGAAGGCGTACTCGCATTCAAGAAATTCCTGAAATCAATAGGTATGCCCATCACTTTCCGTGAACTCGGAATTGAAAACCCCGACATCGACACCTTGGTAAACAAACTGCACGAAGATAAAGGTGAGCTCATCGGCAATTACGTCAAACTGGACAGAAGAGCCACTCGCGAGATCTATGAGATGGCCAAATAATAGAATATTGACAACTAAAGATATCAGTTCGCACTTCGCTACGATTCAAAATCATTACTTATATTAAAATCACCCATCATTGGCAAAACTTTCAACGGCTAAAACGTTTTACAAATCGCAATTAGCGTATACTTGCAAGTAAGAACTATAAGTAACGCACTATGAAACAGAAAGAGTCAAACAGAAAGCATGTTATTGATGGCATGCAAGAAAGAATACAAAACAAGAGTGTCGCTGGAAGCTTGTCAATCTTGATAGTTACCATCCTTACAATGACACTGATATCCGGATGTGTGGCTTCATTAACTGACTATGGATACAAAGGAGGACTTACTACTACTGTCAACCCCAATAAAACTATTAACACAGGTTATGGAGATCCATTCTATTTGCCTGATATGAACCCTTATTCATACGATCCTACTTACTCTGTATTTTATCCCTATTCCGGCACTTTTGATTCGTCAGAAACATATCATGACTTTCCCAATTGGTGATAAAACCATGATTTGTCTGATTCTCTACGTAACTATTCAGCGGTAGGCATATGCCAAATCATCAAACCCCAAATAGGGCTTGAATAGCATTGTAAGGTGTCTTG
>CAKRYD010000043.1 GCA_934426255.1 uncultured Bacteroidaceae bacterium | reverse complement strand
CAAGACACCTTACAATGCTATTCAAGCCCTATTTGGGGTTTGATGATTTGGCATATACCTACCGCTGAATAGTTACCTTGCCGGGCGACGAACTGGACATTATCGAAGCCTACGGTGGCCAGGGCGAAGGAAATCCTAATGATTCAGGCTACTACGCTACCGCCCATTACTGGCAGCAAAAGGATGCCGAAGGCAAAGAAATCAAAGCTCCTTGGAAGCACATTGACATGCTTGAAATCGGCAGCAAGACTTCTTGGTCTACGACATTTCACACTTATGGACTTCGCGTAGGAAAGGACTCGACTGTCTATTATTTGGACAATATAGAGGTGTTCAGACATGCCACAAACCGGTATTCAGGCGAACAGCCGCTTTTCTTTTTGGTTAATTATGCCATCGGTGGTGCAAGCGGCTGGAAAATCAATTTGGAACGCTACGACAATTCTTCCGACATGTATGTCGATTTCATTCGGGTATATCAAGGAAAATAATACGAGGAAAAGCAATCAGCCAATCGGGAAGACAATGTCTATCACTGTATCAGCCGGAATTTCAAGGCTGTCAGGAAAATGAAAAGCAGCAACCTGTTTCACGCCCATTTGACCGAAATAAGTCTTAGCCACACCCTCAAAGATTATGCTGCGGCCGTGCATCTCCGGATGAGATGACAGATTCAATTGTTTGCGAGCCTCAGAATCACTTTTAAGCTCAATCGGCATGCAATTGTGAGGCATACGCTCTGCAGGATCATCGGCTATCAGCAAATTGCTGACAAGCCCATCGAAAGGCGCAAGGAAGCATGCGCCGCTTATCTTGGTGCCTCTGATCGAACCGACGACAAACCCCTTGACGCAGACAAGATCTCCTTCCGACAGTGCCATGGCTTCGGCCACACTGAGCACTTCAGCATCTTGTCCAGGGCTTAGAATTTCTGTAGAATCCTTGACATCGGGAATAGCTTCGCTTTCAAGCACCACAGAATCGCACGACAAGAACATTCCAGCCGCCAAAGCCAAGACAAACAGCTGCAACAACAGCTTCATCACAATAGACCTTTACTTGAAGGCAATACAAAATGCTCCATATCGCGTTTGACTGCCATCTTAACAGCACGTGCAAAAGCTTTGAAAATGCCTTCTATCTTATGGTGCTCATTAAAACCTTCAGCTTTAATGTTCAAATTCATCCGCGCACTGTCTGAAACGCTCTTAAAAAAGTGCAGGAACATTTCAGTTGGCATTTCACCGATGCGTTCACGGTTGAACCGGGCATCCCAAACCAACCAGGGACGACCTCCAAAGTCCAAAGCCACCTGACAAAGGCAATCGTCCATAGGCAAACAAAAGCCATAGCGCTGAATACCGCGTTTATCGCCCAAAGCCTTGAGAAGACATTCGCCAAGAACGATGCCGGTATCCTCTATCGTGTGATGTTCGTCCACGTTCAAGTCGCCCTTTACCTTAACAACCAAATCAATATTTCCATGACGGCCGATCTGCTCAAGCATATGGTCGAAGAAACCGAGCCCCGTATCGATTTCGCAAATGCCAGAGCCATTCAGGTTAAGTCTTATAAAGACATCCGTTTCTTTTGTGACACGGTGAATTTCAGCTATACGCTCGCCGCCAATAATGGTTTCCAATATTTCCGGCCACCCTGTGCCGTCATGAATAATCAACGGCTCGCATCCCATATTGCGTGCGAACTCGGCATCGGTTTCTCTGTCGCCAATCATATAGGAGTGGGGCAAATCGTAATCACCCTGCAAATATTTTCCCATCATGCCTATCCCCGGCTTTCGTGTTGGCAAGTGATCGGAAGGAAAACTTTTGTCAATCAAAATGTCATCAAACTCCACACCAACGCTTTGCAAGGTGTCAAGCAACAAGTGCTGAAGCTTATCAAACGTTTCTTGAGGATGTAAATCTGTGCCCAATCCATCCTGGTTTGAAACCATTACAAATTCATAGTCTGTCGCTTTTCTAATCTTAGACAATGCGGTCAGAGCTCCGGGCAGAAATGAAAATTTTTCAATCGTGTCTATCTGTTCATCAGCCGGCTCACGGATAATTGTTCCGTCGCGGTCAATAAAAATGGCTTTCTTCATTACATCGGGTTTAAGTGAATTTGTATTTTCTCAATGCTGCCAAGAGAATATTATTTTCTTGCGGTGTCCCCACTGTTATGCGCAGGCAATTGTGGCATAATGCTACCTTGCTGCGGTTTCTTACAACGACTCCGTTGTCTATCAAGTATTCGTAGACCGCTGTGGCATCGTTCATTTTAGCCAGAAAAAAATTGGCTTCGGTCGGATAGACTTTTTCGCATATGCGCAACTCTGCGACTGATGCCATAAGCTTAGGACGTTCTTCCAAAATGAGCTTAATCCAATTTTCAACATCACGACGCTTGTTCAAAATCTCAAGAGCGGCATCTTGTGTGAGCTTGTTGACATTATACGGATATTTAACCTTATTGAACAAGCCGATGATCTCTTCAGAGGCATAGGCAAGGCCCAAACGGATGGCAGCACAGCCCCAAGCCTTTGAAAAAGTATTGAGCACTATAAGATTAGGAAACTCATCTAAGCGATGACGGAAAGGACTACGAGGTGAAAAATCGCTATAAGCTTCATCCAAAACGACAATGCCTTCAAATGAGCGTAAGACTTTCTCGATTTCTTTTTCATCCAAGTTATTGCCTGTAGGATTGTTGGGGCTGCAAAGCCAAATAACTTTGGTGTGAGCATTGACAACACCCAATAACTTTTCGGCATCCAACTGGAAATTGCCATCCAACAGCACCTTGCGATATTCTATATCATTAATGTCTGCACAGACCTGGTACATACCGTAAGTCGGTTCAATAGCAACAACATTGTCGCGCTGCGGAATGCAGAAAACACGATAGACTATGTCAATTGCTTCATCGCTTCCATTTCCAAGGAATATCTGATCGGGAGCAATTCCTTTCTGTTCGGATATGCGCGTCTTCAAAGACATCTGCAAGGGGTCGGGATAACGATTGTAGGGATTGTTGTAAGGATTCTCGTTAGCATCAATAAAAACTTGAGCTTTACGTCCGCGAAATTCATCGCGAGCGCAACTATATGGTTTCAAGCTCCAAATATTGGGCCGTACTAAGTCTTTCAGGCTTTTCATAAACTATTTCTGTTTCAAACTATCTAAACGAATTTCCATTGCCCGCTTATGTGCTTCCAACTGTTCACCAGCAGCCATGGCCATTACAGCCGGCCCTATTTCGCGAACACCTTCAGGTAAAAGTTCTTGCAAAGTCATTTTTCGCACAAAGCAGTCCAGGCACAAACCTCCGTAAGCACGGGCATAGCCTTTTGTGGGCAGTGTATGATTGGTGCCGGAAGCATAATCGCCGGCACTTTCACAGCTATAAGAGCCCAAAAACACGGAACCGGCATGGCGTATATGTTTGGCAACTTCGCGATAATCTTTCACGGATATCACTAAGTGCTCAGGCGCATAGTCGTTGGTAACACGAACAGCATCGTTTATATCCTTGACCAGAATAGCCAAGCTGTGAGAAAGAGCTTTTGCGGCAATTTCTTTCCTTGGCAAAGTCTGCAACTGACGTTCCACTTCACTTTGCACAGCTTTCAGCATATCTTTACTCGTTGATATCAGAACTACCTGACTATCGGCTCCATGCTCGGCTTGGCTTAAAAGATCGGCGGCAACAAACGAGGGATTTGCTGTTTCGTCGGCCAACACCTCCACTTCGCTCGGACCGGCCGGCATATCTATTGCTACGTCAGAGAGAGAAACCAACTGTTTAGCCGCCATTACATACTGATTTCCAGGACCAAAAATCTTGTCGACCTTAGGAATGCTCTCCGTACCATAAGCCAATGCGGCAATAGCCTGTGAACCGCCGACTTTAAACACTTTGCTCACTCCGGCCAGACGAGCGGCAAACAAAATGACAGGATTTACACTACCATCCTTTGCCGGTGGCGTACAAAGGACTATTTCGCTACAACCGGCTATTTGTGCCGGTACGGCTAACATTAAAACCGTAGAGAACAGCGGTGCTGAGCCACCGGGGACATACAAGCCAACTCGTTCAATAGGTACAGCCACTTGTTCACACACAACACCCCGGCAGGTCGTTACCTGAATAGGAGAAAAGCGTTGCGCTTCATGAAAACGGTATATATTTCCATATGCCAACCGAATGGCAGCCTTTAGTCCGTCGCTTACCTTGGATTCGGCTTGGAGAAATTCCTCTTCGCTTACGGCAAGTTGCTTAAGACGTACCTTATCAAACCTTTCTTCCAAGTCAAACAGAGCGGCATCACCGTGTTCACGAACATTGTCAATGATGCCTTGCACCGCGCCAAACAATTTTGTCACGTCGAAAGCAGGCCGTTTCAAGCATTGGCTCAACACTTCTGCTGTAGGATATTCAATGATTTGCATCGTCACTATTTAAAGAACCATTTTTTCTATGGGAAGAACCAATATACCTTGAGCTCCTTTTTCCTTTAACTGGCCGATGATGTTCCAAAAGCGTTTTTCATCCAATACCGTATGCACACTGCACCAATCCTTGTCGGCCAAAGGCATAATGGTCGGACTCTTGATGCCGGGCAGCACGGAAATGATTTCATCCAACTTGTTCTTGGGAACATTCATCAATACGTATTTTTTATCTTCTGCCTCCTTGACTGCAGCTATGCGGAACAGCAATTCATTTAGAATTGATTTCTTCTCTGTAGTCATCCCGGGATAGCCAATCAGCAAGGCCTCGCTGCGTACAACCACCTCTACCTCCTTCAGGTTATTGCTAACCAAGGTAGAACCGGAACTAACAATATCGAAGATGGCATCAGCTAAGCCTATTCCGGGCGCAACCTCTACGGAACCTGTAATGACATGTACGTCAGCCTCTATACTATTTTCTCGCAAGAAACCACGTAAAATGTTAGGGTAGCTGGTTGCTATTTTCTTATGCTGGAACCATTCCAACCCTTCATAATTTTCAGCTTTAGGGATTGCCAACGACAAACGACACTTGCTAAAATCAAGACGTTGGATGATATCGGCCTTTTCGCCACGTTCTAAAAATTCGTTCTCTCCGACAATTCCAATATCTGCCACCCCGTTGGCAACAGTTTGAGGGATGTCGTCATCGCGCAAAAACAATATCTCTACCGGAAAATCGCGCGCCTGCACTAATAAGGTACGCACCGATTTGCTCACTTTTACATCGGCCTCGGCCAAAAGGGCCATGGTATCTTCATAAAGCCGACCTTTCGATTGTACTGCGATTCTTAACATTTCAGTCTTCTTAGTAATTAAAAAGGCTTGCCGAGATGTTTCGGCAAGCCTCTGTATTGCTTATTTATTTGTATACAACTTCACTCACCGAACGATTTCATTTGGTGTGATGATGGTGATGGATATTTTTCAAATTATCTCTCATTTTGACTGCAAAGTTAGTGATTACTTAGCAACATGCAAAAATAAACGCTTGTTTTTTACATGGCAACTCTTTTATTAAGCATCAATTAAAAGAGATGTCAGCGACAGGCCGGAGAATCGTTTCTAATCGAGGATACGCTTTTTGCTCGATTTTTTTGGCTGTAAGCTTGCAACGTCTATAGCCTAACTGATTCACTATAATGTATTCATCATCAGAAATAACTGTCCTACCCGTAGCTTGCAACGCATCATTGATTTCTGTAATTCTCTGATGGATGCTTTTGGCCTCATCTTCGGTCATAACCCGCCATTTCGAAATTCCGCCAACAGAAAACGATTGCAAAGCCGTTTCCAAGGCAAGTTCGTTTTCTGATTCATTCTTATAATAATCCATCACATTCGTTTTCTCGTCTGAACAAAGGACTGTCGCTGTCTTTTTATCTGCATCCACGGCAAAAACATAGCAACCCTTATAGAAATCACCTATAGCAAATAATTCAGAAGCTGTTTCATGTTCACCTTCTTGAGACGGATCAGATGCTTCCTCCATAAAGTTGTATTCTATATTTTGGTCTTCGTCCCAATCTTCACCCTGAATATTTATTGCAAGCGTGGTTTTCAATGTTTCATACTTCGCTAATATGTTGACATGGGCATTTTCTTTGAATGGCTCTGCACTCTTATAAGAATATTTCTTTGACGTTCCATCTTCAAAAGCAATGGTGATAGCTATTTCCACTACTTGATCAATTGCTGGTAACAAGAATACATTCGGCGATACGAGCCATGTTGTGCCATCGGCCTGTTTTTTAAGCTCGGCAGTGTAAGTCGTCTTAACATCAGCATGGCTTCCATCAATGCATATCATGCTGGTAAACGGCGTAACTGACACATTGATACTTTTAGCCGCGGCAGGTATATTTTGCACCTTGATCTCATTTAGATTCAAAACCTTACGCTCCATATTAAGAGTCAGCGAATGCTCTTTACGGGTCTCCATTTTAACTGTACCACGAGCAAGCATTAAATCTCCATGGGTTGACTTTTCCGCTTTAAGTTTCAATGGCGATAATCTGGTGGCAGATTCCTTCTCTGGAAACTCATAATTATTTATATCGCTAATAGCATACACATCATAATCGCCGGCCTGCAAAGAGATTTGTACATTATCAGAAGCAGAATTAATTTTTTGAATTGCACTACATTTGTCGCCACTGAAAATGAATAGCGCAATAGGATAGCTGACATTTGCATTGCCATCCGCAGCACGCGTCGTAACTGCAAGTATGGTCTCTTTCTCCGGTTCATCCTCATATATATATGAATCACAGGAAAAGAAAGCAATCAAGGTCGTTAAAAGTAAAACTGTTGTTTTCTTTTTCATCTATTTCACCTCTTAAAAGGGTATTTCGGCAATTGGACGAAGTATAGTTTCATTCTTAGGATTCGAAACGGGCTTAAATGTCTTGGCTTTCAGTTCACACTTCTTATACTCTTGGTTGTCGTTGACATAGTATGTTTCTGTCGATAAAGCCGTAGCACTCTGATTGTTCAATGCAGTATTTATCGCAGTATAATTATCATATAATATTTGTGCCTCATCCACATTCATAACACGCCATTGTACCGCTATGCCTTCGACAGCCCATGATGACAAACAGCCATTTATTATCTCTGTAATCTCAGCGTTTGTACTTAGTGCTATTGTCTTTTTGGGATCTGATGGTTTAGGAACCATTTCAACGGATGAAAGCACCTTCGCAATTTTTTTGTTTTCGTCAACCTCGAACACATAACACCCTTTATAAAAATCTCCGACCTTGAAGCTTTGCGTTCCAGTTGACGTTCCGGGATTAGGATTATCATCTACCAAACTGAAATCTATCTGCTTGTCTTCTCCCCAAACGGCACCGGTAAATTTCATGTCCAATTTTTGGGACTGGTAAGTTGCTGTAATTGTAAAATGAGAATTAGCAACAAACTTGTCACTACCTGTATAGGCAAAAGTTTTTTCTGTTTCTCCAACTTTCATCTTGACTGAAACAGCCGTCTCATCAGAAGGCAAAAGGAATGCACTTGGCATTGCCGACCATGTTGTGTTGTCTTCTTGCATGACAAGTTGCAGCTCGTAAGAATAATCTTTATTCTCACCATAAGAGCCATCAATCTTAATACCACTATGAAGAGAAGAGATCACGATGGAAACCTGTTCCGTACCACGCGGTATATTTTTCATTTCCACTTTATCCAATTGCATTACCTTACGCTCCATTTGCAAATTGACATCCTGCGACTTTCCCGCAACAACACTTACTTTACTTTGAGCCGCCATTAAATCGCCATATGCTTGTTCTGCTGATTTTAAATTAAGCAAGGAGGTTGATTGCGCATTGGCCATCTCAGGAAGGGACAAATTGTCAACACCACCAATTGCATAGATAGTGTATTCACCGGCCGGAAGCGACATTATTACATTTTCACTTTCCGACTGCACACTTTGTGCAGCACAGCACTTCGAAGCATTAAAGACATAGAGAACCAACGGATAACTAACCTTCGCTTCCGTTCCAGCAGAACGAGTACGTACCGTAAAAGTTCCCGTATTAGCATCAACAACTTCGTCTTCCAATTCATTGGAATTACATGCGCCGAATAAAATTACACTAAACAGCGCAGACAAAACAATAATCAGTCTTTTCATATTATATATGTTTATCTATTAATGCCTGCAAAGCTAACGAATAATTATTGCGCAAACAAATCTTTTTTAGGAAAAGATTTGTTTGCGCAATAATTATTCTGTTTTTAAAGTGCTCAGCGTTCGCAAAAATCACGAATGCAGCAAACCATCCACTGAAGCTTTTCTTTTGTCATTCCAGGATATACACCTATCCAAAATGTATCAGACATGGCGCGATCTGTTTGTTTCAAGTCCCCAATTTGCCGATAGACGGAAGTGTCACCGCGGAATTCGTCGAAACAAGGATGCTTGACGAAATTACCGGCAAAAAGATTGCGCGTCTGTATCCTTCTCGATTCCAAATAGGCTGTCAATTCATTGCGTGTAAAGCCGGCATCATCCTTTACTGTAATAAGGAAACCGAACCAGCTCGGCTTTGAATTTTCTGCGGGCTCAGGCAGAATAATGCCCGGAGTACCTTTCAATCCATTATATAGCCGCTCATAATTGTTGCGGCGTGCTTCAACGATATCGTCCAATTTCTCCAGTTGGGCACATCCGATTGCCGCTTGCATATCGGTGACTTTTAGATTAAAGCCGAAATGCGAATATACATATTTGTGATCATACCCTTTAGGGAGTTCACCAAATTGCCCGGTAAAGCGGCAACCGCATGTATTGTCTACGCCGCCCATACACCAGCAATCACGTCCCCAATCGCGAAAAGAGCGAACTATTTTGTCAAGCAATCCGTTGTTTGTATATACGGCTCCCCCTTCACCCATTGTCATATGGTGCGGAGGATAAAAGGAACTGGTTCCAATATCGCCCCATGTCCCAGTCTTTTTTGTTATTCCATCAATAGTATATTCAGACCCTAAGGCATCACAATTGTCTTCGATGAGCCAAAGCTGGTGACGTTTGCAGAAATCTGTTACAACTTTCAAATTAAAGGGATTTCCTAAAGAATGAGCCAGCATCACAGCTTTGGTTTTTTCGGTATAAGCAGACTCCAAATAGTTTGTATCTATGTTGAATCCCGGCAACGACACATCAACGAAAACAGGGATGGCTCCGTAGTGAATCATCGGAGTGATGGTTGTTGGAAAGCCACAGGCTACAGTAATCACCTCATCGCCACGTTTCACTCTTCGTTCTCCGAGCTTTGGTGAAGTCAATGCGAAAAATGCCAGCAAATTGGCTGATGAGCCTGAATTGGTCAAAGCACAATGTTTTACACCCAACCACTTAGCCAAGCCAGTCTCAAATTTGGTCGCCCACGGACCGGCGGTCAACCAGAAGTCGAGCGATGAATCAACAAGATTGACCATTTCTTTTTCATCGAAATAACGACCTCCGTAATTCACAAACGATTCACCGGGGTGAAACTCTTGTTTTACTGCATGAACCTCTTGATAATATTCGCGTGTCAATTGCAATATCTGCTGTTTGAGCTCTTCTTTTTTACTCATAAATCATATAAACTAAATCTATATGTTTGCAAAGATACCATTTTATAAAGAAGGTTTCACGAAAAAGTCGTACTTTTACTCTGCAATTTGCTCATATGCATAAAAAATATCCGTTTTTGGTGTTGCGCATCCTCATGCCCATGTTACTTGTCACTTGTTCATTACGTGCTACGCTTGGTTCAAACGAATTACGTGATTTATTATTGCATTGTTGGGACAATTTTCCTTTCCAAAATACGTTTGAACACTGGTATCAGGATTCTTTAGCACATAGATTTGACCATTTTGCAAAAAAGCTTCCTTTACTTTCAGACAATGACAGATTGAGAGCTGTTTCGAGAATGCTTGACAAAGCTTCAGCCAACAAGCAAGCTTATCATATTGTGGCGAAGCTATCAGAGACTTATTTCCATGGAGAAGCAACATTTGTTGGCCAAGACGAAGTCTATGAGGAAGTCTTAAAACATTTGATAGGCAGCGACCAACTTTCTGACACTGAGAAAATCCGTCCCAAGTTCCGATTAGATCTACTCAAAAAGAATGCCGTAGGCCAAGTCGCTTCCGATTTTTCATTTACCCTGCGCGACGGTCGTAAAACATCACTTTGCAAAATACCTGAAAATACCCGGTTAATGATTTTCTTTGATCCGTCGTGTATCCGTTGCCAAGCATTGGTAAACAGGCTTCGTCATCATGCCACCTTAAATCGTGCCATACAAGCCCAAAAGCTGCAAGTGCTTGCTATCTGTATTTCGGAAGACATTCCGGCTTGGGAGAGGATAAAGCATGATTTGCCTCAAAATTGGGTTGTTGGGCTGGGAAGCAATTATATCCAAGAAAAGCTTCTCTATGACTTACACGATTTTCCGGCTATTTATGTCTTGAGCGGCAATCGAAAAGTCATCTATAAGAATCTCCCCGTTGAAAGTTGCCTTAAACTTATCGAAAAACTTGCTTTTCAAAAATAAGAAAGCCGCTTATGAGTCACTACAGCAAAAGGACTTTCATAAGCGGCTTATTCTATCAAGTATCTATTGGCAAATTACTTACTGCCATTCCACCTTATCTTTTAATATTATACCATCAGTCGCATCTTCACTTGTAAAAGTATTACCTTTATACTGCACACAAAGCATCAGTAATGGTTCTGTTCCGTTATTGCGCACTGACCTGCGTCCTGCAGGAGCGACACGCACTACAGTTCCTTCCGTAATGGCAAAGATCTGGCCGTCTACTTGGAATTCACCTTTACCACCTAAAAAGAAGTACAACTCTTCATGGTTCTTGTGTGTATGCAAAAAGCCAGTTTCGGTTCCGGGAGGGAAGCTCTGAAAAGAGAATTCTGCACCAGTGGCATTTACACTTTGTCCGCCAAATACTTTTCCTGCGATTTTAACTTCAGGTGTCAATGCCAATACATAATCCTTAATCTCATTCAATCGGCCAAAGTCCACAGCCGTGAAATTCTCTGCTTTAGCAAGTGTTTTAATCTCTTTCATAATTATCAGTTTGGTGAGTTTTCTTCGATTTATACCGCGAAAATACAAAAATCCGCATACGTAACAATCCATAAATCCCATCTTTCTGTGCTGAAAATCGGTTTCTCCTGTGAAAGTTCGTATATTTGCACTTTCAAAATATCATCTGCTGAATAGTAATCAAAACAGATAATCAGTATGAAAAAGCTCATCTTATTTACGGTAGCCGCCATGTTGGCGTTCACAACAGGGTGTGCACAAAAGAAGACTTCGACAACAGCCACCACCAAAAAGACTCCTGGAGTAACAGTGGTGCAAGTTCCAGAGAAAACGGCTAATGACAAACTGCTCGAAGCCATTAAGAAGCCCTACAAAGGTAAAGTGATTGTGATAGACTTTTGGGCCACATGGTGCGGTCCTTGTATGGCCGCCATGAAACAGATTGATCCTATTAAAGAGCAGTATCTCAAGGAAAAGAAAAACGTGGTTTTCGTTTATGTTACCGGTGAGACTTCGCCCTTGGCCAACTTCAATGCCGCCATTCCTAAGATTAAAGGATACCATTATCGTTTGACCAATGCACAATACAGCTCGTTACTGAAAAGTTTGGGCATCAAAGGCATTCCGACTTATCTCATTGTTGGCAAAGACGGCACTAACGTGTACGACAATATTGCTGAAGGCGGTTATCCAGGCGATAGCATCATTACTGCCGAGATCGACAAGGCCTTGAGCAAATAATAGTTTTATAAAGCTTTAATGGAATTGCACAGAGTATCGTCTGTGCAATTCGTTTTTTCTCATCCGTTTACGCCCAAATATCTTATAATGATTACAAGAAATACATCCATCATCTTATTCCTCGCATTCATTTTACAACAGCCACTGTGCGCCAGCAACGAATTGCGTGCTCTAATGAGCCGCATGAAAGAAATCACCCATATCGCCCCATTGGAGAATGCTGTTGGTTATGCGGAAAAATACACTGTAAGTTTTTCCCAACCACTGGATCACAAACATCCTGAAAAAGGGAAGTTCAACCAGCGTGTTGTTGTGATGCATCGCTCTCCGGAACGCCCAACCGTAGTCGTCACCGAAGGCTACAACGCGTCTTATGCCATTTCGCCAAGATATTTGGAGGAGCTGTCTGAGCTATGGAACACAAACGTGATAGTTGTCGAGCACCGATATTTTGCCGAATCTGTCCCCGAGCCTTGTGATTGGCAATATATGACCGACCGCAATGCCATGTCTGACCTGCACAACATTGTTACGGCGTTCAAGCAAATCTATCCTCGCAAGTGGATAAGTACGGGCATCAGCAAAGGTGGTCAGACCTGCATGGAATACAGGGCATACTATCCCAATGATGTCGATGTCTCCGTACCATATGTAGGTCCCTTATGC
>CAKRYD010000042.1 GCA_934426255.1 uncultured Bacteroidaceae bacterium | reverse complement strand
GCCACAGAGTCACCACCGCCAACGAGCGAATATGCGCCGTTTTCAGTTGCTTCTGCAACATATTTGGCAATTTCACCGGTGCCTTTTGCGAAGTTGGGGAATTCAAAAACACCTACTGGGCCATTCCAAAGAATGGTTTTTGACGAGAGAATGATTTCTTTCCAGATTTTCAAAGAAGCAGGAGATGCGTCCATGCCTTCCCAACCGTCGGGAATGTTATGAGTTTCAAAAATCTGCTGGTCTGCATCGTTGCTGAACTTATTACCTGCAACGGTTGCAACAGACAAAGAGACTTTAACGCCTTTTTCTTCGGCAGTCTTCAATATATTAAGAGCTTCGGGCATTAGGTCATCTTCATGAAGTGAGTCGCCAATGTGTCCGCCTTGTGCTTTAAAGAATGTAAATCCCATTCCACCACCGATGATAAGGTTGTCTACTTTATCGAGGAGGTTTTTAATTACACCAAGTTTGGATGATACTTTGCTTCCTCCGATGATAGCCGTAAAGGGGTGCTTGGCGTTTTTCAAAACGTTATCAATGGCCTTTACTTCTTTTTCCATCAGATAGCCCAGCATCTTGCTGTTTTCGTCAAAGAAATCGGCGATAACGGCTGTCGATGCGTGCTTGCGGTGAGCTGTGCCGAATGCATCGTTTACATATACGTCAGCATACGAAGCCAATTTCTTGGCAAATTCTTTTTGGCTGGCTTTCATGGCCTTTTTGGCCTCTTCGTATTGTGGATCGGTTTTATCTATGCCTACAGGCTTGCCTTCTTCTTCCGGATAGAAACGAAGATTTTCCAGCAGAAGAGCTTCTCCGGGTTTCAGTGCGGCAGCTGCTTCACCTGCGTTTGCGCAATCGGGAGCGAACTTCACGTCAACGCCCAGGCGCTCGGAAACTTTTGCAACGATTTGTGAGAGCGACAATTTGGGATTGACCTTTCCTTTAGGCTTTCCCATGTGGCTCATCATGATTACGGCACCACCGTCTGCCAATATTTTCTTAAGCGTAGGGAGTGCGCCACGGATGCGTGTGTCGTCCGTTACATTTCCGTTTTCGTCCAATGGAACGTTAAAGTCAACGCGAACGATGGCTTTCTTACCATTGAAATTAAAATTGTCAATTGTTACCATTTCAATATAATGTGTTTGATTGTAATTGTTCTTTTATGCAAAAGTAAGCATTTTCCATGGATTATGAATCTGAATGGTGTCATAATCAGATTTTAATGTTTGCTATTCATTGCTTTTGGCAACTGCTGTTTTAGATTTGTCTTTTGTGTAAGTGCAAATGTCTTGTAAGTGGCATTGCTTACATTTTGGCGATAGTGCCGTGCATGTGTAGCGTCCGTAGTATAGCAACCAAAAGTGTGCTTTCCCCCAATCCTTTGTCGGGATGTTTTTTGTCAGTTCCATTTCCACTTTGTATGGAGTGTTGGCTGCTGACGTAACGAGCCCCAACCGATGGCTGACACGATAGACATGCGTATCTACGGCAATAGCCGGTTTTCCGAATGCAACGGCCTGAATGACGTTGGCCGTTTTGCGTCCTACGCCCGGTAGTTTGGTTAAGTCTTTAATGTTATCCGGAACGTTTCCATGGAAAACGTCTGTTATCATTTTGGAGAGCCCGGTCAGGTACTTTGCCTTGCTGTTGGGGTAGGATACCGAGCTGATATATTTCAGAATGTCTGCCTGCGTGGCTTTTGCCATTGTTGCCGCATCCGGATATTTGCCAAACAAACCGGTTGTTACCGTATTGACACGTTTGTCCGTGCATTGTGCCGACAAAACCACAGCGACCAAAAGTTGGAACGGATTCTGATAAATAAGTTCCGAATCTGTTTCGGGAGCTTGTTCTTTCAGATAGGCGAGCACCATGCCGTAATGTTCTTTTTTGGTCATTGGATGTTATTGGATGGGGATTTTGTTGATTCTCCTGAGATGCCTTCCACCTTCAAATGGCGTTTGAAAGAATGCATCCATGATTTTCCGCGCCGTTTCATTGTTGATATATCTTCCGGGCAAGACCAATACGTTGGCATCGTTGTGCTTTCTTGTCATCTCTGCGATTTCTGGCATCCAACAAAGGCCGGCTCTGATGCAGCTGTGCTTGTTTAGGGTCATGCTGATGCCTTCACCGGTTCCGCATATGCCTATTCCGCGTTGGCATTCGCCCTTTTCGATGCCCTTGGCTAAAGCATGCCCAAAATCGGGATAGTCGCAACTTTCTTCACTGAAGCACCCATAATCTTTATAAGGTATGTTCTTTTCTTCCAGATATGCTTTGACAAACTGTTTCAGTTGGAAACCTGCGTGGTCTGAAGCTAATCCAATCACTTCTTTTTCCATGAATGTGGCCTATGCGTTAATGTATTCTTTTATTTGTCGGTAGATGTTTTCGGGCGTGAAACCTAACTTTTCATCCAATACGGTGTAGGGTGCCGAATAACCAAAGGAATCCATTCCATATACTTTGCCACCGAATCCTACTAATTGTGCAAGATTGATGGAAAGTCCTGCCGTAAGTCCGAATTTCTTGATGCGTTCGGGTAATAGGTTGGCTTGATAAGATTCCGGTTGGTTACGGAACAACCCTTCCGACGGTATGCTTACAATTTTGGCCTTTATGCCATCGTTTTTCAGAAGTTTGGCTGCATTTACCAATGTTGATACTTCTGAACCCGAGGCCAGCAGAATGATGTCAGGGTCTTTTTCTTCAATCACGGTATAGCCGCCTTTGGCTGCGCCCTTGTAATTAGTACTTGCAGGCAGGTCTTCTATTTTTTGGCGCGACAGAATCAAGGCTGTGGGAGTCTTGAGATTTTCATAAGCCAGCTTCCAGCATTCCACAGTTTCGTGAACATCGGCCGGTCGTAGCACGAGCAATGAGTTTTCACCCTTGTGGTTTTTCACTTTTTCCATCAGGCGTATTTGTGCCTCTTGTTCAATAGGCTCATGGGTCGGTCCGTCTTCGCCTACGCGGAATGAGTCGTGTGTCCAAATGAACTTCACTGGTATTTCCATCAGTGCGGCCATCCTGATTGCAGGTTTCATGTAGTCGGAGAATACGAAGAATGTGCCCATTGCGGCGTGTACTCCACCGTGTAACATGATGCCTATGCAGCAACATGCCATGGTTAGTTCGCTTACGCCTGCCTGGAAGAATTTTCCTCCGAAGTCTCCTTTCACGATATTTCTTGTTTTCTTCAGAAAACCGTCGGTCTTGTCCGAGTTGCACAAGTCTGCTGAAGAGCAAATCATGTTTTCAACGTTTTCAGCCAATACTCCCAAAACTGCTGCCGATGCGTTGCGTGTCGCGTCATTGTTTTTTACGCTGATACTGTTCCAGTCGATAGCCGGAAGCTGTCCGCTGAACCATTGTACTTGCTTGGCTGCTTCTTTCGGGTGGGTCTCAGCCCATTTCTGCTCTTCTGCTTGGCGTTGCGCTATAATTTGTTGCAATTCTTTCTTGCGATTTTCATACAGCCTTTTTACATCATCATATATAACGAATGGATTGTCAGGATTTCCGCCCAAGTTTTTAATGGTATTCTCAAAAGCTCCTTTTCCCAGCGGTGCACCATGGGTTTTGCAACTGTGCTCCAGGTTTTTCCCTTCTGCATCGCGGCATCCTTTGCCCATCACGCAGTTTCCGATGATTAGTGTCGGGCGTTCTTGCTCTTTCAATGCAGCATCCAAGGCTTTTCTGATTTCTTCGCAGTCGTTGCCGTTTATGATAAGCACATTCCAATTCCATGAACGGTATTTCATGGCTGTGTTCTCCGTTGAAACGGCCGAACACTCCGTTGAAAGCTGAATATCATTGGAGTCATAGAACATAATCAGGTTGTTCAATCCCAAAAATCCGGCTATGCGTCCTGCACCTTGCGATATTTCTTCTTGTATGCCGCCATCGCTGATGTAGGCATATATCTTCTCTTGTTCAAAGGCGGGGTTGTTTAGATGTGCGGCCAGGAATTTGGCCGATATAGCTGCTCCTACCGCGAAAGCATGACCTTGCCCTAAGGGGCCTGACGTGTTTTCGATGCCTCTGCTTGTGTTGCGCTCCGGATGTCCCGGTGTGGGTGAGCCCCATTGGCGGAATTCTTTTAATTCATCCAGCGTGAATTTGCCGGTAAGAGCCAATGTGCTGTAGAGCATCGGCGACATGTGACCGGGATCAAGGTAAAATCTGTCACGGCTATCCCATTCGGGATTTTGCGGGTCGTATACCAAATATTCAGAATAAAGCACATTAATGAAATCGGCACCTCCCATTGCGCCACCCGGGTGACCGGATTTGGCTTTCTCAACCATGGCCGCAGACAGAATACGTATGTTGTCGGCCGACAAATTCATTAATTCAACTGGATTCTTCATTTTCTCTATATGTGGTCTCTATGAATAATACGCTGCAAAGGTACGATTTAATTTTCAACAATTCGCCGTATGGCTTTATTCTTCGCCCTTAATCCTGATATCGGCCTTGTTTTTCTTGCGTATCTCACCAAAAACATCTAAGTTTGCAGAAAAATCAAAAGGAATGAAAGTATTGGAAACTGCCATACCAGGTGTTGTCATCATCGTGCCTAAGGTGTTTGAAGACAACCGGGGATATTTCATGGAAACTTATCGGAAATCAGACTTTGACGCTTGCGTCGCTCCTGTGGACTTTATTCAGGACAATCAATCCAAGTCGTCGTATGGCGTGCTGCGTGGCCTTCATTATCAAAAAGGAGAATGGAGCCAGGCAAAGCTTGTGCGCGTGCTTGAGGGGCGTGTGCTTGATGTTGCTGTCGATATGCGTCGCTCATCACCCACCTTTGGAAAATATGTGGCCGTTGAGCTGAGCGAGGAAAACAAATATCAGTTTTTCATACCGCGTGGCTTTGCTCATGGTTTCGTCGTGCTGTCCGACAAGGCCGTCTTTACCTATAAAGTAGACAATGCCTATATGCCTTCGGCCGAGGCTTCCGTGCGTTTTGACGACCCAACCATCGGAATTTCATGGCCTGTTAGTAAGGAGCGTTTGGTGCTCTCCGAAAAGGACCTCAAGGCTCCATTATTTTCCGATGCGGTCTATTTCGATTGAAAGCGCATTGTCACTATATCATTCCCACGCCTAAACATACACATGAAGAATATTCGCAATTTTTGCATCATAGCCCATATAGACCATGGTAAGTCTACATTGGCCGACCGTTTGTTGGAATATACCAAAACCATTGCCATTACCGAAAATCAGGTGCTCGACAATATGGACCTTGAGCGCGAGCGCGGCATCACCATCAAGAGTCATGCCATACAGATGGAATATCATCGCAATGGTGAGACATTCATTCTTAACCTGATTGATACTCCGGGTCATGTTGACTTTTCTTACGAGGTGAGTCGCTCTATTGCTTCGTGCGAGGGCGCGTTGCTCGTGGTCGATGCTACTCAGGGAGTGCAGGCTCAGACCATTTCCAATCTTTATATGGCCATTGATCACGACCTTACCATCATACCCGTTCTCAACAAATGCGATATGGATTCGGCTATGCCCGAAGAAGTGGAAGACGAGATCGTGGAATTGATCGGTTGCCGCCATGATGAAATCATTCGCGCTTCGGGCAAGACCGGTATGGGAGTGGAGGAGATACTTAATGCTGTTGTCGAACGTGTTCCCCATCCTCAAGGCGACGAGAATGCTCCCTTGCAGGCACTTATCTTTGACTCGGTGTTCAATCCCTTTCGCGGCATTATAGCTTACTTTAAGATTGTAAACGGCCAGATTCATTCGGGCGAGCACGTCAAGTTTGTCAACACAGGTGAAGAGTATGATGCCGATGAGATAGGTGTCTTGAAAATGTCGATGCAGCCACGCAAAGTACTGACGTGTGGCAATGTTGGCTACATCGTGAGCGGCATCAAGACTGCAACCGAAGTAAAAGTCGGTGATACCATCACCAGTGCGCAGACACCCTGCAGCCATGCCATTGCCGGCTTCGAAGAAGTCAAGCCCATGGTATTTGCCGGAATCTATCCCATCGAGACTGAAGACTTTGAAAACTTGCGGTCGTCGCTTGAAAAATTGCAGCTCAACGATGCTTCGCTGTCTTTCACGCCCGAATCATCGGTGGCACTCGGCTTCGGCTTTCGTTGCGGCTTCCTGGGACTGCTTCACATGGAGATTATCCAGGAACGCCTCGACCGCGAATTCAATATGGATGTTATCACGACCGTGCCTAATGTCTCCTATCAGATTTATACCAAGAAAGGAAAAGTCATGGAGGTGCACAATCCGTCTGATATGCCCGATGCCACCGAAATAGATCATGTTGAGGAACCTTATATCCGCGCCAGCATCATCACATCGTCCAATTATATTGGCCCCATCATGACACTCTGTTTGTCCAAGCGCGGTGAGCTTGTGAAACAGGACTTTGTGGCCGGTAATCGTGTCGAGTTGATTTTCAATATCCCGTTGGGCGAAATAGTTATTGACTTTTATGACAAGCTGAAAAGCGTTTCAAAGGGCTATGCATCGTTCGACTACCACATTGACGGCTTCCGTCGTTCCAATTTGGTGAAGCTCGACATCCTTTTGAACGGTCAGCCTGTCGATGCGCTTTCAACCCTTACCCATGCCGACAATGCCGTGACTTTTGGCCGCCGCATGTGCGAAAAATTAAAAGACTTGCTTCCGCGCCAACAGTTTGATATAGCCATTCAGGCCGCTATCGGGGCGAAAATCATTGCCCGCGAAACAGTGAAGCAGGTGCGCAAGGACGTAACGGCCAAGTGCTATGGCGGTGACATCAGTCGCAAACGCAAATTGCTTGAGAAACAAAAAAAAGGAAAGAAGCGTATGAAGCAAGTCGGCAACGTTCAGGTGCCGCAGAAAGCTTTCCTGGCTGTATTGAAACTTGATTAAAACATATTCGTTCCCTGTGCAAGAAAAAATGTAGGGAGCGAATATGTTTTCGTGTGCTTATAATTTTATTTCAAAGGGAGCCTTTCCTATGTATATGGCCAGCTTTCCCGGAAGATGGCGGTATTAATTCAACAACATAATAATACAGACTGAATGAAAACAAATGTAATCAAAACTCTGACAATATCCTTGTCAGGCTTGGCTATAGTGATAATGGCTTCGTGCGGCGGGCAGAAGAAAGAAAAAACTGCAATTGAAAGCGAAGTTCCTGTTGTTGAGCGAGATTCGGCAAGTGAGGCTACGATTGTGGGCGACACCTTGTCGGTTTCTATCGTGGGAAAACCTGAAGTCGGGCGAGGATTTATACTTGAAGTGAAAAAAGGCGGAAAGAAAGTGCAGCAACTTCATTACAGTTACAACTTTGACGGTTATGGAGAGCCCAACATTCCACTTAAGAAAGACAGTATGCTTCTGTGCGACGTCACATCTGACGGCAACAAGGATTTGCTGATTTATATGGGTAGCTATGGCAATCAGGGCATAGAGCGGTTTGATTGCTATGTATGGGACGAAAATAATCAGAAGCTGCAACATGTTCCTTCATTCATTGATATTGACAATCCCAAGGTAGTCAAGGCCGAAGGTGGCATCTTTTCTTCGGCGCGCAGTTCGGCTGCGGAATATGTTTATGGACTGTGGCAGTACAGGGATGGTAAGTTCAAGAAAACGGCCGAATTGGTGGAGCATTATACCGCACCTGGTGTAGAACCCGAATATGCAGAAACAGACTCGGACGGTAGAATCGTAAAAGAACACCTTAAAAAAGACGAAATCAGCACATGCTGGAAAACCTTGTTGGGCGAATAAGGTCAGCCCATATCGGCTATGCGGCGCAATCTGGGCTCATCAATGATTTTTATTTTGCGTCCGTCGATGGCAACGAGCTTTTCGGCCGAGAAGTTGGAAAGCGTCCGTATGGCGTTGGCTGTTGTCATGTTGGAGAGAGCTGCCAGATCTTCGCGTGAAAGGTAGATGGAAAGCGTCGTTCCGTCTTCTTCAAGCCCGTAAGTGGACTTGAGAAACAAAAGAGTCTCTGAAAGCCGTCCGCGTATGTGGCTTTGCGTGAGGCTGATGCTACGTTTGTCGGAGATGCCCAGGTCTACAGACAGCAGTCGGATGAAATACAGTCCCAAAGAGCTATTCGATTCAAGCACGTGCTCGATGCTTGCCATGGGAATGAAGGCAGTCAGCGAGTTTTCAAGGGCGCATGCGTTGGTGACATAGGGCTCGGAGGCAAAGTAGGCGCGATAGCCAAAATACTGGACGGGCTGTATGACCCTCATTATAGGGCTTCGTGAACCGATGCCTGTCTTATAGATTTTTACTTTGCCGCTGACGAGGCACATCAGCTGTTCCGGAGTTTGCCCTTCGGAGTAAATGATTTCGTTTTTCCTGTATTCGCGAAATGTAAGCCGTTTGTATAGATAGGCTTGTTCTTCGTCGTTGAGCAAGTTCCAGATGGAAGAAATGCTTTTGACGATGTTATCTTTTGTCTGAAGTTTTTCTGTTGGCAAAATAGAGAGTCTTTTTATTTTGTCACAAAAGTAACATTTTCTTGCGACACAGCGTTTGTTTTTGCCGGTTTTGTGACTTCGGTGAGTTTCAAGGTGCAGTCGTTCGGATTTGCCGTATTTTTTGCAGAAAAGAATGCTTGTTATCGGGCTGCCGTTTCAAAAAATAATCGTAATTTTGAAGCGTTGACGGATTTAGAAGTAAAAAGTCAATAGACGACTTCATTTCACGACGTTAGATAGAAGAAATGGCATATTTGAGTTTCGATAAGATAATGATGACGAATCTGCAGGAGTCGCTGCCTCGTCAGATTTTGTGTACCAACCGTTCGGGCGCTTATTGCAGCACTACGATTGTAGGGTGTAACATTCGGCGCTATGACGGTCTGCTGGTGCTGCCTGTGCCCGGCCTTGACCGCGAAAACCATGTGCTGCTCAGTTCGCTCGATGAGACCATCGTTCAGCATGGTGCAGAGTTCAATATGGGGTTGCATAAGTATCAGGGTGACAATTACAGCCCGAAAGGCAACAAGTATATCCGCAGTTTTGAATGGAAGTACGTGCCCACCACAATCTATAGGGTGGGAGGCGTGATTCTGAAAAAGGAAATATTGTTCCGAAAGAGTGAGACACGTCTGATGATACGTTACACTTTGTTGGATGCCCATTCGGAAACCACTCTGAAACTGAGACCGTTTTTGGCTTTTCGCAGTGTCCGTGAATTTACTCACAGGAATGACAATTACAATGGCTCGTATGGTAAAGTCGAAAACGGAGTGAAGTTTTGCATGTATAAGGGCTATCCGGAGCTGTTCATGCAGATAAGCAAAGAAAGCGTATTCAATTATGCCCCTGACTGGTATATGGGCTTTGACTATCCCTTGGAGCGCGAACGCGGCTATTCGTCGTCGGAAGATCTGTATAGTCCCGGCTGTTTCGAAATGCCGCTGAAAAAAGGTGAAAGCATTGTTTTTTCGGCTGGTGTAAGCGAAATGCAATGCGACACCATGAAGCCCATCGTAGCGAAAGAAATAGTTGAGATGGAACCCATGACAAGCTTTTATGCCTGCCTGTTCCATGCCGCCCATCAGTTCCATTTGTATAAAGGCAGCGAGGATTACATCATTGCCGGCTATCCGTGGTTCAAGTGTCGGGCACGCGATTTTTTCATAGCCATGCCAGGTTTGACATTGACGGTAGGTGATGTGAAGCGCTACGAAGACTATATGGCGACGGCCGGTAAAGCTTTGAAAGAGTTTATGGCTGATAAACCTTTAAGTGTCGAAATATCCGAAATGGAGCATCCAGACGTGTTGCTTTGGGCTACATGGTGCATGCAGCAATATGGCAAAACATTGTCGCGCAAAGATTTTTATGCAAAATACGGCGAACTTTACGAGGCCGTGCTACATTATATAATGGATAACAAGCATCCCAACTTGTTTCTGCATGAGAACGGTCTGCTCTATGCTGATGGCAAGGAAAAGGCCATAACGTGGATGAACTCTACGTGCGATGGGCATCCTATCGTGCCTCGTTCGGGTTATATCGTGGAGTTCAATTCCCTGTGGTATAACGCGCTGTGCTATTGGAAACAGGTGTTGGAGGAAAACGACCGTTTGGCCGATGCCCATCAAATGGAGAAAATGGCCGAAAAGGCCGGTGCTTCGTTCAAAGATGTGTTCTTGAATGAGTATGGTTACCTGCTCGATTATGTAGACGGACAGGTGATGAATTGGGATGTGCGTCCGAATATGCTCTTTTCGGTAGCCTTGGACTTTTCGCCGCTGTCGCGCGAAGAAAAGAAAAAAGTGCTCGACATCTGTACACGCGAGTTGGTCACCCCGAAAGGCATCCGTTCGCTAAGCCCGAAGAGCGGAGGCTACAATCCGTTGTATGTAGGTTCGCAGCGCAAGCGCGATTTGGCCTATCATCAAGGAACGGCCTGGCCCTGGTTGACGGGATTTTATCTGGAAGCCTATTTGAAAGTTTACAAAATGAGTGGATTGAGCTTCATAGAGCGTCAGCTGATAGGTTTTGAAGAAGAATTGTTTTATCATTGCCTGGGCTCCATACCCGAACTATTTGACGGCAACCCGCCGTTCCATGGGCGTGGAGCCATGTCGTATGCCATGAACGTGGCGGGCGTATTAAGGGCGATACGATTATTGGACACGCATTAAGCTTGGAGGAAGATGAAAGTATTGATGTTCGGTTGGGAATTCCCGCCTCATATACTCGGAGGCCTCGGTACGGCCAGTTATGGTTTGACTAAGGGGCTGGCCATGCAGTCAGACATGGAGATAACTTTCTGTATGCCGAAAGCCCATGGCGATGAAGACAGAAGCTTCATGAAAATCATCTCGATGGATTGCGTTCCCGTAGTGTGGCATGACATTGATTGGAACTATGTGTCGGGCAGGATAGGCGACCGCATGGATCCGCAGTTGTATTATGACCTTCGCAATTGTATATATTCCGATTTCCGATACATTCACACAAACGATTTGGGTTGTATCGAGTTTTCGGGACGCTATCCCGACAATCTGTTTGAAGAAATAAACAATTACAGTATAGTTGCCGGCGTTGTGGCAAGGCAGCAGCAGTTTGACATTATCCATGCTCACGATTGGCTTACCTATCCGGCAGGCATCTATGCCAAGCAACTTTCAGGTGCGCCGTTGGTGATACATGTACATGCCACCGATTTCGATCGCAGCCGTGGCAATGTCAACCCGGCTGTGTATAAAATAGAAAAGGACGGCATGGACCATGCCGACTGTATCATGTGTGTGAGCGAACTGACGCGTCAGACCGTTATCAATCATTATTATCAGGATCCGAAAAAATGTTTTGCCATTCACAATGCCGTTTATCCGCTCGAGCCGCGCAAACAGGCAATAGTAGACGGGCGCAAGCCTTTCAAGGACAAAAAAGAAAAAATCGTGACATTCCTGGGGCGCATCACTATGCAGAAAGGTCCCGAATATTTCATTGAAGCAGCGCGCCTCGTGATAGAAAGGACGCGTGGCATACGTTTCTGCATGGCTGGTAGCGGTGATATGATGAACGCTATGATTGAGCTTTCGGCTGCGAAGGGAATATCCGACCGCCTGCACTTTCCCGGTTTCATGAAAGGCGATCAGGTGTTCGAGGCTTTTAGAGACAGTGATGTCTATGTTATGCCCTCTGTATCCGAACCCTTTGGCATTTCACCATTGGAGGCTATGCAGTCGGGCGTGCCCAGTATCATCAGCAAGCAGTCGGGATGCGGCGAAATATTGACCAATTGCATCAAAACCGATTATTGGGACATTAACGCCATGGCCGATGCCATGTATGCCCTGTGCACCTATGATTCACTACACGACTATTTGCAGGAAGAGAGTAAAAAAGAAGTGGCGCAAATTACATGGGAAAAAGTAGGACAAAGAATCAGAGAACATTACAACAGACTGCTTAAGGGCTGAAAAACAAGATATAAAAATACGGCGTATGAAAACGATTTGTTTATATTTCGAGATTCATCAAAACATTCACTTGAAAAGATATCGCTTTTTCGATATAGGTACTGACCATTACTATTATGATGATTATGAGAACGAACGCAGTATATCCGAAACTGCCGAGCGTTCGTATGTGCCGGCGTTGAAGACGCTCATCGAAATGGCCAAAGAAAATAAAGGCTACTTCAAATGTGCCATATCATTGTCGGGCTGTACCATCGAATTGCTGGAAATACACGCTCCGCAAGTGTTGGAATTGATACAGGAGCTGATAGCGACGGGGTGTGTGGAGCTGTTGGCCGAGCCTTACTCACACGGATTGTCTTCGTTGGCTAACGAAGACAGTTTCAAGGCCGACGTGAAGCTCCTTTGTGACAAAGTACAGAACGTATTCGGCATTACTCCCGAAATTTTCCGCAACTCGTGCCTGATATATACCGATGAAATAGGCCGGATGGTAGCCGAAATGGGATTCAAAGGAATGCTCACCGAAGGTGCCAAGCATATTTTGGGATGGAAAAGCCCTCACTTTGTCTATAATTGCATTGAAGCACCGAAATTGAAGCTGTTGCTGCGCGATTATAGCCTGTCAGAAGATATCAGCTTCCGTTTCAATGATTCGTCGTGGCCCGAATATCCGCTCTTTGCAGATACCTACATGAATTGGATAGCGCAGTTGCCCGAAGAAGACCAGGTGATAAGCCTCTTCATGGAGCTTTGTGCTTTGGGCATATTCCAGCCATTGTCATCAAATATCCTGGAATTTATGAAAGCTCTGCCGCAACAGGCAAGGCAACGCGGGATAACATTTTCGACCCCATCGGAAATTTGTGGCAAAATAAAGTCATCAGGCGGATTAAGCGTTCCATATCCAGTGACGTGGGTCGACGAAGAGCGCGATATCAGCAGTTGGCTTGGAAACTCCATGCAGCGCGAGGCGTTTGACAAGCTCTATAGCGTGGCCGAAAGGGTCAGAATATGCAACGACAAGCGCATCATGCAAGATTGGAACTGCCTGCAGGCAACCAACAACTTCCGTTTCATGAGCACTAAGCCAAGCAGCGCCGGGGCATACCGCGGCATTTACGATTCGCCCTATGACGCTTTTACCAACTACATGAACATTATTGCCGATTTCATAACCCGCGTAAACAACCTTTATCCCGAAATCGACAATGAAGAGCTGTCTTCGCTCATGACAACCATCAAAAACCAGGAGGAAGAGTTGCAGCGAAAGGATAAGGAAATCGAAAAATTGCGCCAGACAATTGAACATTTAAAAAAAGACGAAAAGCAAACGGATAAAGCTGCAGGAAAATCAAAGGTATCAAAGAAATGTCAATAACGTTTGGCCTCGTATTGTACAATGATGGCAAAAGAATAATGCACCGTCCGGTTGAACAGAAGAAGTATAATGAGTCATAAAGCTGTATATCAATACAACTTGGATAAGATCTTGAATCTATTTGAAAGATTGACAATAATAAATGACGCAACAACGGACATAATCAATGTTAGCAAAAACAGCAATATGCCCTGATGCAGGTCTAAAGTCATCTCTAAAATTCTAATTGCAATTCCATGTAACAAATAAATGAGGATGGACATCTTTCGCAATAGTTTTGCAATGTTGAAATTGAGCTTGATGTTATTTGAAATTAGGAATACGCACACGGAAAATGCTAATAAATAAAGAGTCAAGTAGCTATCTGTGCAACTTTGAATATTTTTGCATAGAGCTAATTCAATAGTGCAGACAATGATTGATAATGCAATAAGAGATAGGTTGCCATGAAATTTTGTGATTTTTTGTTGGTGCTCTGCAATGTATTTGCCTATTATGAGGTAGGGTATTGCTGCAACGAATGAATTTGAAGCACAGATTATACCTGTAAACAATGTGTAGAGA
>CAKRYD010000041.1 GCA_934426255.1 uncultured Bacteroidaceae bacterium | reverse complement strand
CCTCTTTTTTCAAACTTTTTTCGCTACACTACATTACACTCCTGTAAAACACATCGTTAGAAAAATAAAAAAAGCGCGCCTTCTTCACACTGAAAATATAAAACAAAACCAAGAGGGGAGATTAACGCAGCAAAAACGGTTATCTCCCCTCTTGGTTCAGCAAAGGCTCTATTTCCTTCGGGAAATATTTTGCTTTCCGTATTTTCTAAATCGTTCGATCATGTTCTTGAAAAGGTTCCTATTTCTCTTCTTATCATCATTGCCATAGCCATAGCCATAGCCGTAACCATAGCCATAGCCGTAACCATAGCCATAGCCGTAACCGTAACCATAGCTACCACCTTCACCGCCCGAATGTGCGCCATTAATCACGATATTAAGATTATGATATTTCCCGGATTTATATAGAAGTTCCAATTGCTTCAAGAATCTACGATCCTCAACCCCAACACGAATAGCATACAACGTCACATCAGCTACTCTATTTACAATTCCTGCATCAGCAACAGAAATAGCTGGTGTTGTATCAATTACTATATAATCATAGCGTTTTCGCAGTTCTGCTATCAATTTATCCAAATTTTCGCTCATCAACAATTCTGAAGGATTAGGCGGCCGCACGCCTGCAGGTATAAAATCAAGATTTTCAGATAAGTCCTTTACGATAATATCATCTACATTTTCTGTATTTCCGTTCAAAAAGCCTGTCAAACCAACTCCGTGGGAACGAACCACATTTGACAATGTGTTTTTACGTATATCAGCATCAATCAATATCGTCTTTTTACCTGCGACGCCCAATATCACTGAAAGATTACGCGATATGAAGCTTTTACCTTGCGATGGCGTTGATGATGTCATCATTATTACGCCTTTATTTTTTAAGACGAAATTCAAATTGTAACGCAATACACGGAAGGCTTCTGATATTGCTTTGCCATTATCGTCTTTGGTCAAAAGTTTCTGCTCATTATTATCATCAGTCCATTCAGGTATATCTCCTAAAATAGGTGCGGTCATCACATCTTCAACATCTCGTCTGCCTCTAACATTGGTATCCATCTGAATCTTTGCCCATAATACCATCGCGGGAATGGCCAAACCCAAGAGGAATGCGACAAATAATATAATACCCGTTTTAGGTGAAATAGGCGTAGGTAACCCATAAGGGTACTCAACGATTCGGATATTAGCTTCATTAATAGCCAATTGAAGAGCAACTTCCTCACGCTTATTCAACAAATAAGTATATAGTGTTTCTTTGATCGTCTGTTGGCGAGTAATATCCAATGCTTGTATTTCCTTTTGCGGTATTCCTTGCATCGCGCTCTGAAAACGATTGTCTACAGACTGTATCTTCTTCAATTGAAGTTGCAATGAATTCACATAATTATCTAATGACACCTTGATTGCAGAACGCATGGCCAAAAGCGACTTCTCATAGTCCTGAATAACAGAACTGCTATTCGAAGAATTGGCTGAAAGGCGAGTATATTGTATTACCGCATCATTGTATTTACCTATTTGGCCTTGCATTGCACCATTATCACCTAAGTTCAAATCTGGAATCAAATTTGTATTGCTTGCATTCTTGTCTATATATTCACGAAGGTACTGAGCCACGCTCAACTCTGCCTGGGTTTTGTTCAATTCTTGCTGGGAAAGTGCGCTTTGCTGCAAATAGGTTCTTGCATTTTCCGTAAAATCAACAATCTTGTTGTTTTGCTTGAATTTTGCCAATTTATTTTCAACATCATTCAACTCCGATCCAATCAAATCTATTCTCTGATCAACAAATTTTGCAGTATTGGCCGCCACACTATTTTTAGATTCCACGATGTCACGCTTATACAAATCCATTAGGACAGTCAGTATGGCTTCTGCGCGATCTTTATTATTATCCTTACAAGTCAGAGAAATAAGACTTGCTTCTTTGTTGACTTCACTGGCTGTTATTGCCTTATTAAATTTGGTAATGGCATCTTCTTTTTTAATACGGGTTACATGAACAACCTTGCCTACGAACTCTGGATTAATTTCAGCTTGACTGATACGGATATTGCCAGCAGGAGAGTTAAACGATTGCCCATAAGTGGCTTCCAGTTTAAAATCCACATCCGAATCATCTATCTGCATACCTGACACCTTTATCTTTTTAGATGGCAGGATTTCAACATCAAATGATATATCTTCGAAATACGGTGACAGGAATTCAACTTTGATTGGGTTGTGTTTAAACAATGTTACGGGCTGCAGCCCTTTCATTATTACATAATCCACGTCGAGATTCATACTTTCGACAACCATCTCCATCAATCGGCGAGACTGAAGAATAAAAATTTCATTCTTCAAATTGTCTGTCACCTGCACACCGTTCAGCTGCTTCAGTGCGTTTAAGGCGGAATTATTGGCATACTTTCCGTTATTATCATTGTTTTCAATCAACAAAGTTGACTGCCTGCTATAAACGCGCGGTTGTTTTTTCAAAAACAAAAATGCAAACAGCAAGCAAGCAACTACAGATAATAAGAACCATTTCCAATTACGCAAAAAGACTGCAACACATATTCTCAGAATTGAGAATATGTCCATTTCTTCGTTTTCTTCTTGCTGCAGTTGCTGAGAATTCTCAATATATTGTTCTGCCATATCTTTACTTATTCAATGCTATGATTAGAGATATAATTGATGCTGCCATGCTCACAAGGGTACCCGACACAGTCAGATACGTATAGCTTGTACTACCTTTCACCTTTACAGCTTTGTTCGATTCCACGTAAACCAAGTCATTTTGTTGCATGTAATATGCAGGAGACTTAAAAACAGACTCAGGATTTGTCAAATCTATTGTATATGACATCCGTTTCCCATTCTCTTCCCTAACTACAATAATATTTTTTCGGATAGCCGTATTATTCAAATCTCCTGCCCTACCCAAGGCCTCCAACAAAGTAAGGCGCTGCCCACTATTTGTCTGCACACCGGGATTCTTCACGTCTCCCAGCACCGTTATTTTGAAGCTCATGATTTTAGTGGTAACAATTGCATCAGATATATATGAAGCTCGTATTTGCTTTTGAATTTCTTCTGAAACCTGCTCAATGGTAAGCCCCTTTACTTTTATTGTCCCCAAAATTGGGAAATCAATAGTTCCGTCCTTCTTGACATAAAAATATGTCAGACCTGACTGCAAATTGGCCTGCGTTCCATATGAAGAGCCAACCTTTCCTCCACCGCTATTAATAACCGTACCATTATTAAAAGGAGCAATCAGCTCCTGATCTTTCGATGAAACAGAAATTGCCAATTCATCATCAGGCTGAATCACCAATCCATAATCTTTAGAAATATTCTGCGGCGAAGCATATAAGCTGTCCACACCTTGAATATAGGTCATTTCCTTATTTGACACGCATGACGTAAACATCATAAATGCCAACACAATTAACAGGCTTGTGCTATAGGGTTTCTTCATACATTGAACAATTAATAGTGAGCTTCACTCAATAATTGAGCGCAAAGTTAGCTTTTTTCCTTGAATAATAAAAGGAAATGCACGAATATTCTATTGTCACAGAGCTGAAGAGTCGAAAATTGAAAATCCGCCGAAAGCACGCATCCAAGATTTCTTGAAATAGAAAAAGCCGGCTTTTCCAAGCCGGCTTTTTCTATACAGATTCGGGAATCTTATTTGGACTCAAGGACTACTACACGAGATAGATAAGCCTTGTTGAAGAACATCGGGTCAACACCTCCCATAGCAACCTTCTCAAGTTGCGAAGGATTAACGCCTTCCTTAACCAAAGCATTATAAACTGCTTCGGCACGCTTTTCTGAAAGGAATTTGTTACGTGATGCCGAGCCTGTGCCCTTATCAGCATAACCTGTTACCTTGAACTTAGCGTTCGGGTTCTTCTTCATGGCATCAGCCATCAGCTTAATATTAACCTTGCTTTCATCACTGATTTGCCACTTATTGATCTTAAACACGATAGCAATTGGTGAATAGGCTGGAACTTCCTTAACAACTTCTTTCGGAACTTCACGAGTAACCACCTTTTCAACCACTTTTTCAACGGTTTTAGGTTCTGCAGTAAATACAGGAGCTGCGCACTTGCGGTTCTTCAATCCGCCGAAGACATAAGTTATGCCGACTGTTCCACGCAAAGTCGATTCAGCCTTACTGCAGTCACTGCCATTTCCGAAGATAGAAGGTGTAACGCCATATCGTCCTTCAATATTCAACAGCCAGTTGTCTGTCAAACGGAAGCCAAGGCCAGCACCTACAGAAGCTCCTACACGCACCTTGCTACCTTTTGTTTCGAAATGGTTAGAATATACACTACTAATTTCATAGTTCCCATCTTTCTCAACGGGTTCTGACCAATCCAGTTTTCCGATTCGGCTTACAGCAGATGAAAGGTTCAACATGGGACCTCCGAAGATGTACACGTTCACGGCACGATTCATATTCTTATTTCCAAACAGGCCGTTCAGATTCAGAGTAGCATCAAGATTCAGCTCACCGAACTTCTTACAATAATTGTAATAGCCGGTCTCCTGAGTCTCAAGACTCTGCCAAAGCCCACCAAGCTCGGCACGCACACCCCACATAGGAGTTATGAACTTTCCGAACTGTATGTGAGCATTCAATGTGGGAGAATTGATTCCGTCGTTAATAACGGTCATTCCGCCTACACCGAAGTTTACATACATGTTGTCAGTCCACTTCGGCCCTTCTTGCGCGTTCACAGCAGTGACACCCGCAGCAGCCAAGAGGAAAGACGACAATAAAAACTTAAACTTCATAATTTACTAATTTAGTTTTAAGGGATTCACGTGTGCAATTTATTTACCACCGATACCACCACCGGCATTGCCATTGCCATGTCCATGTCCGTGGTCATGGTCATAATCATGAGTGAAATCATGAGAAATATCGCCACTTTCGGTCTTCAGCTCGAACTTCGGTTCGATGTTGCCTTGGTCAGTAGCCTCACACTGCTTGCCGATTACATAGTAAACAGTTCCGTTAACAACGCAATATACAGCAATTGATTTTACATCATATTTTTCAGTGAATTTCAGCGTAGCCTCTTTGATGGCATCCTTAGAATTGCCTTTTACAGTGAACATACGCGGAGTCGTGGCATCCCAATTCAATGGAAGCTCATTAATCTTGTTGGTCAACAGCAATTTTGCCTGAATCCAATCAACGTCACCTACACCACGAGTAAACTTCTTGCTGGCGGCATTGTAGGTCTTTGTCTGGATGTTATCCTCATTCACAGCCTTCAAGAGGGCAGCCTTATCGTCAGCCAGCACTTTTATGGCACCCGCATTAGGAATCTCAATGGTTGCAGCAGCAAAGTATTCGCCAGTTGTTGCATCCCAATTGAAAGCTGCGCCATTAACAACCTCGGCAGTTACAGATGAAGTAGGAGCTATTTCAGACTTGTCAACGAAGCTAAGACCATTTGCATCGGCAACTGTTGCCTCTGTTTTTGTTACATTGTTGAGTTGCTGAAGAATGTTAACCAAAATCTTGTAAGCCTCTTCGTTTTGTTTCTTCAAAGCCTCCAATGCTTCATTAGCCTTATCCAGTTTGCCTTCTACAGTGAGTTTGAATGCATTCATCGCATTGATGATTTGCTCGTAAGCGTCCTTATCAGCGTTCTTGATGGCTGCGAGTGCGGTTTCGATCTTCTCCGTATTGGCATTATTATTCTTGTTAATTTCAGTAATAATGTTCTGGAGAGCTTCAGGTGTGCTTGTTACCATCTGCTTGAGGAGAGCTTCGATATCACTGACTTTTGTGGTATTGTTAGTGATCAATTCTTTCAAAGACTCAACAGCAGCCTTGTTATCCTTGACAGCATCAAGAATTTCAGCCAACTTGTCTGTTACATCTTTCAAGTCATCTTTCGAGAAATCCTTCTTGTTGTTGATAGCAGTAAGAACTTCTTCCAATTTTGCCTGAAGAGCCTCATCGTGAGCGTTGGCAATAGCTTCCTTCAATTCTTTCAGGAGGTCGGTGTAGTCACTCTTCAAACCATTGATAATGTTCTGAGCGTTTTCTGCCGAAGCTGTCTTCAATGCCTCAACAGCTCTTTCCAAAGCAGCGATTGTGGCAGCACTGCCGTTGTCTTTATCATTGATGGCAGCGATGGCAGCATCCAACTTGCCAACGAGCTTATCGTTAAGAGCATTGATTGCCTCGATTACGTCAGTAAGCTTTTCAGACAATTCATTGAATTTTGTGGTATTGTTCGCATCATTTTCCTTCAGCTGGTCAACCACTTTTTTCAATTCGTCTTTCAAAGCAGTGTTGTTGCCGTTCATTGCTTCAAGCAAAGCTTGCAGCTGATTATATTGCTGTTCCTTGATCAAAGTCAATATCTGCTGTACCAAAGCATTGGTACCGGTAAGATCTGTACCGGGAACAACAATAGTCTGACCGCTACCTGGGCCATTTACATCGAGCGTCTCCTTTTCGCAACTTGCGAATGCCAGAGAACCGACAATTGTTGCAGCTAACGCCAACTTGACGCCATGTCTGCCTAAAAAGTTTAAATTCATACCTTTAATTAATTAATTAATTGAACATTGTTTGTTTACTTTCTCTTCACTATTATTTCTCATCCAAAGTGGATTTGATAAAATACGGATTAAATCTGTTTTGCTTCAATAGATTATCATCCGCCAAGGTGGCCGGCATCAGATAGCGGTTGCGCTCATTGCCTCCATTATACGTAGTGCCCGTTGAAAGGCCTGTGGTAATGCGTGAAAACTTTTTATACCTCTTATATTTATTCGGAGGTAAAGCCACATAGATGCGAAAACCGCCATTGCTTTTTGCATGTTGTGCTTTCTGTACATAAAGCCCTACAGAACAGTATCTAAAGTGGCGTATTATCTCCGCTTTGACACCTATTTCCTGCATTAGGTATTGCTCGGCACGAAGTTTGATTTGGACATTGAAAGGTGCCCAGTAATAATCAGGGCCTACCGACCAATAGAACATATCTTTGCCCGTATAGGTAAACTTTCTGAATTTCTTGTAGTAACCTTCACCGACATATCCCAATTTGCCCCACACGCTGAAATGCTCATCCTTGAAGTAATGTCCCAGATTCAATTCCGCGCCATAGGTGCGCTGATCAAACACGCCTAAGCGTACATCGCCTGTGATATCATAAGGCAAACGGAACTGCTGTTGCAGGGTAATGTAACCGGGGCGCACATTCTCGTACTCACCAGTATACCCGTCATTGTAGGCCGGCCATATGACCTGTGCGGTCAACTTGGCACCCTTCCACAATGTCACTTCCACGGCAGGGCTGACCTCCAGCAATATTTGGTAAATCTGATTTATAATCAGATTCCTGTAATAGAATTGCGGATAAACCACAACATCTATATTGCCAAAGGAACTATTGCGCCTTTTCACGGACTTCAGTTTATCCCAACTGGATTTAAAGCACCTTGTAGTAATATTCCAACTTTCAGCGCTCACCTTGCTCCCCTCTTGCGAGAAGTCGTAAGTAAGCGCAATCACAGGGATATTGTTATCGGTCACTATCACGACACATTTTTTCCCCTCGACCAATCCCTCCGATTGGATTTTTCGTATAATCTTGGCGACGCCTACAGCCTGTATCTTGTAGACATTATTTTCAACCGAATAGACCACTTCAGCAGAGTCTTCAGTGCACCTGACATTTTCAAAACCCATGGAAACCAAATCGGCCACAACCTTGTCCTTTTGGGCATGCAACGCCGGTACAAGTCCACAAAACAGCATTAGTAACACTGCCACCGTTCTAAGTACTGCCGTCAATCTGTCAAGATTTTCATTCATGAACTTCTTATTTTCAACGCTTCCAGATATGCTGCAAAGCTGATTTGACGACATTCCCCACTGCAAAGGTGCGAATAACTTCTGACATACACAAATTTTCAACCTCCTTATTTTAATGGAACTTTAAACACCACGCCACCTGAGAGGTACTTCAGGCTCTTCACCTCAGTATACAAGTTAATATGGTCGTTCCAAATTTTATAGTTCAAGCCCGCATTTATGCAATTCGAATCATATTCCGCCATCAGATTGAAACCATTGAGAAGGAGACTATACCATGCGTCGTTTGCCAAGCCAAGCTGGAAATTTGCACCCATGCCTACTCCTTTGTAGCGAAAATACTTCCGTCTGTTATACATCCCCGCCAGATGAACTCCTAGATTGCCGATTCCATCAAAAGCAAAATGTTTGGTCATGGCAATGTAGAACCGACCCCAATAGCCATTCCCTGTTGACGAAATGCCGACTTTCCCTGTTTGCTCGTTCGAGAACGTGTGCAATATATCGTTTGCTCCTATCACCACCTGAGGCATCCACGTCCAAAAACGGCCTTCCTCCAATGCACGCAAGCGCACTGAGAAGTTTCGATCCTGATTGGCCCAACGGTGATAATTGCGCCGGTTGACATTCATATTGCGGAACAGATGCGAACCCTTGAACAAGGTCATATCATAGGCAACTTCCAAAAAAGGCAAGAAAGTGACATTTATATAATAGTTCCACGTATCATAATACCATTCGCCCGGTGTTGCATGCTTGTTCAAATAGCCACCTCCTATCATGGCTGTTCCGTCACGCTGCATGTCGGCAGTCGGCAAATGCATCAGCCCTGTGGTTCCAAACGGGAATTGCGCTTTTCCCTGCTTAATCAAGCAGACGAAAAGAACTATTGAGATCAATATGGCTTTATTCACCACTTTCATTTTTCAGTTCTACCACAAGAGTTGACTGTGCAAATTTAGGCATTTTCAACGAGAGTTATTACTTTAATATCTTAAAATACGCCTTTTTAGTACACGCGATGATATGAAAAGCCTTTTTTGTCATGTTAAACTATCAGCTCGGGCATTCACATTGCTTACTATTTCTGAATTGCGATGTCTAAAGAGAAAGTAAGCCGACAATTGGAGACAGGTTTGTATATCTAATTAATTCCCCCGCTTCTTTTTGCAAAATTGCCGCCATATCTTACAAAACAAAGCCTTACTTCTACAATTTTCAGGGCACACATTTGCAAGCCCAAGGCAAGAACAGGCAATAAAGACATGAAAAAGGGCAATATTGGCTGATTAGCACAAAACAGTCAAGCAATTTCCGTGTAGAACAGAGATGCCATCAGGAGACGGAATACATGATTCAGACACGCATGGAAGAAGTTTGATATGGAGACTTGCCAAACTTCTTTTTTGCACATAAAAAAGACCGGCAGCTGAGCATTTTATAGGGAAGTAGCAGAAGGAATAAGAGAGAAAATACGTATATTTGTAAAGGATAAGAAAACAAAATCAAGCCAAATGATAAAGATTACAGATGAAGAAGCCCTCAGGTATCACGAAGAAGGCCGTCCGGGCAAAATCGCAGTAGTGCCCACCAAGCCCTACACCACCCAAAAAGATCTCTCTCTGGCCTACTCGCCCGGAGTTGCCGTACCCTGTCTGAAGATACAGGAAAATCCCCACGATGTTTACAAGTATACCAACAAAGGAAACCTGGTAGCAGTTATTTCAAACGGAACCGCCGTATTGGGACTGGGCAATATCGGAGCCATGAGCGGCAAACCTGTTATGGAAGGCAAGAGCCTTCTGTTCAAAATATATGGTGGCATCGACGCGTTCGATATAGAAGTGAACGAGACCGACGTGGACAAATTTATTGCTGCTGTAAAAGCTATTTCACCGACTTTCGGTGGCATTAACCTTGAAGACATCAAAGCTCCGGAGTGTTTTGAAATCGAACGCAGGCTGAAAGAAGAGCTGGATATCCCCGTAATGCACGACGACCAGCACGGCACGGCCATCATATCGGCTGCCGGACTGCTCAACGCCTGCGAGGTTGCCAAGAAGAACCTTTCAGACGTGAAAATCGTTGTGTCGGGAGCAGGAGCCGCAGCCATTTCCTGCGCACGGCTGTATGTGGCACTCGGAGCGCGCAAAGAAAATATCGTGATGCTCGACAGCCGCGGGGTCATCACATCAGACCGCGAGAAACTCACAGAGCAAAAACGAGAATTTGCAACTGACCGCCGTGACATCCACACCTTAGAAGAAGCCCTCGTAGGTGCCGATGTATTCGTCGGCCTTTCAAAAGGGAACATCCTTTCCAAAGACATGGTGCGCACCATGGCAGAACGTCCCATCATTTTCGCTTTGGCCAATCCCATACCCGAAATATCGTATGAGGATGCCAAGGAAGCACGTCCCGATGTGCTGATGAGTACAGGACGCAGCGATTATCCTAACCAAATTAACAATGTAATCGGGTTTCCCTATATCTTCCGCGGAGCATTGGACACAGCGTCGCGCAGCATCAACGAAGAGATGAAAATCGCGGCCGTTCACGCCATCGCCGACCTCACGAAAGAACCGGTTCCCGATGTAGTAAATCAAGTATATCATGTGAATGACCTGCGTTTTGGTCCGGACTACTTCATCCCGAAGCCCGTTGACCCACGCCTGATTGTCAATGTTTCCATGGCCGTTGCCAAGGCAGCCATCAAAAGCGGTGTAGCACGCAAGGAAATCACAGACTGGAATGCCTATGCCGAGCACCTGCGCGAACTGATGGGACAAGAGAGCAAGCTCAGCCGCACCCTGTTTGAAACGGCACGCACCAACCCACAGCGCGTTGTCTTTGCAGAAGGCACGCATCCCAAAGTGCTCAAGGCAGCCGTATTGGCTAAAGAAAACGGAATTTGCCATCCCATTCTTTTAGGCAACGATGAATACATCAACCAGGAAGCCAAGAACATGAATCTTGACCTCACAGGTATAGAGATTGTCAATCTGCGCCACAACGCAATGGCACCAAAACGCGAAAAATATGCCGCCATCTTTGCCGAGCGCAACCAGCGCAACGGATGTACCTTGCAAATAGCCAACGACAAGATGTATGAGCGCAATTACTTCGGCATGATGATGGTTGAAACCGGAGACGCTGATGCATTCATTGCCGGCCTTTATACAAAAGGAATCAGTGTCATCAAGGTGGCAAAGGAGGTAATCGGCATACGCAAGCCTTACAAGCACTTTGCAACGATGCACATCATCAACTCAAAAGTAGGAACCATCTATTTGGCCGACACACTTATCAACCGCAACCCCGACACCGATGCGCTTTACGACATAGCACGCCTGAGTGCCGACTCGGTTAAATTCTTCAACCATAAACCTGTCATCGCCATGCTTTCGTATTCAAACTTCGGTACAGACAAGGTTGGCAGTCCGGCATCCATACATGAAGCCGTGGCACGACTGCAGAGCGAGGTCCCCGACATGGATATTGACGGCGAAATGCAGCTGAACTTCGCGCTCAACAATGAGCTGCGCGACAAGAACTACCCGTTTACCAAGCTCAAAGGTAAGAAAGTCAATACGCTTGTATTCCCCAACTTGAGCTCGGCCAACTGCTGCGCGCAAATGCTACATGCATTAGGTGACAATGCCGAAATCATAGGTCCTATCCAAATGGGATTGAACAAGCCTATCCACTTTACAGAGACAGAAAGTTCCGTACGCGACATCCTCAACATCACGGCAGTAGCGGTAATCGATGCCATCGTAGAGAAAAAGATAAAGAAATAAGCGGACTAAAGCCCTATAAGAAGAAGGTGCATCGTACATTACGACACACCTTCTTCTTTTTTACTATAAAAGCATCAGGCTTCCAAGGCCTGTCTTAAATCTTCAATAATGTCTTCCTTGTCTTCTATGCCGACGGAAAGCCTCATCAAATCAGAGTCAATGCCGGCGGCATGCAACTGTTCATCTGAGAGTTGTCTGTGAGTATGGCTTGCAGGATGAAGGATACAGGAACGCGCATCGGCCACATGGGTCACGATAGCTATCATCTTCAAACGATCCATAAAGGCGACTGCATCTTCACGATTGCCTTTCAATCCGAATGACATTACGCCTGAAGTTCCTCCGGGCATATACTTTTGTGCCAACTCATAGGATTTGTCGGACTTCAAACCCGGATAATGCACCCAAGACACACGGGGATGTTGCTGAAGGAACTCGGCCACAGCCTGTGCATTCTCGCAATGGCGGGGAACACGCAGATGCAATGTTTCCAGTCCGATATTCAAAAGGAATGAATTCATGGGAGAAGGTATAGCCCCCAAATCACGCATCAGTTGAGCCACAAGTTTATTGGCATAAGCTGCACGACCGAACTGCTTGACATAGGTGATACCGTGATAGCTTTCGTCAGGTTGTGTGAGACCGGGGAAAGCCTCGGCATGGGCTTCCCAATCGAAAGTGCCACCGTCAACCACTGCCCCGCCAACAGTAAGGGCATGTCCGTCCATATATTTTGTAGTTGAATGGACAATGATATCGGCTCCCCACTCAAAGGGACGACAATTGATAGGTGTTGCAAAGGTATTATCAATAATCAAAGGCACGCCATGTTTGTGGGCTATTCGGGCAAAACGTTCGATATCGAACACCTGAACACCGGGATTCGACAATGTTTCTCCGAAGAAACACTTTGTGTTGTGTCTGAAGGCAGCTTCAATCTCCTCATCGGTTGCATTCTGGTCAATGAATGTACATTCAATGCCCAGTTTGTCCAACGTCACGCCAAAAAGATTGAATGTGCCACCATAGACAGTCTGAGAACAAACGAAATGATCGCCGGCTTCGCAAATATTAAAGACGGCATAAAAAGATGCAGCCTGTCCCGATGAAGTTAGCACTGCACCTACTCCACCTTCAAGCTCAGCAATCTTTGCCGCCACACAATCGTTGGTGGGATTGGCCAAACGGGTGTAGAAATAGCCCGGTTCCTTCAAATCGAACAAGCGAGCCATCTTGTCACTGTCGTCATATTTGAATGTTGTACTTTGGTAAATTGGCAAGACACGAGGCTCACCATTCTTAGGTTTCCAGCCGGCTTGCACGCATTTTGTTGCATTTTTCATATTTGTATTTTGACTTAAAAAGGACAGACAAGCGTCCATCCTTCATTTATAATCCATTGAATCTGTTACTGTTTATTCTCTATATAGCGAAACTCGCGACTGTCATTGGCAGTACTTTGTGCACTGAGTTTATCAAAGATACGCCATCTTGGAATTGAATCCGTGCGATGCTTATGTATGCCGTTTTTTGGCCGTGCAGTCTTTTTATCTGACTGCGCCACCAATTTTTCCTGTTGTAGCTGATGATTACGTTCGGCCCAATCAGAAAGGAGGCAATAACCATTGCCAAGCGGATCGTCGACCTCTAACTGCGGCATATCCAGTTCGCCATCCATCCGATAAGGAATCTTGATGTCACCTTCGACTTTTACAATCTCCACATGTGCTACTCCTCTTCTCAACATGTCTAGCTCTTTGGCTGCCGCATAGGAAAGGTCAATCACGCGGCCACGAGAGAACGGGCCACGGTCTGTGACACGCACAAAGACCTCTTTGTCAGTTTTCAGATCACGCACCTTTAAGACTGTACCGAAAGGATACGTCCGATGAGCACATGTAAGGCTGTCTATGTGATAACGTTCACCGCTGCTTGTAGTCCTGCCATGCGCTTTCTTGCCGTAGTACGAAGCCTTGCCCACTTGTTTCTTTTGAGCATTTACCTGCATGAAGCAACAAATCGCCAAAAACAATATCAAACAAACTCTTACTTTCTGCATTCTCTTTTGGTTTTCTGACTGAAAAAACATTGGCTATTATCTGCCAAATCGCATGAGAACAATAGCCTTTCCGGTCAATTATCAGCTGCAAAGAAACCATTTTTCTGCCAATTATCCCAAATTGAGCATGTTAAATGGTTTAAACCACATGGACAATTAGGGGCAAAACAGACGCTATATGCAGGAAAAAGGATTGTTGGCAAAACTGCGTACTTTTCTCTTTCTTAGGCGCGAGCCGTCACATTAGAGTTTTCGAATTCAATCGATTTTAGTTTTTTAACAGGAAAGAGAGTCCTTGTAACTATTCAGCGGTAGGCATATGCCAAATCATCAAACCCCAAATAGGGCTTGAATAGCATTGTAAGGTGTCTT
>CAKRYD010000040.1 GCA_934426255.1 uncultured Bacteroidaceae bacterium | reverse complement strand
AAGTGCTTCCCGGCGTTGCTGCAATCACCGGTGAAAAATAAGTTTTGACACCATTTATAAAGCAACTTATAGGCGACTATGCCCATTAAGTTGCTTTATTGTTTTAGATATATTCCCAGTGAAACTACCAAGACTTACAATTGCACTTATAATTGCTCTTTTGGCTGGATGCACGCAAAAAGCATCACAAACAACCAATAACAGCGACAACCGGCAAAAGGCGGTTCCGCCACAAGAGCAACTCACAATTGCTATCTTGCCAACTATTGATTGCCTGCCGCTATATGTTGCTTCTCATTATGGCATTTACGACTCCTTAGGGTTAAATATCAAAACCGTCATTTACGAGTCACAAATGGATGCAGAACAATCTGTTATCAATGGTAAAAACATTGGATGTGCCACAGACATTATTCGAACAGCTCTGCTACAATATCAGAAAGCTCCGCTTCGCTACTTATTCAGCAGTAACAGAGAATGGGAACTTATTGCCAACAAGAAACTACGCATCAACAAAATACACCAACTAAACAATCGTTTAATTGGCATTACGCGCCTTTCCGCCATTGATTTCTTAAGCGACTTTATTACGGCGCAACTGAAAAACGGGCAACTCATCCTACGACCGCAAATCAACAACATTGATACGCGACTACAAATGCTCGAAAATTCACAAATCGATGCAGCATTTCTGCCCTTGCAGCAGGCACTTTATGCACGAAAGAAAGGACACACGCTTTTAGCCATCGACAAAAGTAAATACGACAGGTTGGCCGGATTCGCAGTCTCAGCCAAATGGACAGCCAGCAAAGACAATCAGGACAATGCATTACTCTTATCAAAAGGCTACGATATCGCCGTAGAAAAATTGAGAAAGAATGCCAAAAGCATCCTGAATGAAGCGGATTTGCAACGTTTTCGACTGAAAGGATACGAATCGCTCATTCAAAAACCGCAATCTTTCGCAAAAACGACTGCCGCCACAACCGCACAAATGAAGGTTGCTTTAGATTGGTTGAAAAGCAAAAAAGCTATTTCCCCTGCTTTCTGCAGCGACACATTACTGCTCAAATAAAACATATGGCCGGACAATCAATATCACAGATATATAAAAACATACTAAACGAGATCGAAGGGAAAAAGCTTTTAAGCGCACTTGACTCCCTAAAAAGCCTTGTCAACTCTGCAACAGATTGGAATCTACAAAGCGAATTGGAAACCATCACCAATGCTTATGCATCACTCCTTTCGTGCATGAGACAAGGAATAGCCGACAAAGACAGAGATGCTTATTACTTTCAGTTCTTGCGCGATGCATACACTTTGGCCGTACGCAGCTACAGAGCCATAAAAGCCCATGAGCGCCATACCATCTACTACGCAACTCTGAACGACATAGAAAACAATAGCATCACCATTGCCAGCCTTTTTGAAAAATTCAATCGCTTAGACCATCACACAGCTCCAACATTTTCTAAAAAGCCCTGCGAAGAAGAAAAAGGAAAACTTATAGAACAGCTTTTCAACCAAATATGGACTTCCGGTTTTCTTCATGCAGATGAAAGCACGCTGCTTTTAGGCGCATTTCAGGACTGTCAGTCACCATTTTCTGATAGCAACCGCCTTATTCTCATCAGCGCACTTACATTGTCACTATTGCATTTCCTTGATCCAAGGAAGCTGCAGCTGCTCATCAAGCTCTACATAATCGGTGACAACCGCATCAAGAGCCGCGCACTCGTTGGCATAGTATTCGGCATCATAATGAACAAAGAATGCCTGAAACTTTTCCCCGAAATACAGGATGCACTCAAGGATCTATTCACTCAGCCATCCATTGGCCGCCAACTATCCATATTACAAGTACAGTTCCTATCATTCTCTAATACAAAGGAGACCGTAAAAAATATTGAAGAAATGCTCATGCCGGTCATCACAAAAGGAAATGCCACAATAAAGCACGGATTCAACATCGGCATGATAAACGGCATGCTCGACAACGACAAAGAATTTATCTCTGCCGAAGAAAAAGAACTTAATGCACGTCTTCATGAAAGTGCAGAAAAGCTCATGAAAATGTATCAGCAAGGCATTGATGTCTACTTTACGACCTTCCGCAACATGAAACGTTTTCCGTTTTTCAACACAGTTGCCAATTGGTTCTTGCCATTTGACCCCGACAACAGGTTTCTCTCTAAATCAGGGCAAGCACAGATGCGTCCAATGCTGTCTCTCATATCAGAATCCGGCCTGTGCGATTCAGACAAATACTCAACCATACTGATGTTGCAAAGCATGCCTATACCGAGTAATAGTTTCCCGACCCATGAAATCAACAACCTATTCGGTACATCTGACTTCAAAAGAGGCAATGAGCCTCAGCGCGAAGAAACACTGCGCAACAGTTACCTACAAGACTGCTACCGTTTCTTCATGCTCTACTACCGCTCCAACGAATTGCACAATCCATTCAAAGAAGATACTGTAATACTGAGAATTCCATACATCCGCGACATTCTATGCAAAGATACCAGTAACATTGCACTCATTGCCAGCACAGCTTTTCAATTGAACAAATTTGCCCTGACAGTCGAAGCTTTCAATCTCGTACCTTCACCGGAAGGGCTTTCACCCGAGAGCTTGCAAATCTACGGTTCTTCATTGCTCAAAATCGGCCAAGCTGAAAAAGCCATCAGCATTTTCAGACTTGCCGATACTCTCATGCCCAATTCATTGACCGTTATGCAAAATCTTGCTACCGGCTACCGTTCTACAGGAAACCAGAAAGCGGCAATGAACATTTATGCCAAAATGCTGAGAATCTCACCTGAGAACAAGAAACTATTGTTCCGCTACGGGGAAGCACTCTTTTTAAACAATCAAAAAGCCGAAGCTCTCAAGATTTTCTACAAGTTGGATTTTCTTGACTCATCATCGCTTTCGGCAAAGCGCGCCATTGCCTGGTGCTCACTCTCATCCGAGCTTCCCGAAAAAGCAGAGAACTATTACTGCAAAATACTTGCCATGGCACCGAAGGCCGAAGACTATCTGAACAGCGGCCATGCAGCATGGTGCAACGGCAATATTCCTTTGGCCGTCGAACGATACAGCAAATACATACAAAAAGCTTACGAAGGAGACGCTCACCAATTCAATCTGCCAACATCCGACATTGAGCTACTGAAGCGCTACAATATCAGCGAAAATGACATTCAACTCATGAAAGACCTGCTCATCAGCAATCAATAAGTCGTCCCTTAGAAGTAAAATATAAGAAAAACAAGCCGGCAAACACCACCGCTACCATTTTTTGCGTAAATTTGCCCACAATAAAAACAAAAGTATACTTATGCTTACCATCAATCAGATTACCGACAACAAAGAAGCCGCAATCAAAGGACTGGAAAAAAAACATTTTCCAAATGCGGCCGAAAGCATCGAACAAGTAATAGCCTTAAACAACCGTCGTAAAGCGGTACAAGGTGAATTAGACAAAAACCTTTCCGAACAAAACGCTGCTGCCAAGAACATCGGAATCCTGATGCGAGAAGGCAAAAAAGATGAAGCCGAGCAGGCAAAACAAGAAGTAGCCCGTCTGAAAGAAGACGGACGGCAGCTGCAGGCAGACAAAGAAGAAGCAGAAAAACAACTTCAAGAACTGCTCTACACAATACCTAACCTGCCTTATGACGAAGTGCCCGAAGGAGCAACAGCAGCAGACAATCTTGTGGTAAAAATGGGCGGAATGGAAACCAAACTGCCCGAAAATGCCCTTCCCCACTGGGAACTGGCAAAAAAATACCACCTTATCGATTTCGATTTAGGTGTAAAAATCAGCGGAGCAGGCTTCCCCGTCTACACAGGTCGCGGTGCACGCCTGCAAAGAGCCTTGATCAATTTCTTCCTTGACGAAGCACGGAAATCGGGCTACACCGAAATAATGCCCCCGACCGTCGTAAACGCAGCTTCAGGCTATGGAACAGGACAACTTCCCGACAAGGAAGGACAAATGTACCACTGCGAAGTTGACGATCTCTACCTGATTCCGACTGCCGAAGTGCCCGTCACAAACATTTATCGCGACACCATTCTGGAAGAAAAGGATTTGCCCATCAAAAACTGCGCTTACACCGAATGCTTCCGCCGCGAAGCCGGCTCATACGGCAAAGACGTTCGCGGATTGAACAGGTTGCACGAATTTTCCAAAATAGAAATTGTACGTATTGACACTCCCGAGCATTCACGTCAGAGCCACCAGGAAATGCTTGACCATGTAGAAGGGCTGCTTAAAAAGCTTGAACTTCCATACAGAATATTGCGGCTTTGCGGAGGCGACATGAGTTTCACATCATCCATCTGCTACGACTTTGAAGTCTACTCGGAAGCACAAAAACGCTGGCTCGAAGTTAGTTCGGTATCCAATTTCGACACCTACCAGGCCAACAGAATGCACTGCCGCTACCGCAAAGACGGGAAAAAGATTACTCTATGCCATACTCTCAACGGTTCTGCGCTTGCATTGCCAAGAATTGTGGCCGCCATTCTCGAAGATTTCCAAACCGAAGACGGCATCATAATGCCAAAAGCCCTCGTTCCATACACAGGATTCGATAAAATAACAGAAGAATAACTCATTTCTGAGTCAATAAGCTACTGTCAAGGCCGCACCGGCAGGTAACAAAGAACCTACTGTTGCGACCTTGACATATACAGAGACTGCCGCCTCGGAAGACTTACAACCGGGGAACAGCAAGAAAAAGCACACGATTCACTTTGCAGTAATAAAAAAAAGCACTACTTTTGCAGCGTGAAAAAAGTACGGGGTGTAGCGCAGTCCGGTTAGCGCACCTGCTTTGGGAGCAGGGGGTCGAAGGTTCGAATCCTTTCACCCCGACTTTAATCTAAACCGTGTGGCGAATTCATAACAAGGAAAAGCTTTGGATTTGGCCGCACTTTTATTTATTATACACAATAACACCTATGTACAGAACTAAGACTTGCGGCGAACTAAGGATTACAGACGCAGGAAGCAAGGTTACACTGGCCGGATGGGTGCAACGTGTCCGCAAAATGGGCGGAATGACATTTGTGGAACTGCGTGACCGTTACGGCATCACCCAATTGGTATTCAACGAACAAGACTCACCTGAGATTTTTGCCAAGGCCAACGAATTAGGGCGTGAATATGTAATTCAGGCAGAAGGCACAGTTAGCGAAAGATACAGCAAAAACAGCAAGATTGACACCGGTGATATTGAAATTATCGTCGAAAAGCTCAACATTCTGAATACATCGGAAATTCCACCGTTTACCATTGAAGAAAATACAGACGGCGGTGACGACCTTCGCATGAAATACCGCTATTTGGACTTGCGTAGAAAAAATGTCAGAAGCAACTTGGAACTGCGCCACAAGGTATGCCTTGAAACACGCAAGTTCCTCGACAACGAAGGATTTCTGGAAATTGAAACTCCGGTACTTATCAATTCAACACCTGAAGGTGCGCGCGATTTTGTAGTACCTTCACGAATGAATCCAGGTCAGTTCTACGCCCTGCCACAGAGCCCGCAACTTTTCAAACAGTTGCTGATGGTAGCAGGAATGGATCGTTATTTCCAAATTGTAAAATGCTTCCGCGACGAAGACCTGCGCGCAGACCGCCAACCCGAATTTACACAAATAGATTGTGAAATGAGCTTCGTTGAACAGGAGGACGTAATAGCACTCTTCGAGAGCATGATGAAGCATCTGTTCAAGACCGTGCGCAACTATGAAGAATTTCCCGAAAAATTGCAACGCATTACATGGGCCGATGCCATGAAATACTATGGTTCCGATAAGCCGGACTTGCGTTTTGACATGAAATTCGTAGAGCTCGACAAGCAATTGAAAGGAACCGGCAACTTCGCGGTATTCAACGACGCCGCATACATCGGTGGCATCTGCGCAAAAGGTTGTGCAAACTACTCAAGGAAACAACAAAATGAGCTGACAGATTTCGTAAAGACTCCGCAAATCGGGGCAAAAGGCATTACTTTCATTAAAGTAGAAGCCGACGGAACATTAAAATCGACCATAGACAAATTTTATAGTCCCGAAACCATGGCAACCGTCAAGGAAGCCATGCAGGCTGAACCCGGCGACATGATAATGGTCATGTGCGGTGACAATGCCATGAAAACACGCAAACAGCTTTGCGAACTGCGACTTGAAATGGGCAACCGTTTGGGACTTCGCGACAAAAATAAATTCGCGTTACTCTGGGTCGTAGATTTCCCCATGTTCGAATGGAGCGAAGAAGAGCAGCGCCTCATGGCCATGCACCACCCTTTTACGTCACCCAAACCCGAAGACTTCGAGCTTCTTGACACTCATCCCGAAAAAGCCAGAGCCAATGCTTACGACATGGTTTGCAACGGACAGGAAATAGGCGGTGGCTCAGTACGTATTCACGACAGTGCTTTGCAACAAAAAATATTCAAGATTTTGGGACTTACTCCCGACATCGTAGAAAAACGGTTCAAATACCTTGTACGCGCCTTCAAGTTCGGAGCACCGCCCCATGCAGGACTGGCTTACGGCCTTGACCGTCTGGTAAGCATCTTTGCCGGTCTCGACAGCATACGCGACTGCATCGCATTCCCCAAAAACAATTCAGGGCGCGACGTGATGGTCAATGCACCCACTGCATTAGAGCCTGAACAATTGCAGGAGCTCAACTTAAAAGTAATGCCTTTAGAAGACAGAAAGCAGGAATAAGCCACAACCATTACAGATTAATAAACATTACGCGGAGACCATGTTAAAAACAGGTCTCCGTTTTTTCGTCATCAAACGGAAAAAACAGAATACCGTAGCCGGTAAATCGAAAATGAAAGGCAGAAAAGAAGAAAAGGAAGGCAGAAAATCTTCAGGAAAACTCAGAAAAAGCGACTACCGCGGATATTCATTGATCAAGCGCAGGGCGTCACGCAGGCACTCCTCAAAAGGCAATTCTCCGTTTATCCAATGGATAGTTATGCCACGGCGCTCCATTCCGCGAAACCAGGTCATCTGACGTTTTGCAAACTGATGAATGGCTATCTCAAGCGACGACAACATTTCATCATAACTAATGCTGCCTGTCACAAAAAGGGTCACATACTTGTACTCCAAGCCATAATAGATCAAATCCTCGGGAGAAATGCCACTGTTGAGCAAACGGCGAACCTCTTCAACCAATCCTTCTTTTTCAATTCTTGTGTAAAGTCGCGAAGTAATTCGTTGCCTGCGCAATTCGCGACTTACATTGATACCAATATTAAGAGCAGGAATGGAAGGGAATGGACGAAGTTCTTTTTGATGGCCACGATAGTACTCCTCTATCTCAATTGCACGGATGGCACGTTGAGGCGTATCAATATCTGTCGAGTTGTGGAGCGATTTATAAGAAGCTAATATGGCGGCAAGCTCATCCAATGTTCTTCCTTCGAGCGAGCGGCGCAATTCTGCATTTGCAGGAACAGGAGAGAGGCGATAAGAGCGTAATACAGACTCAAGATACAATCCCGACCCACCACAGAAAACAGGTTCCAGGCCGCGCCCGATCATTTCGTTGTAGACATTCAAGAAATCGTGCTGAAAATGAAATACGGTATACTTTGAACCTGGTTCGGCGATGTCAATCAAATGATATTTGATGGGAGTGCCGTTATAGACATAGTCGGCAAGATCTTTGCCCGTACCAATGTCCATACCGCGATATACCTGTCGGCTGTCACCGCTGACAATTTCAGTTTGAAGGTTCGCGGCCAAAGCAACAGCCAACCGGGTCTTTCCACATGCAGTAGGGCCAAGAATTGTTATCATTAGCACTTTGATTTAGGAAACAGAAAAAGGTGTGTAAATCTATAGACTACACACCTTCTCCCTTATTGATAAGTTATAAAAGGCTTATCCGTTATATTTCTTCATGATCTTAATCAAATCAACAACCTTGTGAGAGTAGCCGATTTCATTGTCATACCAAGAAACAACCTTAACAAACTTGTCGGTGAGATAAACGCCGGCATCAGCATCGAAGATAGATGTCAACGGGCAGCCGAGGAAGTCAGAAGAAACGACTTTGTCTTCGGTATAGCCAAGAACACCTTTCAAATCGCCTTCGCTGGCTTCTTTCATGGCCTTGCAGATATCCTCTTTAGTTGCAGGATTCTTCAAGTTAACGGTAAGGTCAACAACAGAAACGTCCAAAGTAGGAACGCGCATTGAGATACCGGTCAATTTACCATTCAGCTCAGGAATAACCTTGCCTACAGCCTTTGCAGCACCTGTTGAAGAGGGAATAATGTTGCCGCTGGCAGCACGACCGCCACGCCAATCCTTCATTGAAGGACCGTCTACTGTGCGTTGAGTAGCAGTTGTAGAGTGAACTGTTGTCATCAAACCAGTCTCAATGCCGAACTTGTCGTTCAAAACCTTAGCTATAGGAGCAAGACAGTTAGTAGTACAAGATGCATTTGAAACGATCTTCTGGCCTGCATATTTGTCTGTGTTCACACCGCATACGAACATATCGGCTTGACGGCCGTCTTCGCCTTTCTTTGAAGGAGCGCTCAATACTACATATTTGGCACCAGCCTGCAAATGCTTTTCGGCACGATCCATGGTAAGATACAAACCTGTAGATTCTACAACGTATTCAGCACCAACTTCATCCCATTTCAAATTGGCAGCATCCTTTTCAGCTGTAATGCGGATGTGGTTACCGTTAACAATCAACTCGTTCTTTTCAACGTCTGCCTCAATAGTACCGGTGAACTGGCCGTGCATTGTATCATACTTCAGCATGTAAGCCATGTAATCTACCGGCAGCAAGTCGTTGATACCTACTACTACTACATCGTTCTTGTTAGCCTCTTCGAGAGTAGAACGGAATACGAAACGGCCAATACGACCAAATCCGTTAATACCAATCTTAATCATAACTTTACTATTTAAAAAGAGTTATCTTGAAAATCTCTATTCTTATCGGAAGCATGCCCTGCAAACTTCCTTTTTAACGGCTGCAAAATTACAAATATAATCCGTATCTTTGCTCTTGTAACCAATAAAATAAATATAAAATATGAGCTTTATCAAAGAATTCAAAGCCTTTGCCATGAAAGGAAACGTAATTGACATGGCTGTCGGCGTTATCATGGGAGGCGCATTCGGGAAAATTGTCAGTTCGCTTGTAAGCGACGTACTTATGCCCCTAATTGGAATACTCACCGGAGGGATTGACATGAACAACCTGGCTTTCAGTGTAGGGGAAGCTGAAATAAAATACGGAAGCTTCATGCAGAACGTACTGGATTTCCTGATTATCTCATTCAGCATCTTTATAATGATCAAAGCTATGAGCCGCATCATGCATCGTAAAAAAGCAGAAGAAGCCGTTCCGATGCCTCCCGCACCAAGCAAGGAAGAAGAGCTACTGGCTGAAATACGTGATATCATCAAGTCAAGACAAGACAAAAGCAACTAAGCAAGGAACATTTTCAGCCACAAAAGCACCTGATACGGATATAAAAATGTAATTTTGCCACATCGAAATTTTAAAGACAGATGAAACAAAAGATTTTAGTAACAGGCGGAACCGGTTTTATCGGTTCGCATACGACCGTTGAACTTATTGAGGCAGGATATGAAGTAGTCATAGTTGACAATCTCTCAAACTCGAACGCAGACGTAATAGACGGCATCGAAAAAATAACAGGAGTACGCCCTGCTTTTGAAAAAGTGGATTGTACAGACTTTGCCGCACTCGAAAACGTATTCAAGAAGTACGAAGGAATTGAAGGCATCATCCATTTTGCCGCTTCTAAAGCCGTAGGCGAAAGCGTTGAGAAGCCATTGCTCTACTATAGCAACAATCTCAACTCGCTCATGAATATTCTGAAAATCATGCCGACGTATGGTACAAAAGGGCTTATCTTCTCATCTTCTTGCACCGTTTACGGACAACCGGATCCCGAGAATTTGCCTGTCACAGAGCAAGCTCCCATCAAAAAGGCCGAAAGCCCCTATGGCAACACAAAACAGATTTGCGAAGAAATCATTACTGATTACATACATAGCGGTGCACCAATTCACTCCATCATACTACGTTACTTCAATCCCATAGGAGCCCATCCTACAGCTATTATTGGAGAACTTCCAAACGGTGTTCCTGCCAACCTTATACCTTATCTGACACAAACTGCTATTGGAATTCGTAAGCAGCTTAGCGTATTTGGAGATGACTACAACACACCGGATGGAAGTTGCATACGCGACTTCATATACGTGGTAGATTTGGCCAAAGCGCACGTAGCAGCAATGGCATACATCCTCGATGGCAAGATGAAACAGCCTATCGATGTATTCAATATAGGTACAGGAAAAGGAAATTCTGTATTGGAACTTATCCATACCTTCGAAGAATGCACCGGTGTCAAGCTTAACTACAAAATTACAGGTAGACGAGCAGGCGACATAGAACAAGTTTGGGGCAACGTGGATAAAGCCAACAAAATACTTGGATGGAAAGCTTGTCACACACTGGCAGACTCCCTTACGTCAGCATGGAAATGGCAATTGGAACTGCGCAGGCGCGGCATCATGTAAAACCATCATCCACAAAATCTACAAACAACAGAAGAGGTTGTGTCGACTTATATGAAGACGGCACAACCTCTTTATTAAAAGAACTCAGATGAAAACACCAGCTTACGTATTAGACGAAAAACTGTTACGAAACAATCTGCAACTCATCAGAAATACCGCTCAAGAAGCAGGAATTGAAATTATACTCGCGCTCAAAGCTTTTGCCTGGTGGCGTACATTCCCGATTTTTCGCGAATACATACACCATACAACAGCAAGCTCACTAAACGAAGCACTACTGTCGGCAGAAAAATTCGGGGGCTACACCTACACTTATTCGCCAAGCTACGAAGAGCATAACTTCCAAGAACTAATGCGACTAAGCGAACACATCACCTTTAATTCTCTGAGCCAATTCAACAGATTTTCCGTTCTCATTAACAAATACAAGGATCATCACATTTCCTGTGGGCTACGCATCAATCCGGAACAGTCCGACATCCAAACAGCTCTCTATAATCCTTGCGCACCAGGATCGCGATTCGGCATAACAGCAGAAGACATGCCCAAGGAACTGCCGCTGGGAATCGAAGGGTTCCACTTTCATTGTCTTTGCGAAAACAATTCCGACAGTTTAAAAAGAGTTTTAGACAAAGTAGAAAAGAACTACGCACAATGGCTTCCACAGCTAAAATGGATCAATATGGGAGGAGGGCACCTCATGACCCGAAAAGGCTACGACCTTCGCCTGCTCATTCAGACTCTGCAAACATTCAAACAAAGACATCCCAACCTACACATTATTCTTGAGCCTGGCAGTGCGTTTCTATGGCAAACGGGATGCTTGGAAGCTTATGTAACAGACATCGTTGAAAACCATCATATCAGAACTGCCATTATAAACGCAAGTTTTACGTGTCATATGCCTGATTGCCTGGAAATGCCATACCACCCAAACATAAAAGGAGCAATACTCATTGATGAAACTTCCGAAATGCAACCCAACTGTTATAGGATAGGCGGAAACAGCTGTCTCAGCGGGGATTGGATGGGCACTTGGCAATTTGACCATCCGCTTGAAATCGGAGAAAAAATCATATTCGAAGATATGATTCACTATACTACTGTAAAGACAACTATGTTCAACGGAATAGACCACCCCGCATTAGTCCTCCTCCGTCTTGATGGAAGCAGGGAAATTTTGCGAACATTCAAATACACTGACTATAGAGACCGCATGAACTGACTTAGAGCCTGCAGAATTTACCTATAAACAAAATAATTATCAACATGAGGAGAATACCTTTACTCGCATTAACCGTTTTAGCCATATTCTCAGTATCACTTCCTTGCTTCTCTGCCTGGCACCAACCATACAAGGGGTCACGCATTTTCTGGGACAACTCCACGCGCAAAACAGTGTTCAAAAGCGGTTGTTACGCTCGCATCATACAACTTCAAGACGGACGGCTCATGGCTGTCTGTGAGAATAATGGCATAAACATCGCCTTCAGCATGAACAAAGGAAGCACATGGTCAGCGGCGAAAAAGATTGTTACCAACACTAACAACATACCCAACTGCGCGCCCGATCTCATCCAAATGGCTGACGGTACCATTGTAGTGGGCTACAACCCACGTCCGTCACAACCTTACACCGAAGACCGCCGATTTGGAATACGCTGCAAGCGCAGTACCGACAACGGACGCACATGGAGCAAAGAGATATTCGTCAACGATGCCTCCTATACTTTCGATAACGGATGCTGGGAGCCATCTTTCCTTGAGCTGCCGTCCGGTGAGTTACAGCTCTATTTTGCCGACGAAGGTCCCTACATCACATCCGGCGAGCAACAGATTTCCATGTGTCGCTCATTCGATGGAGGAAAGACGTGGACAACAGCACAAAAAGTGTCGTTTCGCGCCGGAAGCCGAGACGGAATGCCCTCCGCAATAATTCTTCAAGACGGCAAAACCATCGCACTTGCTTTTGAGGACAACGGGTGGAGCGGTATCGATAATTTCATACCAACCATCGCTACATGTCCCCTTGAGACAAACTGGATCGATTATTGGGCAAAAGCCAACAGCCGATACCGCTGGAAGGCTGTTGACTACAGCTACTGTCCGCGCCGCCGTGGCGGCGCACCATACCTGCGCAAACTTCCGTGGGGAGAGACCTTCATGTCACATCAGGGCGAGAACGGCAACGGTGTAGACCTGTCGAAAGTGCAGATGTGGGTATATGTGGGCAATGAGAAGGCCAAAAGTTTCAAAGCCATGAGCGAGCCGTTTGGCTCCGACAACTCGTTGTGGAACTCGCTTGCCGTCATTGACACAGGAACAGTGGTGGCTGTAGGCGGCATGTCGGGACGGGTCGACATGATAAAGGGACGTACACTGCGCCTGTTAAGTGCTCCCTACGGCCATCCAAGGATCGACGGCAGACTTATCAGAAACGAGGGCTATTACATAGGCGATGCCACACAAATGATTCTCGGCCATAGTACCAACAAGGTGCGTTTTACCGCCGACTTTGCCTACGATGAAGATTCCCTTTATTTCATAACGCGAGTGTCAGATGCCACACAACATCCACTGAAGTCAGCTTATGGTGATGGCGTGACCCTCTTCCTTGACACAAGGTATGCCTCTGACGAGTATCCCGTCACGGGCATATATCGTCTCTTCTTCATGCTTGCAGGTGACATTGCTACATCTGAGGGTAGTACCGAAAAAAAACGTTGGATATCCAGCGAACTCACCGGTGTGCGCAGTGTGGTCAAGACCACGAAGAGAATCTACACTATCGAGGCAGCGATACCGTGGAAGTCACTCGGTTATGACAAGGCTCCCGAAGGACATCTCATGCGTGCCAACATAATGATGCACGACAACAATACTGGCGATAACAAAGTGAATTACAGTATGCTACCCGACGCACGGCGTGATGCCTCATGGTCCTGGATGGACTTCGCCGTGCTCAAGAAGCCGTCTGCGTCAGGTGTTGAGGCTATCAATATTGACAGGAACGTGACCTTCGCTTTAGACGGAAACACCGTACATGTTGGCCGCAATGTTGTGAAAACCGAGATGTTCACGTCAGCAGGTGTAAAGGTAGGTGAATATCATGCTGGCACTTTTACAAAACCAGCAGGCAGGGGACTCTTCATCGCCCGTTTGACATTGACTGACGGAAGCATCATAAAACGCAAACTGATAATGAATTAGCCATTCCGTAAAAACTTAACTTAAAAGAGGCATTATAAAAGAACGGTACCCCACCGTTCTCTTTCTTTTTCGCAGCTAAGTATCCTATGTGGATTCTATACCTGCTTACTTGCAGAATAATTTGAGTTCTTATGTTTTTGGTTTCGATCATCTGAACCTTCATTCAATGTAATTGCAGCAACTGTTCATGAACTATAGCCTTTCTCTCCATGAAAATTCTTGGAGATGATGAAATATGATCTGTTCTTATCTGTCATATTGTCTTCATGTTTCTGATTTATTTCATATTGTCTCTTTGAAAAAAGCATTTATTCCAAGATTTTGTTATACCTTCGCATCGGTTATCTCCCTTGACAGGGATGATATTCCAAGACATTGTGGGTTAAAACAAAAGCATTCGCTATTATTTCGCGTTTAGCCAAGAGCGTAGGAAACTCTAATTGGAATAACAAGCACGGAAATAATATGTGACAGGTGGCTCGTAT
>CAKRYD010000039.1 GCA_934426255.1 uncultured Bacteroidaceae bacterium | reverse complement strand
AAAGTCGTTGGATTATACTTTTGATGGATATTATTCCCGTAACAACTATAACCGTTTCTATAATGAGAATGATATGTCATTCCGTTCAATAGTCAAAGAAGACTATTATTACATCAAAGCAAATGCGAACTATTCAATGATGTTCAGGCATAGAAATAGATTAGCATTCAGTTTATTCGAGTTTATGAGAATGAGTGACTCAGAATATATTGGGACTTCAACATCTAATCAGAATTTACATTCTTCAGAAACAATCCTCTTTGCAGACTATTCTCAACGCTTAGGGAGATTCTTCTTTGATATTAATCCGGGAATCTCCTTTCTTACGTATCGGTTGAAGGGAATGAAATCAATCAATCATCTTACACCGAGACTTCAGACAAGAGCAACGTATAAGATTGATAACGTACAACAACTTCAATTTATATTTGCTTTGGGAAATACCTATCCGAGAATAAATACAATTAACAATGTTGAGCAGCAGACTGACCCTATTATCATTCTCAAAGGCAACCCGAACATGGATAATTCCATTCTTTTGAATCCACGATTAAGCCATACATTGAACTTTAACAAATTTGCCTTACAAACAGGAGCATCATACTTCTACCAAGATCATTCGATTGTTTCGGATTATTACATTCGAGACGGCAATCTTATTAGCACTTTTAGAGATGACTGCATCTACCATCGCCCCAGTGCAGATATATCCATAACCTATAAACCTTCTGGTTCGCTTAACATGAAATTGTCTGGTCAATGGATTGAACATTTAGTTCGAGGAGGGGCCGAACATCATAATTTGTCTGCAATCTCAGGAACGGCCATGATAAACTACTATATTCGAAACATTTCTTTTGGCGCATCTATAATGACACCGTCTCGGGATTTGATAGACAGCCAAATTCGCAGGAAAACATTTTGGAGGTATCAACTATCGGCAATGTGGAGTCATGAGCATTGGGCTATCGAAGCTAATGCAAACAACTTATTAATGATGAAGAATCATATAGTAGACGAATTGTCAGCACCATGTTATTCCTTCAAGCAAATAAATCAAAGTCGCAGTTTTAACCAGTATGCAACTATAAAAATTGTATATAGTTTTGACTACGGCAAGAAAACAACCAAAACACCTGATTATAAACATCAAACTAGCGAAAGTGCAATCTTGAAATAAGAAAGCGCAGTTGTACTCAATAGCTGAACATCTGCTGGAGTTCTGCAATAGCAAGCAGCAAGTTTTTGAAGACCGATGATTCTTGTTCGAGATAAAAATGTTAACTTCGCAGCAATTAGCAATTAACATTTAGATAATGGATATTCAAGGTAAAATTATTTTTGCATCCGAACCGCGTGGTGGAGTTTCTCAACGCAGTTCGTCAAATTGGAAAGCGCAAGATTTTGTGATTGAAACACACGAACAGTATCCAAAAAAATGCTGTTTTACGGTGTTTGGAGAAGACAGACTGAACCAGTTCAACATACAAGTAGGCGAAGAGTTGACTGTTTCTTTGGATATAGACGCTCACGAATACAATGGCCGTTGGTATAATGACATTCGCGCATGGCGAGTACAACGTGGAACGCCACAATCAACACCGATACCACCGGCAATGCCAGATGGGCAGCCTGTTCCACCAATTCAGCCGCAAACAATTGACAACAATTCACAAGACGACCTGCCTTTTTAACAAAGGCACAAAAAGAAAGACGCTCGGACAACTTTGTTCGGGCGTTTTTTAGCTTGAAACAGCCATCATAAAATGAAAAACAAATACCTTTGCAGCATAACAGATTAACGGTATGAATAAATTCAAGGAGCGTGTACAGGCATTGATTGAGCGAAAAGAGCTGTTCAACAAGTCAAACAAAATATTGTTGGCCTTGAGCGGCGGCCCGGACTCAGTGGCTCTACTGCGTGTCTTGCTGGAATTGGGCTATAGCGTTGCAGCCGCACATTGTAATTTCAAATTACGCGGTGATGAGTCTGAACGTGATGAACGATTTGTGCGTCAGTTATGCAAGGGGCTTAGTCTAAAACTATATGTTACCCACTTTGACACCAATAACTATGCAGAAAGACATGGAATAAGCATTGAAATGGCAGCACGAGAGCTCCGATACAACTACTTTGAAGATTTGCGCAAGAAATATGGCTTTGATGTCATTGCGATAGCCCACCACAGAGACGACAGCGTGGAAACATTGCTGTTGAATCTTATACGAGGAACCGGAATTAAAGGGCTGACCGGAATTCAGCCACGAAACGGTTATGTAGTTCGTCCAATGTTAGAAGTAGGAAGGATTGATGTGCTGAGCTACCTGCACACTTTGAATCAGGAATATGTTACCGACCATACCAATAAAGAAACGATTTACACACGCAACAAAATCCGCCTGGAAATTCTTCCATTAATGAAAGAAATAAATCCGTCAATTGATACGACCTTACAACTTATGTCCGAACGAATGCTTGATATAGAAAATTGGTGTTCAAGCACTCTGAAAGAAGCAAAAAAACGGGTTGAAGCGCCAGTGAATGAGGCGGGTATTTCAGCTTGCTTTTGCATTTCGGCGATTATGAACGAACCATCGCCCAAATATCTGTTGTATAGTTTGCTTTACCCATACGGGTTTACACCGAAACAGATTGACGAAGTTTACTCGAATCTGACTCGCTCAACCGGAATCGTATTTTACGCAAGAAAGTGGAAACTCCTAATCAATCGCGGTTTTATTATGATAGGACACGACTATCAAACTCCAAAGTCAAAGACTTATTGCATAAGCGTCGGAAAGCCTCTGATCTTGGGAGGAAATAAATTAGAAGTCCATGAGCTATTATTTTCCGAGCTGAAGGAGATTCCACGTGAACGGAACGTGGCAGCATTGGATGCAGACAAATTAGGCACAGGCTATTTTGTGAGACCTATACAGAATGGTGACCGCTTCAAGCCCTTTGGGATGAAAGGAAGCAAATTGGTCAGCGACTATCTCACAGATTGCAAACGTTCACTGTTTCAAAAGCATAATCAACACGTTGTTTGCGCAAGCACAGGCGAAATTGCCTGGCTGATAGGTGAGCGCATAGCCGGAACTTACGCCATTGACCCTCAAAGGACCAAACGAGTCTTACTTTTCTCTTGGAAAGACAATGTCTAATTGTTCAAAGGACTTTTCTCATTTTACGAAAGGCTTCTTGAGCTGATTTTCGTAATAAAACAGCCACAGAGCTGTCCATCGCTTCAGGATAATATGAATTTTTGGCTATCTTCTTCTTGGTAAGAAATTGGCACCAAGTACATGCCGCAGTATAACGACCTACTGTCCTATCTAAATGGTAACCATCACGGGTTAGCTTATCCCCTATCACATCACGCGCATTTTGAATAGCAATGCCCGTAGGAATTATCTTTTTGATTCCATATTGTGGAATCGTTTTTACGGATTGACATATCGCTTGGTACATCTTCATTTGATTGTTGCCATAATCCTTAAACGCACCATGACTAGAATCTTTTGAATATGCCCATGTCATATGAAAAGCAAAACGGACTTTAGGATTGAGAGCTTCTTTTCTCACATAACCACAAAGCTTCCCCAAATTCACATATGTTTCGGACTTGCCCGAATAGTGGCTGGCTTGTTGAAACGTTATAATGTCCCAACATTCATCACGAATAATTTCTTTGAGAGCCACTTTTTTCCGATTGTTTCGCACTCCACCAACAACTTTTCTATATTCATAGTCGGCTTTACCGGTTTGAGCGTTGTTCCAATGCCTGTCAATAGAGCAGCCGCCGATATAAGCATTTCCGATGACGAGGCTGTCGCCTTGGGCTGCAGCCAACTCGTACAGATATTGTTCAACTGCATCTTCCGAAAAGCTATTGCCTATAGCCAACACCTTCAGAACGTCTTTGCCATAGATGTCACTAATTTGAAAAGCGAAAAGGGAAAGAAGCAGCAAAAGCCTTTTAAGGAAATTCATAACCATCTACTTGAGTTTCTCTATCCATTCATCGACTTGAGGGTCGCCCAACTCCTTCGCTTTTCGTAAGTATTTAAGGGCTTCATTTTTCTTTTCTTTCTGCTGTCCGTATGCAATGCCCAAAATTTTATAGGCATCAGCACCTTCGGGATCAAGTTTCAAAGCTTGATTGGCACCAAAAACCGCTTCTTCCAAATTTCCAACTCGCAATTGTAACATTGCCTTTTCCACGACATATAGATATTCGTTAGGACGAATGGCAAGAGCTTTCTCAATGTCTGTTAACGCCCATGGATAAAGTCCTGCTGCAAGGTCGGTCTGCTCTTTCATATAGAAGAAATTGTCGTTAAGATTTTTCGTGCCAAAAAGCTTCTCGTAAGCATCATAATCTATGGCCGCCTCTCTATACTTTCCGTATTTGGAACGAATTTGAGCACGTTGTAATAAGAAGGGTCCGGCTTCTCTTTGATAGGGTTCTTTGAAACGAGCCATTGTACTGTCAAGCAAAGCCAGTACTGCAGTTGTATCATTGTCCCACATTTCACGAGATTTTGCCGCATAATAAAATGTCTGAGCCGATGCAAAAGGAGTAGCATTGAGTTCTTGATAAGCATTAAAGGCCTCTTGATATTGCTTCAAGGCATAATAACAATCACCCTGCTGTAGTTTATATATCGGCATTGGTGATAGACTGTAGGCTTGCTTTGCCTCATCAAGAGCTTTATTTAAGTCCCAGTCCTTATACTTTTTATAGGATTTGTACAAATTCAGCCTATACAAGAGCTTACTGAAATTGTAATGTACTTCTGCTTGGCTTTTAACAGCTTTGAAAGCATCATTGTAGTCGGCTTCAGCTTCGGCAAAATTCTTTTGCCCAGCTGCATATGCAGCATGTTCGACATACGCTGTCGGCAAATCTGGGAACGTAGCTCTAAAATCTGCAAGAGCCGTTAAATAAGAAACGGTGTCCTGCGCATTTTTAGACAACAAATAAAGGTAACTGGCAGCTTGCGATGTATCGGAAGGCAGTTGCTTTGGAATATATATGCTGTTGAGCGATGATAAACCGGCAGAAATGGCCGAAGTAGACAAGAGCTTTTCTACAGCTATATCTACTGCAAAACATTTTGTCAAGTCTTTTTCAGCATTTTTCTGCATAACAGCGACAACTTCACCAGTTGTTGCCAAGATTGGTGTACCAATTGATTGGTTGTCGGCCTTTGACGATATTGTGTAATAAGCCAAATTATCATAGGTTTTATTGTCTACGACCTTAGCATCCACCGTAACCAATCCGCCCTTACCGTTATTCATGAATCGCGTTACCGTGGCACCCTTCTGAACAGTGGTGGTCGCCAAAAGCAACTTCTCACTTTTTTCGCAATCTGTACTGAATTTGACTATATCATAGATATCACTTGCACCTTGGATTCGCTTTACGTTCCATTTTTTCCCCTTACTGTCTACAATTTCGGCTCTTGATGCGCCATTAAAGAATGCATAAGCAGAAATAGCATCTCCTCTTTCAGAAATAAAAAAACCAAATCCTTTATGCAACAAATTTCCAGCCTTATCGTACGTAATAACAGTTATGATGCCTTTTGCATCATTTTTTGTCTTGCCGACAGTTTCCACAAAAGTCGGTAGTATAAGTAATAGAGATATAATCAATTTCTTTATCATATTCTGCTTTGTTTAAGTAATTCTTTTGCATTATCTATAGCAGCATCAGTAACCATGCTACCACTCAGCATATGTGCAATCTCAACTATTCTCTCTTCAGACGTAAGATTGCTAATATGGGTAGAAGTTCCATGCGAATCATCTTGCTTATAAACCTTGTAATGAAAATTTCCAAGAGCTGCGATTTGCGGCAGATGTGTAATGCTGATTACCTGGCAGCCATTTTGGCTCATACCCTTCATCATTAGAGCCATCTGCTCGGCTATTTTCCCGGAAACTCCGGTATCGATTTCATCGAAAATGATAGTCGGCAACATTTCCTTGGAAGCCAACAACGCCTTTAACGACAGCATGACGCGAGCCATCTCACCACCTGAAGCGATCTCGGCAATATTTCGGAGTGGCATATCACGATTGGCACTAAACAAGAACGCTACACGGTCCAAGCCGCCTCTTGAAGGTTCTTTTTTCTCCGTCATCTCAATGGTAAAACGAACATTGGGCATTCCGAGCTTTTGCAGCCTTTCCCGCATTTCCTTTTCAATTTTAGGAACTGTTTTATTTCTGGTGTCAGATAACAAGCGTCCGGTATCGAGCATTGTTTTATGTCTTTCCTGAGATTCTTTCCGCAGAACTTCAACCTGTTCATCACTACAATCCAATTCATCCAATTGGAGACGAAGTTGATTTGCCACTTGAATCAGCTCTTCTTCGCTTTCACAATGATGCTTTTTCGCCAATACATAAATGGAGCTTAACCGCTCATTTACGTAATTTTGCCGCTCAGGATCGAAAATAACATTTTCTAAGCATTGGGCTATTTCCTGCGCTATGTCTTCAATTTCTATAGCACAACTTTCTAACCGCTCATGCAATTTTCGCGCCTTTGGAAAACAATCGATTAGATCTTGCAGGCGACATTGACAGTCATATATCTTTGACGTAATCCCATTTTCTTCTTCCGATAGTAAGCTATCGGCTTTGTAAAGTGCCTGTTTAATATTTTCTGCATTATTCAATACACCGGCTTCTTCTTCCAAGCTCTGTTGTTCACCTCCTTTTAAATGGAGTCTTTCTATCTCATCCAGTTGGAATTGCAAGAAATCCTTATTCTCACGTTCTCGTTCTACCTTCTTGCAATACTGCTCAAAAGCGGTTTGAGCTGCTAGCCATTCGTCATATTCATGTTGAAACCTTTCCTTCAACAGATGGTTCTTCGCCATAGTATCAAGAGTTTCTAATTGAAATCTCTCTTGATTGAGTAATAAATTTTGGTGCTGCGAATGAATGTCTATAAGATGAGAAGAGAGTTCTTTCAATTGGATGAGCGATACAGGAGTATCATTGATAAACGCACGGCTTTTGGCGTTTTCCGACAATTCGCGACGAATGATGCATTCATCTTCATCGTAATCCAAATCATTTTTATCAAAAAACGATTGGATATTCAAACCGTTTAAATTAAAAGTTGCCTCCACCATACAACGTTTAGCATCAGCCTTTATTACTTTCATGTCAGCACGTTGCCCCAAAATCATTCCGAGAGCTCCCAATATGATACTTTTTCCAGCACCTGTTTCACCTGTTATTGTAGAAAATCCGGCATGAAGTTTCATATCCAGGTGCTCTATTAGAGCATAGTTCTGAATTTTCAAACGTTGTAACATAGCTCTCAATTTAGCAGTTTCTTCCAATAGTTGGATTGTGAAGCATTCACTTTTGTCAAAATGTCGTATACCTTTTGTTTCTTTGCTGAGGTTTCCTTTCCTTGATAAATGCCAACCAATTCGTCACGTTTATATTCGGAAAAAAGCCGTGGCAGAGCACTGCGTGATTTTGTGCTATATGTTTTCTCAAGCAAGGACATTGACTTTGTAATAGTTTCACGGGCTTGATCACTACTGGAAGTCATTTGGTCAAGCCCCTTACGATGATAATCATATTGCAGCTGTCTGAATGATTGCAATCCATCATTCAGATAATCGTTTACAATACCATAGCGATTATTTTCGTCCTCCATGGCTTTCCATCCTTTCGTATTCATGTTCTGGGCATTATTAACTACATCCATCGCTTTTTGAAGAAATTCCGTGCCGCCTTGGGGAGCCATCGTATCCATATCGATACCTATAATCAGATAGGCATAATAAGCTATCAGTGCCGTCAAGTTATTATCAATTTGATCATCACGAAACTCCAATTGGTCGTGTTCTCGAAAGTCAAAGTTAAAGTTGGCATCGTGAATGCTTAGTGTTGGCGTTGTATATGTAGAGTTGAAAACCGGGCGACTGCTTTGTATATAAGCCTCGCATGTCATACTTCCATTTCCCTCGTCATATTTATTGACTATAATAGAAATCGCACATTTGATGCGCTCATTGTTTTTAAACTTCAACGATGTCCATTGACGTTCATTAATAAAATGCGTCAACGTCGACTTTAAATCATCGAAGACAGTCTTATTAGTACCTTGAATCTTTTGCGTGTTGATATCGACTGTCGCATTCAATTCCTGCGCCGATATACTTTGCATGAGAAAAAGAAGCAAGGATAAAACAATCAGTCGCAAATATCGCATATCTTGTCTATTATGTCTTTAGCTACTTCTTTTTTGCTTTTCAGCGAAAAAGGGATTTTTTGTTTTTCACTGAGAATAGTAATTTTGTTTGTATCATACATAAAACCTGCTCCTCTATCTTGCAGAGAATTAAGTACAATAAAATCCAAGTTTTTCTTTTTAAGCTTATACAAGGCATTCGCTTCTTCATCATTGGTTTCAAGAGCAAAACCTATTAGCAGTTGCCCTTTATGTTTCATTTGTCCCAACGAAGCGGCTATATCGCGCGTCGGTTTCAAAACCAATGTCTGCGTTCCTTTTTCTCGTTTTATTTTATACCCATCTACGTCATTCGGTGTAAAATCGGCCACAGCAGCACATAGAATGCCGATGTCTGCATTCTTAAAACGATTTGTTGCCATTTCGTACATCTCTTGTGCACTTTCTACAAAAATACGTTCTATGTTACGATGATGCACTTCAAGATGTGTAGGCCCACTAACCAGCACGACATTTGCTCCTCGTTGCGCGCACTCCTCGGCCAAGGCGTAGCCCATCTTCCCACTTGAATAGTTACCGATAAAACGTACAGGATCTATTTTTTCATAAGTCGGTCCGGCTGTAATCAGCACGTTCTTTCCGGCAAGGGTTTCTTTTTCCGAAAACATTTTACGAATATATCCTACAATGTTTTCAGGCTCCTCCATACGGCCTTTGCCTATCAATTGACTGGCCAATTCCCCACTGGCCGGTTCTATTATAATGTTGCCATAGCTGCGGAGAGTCGCCAAATTCCTTTGTGTTGACGGATGCGCATACATGTCAAGATCCATGGCTGGAGCCACTACTACCGGTGCTTTCATTGAAAGGTATGTAGTAATGAGCATATTGTCTGCAATTCCATTTGCCATTTTTCCGATAGTCGATGCTGTGGCCGGAGCTATAATCATCAAATCCGCCCAAAGTCCCAGATCAACATGGCTGTTCCACGTTCCATCGCGTTGAGCAAAGAAATCACAAATAACCGGTTTCCTTGTCAAGGCCGAAAGCGTCACAGGCGTAATGAATTCTTTTCCGGCCGGTGTTATGACCGTCTGAACCTCCGCTCCTTCCTTGATGAGCAATCGGATAAGCAAGCATGCCTTATAGGCTGCTATGCTGCCGGTTATTCCTAACACGATATGCTTTCCTTGCAACTTCATTTCTTTGCTATTGCTTTTGACCGATGTGAGACTCGCTTAGTTTGATACGCGTCAATACGGCTTTTGTTTCTCGTGGAAAATCGCCTTGAAGAATCCAGCTATAATATCCCGGATCCTGGTAAAGCGTGTGAATCACCGATTGCCCCTTATACTTGCCAAAATTAAATACGATTTCCTTTTGGTCATTATATATCATGCGGCCGGCCAAATCTACGTTATTGTTCATCCGCGAAAAATCCGACAGAAAGTCGATATCGTTTTTCAACGTATCGGAATAGCGATCCAACTGTGCTTTCAGCACTTCGTAAGTTGCCGTTGTGTCAGCCAACGACGAGTGAGCATCCACCAAATCCTTGTGGCAATAGAACTTATAAGCTGCAACCAACGTTCGCTGCTCCATCTTATGAAAGATGTTTTGCACATCGACTCGCTTGGCTTTATGAATATCAAAATCGACACCGGCACGAAGCATTTCTTCCACAAGCATAGGTATATCAAAATGATTGGAGTTATAGCCGGCAAAATCGCAACCTGCAAAATCATTGGCAAGCCCTTGTGCTACTTCCTTAAATGTCGGGCTGTCTTTCACATCTTCGTCCGTAATGCCATGTATCTTAGAAGACGCTTCAGGAATATGCCTTTCTGGATTGATTCGCATCATTTTCGACTCTTCATTTCCATTAGGAAGAATCTTTATATAACTAATTTCAATGATACGGTCTTGGGTGACATTGATTCCGGTTGTTTCCAAATCAAAAACCACCAAAGGCTTTTTCAAATTGAGTTTCATAAGCGTATTAATTATTGATCAGAAGAGGCATGAGCAACATCAGTAAGTCCGTATTTTCCGATTGCTCACCGGGAAGAATGAGCCCGGCACGCGACGGATCGGCAAGTTTGATAATAAAGTCGGTTCCTTGTAGAGCACTGATCAATTCTAACATATCCGTTCCCTTGAACCCTATTTTCAGAGGCATGCCTTCATATTGACATACCAATTGCTCTTCTGCACTCAGCGAATAATTGATATTTTCGGATGTAAGCACCACTTTATTATTACTAAAGACAAACTTTACAAGTGCCGTAGTTTTGTCGGCTACAACAAGTACACGGCGCATGGCACTCACAAACGAGGCGCGATCTATGACGGCAACATTGTTGTTCTGAGTCGGTATGACACTTTTATAATTGGGATATTTATCTTCTATCAAACGGCAACTTATCACATAGTCTTCTGTTTCAATCATGGCATTGCGGGTGCCATAAGTTCGTATCACAATTGCGCCCTTGGCTTTTTCCAATATATTCTTTAATATGTTCGCCGGTTTCTGCGGCAAAGTAAAACCGGCTGTTGTTCCATGTGTATCGCACACAATGCGGTAACGTATCAATTTATGCCCATCACTGGCTACAATTGAAAGGTCTTCGGGGGATATGTCCATGAAAACGCCATTCATCACCTTGCGCGTTTCATCATTAGCGGCGGCAATTAGTGCTGTACTGATTCCCTTGACAAGCGAAGCAGCTTCCAAAGTTATGTCGTTAGATTCTCCTTCAGGCGTAGCCGGAATGGGGTATTCATCTCCTTGCACACCTTGGAACGAAAAATGGCCGTTCTGGTATGTCAAGTCTATTTGCAATGTACCCGGATTGATTTCCAATGTCAACGGTTGTTCGGGAATCTCTTTCAGGATATTCATGATTTGTTTCGATTCCAACGCAAACTTGCAGTCGCCATTAGCCTCCTGCAACTCTATATTGGTTTTCAACATGGTATCCTGATCGGTAGCGATAACCATCATATTGTTTCCTTTGATATCAAAAAGAAAGCAAGATAATATCTGGATGGTATTCTTCGGTTGGATAACTCGCTCTATATTTTGCAGACGACTATAGAGCAATGTGCTTGTTACAACATATCTCATACTATTCAACAGTTTCTTTTAGTGAGTTACAAAGGTAATGGAATTTGGAAGAAGCACAAAGCTTTTTCATCCTTTTTTAAGCCAATCAAAAGGTGCCAAAGAACTGTTCTTCTAAAAATCTCTCATTACTTTTCAATGGGGACTTTTAAAATCTCAAAGCTATCCGATTTTATCGGTAAATAACAGCAATAAAATTCATTGTGGTATGCCGCTATCCACAAAATATTTCCACAGAGGAGCTATCATAAGTGCTTGTTTGAATACACCCTTCTGTAGCCATTCATACACTTCCTTGCGCGTAGCCAGGAAAGGCTCCAGATCTTCTGTTGCATCCAGATGCTGTCCCGAAGTGTGTTTCACGCCTTCGGCCACAAAACAATGGCACCAATTGTTTTGCGAACCAGGATTACTTGAAATGACCATCAGCTCACGCCAAGTGCCGCCGGTATACCCTGTTTCTTCCCATAATTCGCGTTTGGCCGCAGCAAGAGGTTCCTCTCCTTTTTCCACCACACCGGCACATATCTCGGTCGACAGGATTCCCGCACCGTGGCGATATTGACGCTCCATCAACATCATCCCGTCTTCGTCTATGGCAATAACATTCACCCAATCCGGATATTCAAGGACATAATACTCATCGTAGATCTTTCCGGTCGGCAATTTGACGACATCGCGCCGGGCTGTAAGCCAGGGACGTTTTATAAGGTATTCAGATTGGAGCGTTTCCCATCTCCATGATTTCTTTTCCATTTGACAACGTGTTTTATGATTTATACCTAACATAAGAACGCCGTTTATTCCAAAAACGTATAACTTTGCGACATAAAAATGCGTTGCATGTTAAAAAAACGACTCCATTTATTGCTCAATTTGCTAAAGCGTCCTTTTATGGAAGAATGGCGTTTTGTTGTATTCATGTTCGCATTAGGCCTGATTTGTATCCTTTTTGAGCCGTGGAACAGCTTACGTCTCTGCTCTTTGTTAGAATTGCCGGGCGATGTTTACCTGCTTACCTTGCTTTTAACCTTGTTTCCAGTCAAATGGCGCCGCCCGATAATTGCGTTTGTTGCGGCTTTACTTTATATTGTTGCGCTCATTGACAATTTGTTTTATGCAGCCACTGGCTCTCCTCTTTCAGCTTCTCTTTTGCGCGCCATTATAAATACCACATCTCGCGAGGCCGGCGAAGCTATACATGCTTTTGCCGGATGGAATTTACTTCTTTCGCAGTTGCCGATCATTCTGCTATTAGCCGTTGCGCACATCTATTGCGCCATACACCGCTCTATGCGTCGCTTCCCGTTTAATTCACATTCTCCTATGCTTACGACCGCAATCGTATTAATGTTCTGCTCATTCGTTTTTGGAAGCAATAACAAACGTTATTTATTGCATCGGTTAGTGCTGGCCCAATCCGACACTGAATTACCACAGTCAATCATGGACATGAGTGTGAAAACTGGCTATTATCTTCCCATCTACCGATGCTGGCAATCCGTCATCGAACTGTCGCGCCACTTGCACGCAGTACGCATGCTCCCCCTCGCCCAACAGAATATCCCAATAGACACTTGCACGTTTCGTTCACCACACATTTTGCTTGTCATCGGTGAAAGCCTGAACAAAAGCCATTGCGGATTTTATGGCTATCGCCTTTCTACGACTCCCCGCCTATGCAGAAGAGCAGAACAAGGTGAACTTATCGCCTTTTCAAACGTCATAAGTCCCTGGAATTTCACATCTGAAGCGTTGGAGCATTTGCTCTCACTCCATAGTTATGGTGATAAAGGGCACTGGTACGAATACCCTCTTTTCACTTCTGCATTCAAACAGGTGGGATATGATGTAGCTTTTATTTCTAACCAATATACGCTTCAAGCCAAAAAGTCAGAAGCTTTCATTGACACGCAATTGCTCAACGACAGTTTGTTGGATTCTTTCCAGTTTACGCGGCGCAACCATCACACCCATAGCTACGATGAAGGGCTGTTGGCTGATTATGATTCGATGTTCAAAAAAATGCCTGCTCATAGCTTGATGATAATACATTTGCTCGGTCAACACGTTGAATTTTCCGATCGGGTGCCACCGGATCGTCATGTTTTCCAACCATCAAACTACAATCGCCCTGATTTGTCACCCAAGGAGCTTGCCATACTGGCCGATTATGACAATGCTGTGCTTTATGGAGATTACGTAATGGATATGCTCCTAAGCCGCGAAAAGAATCGCGAAAGCATCGTCATCTTTGTCTCAGACCATGGCGAGCGCGTGTTCGATGACAAAACGCAACAGTATGGCCGCAGCAACAGCCTCAGTCCTGTAGACGTGCGGCAGCAATATGAGGTGCCAATGTGGATATGGGCTTCACCCTCTTACCGCAGGCGTCATCCCGAAATTATACGTGCATTGAAGCATGCCGCCGACCTACCGTTTTCGACCGACCGCTTATCACATCTTCTGTTGTTTCTTGCAGGAATCAGAACTCCATTGTACCGACCTCAACTCAATCCGCTCAGCACCCGATATTCCGCTATGCGGCCAAGACTTGTACGCGGCCTATACAACTATGAAAGCCTTATTTTTCCCTGAGTCATTGCAAAAATTGCAACTTCGCAAGTAATAATTGCAGGATTGGAGCCTTAAATTGCAGAATCAAGTCTTGGTTTTGCAAAATAAGACCTCAATTCCGCAATTTATAACGATGAAACGACAACAACGACAAACCTTCATACAAAAATATTATTGCTGTCCGCTAAAGTGTAAATCTCCAAATCCAACCTACTGAAAGATAGTAGTTTGACTTAGAATTAGTCATGGACAAGCCCCCTGTTGGCTTTCAGGTTCATCTGGAGGTACTTCCGCAACATCTTCAAGCATGATTTTGAGGTCGGCATCGGGTTGGTTGAAGAAGCTTTCAAGATTTATGTAGTACATCAGCATGATGCGCACCATCGTGGCAAGCCCCGAGAAGCTCCGGTGTCTTTTCAATGAGCTTTGCAGCACTGAAAGCAGCAGGTTGGCAATTAATGTCACCCAAATCCGGATTTTGGTGGTGATAGCGGAGGTGTACCCTCTCGTTGGCATGAATGGCATCCGCCGGATTTTTGTCATGACAAGGATAAACATATTGGGGCGACGCTGTAACCGCGCCGCCCCAATATGCTATAGAGGGTTTGCTGCTCTCGCAGCCCTTATTTATTACCTCAGTTCGGGATAAGAAAGCTGCAAAATTATGAAGGAAAAAGTTGGTAGTCCAATAAATATTTTGTACCTTTA
>CAKRYD010000038.1 GCA_934426255.1 uncultured Bacteroidaceae bacterium | reverse complement strand
AATTTTATTATCGAACAGATTGTGATACAATGAATTTGTTACACTCATAAAAGCGCAAATAATAGCAACGATAAGCAATAAGTGTCTCTTGTTGTATTTAGATAAGTAATAAACTATCAATGTAGCTTGCCATGTAGCAGTGATATACCAAGATGCATAGAATGTGTTACTAATAAGTACACCTCTAATGAATAGAAGCATGCCTTTTTGAAACGAGTGTTCTACGAAGAATCTTTCATATATGAACGGAACTTCAATAATAAACCAAACGAGATACAACGTCAGTAGTCTTTTTACATATGTTGAGATGGTCTTGTTACTACTAAAGAATAGAAAACTTCCGACAACAAAAAAGAATGGAACAGCAATTCTGCAGACTGCAGTAAGCCAGTAGTCATACTGTTCATTGAAGATTAAAGGATGAGTGTGAATAGCTACAACCATTAAAGCAGCAATGAATTTGAATAAATCAACGGATGTGAGAATACTTTTCATATTGGCGATATTTCGAGTGATTCAACGAATGATGACATAAAAAAGGACTGCCTACCGTGCTTCACTCGTGGGTATCGCCAAACACCCTTATATACACACACGGATAGGCAGCCCACGTATGAGCTGCTCCGTGCCTCGTGTATACATCTGTGAGATTGGCGATTTCAACGAGTGCTGAGGCACTATTTTATCTTCAATATGTCTGCATTTTGTCTAAATAAGACACTTGCATTGCAAAAATACAAAATATTTTTGTAATACGATATTGTGTTGTGACTTGTTTTTTCGCTTCCTGCGTTGTTGTCCAGTTTGTCCAGTTTGTTGTCCAGTTTAGAGCCTGAAGCCGTAGAACAGGCGAACGCGCCATTTCAGGTTGTAGAATTCGAGTTGCCTTGAATTTCCGATGTTGGAAAAATCGAGTGTGCCGGACGCACCGGCGAAGTTGCGCTTCCAGGAGTAGAGCAATGCGCCACGGTTGGCGATGAAGAAGTTAGGAAAATGGAGTTGTGACTTTGTGGTTGTTGCGTCTCCGCTGATGTTGCCGTGGTCATAGACCACGAGGGTGGGGAGCGATGACAGATGGAGCATCCAGCGGCGTCCTATGCAGAAGTTGTGGCCGTAGCCTCCGCCAATGGCGAAGTTGAGGCTTTTAAGTGTGGCTTTGTTGAAGGGGCGTCCGTCTTGCGGTTTTATTTTTGTGTATCTCCATTGTGCCGATGCTCCGATTAGCCAGCTGCCGGCACTTTTGCGTTGGATGTATGATTGTGTGAAGGCTGCGGGGAATGAGAAGCGTCTGCCATTGAAGGCGTAGTAGAAGTTGGCGGTAAGTCCTTGGCGGTTGAGTGTGCCTTTGGGCATTTTGTATTTGTGGTCGGCGTGTGTGATGCTACCTTTGTCGGTTTTCGCCGCTTCGTAGATTACGTCGAATCCCATGCGGTTGCCGTAGGAAGTGAGCTGATATTCCATGTCTTTATTCAGACCCACGAGTTTTGCCGGGTTTATGGCCACGCTTATTCCAATGCCGCGATATACTACGCCTGTGCTTATTGTGGCGCGGAAGCGCGATGCCCACAGTCCGGAGAAGCTGTTGCCGTTGTTTTCACCGCGCATTCCCGTAAGAGCAAACGAATAATTTCCACGAAACTTAATAGTCCACGCTTCTGAGGGGCGTTTAATATATGAGGAATCGATGTCTTTGTTGAAGTAGTGGGCAGTGAGCAGCCTGTTTGCTAACGACAGTTTTTTGTCAGCGTTTGCAAGTCTTTGCACGTGCTTTTTGTATCTCAATGAGTCCTTTATAGTTACTTTCCTCTTGGAGCGTATCAGGGAGTCTGCCCATTGCAGCATACGTTCGGAGTTCGCGGAGTTGCGCACAATCCGGCGCAGGCTGTCCCCTCTGTTTTCGGTCTTGAAGGAATGCGGTGCGGGAAGTTGTGCAGCATATGATTCCAACGAGTAAACTATGGCGAAAATGACTGTAATCGGCATTGAAATCTTTGTGAAGAGCAAATCCATTTTCCTCATGATACGTGGGGTATAATTGCTTATAGCTCTGTTAAATTTACAGTCACAGGTGGTCTTCGTCATTCTGTTTGCAAAGATAATATATTTCGTTGAAACAATATTGCTATGAGATTTTTTCCGGCATTCCCATTTTTATTCCAGTTTCATCGTTTCAAATTGCAGAATTGTTGCTTCATTTTGCAGAATCAAGTCTTGGTCGATAAAAACCAAGTCCTGATTATTAAAAACCAAGTCTTGATTTTAAGTAACCAAGACTTGGTTCTGTAATTGTTACGCATCTTTTTGCATTTGTCCACGTGCGTTCGCTAAATCCTTTTGCAGTATGACAAAAATAGGAGGAAACTATTTTGTTTTCCTCCTATTCGATACCAATGTATGGTGCAAGGATATTTTTTGCAAGTCAAAAGCCGATAAGGCTATTGCCACCAATGTTTTTTCTTTGGCTTTTGGGCTGTTTTTCCGGCCATCTTTTCTGCTAAGTATTCCTGGTAAGTGATTTTTCGATTGATGAGTTCATAAATTGTTCCCCAGTCCGGAAGCCCTCCAATGTTGCGATCATCAATTACAAGGTCGTAGCGGATTTTACGTTCGCCGTCTTCTGTCCAATGTTCTTCGGGATAATTTTGATTGACAGCATAGAATTCCACTCCTCTTTCGCGGCACCATTCAACGGCTTCGTCCAGTAATCGCCCTTTTCGGATGGTCCAAAGAATGAGCCGGTGGTGCTGGGCTATCAGATGGCGTAAGGTTTCGGTGGCAAAGGGTATTTCTTTTCCGATGGCGGGATAACGGTGTTCTACTATCGTTCCGTCAAAATCTACAGCTATTAACATGTTGATGCTATAACAAGTTGTCTGAATTAATGGGAGTTTTGTGATGCAGCTTTGAAGCTATTCGGCATTTTCGTCTGCCTGGGATTCCGGTTCAACGCTGTTGCGATAGATAAGTTTGGAATCTACAAATTCATACTTAAAGTCGGAACCGGCGATGACATCAAGTCTCATACCTTTGCTGCGCTCTAACTTTTTTCGCTGCTTGAGGAACAGTTTTTCGATTTCCTTGTATTTGTCTGAAAAGAACGTGGCGCATATGTAGCCGTCTTTGCCTTTTTGCTTCAGGAAGTTGCTGTATTGTTCCGTGTACAGCTCTAAGTTGGCAACTCCGTTGGTCTGTTTGTCTATGTCTACGTTGTCTATCGGACAGATATCGGTGAGGCAGGCGATTGAATCGGTGTAGTTTTTGGCTATGCCGAAGAAGTATATTTTTTTCGACTTTGTTGCTTCTTTGTCGGCCTGTACAATTTGGATGCCGGCCATCAGGCAAAATAGGAATGCTGTTATCGTTTTGTGAATCATGCTGTCTTTGTGCATATGTGTTGCAAAAATACGAATAAAAGTTGGCTTCCGTTTCAATATTTCATATTAAAACGGTGTCTTTCTTATTTTGCTTTGTTGAATTGAAGCCCCAATTGCATGCCTTTGTATGCTTTCAGGAGCGAAGAGATGGTTGAAAGTGTTTGGTTGGATGTTTCCTTTGCCAGTTCGCTGTTTACTTCTTTTAAAAAGGCAAGCAGCTTGTCTGCGGTGAATGTGAGTTGAAGCGAATTGCCTGACTGCTTGATATTGGCGGTGATGCTCCTTTTGTTAGCGTAGGTAAAGGTGATGTTTGCTTTGTTCAGCTTGTAGGTTCCTGTTATGGCCTTTTGGTTCAATTTGGAAGTGAACGTGCCGTCTTTCTGAAAGGTGAAAACCAGGATGCCTGCCTTTATGCCATATTGTGAAAGGATGGTGGCTATTTTGTTTTCTATTTTAGTGCTTACTACGGAGCCGCCTATCTTGTTTAGCAAGTCCGTGGTTTCGAAAGCAATGGCAGGGCGTGAGTAGTTCCACGTTCCTGTCAGTTGGTCTTGGCCTACGGTTTTGGTTCCTATCAGTGAGCCCAAGGCGTTTTTGGCAGTTGTTACCGTCTTGCTGCTTGTTGCGCTCGACATGATACCCGATAGGATGTCTTTCAAATCTTGTGCATTTCCGTTTAAGGGCAGTGCCATACATAGCGCGGCTATGTAAATTGCAAACAGTTTCTTTTCTATCATTTTTTTGTACTTCATGGTTATAAAGGTTTTGTCAGGGTATGAAAATTCTTCTTTTTTCTGTTCCTTTTCTGATGATGTAGATTCCTTTTTTCAGCTTCGATGGCATTTCCCTTCCTAAGTAAAAGCCGTCGGTTGTCCATATTTCAGTCGTGGTTGCCATGCCAATGACAGTCCCTGCCGCTTTTGATGGTGTGGACGGCATCTTGATGCTTTGCCATTCGGATGCAATGTAATTATCTGCGATCGCTTGTATGTTGAAGGCGTATTTGTAGCCGGGACGAATGTCTGTCAACTTATATGAAGCGTCTTTTACCGTATCGGCCGGCAACCGAGTTCCGTCTCTCTCGACCACTATGGCATATGCTTCAGCATTCACGACCTGCTGCCAGCTTATTTTTACGGAAGTTTCGCTTTCTATTTCAATTGCTTCGCCCTTCGGTGTGGCCAGTTTGCCCTTAGCCATGTAGGCAAAGGAGACGTTTCCGTTTTCGTCTTCTTGGATTTCGGCAAGCAGCCTGTTCATATAAAATCCCGTGTACGCCGTGTCACAGGGCATACTGTTGTCAGACAGCTCAGTATTGTTGGTTATTCCCGGATAAGTGTCACCTTGAAAAGTTTTCAGGTTGTCCGTGTCATACGAGGGGGTTAGTATGCCATCGGCCGGTATGATGGTCATCCGTTGGTGCTTGCGGTTATTGTTTACCGCATTTCCCGTCCATGCCCTCACGTCATAATCGATGTGATATACCAGCATGCCTTTTCCATAGTCTTCGTCAAACCAGGTAGATGCCTGTCGGTTTTCAAGAATGTAGTATTCGTTTCCTGTGGCATCCTGCTCGTTCAGAATCTTGTAGGCACGTACTTGTTCGGATTTTTGTGAAGCCAGTGGTGCGAGGGTTGCCAATTGTTTCTTTGTCGCCAGCGTATCAATGTGCAGCCAGCCCATAAATTCGCGTTCATAAGCCGAATAGCCGGTAGGGCGATGCCCAAGCCCCACATATTGGCCGTAGTCCATAATGTCCCAAGCGTCCAGGCCGAAGATGCCGCTCAGTCCGTTCGTATTGTAGAAGTCAGGCAAGCCCATTGCGTGCGAAAACTCATGACAGAAAGTGCCTATGCCGTCCGGTTGCTGCCCTGTGCCGTCATAATCGGCCGTCTCGTTCACGCACAAGGCTGTTTGAAAAGTGTTTTCGCCTATATGAGTGCTAAATAATGGGTAGTAGCAGGCCATGACATCGTCACTTTCTCCCGTTGCATGCTCGCCGTCTCCTGCATATACAAAGGCTATCAAAGGAACATTGTTGCCTGTCGTGCTATAGGCCGAAAAATTGGTGCCGTATTCGGCCAGTTTCCTAATGGCCTCGTTCATCATTTCGGTTGCTCCCATGTCGAAGCCTCCTTTATTGCTTCCGTAATAACTTGAAGAGTGCTCCAGCGTGATGGGTCCGAGTATTTCAAATTTCGGTCTGAACAGACTGTCACTTTGACAGATGAAGTAGTCTCTTACACTGCCAAAGTATTTCCCTTCATTGTAATTCTCTTCGTTGAAATGGCGTCTGTAGAATGCTACGGCCTCTTCATTACTATGGACATAGCCATTTGAGCCTATTTTCTTGTCTGCAAAATTCACCAGTACAACAGGAATCAAAGGTGTACCCATAGGTTTTATGCCTGCATTGGCTATGCTGCCCAAGCCGGCACGTGGCAAAATTTCATTTTTTCGTTGCAGGAAGCTCTCCCAAAGTCTTTTGCACGATTCAGCCTCCATGGTTTCCGTCAGACTGCGTTGCCGTTGGTCATGAGCCAAGCATTGGCCGGCTTCAGGCACTCCGGCTTTATTAATAGTCGCATAGTAATATCCTCCGCTTGCGCCTTTTGCCACTCGTATGCCGTCTTCTGTCTTATAGAAAAAGCCCGTTTCGTCTCCGCCCTTTATGATAGTCAGAAGAGTGCCGTCGGGTTGTCTAACGGCCTTTTTGTGTTTGAACGCCGGGCTTGCCGAGGTGCAAAGGCAAGCTGTCCAAACCAAAATCAAAGCGCAAGCAGCCTGGAATGCTCTCATCACTCGTCGGTTTTTAGTTTGCGAATTTCAGTTTTAAGCAGTTCTATCGTGGTTGAGTCGCTGTCGAAGACAGAATACCAGCCTTGGGGTTCGTGCGGCGGGTCACACAAGAAGTCATTGCCGCGTTGCCATTCCGTTTTTACCGGTCTGCCTTTGCCTCCCCATCCCCAGAAGTTGCAGCCCGACAGGCTTCCGCTTCTTTGGCTCGATGAAACAACTTGTCCTAATATGTATCCGTAGAATGCGTCACGGCATTGTGTGGGAGAGTCAGCACCGCAGAAATTGCCGTCACGCGGATAGCCGAATTCTTCAATGACTATGGGCTTTCCCACTTTGTTGGCGAAGCGAATGTGCCGGTCAATGTAGGCTCCTGCTTTTTGATAGACGTTGGGCAGATCCTCCCACAAGCGTGCACGAGTGCACCAGTTCCAATTGGCCGGCCAAATGTGGATGGTCAGATAGTCTATCAGCTGGTCTGCATGGATTTGTTCATATAGGGCCATGTCGTTTTCGCAACCTACACAGCCTTCGCTTCCAGTCGAAACAAGATGGTTCGGGTCTGCTTCTTTAATGATGCGTGCCGTCTCGTGTATGAATTGAGCCAAATCCTTTTTGCCTTCGGCACTGAAGCTACGCGGTTCATTGCATACCTGCCAGGCCATAATTGTCGGATCATTCTTGTAGGGTTTTCCCGTTATGCTGTTAGTGCGTCCCACTATCTGTTTGACGTAATTCCAAAAGAGCGATTTTGCTTTGTCATTGCTTACAAATTCCGAGGCATATTTTGTGTAGTTACCGTAGCCGTTGTCGCGTGCTGTCGGTGATTCGCCTTTTCCTGCGCTTTTCAGGTAAAAGCCGTAGCCACCGCTCCATTCCCATGCGTTGTTCAGGTAAATCACCGCTACCATGTCGCGTTTGTCAAGCTCAGCCAGAAAATAGTCAAGTCCCACCAGGAGCGTGTCGTTCAGATGTCCTGCTTCGGGCTGCAGATAAGGGTAGACCGAGTTGGTGTTTTTGCTTCCTGCATCGGCTCCGGCCAATATACGCAGGTTGTTGATGCCGATGCTCTTCAATGAATCCAGTTCGTAGCCCAGACGTTCCCGATTACCGCCCTCACCGGTTGAACCGATGATGGGTCCGTACCAGAAATTAGTACCTATATAATAATAAGGAGAACCGTTGCGCATGAGTTGTCCGTCGAGCACTTTTACGAATCCGTTGCCTCCCCATGCTCCAAGCACTATGCCCCAAATGAAACCGACGATGCAGCATATGATTTTCATCTTCATAGAAAATGTGTTTTAGTTGAATAGATCCAATTTGTTTTTTCTTGCTTCTTCCAGCGATGCGAGCTTGGTTTTTTCGTGTTCCTTTTCGCGCAGTTCGTCGTATTCTTCGTTCAAATGACTGACGAAAGAGTCGTGAGTGTCTGCGCTTTGCAGTTTGTTGGCAACGATTGAATTTTGTGCGGCGTCCTTTACCCAAATTACAGGCCCGCCATAGACAGGAGCTATTTTCAATGCGGTGTGCAATTTGCTGGTAGTGGCTCCGCCTATCATTACCGGCACATCTATTCCGGCAGCTTTCAGTTGGCGTACCGTATTCACCATTTCTTCCAAACTGGGTGTGATAAGGCCGCTCAAACCTATCATGTCAACTTTTTCACGTAGAGCTGCCTCAACGATTTTTTCGGCCGGGGTCATCACGCCCAGGTCGATGATTTCGTAGTTGTTGCAGGCCATAACTACACTCACTATGTTTTTTCCGATATCGTGAACGTCGCCTTTTACCGTGGCCATCAATATTTTTCCTGCCGATGCGGTTTTGCCGGCTTCCTTTTCTTTTTCCATAAACGGCTTCAGAAATTCCACTGCTTTTTTCATGGTGCGTGCCGTCTTAACCACTTGCGGTAAGAACATTTTTCCCGATGCAAATAGCTTTCCTACTTCGCCCATACCGTCCATCAGCGGTCCTTCGATGACCTTTACCGCTTTGCCGTACTTTTCCATCGCTTCGGCAATGTCGGCTTCCAGAGCGTCGCTCGTGCCCTTGCGCAGAGCCTGTTTCAGCCGTTCTTCCACTGTGAGCTTAGTGCCGGCGGCGTGTTCCTTTTTGCCGGTGCCGTTGTTGGTCTCTTCCGTGATGGCCAATACACGTTCCGTTGCATCGGGCCTGCGGTTGAAAATAAGGTCTTCTATCAATTCGCGATGATGCCGTGGAATGTCTTCATAGGTCATTTCGGTCGCGGGGTTCACGATGCCCATGTCCATTCCGTGCTGTATGGCATGATACAGGAATACTGCGTGGATGGCGTTGCGCAGGTAATTGTTTCCGCGGAATGCGAATGAAAGGTTGCTCACGCCTCCGCTTACATGGCTTCCCGGCAGGTGTTGGCGAATCCATGCCGTGGCTTTGATAAAGTTGACGGCATAGTCGTTGTGTTCGGCCATACCCGTTCCGATGGTCAGGATGTTGGGATCGAATATGATGTCGTTGGGGTTGAAATGTACTTTTTCTGTGAGCAGCCGGTAGGCACGTTCGCAGATACTAATTTTTCGTTCGTAGGAAGTGGCTTGCCCCTCTTCGTCAAAGGCCATTACCACTACAGCTGCGCCCAGTCGTTTCAAGTCGCGCGCATGCGACAGGAACTTATCCTCTCCTTCTTTCAGCGAAATGGAATTGACAACGCATTTTCCCTGTACGCATTTGAGTGCAGCCGTGATGACTTCCCAGTCGGATGAGTCAATCATGAAAGGCACACGTGCCGTGTCGGGGTCGGACGAAATCAGATTGAGAAAGCCTGTCATCTCTTTCTTGCCGTCAATTAGGCCATCATCCATGTTAATGTCGATTATCTGTGCACCGTCGTCCACCTGTTTGCGGGCAATGGCCTGTGCTTCTTCATAATTGTGCTCTTTGATAAGGCGCAGAAACTTGCGCGAACCTGCCACGTTGCATCGCTCGCCGATATTGATGAAGTTGCTTTCGGGACGCACCTCCAGACGCTCAAGTCCTGAAAGGCGCAGGTATGGCAGTGCGGGCTTCGGCTGCCGCGGTGCTTTCCACCTGTCGGCTTCTTTTATGATGTGGTTGTATTCTGCAATGAATTTGTCGGTAGTGCCACAGCATCCCCCGATGATGTTAACCAGTCCTTCGTTGACGAAAGCACTCATCTGCTGTGCCATCTGTTCAGGGGTGACATCGTATTGACCCATCTCGTTGGGCAGTCCTGCATTGGGATAAACCGAAACGTAGTAGGGGGCATCGCGAGCCATTTCCTCGACATAAGGCTTGATTTCGAGCGGTCCGAACGAGCAATTGAGCCCTACTGAAAACAGTGGAGCGAAATCTACCGAGGTGAGAAAGGCCGCAAGCGTTTGTCCCGACAGCGTACGCCCGGCTTTGTCCGATACCGTTACCGACAGCATCAGGGGAAGCTGCCGTCCATGTGATTCAAACTCTTGTTCGGCAGCATAAATGGCGGCTTTGGCGTTGAGCGTGTCGAAGATGGTCTCGATGAGCAGGGCATCTACGCCGTTTTCCATCATTACAGCGATTTGTTCGCGGTAGGCACTTGCCAATTCGTCGAACGTGAGCGCACGATAGGCGGGATTTTCTACGTCGGGACTCATGGAGCAAGTCTTATTGGTAGGCCCGATAGAGCCTGCAACAAATCGCGGTTTTTCGGGGTTGCGCTGCGTATATTCGTCGGCTAATCGTCGTGCCAATCGGCACGATGCTGCGTTGAGTTCTTTGCAGATGTCTTCGCAGTGGTAATCGACCATCGAGATACGCTGTGAGCTGAATGTGTTGGTTTCGATGATATCAGCACCGGCATCCAGGTATTTGCGATGAATATCTTCAATGACATCGGGGCGTGTCAGCGACAGAATGTCGTTGTTGCCTTTCATCTGCCATGTGATGTCCTTGAAGCGTGTGCCGCGAAAGTCTTCTTCGTTCAGGCCGTAGCGCTGGATCATTGTGCCCATCGCTCCGTCGAGAATCAGGATGCGCTCCTTGATGACTTCCTGCAGGCTTTTTGTGGGTTGAAGTGTTGTCATGCAAAAATGCCGGTTAGTATCGTTTGAAACTTCGGTCCATTTCCCTGCGGTCGTCCTTTTCTTTCAGGGCCTGACGCTTGTCATACTGCTTTTTGCCACGTGCCAGGGCAATTTCGACTTTGGCCAGATGGTTTCCTTCAATATACAAGACAACAGGGACAATGGTGAGTCCCGGATTCTTTATCTCTTGTTCCAGTTTTCTGATTTCTTTCTTTGTCAACAGCAGCTTGCGGTCGCGTCTTTCAGCATGATTGCCGTATGAGCCATAGAAATAGGGCGCGATATACATGTTTTTCACCCATATTTCGTGCCTGTCAAAATAGCAGAACGTGTCTACCAGACTGGCCTTGCCCTTACGTATCGACTTGATTTCAGTACCGGTGAGCACAATGCCGGCCTTGTATTTTTCCAAGAACAGGTAGTCGAACGAGGCGCGCCGGTTTTTGATGACGATGTTTTTCTTGATTGTCTTGTCTGCCATGTTTTTCTTCGTTAAAACAAATTTCTGTGGTCGCCGACGTAGGCTGCTACCGCGGCTGTCCATTGTGGTTCGGCTTCGACAAACTCGTCGTCTATTTCGTCGAAAGCCTCGTATTGTTCATACAGAGCCATGAATTCTTCGTCCGTGCAGTCGGCCGTCAGCTCTTTGCCGTATTTCTCATACAACTCGCGTCCCGAGTAAACCAACTTCGAGAAATCTTTCAGTCCCCAAAGGCGCATAGCTTTGGCGAAAGGGTTTTCAAAAATAAATGGCCCATAGCCGTTGTGGATAAGCTGTATCATGCCACCTTCCAGCATCTCGCGACGGAAAATGACATAGGCCAGCAATGTCAGCCGGTTGCCGTCGAGCAACGCCATTGAACTTCCTGTCGGGTTTCCGCCCATAGTAGCTACATATTGGTCGGCCAGCTGTTCCAACAAGGCCGCATCATCGTGGTTCATATCCATCGTTGCATTTTCAATAAGTAGTGCAAAGGTAGCAAAAACGCTTCAAACCGTGACCAATTTGCAGCCTTACCTTTTGAAAAGAAAGCCTTTTCGTCGTGAATCGCAGCCTTGCCTGCTCGTCCGGGCTGCTAAGGCTTGAAACATACGGATGGCGCAATTTTGTAGGGTAAGGTTTGAAATATCGGTAGTGCCCCGTATTTTTGATATTTATCGGGTGGACAGAAATCTTTTTCATCGAAAAAATATGGCAGAAGGTGAGGAGAAATAGCAAAAAATGGGTATTTTTGCATGAGGTAATATCAATCTAAAAGTTTAAAGGATATGGTTTATACAAAGGAAGTTGAAAATATGTGTTGTGTGGCCAAAGGCCCCAATCACGGTCCGGCTCCCATTCCCGAGGAGGGCAAATGGATTCAAGCCAAGGAAATAAAGGACATCTCCGGCCTAACTCATGGTGTGGGTTGGTGTGCTCCCCAGCAAGGTGCGTGTAAGTTGACCCTGAACATAAAGGAGGGTGTCATCCAGGAATGCCTCGTAGAAACAATCGGTTGCTCGGGTATGACTCATTCTGCAGCTATGGCAAGCGAAATATTGCCGGGCAAGACTATTCTTGAAGCATTGAACACCGACCTTGTATGCGACGCCATTAACACAGCCATGCGTGAGCTGTTCCTTCAAATCGTTTACGGCCGTTCTCAAAGTGCTTTCTCGGAAGGCGGTTTGGCCATCGGTGCCGGATTGGAAGATTTGGGAAAAGGTCTTATCAGTCAGACAGGAACACTTTATGGTACCAAAGTGAAAGGAACACGCTACCTTCAACTCACAGAAGGCTACATCACCAAAATGTTCCTTGACAAGGACGACCAGGTATGCGGCTACGAGTTTGTTCACATGGGCAAATTCATGGATGCCATCAAGAAAGGCGTTCCCGCTGATGAGGCTCTGAAGAGCGTGACCGGCACATACGGCCGCACAAAGGCCGAAGACGGCGCAGTTAAATCCATAGATCCACGTAAAGAATAAGGAGGAACAGACCATGATAAGAGAAGTGAAATTTGAAAGCCAGGAACGCCGTATCAAGCAGATTCTCGCTGCACTCAACAAGCACGGCATCAAAGATATTGAAGAAGCCAATCAGATTTGCGAGAATGCAGGGCTCGATCCTTACAAGACCTGCGAAGAAACGCAGATGATTTGTTTCGAAAATGCCAAATGGGCTTACGTCGTAGGCACAGCCATTGCCTTGAAAGAAAAGGCACCCAACGCAGTAGAAGCAGCCAAATATATAGGCGAAGGCCTGCAATCGTTTTGCATCCCCGGTTCAGTGGCAGATGACCGCAAGGTTGGTATAGGCCACGGTAATCTGGCAGCCCGCTTGCTGACCCCCGAAACAAAGTGCTTTGCCTTCCTTGCAGGGCACGAGAGCTTCGCAGCAGCCGAAGGTGCCATCAAGATTGCTCAAATGGCCAATAAGTCAAGACCTGCCGACAAACCTCTGCGTTGTATCCTGAACGGATTGGGCAAAGACGCAGCCATGATTATCAGCCGCATCAACGGTTTTACTTATGTACAGACTAAATTCGACTACTATACAAGCGAATTGAAGGTTGTCAAGACCATTCCTTACAGCAACGGCCCGCGTGCCGCTGTCAACTGCTATGGAGCCGATGACGTGCGTGAAGGCGTTGCCATCATGTGGAAAGAAGATGTAGACGTATCTATTACCGGAAATTCAACCAACCCGACCCGTTTCCAGCATCCCGTTGCCGGAACATACAAGAAAGAACGCATCCTTGCCGGCAAACCTTACTTCTCGGTAGCCAGCGGTGGTGGTACCGGACGTACGCTGCACCCCGACAACATGGCCGCAGGTCCTGCTTCATACGGCATGACAGATACCATGGGACGCATGCATAGTGATGCCCAGTTTGCAGGTTCTTCCTCGGTTCCCGCACACGTTGAAATGATGGGCTTCCTCGGAATCGGCAACAACCCGATGGTAGGTTGCACTGTAGCCTGCGCTGTTAACGTAGACCTTGCTCTGAACAAGAAATAAACTTACATAGTTCATACGAAAAGGCGAGACATCGTAACGATGCCTCGCCTTTTCTATATAGTAAGAAGATTATTAGTTGAATATAACAGTCTTGTTCTTATAGGTGAGAATCTTGTGCTCGATGTGTTTTTGCACGGAATGCGATAGAACAATCTTTTCGAGATCCTTGCCTTTGTTGACCAAATCGGAAATGGTGTCCTTGTGAGTAACACGCACCACATCTTGTTCGATGATGGGGCCGGCATCCAGTTCGGTGGTGACATAATGCCCGGTTGCACCGATGATTTTCACACCTCGCTCGAAAGCGGCGTGATAGGGCTTCGCCCCGACAAAAGCCGGCAGGAACGAATGGTGGATGTTGATGATTCTTTGTGGATAACTGCGTATCATGTTTTCGCTAATGACCTGCATGTAACGCGCCAGTACAATAAAATTCACTTTGTGAGCTTTGAGAAGCTCCATCTCTTTTTGCTCCTGTTCCGCTTTATTGTCCTTTGTAATGGGAAATACGTAGTAAGGTATGTCAAAGCGCTTGGCCACGATTTCCAGGTCGGGATGATTGCTGATGATAAGCGGTATCTCAACGTCCCATTCACCGGCAGTGTAGCGCGCGAGCAGGTCGTAGAGGCAATGCGACATTTTAGATACGAATATGGCCATTCGCGGTTTCTGGTCGGAGAAATACAATTGGAAATCCATATGATACTTTTGGGCGTAGAGTGTAGAGAAAAAATCATCAATCTTTTCTCGAGGGATGGAAAAACCGTTCAGTTCCCATTCTATGCGCATAAAAAAGATATTTTCTACATGGTCGACATGTTGGTCAAGGTACACGATATTGCCTTTGTTGACCGTAATGAAATTGGTGACTTCGGCCAAAATCCCCGGTTGGTCGGGACAGTGGAGCAAAAGGATTGCCGTACTTTTCATTCAGTTTATTTGTTGGAGTTTTATGATTGCAAAATAATTTGGATATCTGTCTTTTCGGAGCATGCAGTCAATGATTTTTCAATTTGGCCTTAGCTATTTCGATGACGGCCGGCATCATAGATAAGATGGCTACGGCCACGAGCAGCAGTTTGGCATTGTTCTTGACAAAAGGCAGGTCTCCGAAGAAGTAGCCGGCATAGCAAAATGTGGCAATCCACAGGGCTGCACCGATGATGTTGTAGGTCATGAAGTGCCGGTAGTTCATTTTTCCCATTCCTGCAACGAATGGCGCGAAAGTGCGTATGATGGGCAGGAAGCGAGCTATGATAATGGTCTTTCCACCGTAGCGGTAGAAAAAATCATGGGTCTTTTCGAGGGTGGAAGGCTTGAAAAATTTGGAACGGGGATTGCTGAACATTTTTTCACCGAAGTAACGACCGGTCACATAGTTGCATGAGTCGCCTGCCACGGCACCGATGAACAATAGCAATGACAGCGAATTGATTTCCATTGGTATGTTGGGCATGGCCGTAAGTGCTCCGGCAACAAACAGCAGGGAGTCTCCGGGTAGGAATGCCATGATGACCAGTCCGCTTTCGAAAAAAACAATCAAGAATAATATGGCATAAGTCCAAGTATGGTAGTTGCTGACAATGTCGATTAAGTATTGGTCAATGTTAATCAGGAAGTCGGTCAAGGATTCCATTGTGCCTGGTAGTTTTGTGGGTGTTTATTTCAAAAACAAAGGTACGATTTTTTTTGCAGTAACGGGGGCGTTCCGTTGTTTTTGCATTATCTTTGCACAGAATAAGTTGGAAATCTATTGGCAAAAATGAAAAAAGTTGCGCTTATAACCGGCATTACCGGACAAGACGGCTCGTATTTGGCCGAACTGCTTATCGAAAAAGGATATGAAGTGCATGGCATCATGCGACGCAGCTCGTCTTTCAATACGGGAAGAATAGAACATTTATACCTGAACGAATGGGTTCGCGACATGAAACGCAGCCGTTCGGTCAACCTGCATTATGGCGATATGACAGATTCGAGCTCATTGATAAGAGTACTGCAGATGGTAAAGCCCGACGAGGTCTACAATCTGGCAGCTCAGAGCCATGTAAAAGTCAGTTTTGATGTTCCCGAATATACAGCTGACACAGTTGCTACGGGTACATTGCGTCTTTTGGAAGCAGTGCGTATACTGGGCTTGGAAAAGCATTCCCGCATATATCAGGCTTCGACAAGCGAATTGTTCGGGCTGGTGCAGGAAGTTCCGCAGAGTGAAACAACACCGTTTTACCCACGCTCTCCCTACGCTGTTGCAAAGCAATATGGCTATTGGATTGTAAAGAATTATCGTGAAGCTTATGGTATGTTTGCTGTCAATGGCATATTGTTTAACCACGAGAGCGAACGTCGCGGCGAAACCTTCGTGACCCGTAAAATTACGCTTGCGGCTGCACGGATAGCCCAGGGGGTACAGGATAAGCTGTATCTAGGAAACCTCAGTAGCCGGCGCGACTGGGGCTACGCCAAGGATTATGTGGAATGCATGTGGCTCATGTTGCAATATGAACGTCCC
>CAKRYD010000037.1 GCA_934426255.1 uncultured Bacteroidaceae bacterium | reverse complement strand
GGTAAGGATTTTATGGCATTGCCTGAATGCTTCATCTGCACTTTCATATGAATTGGCTTAACCCGAACTGGGGTATACCTTTGCAAAAAATCAAGTAGTCAAGACTTTTATAACATGGGAAAAAGGAAATATTTTGTCATGGCTGTTTCTGCCGTCGTGTCGCTCGCTCTTTCCGCTCGAAGCTACGAAAAGCCGACGATGGGTTGGAGCTCGTGGAATACTTACCGCGTCAATATCAGTGCCGACCTGATAATGAAACAGGCCGATGCAATGGCGGAACAAGGATTGAAAGAGGTGGGATACAGCTATATCAATATCGATGACGGCTATTTTGGTGGGCGTGATGCCAACGGACAATTGCTTCTACATCCCACCCGGTTTCCGGACGGATTGCAACCTGTTGTCAGGCATATACACCGTCTCGGGTTCAAGGCTGGCATATATTCAGATGCGGGCCGGAACACGTGTGGGAGCTATTGGGATAAGGACGAGCTGGGTACTGGCGTAGGCCTTTACGGACATGACCAACAAGATGCCGATTTTTTCTTCAGAGATCTGAAGTTTGATTTCATCAAAGTGGACTTCTGCGGTGGTGATGCCCCTCAAAATTCAGAGCATCTTGATCTTGACGAGCAGCAACGCTATACTGCAATCCACCGTGCCGTTGCCAATACGGGACGGAAGGACGTGCGCATCAACGTGTGCCGTTGGAACTTTCCCGGCACTTGGGTGCATAATGTTGGTTCTTCCTGGCGCATTGATGCCGATATAACTCCCGACTGGAACGCTGTAAAGCGTATCATCTCTAAAAATCGCTATCTTTCGGCTTATGCCACAAAGGGACATTACAATGACATGGATATGCTGGAAATCGGACGCGGGCTCTCGGATGCTGAGGAACGCACCCATTTCGGTATGTGGTGTATCCAGAGTTCACCGTTACTTATAGGGTGCGATATGACTACCATACCGGCCAAATCCTTGGCCCTGCTTAAGAACAAGGAACTCATTGCCATTAATCAGGACCCGCTTGCCTTGCAGGCCTATGTGGTGAAGGAAGAGAATGGCGTATACCTTTATGTTAAGGACATACTCAAACTTAATGGCACCACACGTGCCGTGGCAGTTTACAATCCTACAGACAACGTGCAAAATTTCACACTCGACATGGGTGACGTTGATTTGGAAGGAAATGTGAAAGTGCGTGACCTTTTCATGCAAAAGGATTTGCCAGAAGTGACTGAAGGAAAAATGATTGTCAATGTACCGCGTCACGACGTGCGCATCTTTTCACTCAAAGCAGAAAAACGCAGGCAGCGCACTGTATATGAGGCAGAGACTGCATGGCTGGAACGTTTTCAATGCATTGGCATGAACAACAGTCTCGGCTACGCAAAATATGGTGAAGCTTCATTCTGCTCGGGAGGTGCGAAAGTGGAATGGCTCGGCAACCACAAGGACAACTATATGGAATGGCGTAATGTCTGTTGTCAAAAGGGTGGGACATATATCATGACGCTGAGTTACTTGACCGATGAAGACCGCAGCGTTTTCTGTAGTGTCAACGGTGGTGATGAATTCGAAATCAGGACACCGGGCGACAACAGACAAATTGTGAAAAACGTCACCAGACAGATTCGTCTGAAGAAGGGCTTGAACTCTATACGCATCTGTAATGCAAAGGCTTGGTGTCCCGACATAGACAAAATTACAATCGTCAAGTAATTCCGTCAGTCAGCCTTGCAGCCAGGTTTTTATGGAAAAGCGGCTTTATTGGGGCTTATTACCGTCTTTATACGCAGACTATGTCCGGTGAATGAATCATTATTCTTATTTTTGCAGTAAAAACATTCAGTATTTTATGAAAGGTCAAGAGCAAGAGAAATTACCCGAAAACGCATTTCGAGAATTAAAGGAGGGAGAAGAATACAAGCCGGTGATGGATGCATCGGCTCCGTGCAGGGAAATAACCCCATGGTCTGTAACATGGGGCTTGGTGTTTGCCGTTATATTTTCGGCCGCCTGTGCCTACTTGGGTTTGAAAGTGGGTCAAGTGTTTGAGGCAGCGATACCTATTACAATCATTGCTGTCGGCGTGGCCGGGGCAACACACCGGAAAAACTCTTTGGGTGAAAACGTAATCATACAGAGCATCGGAGCTTGCTCGGGAATGATTGTGGCGGGTTCCATTTTCACCTTGCCGGCTTTGTATATCCTGCAGGCCAAATACCCCGAGATTTCTGTTGATTTCATGAAAGTCTTTCTGTCGAGTGCATTGGGCGGCTTCTTGGGTCTGTTATTTATGATACCTTTCCGCAAGTATTTTGTCAAGGAGATGCATGGCAAATATCCTTTCCCTGAGGCTACGGCTTCGACGCAAGTGCTCATGTCTGGCCAAAACGAATCCGGTCAGGCAAAGCCTTTGCTTTTTGCCGGTATCATAGGCGGACTTTATGATTTTGTAATTGCTACATTCGGTGCTTGGGCCGACACCTTTTCTACTAGCGTGTTTGCATGGGGTGCGGCTGTAGCTGACAAGGCAAAGCTGGTATTCAAAATCAATACGGGAGCTGCCGTTTTGGGAATGGGCTATATCGTAGGTCTGAAATATTCGGCCATCATTTGTGCCGGTTCCGTCCTGGTGTGGTGGATCATAGTACCTCTGATTCCCGTGTTTTGGGAAAATCTACCGATCAATTCAGACGGTGTAACCGCCGTGTCGGCATCGCCTGAACAGATATTCGCCTATACCAAGAGCATCGGAATCGGGGCCATAGCCATGGCTGGGTTGCTGGGCATTTGGAAAAGCCGGAAGATCATAGCCAATGCCGCCAAACTCACGGGGAAGGCTTTTAAGATGAAACACGACGGTTCGGAAACCGAGCCGCGTACACAGCGCGACCTTTCGATGAAAATCATAGCCGTCGGAGTCCTTGTCACCTTGCTGGTGATCTTTGCTTTCTTCCTTTTCGGGGTAATGGAGGGCAATCTGTTGTTCAGCATAGTAGCCATTCTGCTTGTGGCATTCATAACATTTCTGTTTACCACTGTTGCCGCCAATGCCATTGCCATTGTGGGCAGCAATCCCGTTTCGGGCATGACGCTGATGACCCTGATACTGGCTTCGGTCATTATGGTAGCCATAGGCTTGAAAGGTTGGCCGGGCATGGTTGCCGCTCTCTTGATGGGAAGTGTGGTGTGTACAGCCTTGTCTACGGCCGGAACGGTAGTGACCGATTTGAAAATAGGCTATTGGCTGGGATCGACCCCGAAGAAGCAAGAAGCGTTCAAGTTTCTCGGCATTATAGTCAGTGCCGCCACCGTTGGCGGTGTCATTATGCTACTCAACAGCACGTATGGCTTTACGGACGGGCAGCTGGCCGCACCTCAGGCCAATGCCATGGCAGCCGTCATAGAACCGTTGATGAGCGGTCAGGGGGCACCCTGGCTACTCTATGGCATAGGCGCACTCATAGCTGTTGTGCTCGATTTGATAGGCATTTCAGCCCTGGCCTTTGCCCTGGGCATGTTCATTCCGCTCGATCTGAACCTGCCGCTTCTGGCCGGAGGTGCAGTGAGCTGGTATGTCACTTCGCGTTCAAAAGATGGTGCAGAGGGCAAGTCGCGCGGGGATTTGGGCACCTTGATAGCCTCCGGTTTCATTGCCGGCGGAGCTTTGATGGGTGTAGTCAGTGCCATTTTGCGCTTTGCCGGCTTCAACCCCGTCAACGACGCCTGGATCAACAGCCCATGGAGCCATGTCGTTTCCATCGTGGCCTATTTCGCACTTATCATATATATGGTAAAGGCCACCATGCGCCCCCGTTGCCGATAGAAAGATCATACACTATTAATATAAACAGCAAAAAAGATGAAGAAAAAAATGATTTTATGGGGACTTGTCCTTGCAGCAATGCCGGCTTTTGCCCAAATGAGCGAAGTAGAATTGGCCGACCCGCGTCCTGCGCCGGCTGCCGCATGGCAGAGCGTTAAGGATATCCGACTTGGTTGGGGGTCTACAGATTTGCGCTACCAGCGCAATGCAGTGCCCGTCTTGACCAAGACACTGTCTCTATATGCGTGGAAAGGCGAACGCGTCAATGCCCAGGCCGTAGTACTCGCCCCTCAAGCCGTGAAGAGCCTGAGTTTTAAAGTGAGCGATTTGCGCAGCGGAAAGAACATCATTCCCGCCAGCGCCATAGGCAAGTATTTCGTGCGCTATGTGATGAGCGACGTCATGGGCAACAAAAACGACTCTTGCCTGGTGGGCGACTGGCTCAAGCCGGCCGGCGAAATGAGCGTTAGCGCCAATACCCTGCGTCCGTTGTGGCTCGACATCCGTGTGCCCCAAAACGCCCCAAGCGGCAAATACAAAGGCACCCTTACAGCTAATTGCGACGGCAAGACGCTTTCCATTCCCTTCGTGCTCGAAGTGGGCAAACGCACACTTCCCGAACCATCTCAGTGGAAATTCCATCTTGACCTTTGGCAGAACCCCTATTCAGTGGCTCGTTTCTACAATGTGCCCCTTTGGAGCCAGCAGCATTTCGACCTGATGCGCCCCATCATGAAACTTCTGGCCGAAGCCGGACAAAAAGTTATCACCTGCAGCATCATCCAGCATCCCTGGAATTCGCAGACCGAAGATCCCTTCGAGAGCATGATAGGCAAATTTAAAAGCGTCGACGGCAGCTGGAAATACGACTATACCGTGTTTGACAAATGGGTAGAGTTCATGATGTCTTGCGGCATCACCGAGCAGATAGACTGCTATACCATTGTGCCCTGGCATCTTACCTTTGAATACTACGACGAGGCACAAAATTGCACACGTCAGGTAAAGCTCGACCCCGGAAGCAAGGGCTACGATGAATATCTCTTGCCTTTTCTAAAAGACTTTGCCGCCCACCTGAAACAGAAGGGATGGTTCAAGAAAACGTGTATTGCCATGGACGAACGTCCGAAAAACCTGCTTGAGCCGGCCTACAAAATCCTTTTCAAGGCCGACAAGGACTATCGCGTAGAGGGAGCCGTCAACTATTTCGGCCCCGAAGTTGCCGAGCGCATGTACGACATCAGTTTTGCCTACGAGCAGCCGCTGCTCACCCCCGAGCAACTCAATGCTCACCTTGCCAAGGGTAATCGTGTGACATTCTACACCTGCTGTGGCCCCGAACGCCCCAATACCTTTATCTTCTCTAATCCTGCCGAATCGGCCTTCATGGGCTGGCATGCCGCAGCAGCTGGTTACAGCGGTTATCTGCGTTGGGCATACAACAGTTGGGTGAAAAATCCGTTGCAGGATACTCGTTTCCGCACTTGGGCAGCCGGCGACTGCTTCCTGGTCTATCCCGGTGGAAGCAGTGTGCGCATGGAGCGTCTTATAGAAGGCATTCAGGACTATGAGAAAATCCGTATCCTGCGCGCTGAGCTCAAGGGTGACAAGCTGGCCAAGCTCGAAACAGAGCTCAAGAAATTTGCCCCTACCGAGATAGGGCGCAACGTAGATGTGGAAAAACTGGTGAACGACGGAAAAGCCTTGCTCCGATCATTGGAATAACAACAGGGCATAATAATATTCAAACAAATCATCTCCGCGAAGCCTTCATTGCAGGCTTTTCGGAGATGATTTGGCTTTTGAGGGTAGTTCATTCGAGAAGGGTGATGAGACCCCGTTTTTTATGAAATAACATAGATACTATTGCGAAATACTAATTTTGTTAGCCAAATAAAGCATATCCCAATGTAAATTACTAAATTTGCAGTGTTCTAACCCGTACCGAAAGCCCGATGGGCGGAGGTCGGGAAGACATGCATATTGTATTAGGCGTTTTTGTACGCTTTGGTTTTGACAGTGTAAGAACTTCGCAAACTCTAAACTGCTGGTTAAAAACAAAGGCTCTGTAACGAATTGTGTGGGTAAAATTCATAGCAAAATCACTTAATCAGAACCTTTGCAGCATGAAAAGTGAAGATATATTTGCTCTTGGTCTTGGTTTGTCATCACCTTGGGAAGTGACTTCTGTACATTTTGAAGAAACGATGGACGGAAAGGAACTTCATATACACATAGATTTCATTCGTGGCAGCCGTTTCGCTAATGACAAAGGCGAGATGGTTCAAGCTTATGATACGGAAGAAAAGGAATGGCGACATCTGAACTTCTTTGAGCATAGGTGCTATTTGCATTGCCGTGTACCCCGCATTCTCATGTCTGATGGTAAAATCAGAATGATAAAAGTGCCTTGGTCACGTCCCGGTAGTGGCTTTACCCTACTATTTGAGGCATATACGATGAAATTGATAGAAAGCGAAATGCCCGTGTCTTCAGTAGCGAAGCACACCCATGTGACCGCGCCACGAATTTGGCGTGTATTTCATCATTGGGTGGCAAAAGCTCGAAAAGGCATAGATTTAAGCAGAGTCATACGCATAGGGATAGACGAAACCTCAAGCCGTAAGGGGCACAACTATATCACTAATTTCGTGGATCTTGATACAAGAAGTTTGATATACTGCACTCATGGCAAAGGCGAGGATGCTATAGAACGATTCGTCGAAGATTTAGAGAACCGTGGCGGAGACCGAAAGAATATCAAAGTGGTCAGTATGGATATGTCACCATCATTTATCTGTGGTTACTTTGAATATTTCAACCATGCAGACCTCGTATTTGACAAATTTCATATTGTCAAGATGCTTAACGAGGCTTTAGACAAGACCCGCAAGGCTGAGCAACAGGACAAGAAACTTCTCAAAGGACACAGGTTCACCCTACTGTGCAGACGATAAACCTATCTGCGTCAAAGTCAATGGAACTAGAGACGTTGCTTCTCACATACCCCATATTAGGCGAAGCATACAAGTTTAAGGAAGGGTTCTTTGACGCATTCTCGTATGAAAGGCCTGAAGATGCCATCAAGTATCTTGACATGTGGTGCAATGCTGTCAACCAAACGGATTTGATTCACATGAAAAGGTTCGTAAAAACGTTGAAGACACATTGGTCTGGCGTTATTACCAACTTTACGTGCCCCGGGGTAAACAATGGTATCCTTGAAGGTATAAATCAAAAGATACAACTGGCTAAACGCAGAGCAAGAGGGTTTTCTCTAATCTCTAATTTCATAGACATGGCTTATTTCGTCAGTGGAAAGCTCAAGTTTGATTACCCATACAATTCGTTATAGAGCCATAAAATAACCTGTCTACTAAATTAGGAAAAACAAGTTTTAATATGCAAGAATCTCAGATGGTATGTAGCGAACTCCGAGATAGTAAGTGAGAGGCTCTCATATAGTATATGGGAGGTCCTCAGATAGTATATGGGAACTTCTCAAATAGTACATGACAAGTTCCCATGTTTAGTATAGCAAACGACAAGATAGTAGGCAAGCCCTGCTTACTCTAAAGACGGAATATTACCAAAAGGCGCAGGACGTTTGTCGCCCTGCGCCTTGATGGAAGATGTTATTAACTGTTTGTCTTGCTACTACTTCACGGAAACCTTTTTCTTTCCGATGATGTAGATGCCTTTCTTCAGACCCTTTTGTGCGTCTGTTGCTTTGACGTTGCGCTTGAGGAGCTTACCGTCGATGCTGTAGACATTGACCTTATCGGTAGCCTTGGTCACGATGAACGGTTTCACTGCCGTTACTTGGTCTGTGGTTTCCAGAACGATGGCTGCATCACCTTCTTCGTTAACCACCTTCTTCGGGTCGATATATCCATAACGTCCGTTGATGAAGAGGTTGGCTGTGCTTGCAGCGAGTTTCCAACTTGTGGTAGCGGCATCGTAGTTGAAGATACCCATACCCGGAGCTGCCACGGTCATGCCTTCGAGTGTACCGATGAGTCCGTTGGCAACAACGGCTGATGTGTCGGTGACATCAGTTGGCAGAGGGAAGTAGATCGGCTGCTTGGCATCATTGTCACATTGTGTATAGTCATTGACCATAATGATGAAGGGTTCACCGGCTTCGAAAGAAGACTTCTCCTTCAGCTCGAGACGGCTGCCGGCTTCTGTTGTTGTGAGGCTCTTCACGGCATAGGTCTTGACGGTGGCTCCGGTGATACCCTCGTTGATTTCTGCGAGTCCGTCAACGGCCCAAGGCAGTACCATGGTGTTGAGACTGTTGTCGAAGTAGTAGGATAAATAGATCATGTCGCTTTCAACAGGCTTGAAGATGAACGACTGTTGCTCGTTACCGTCTGCCGGATAGTTGAGGACCACGAAGTTGGTCTTGTCGGTCTTGAGGCAGTCGAAGGGATCTTCAACGCCTACCTGCTGCATCTTGAACTTACCGTTACCATAGTAATAGATGTTGTAAGGAGTCTTCTCGTGTGACATCAGCGGCGAGAGACTTGCACCCTGTCCGCGGTAAGCACCGAAGTACTGTCCCGTACCCATGTTCTGGATGGCATAGCATCCGATGGCATCGCCTGTGGGCTCCTGTCCTTCCATGGGCACGAGACGCCAGATGGAATAGGGATCGGCAGTCGGGTCGGCTGTCTCAATGGGATAGCTGCCGATATGCAGTTGGTCACCCGTTGATGTACTGCCCAGATAGATAGGCTGCCCTTGTGTGTAGTCGTAGAGCGAACCTCCGAAGATGTTGTACCACTTGTTGGGTTCGAGCTTACCTATATGAGTGGCGAAAGTCTTGAAAGCCTCTCTCATCTTGGCGATGGCATTGTCGATCTGCTCCTTGGTGGGGCTGACAGGGCTTACACCGTTTTTGGCTTCCGTGACAGCGTTGGCGAAAGCATCAATTGATTCCTGACTGTCCACATAGCCCAAGCCGTAGTTCTCTTCGCTGACAACAGATTTGGCGATATAGTTTTCACGGTAGGTCTTGGCCAGTGCTGCCAGTTCCGTGGTATCGGCATAAAGAGCTTCCACGGCAGCGATGGCTGCTTCAAACTTGTCGTTGAATTCAGAAGTCACCAATTCATGCTTACCCATCTTTTCGGCTATGTCGAGGATGGCTTTCATAGCATCGCAAGCCTCTTTCATGCCGGGGATGTAGTCATACTGTATACGATCCTTGTCGAGACCCGAGTACATTTGGAACTCGCTAAGGTTGAAAGTGATACCGGTAACGTCGGGATTGTTGAATGTGCGAGTTTCAACCTTGCCTGCGTGGGTGGTGTTCTTGACAACGAAACGGATGTATTTGTAGGAGTCACCGAGGTCGATGGTGGGTGAGGTATACGGAGTTTCCTGAACCACTACATCTTCGGGGAAGCCTTCGTTCAGTTCGGTGATGGCCGTCCATGAGTCTTGGTCGGCATTGTCGGTGCTGGCACCGAGCTCGTCGTCGTTGGTGGCAAAGATCTGAATGTCGTTGGGGTTGTCGTGCCAGTCGCTGTTACGTCCGTAGTATTGGAAGTAGAAGCTCTTGACGGGTTCGTTGAGTTTCACCTGCAGGTTGTGATAGCCTGTACCTGTGTGGTCAAGGTTTGTCACGGCATCCATCGTTGCAATCCATTCGTCGGCAGTGATGTCGGCATTCTGCATGGCAGTATTCCAATATGAGTGGAATATGGTGCTCTTGTCACCGTCAATGAGGGCTGCTATAGAACCGCTGGAAGAGTTGCTGTTGCTGCTAATCTGGGCTGCATCAGTGATGAGTGTGATGCGTGAGCCTGTTGCGGTATCGTAGATTTTCTTTGCCTTGGTGACCAGTTCGGCCAGTTTGGTGTCGAACACGTCACGGTCTACGTAGAGGTCGTCGATGGCCTTGGCAGCTGCATTGATGGCCTCGATGTCTGCTTCCGTCACTGTCAGGTTGGCCATCTTCTCCTGTGCTTCGGCCACGAGCTTGTCGTAGGTGTCGCAGGCCTCTTTCATGCCGGCCACCTTGTAGTATTCTGACGATTCTGCAGGATTTCCATCGTAGATCTGGAATTCACTGAGGTTGAAGGTCACACCCGTGACGGAGGGCTTTGCAAATTTACGTTTTCCGACATCCATGGTGGACACATGCTTCACCACGAAACGCAGATATTTGTAGCTGCCTTTGAGGTCGATGAGAGGCGAACTGTAGGATACAGCGTTGTCATTGCCCGGGAATCCATACTCGCTCTTGGTCATGTCGACGATTTCGGTCCATTGCAGCGAGTCTGCCGCTGCCGTGCTGGTAGCAAGATTGTCGTCGTTGGTGCCGTAGAGGGTGATGTGGGTGGGGTTGTCGTGCCATCCGCTGCTGTTGTCGCGTCCGTTGAAGCGGAACGTGATCTTGTTGACTTCCTTGCCAAGTGTTATTTGGAGGTTGTGCCAGCCGATACCTGTTGTAGTGGCAGCGTTGTTCATGGCATCTTCCCAAAGTGAGTGGAAGATAGACCCGGTATTGCCATCGATGAGGTTGGCAAGATTGCCACTGCTGGCCTTCGAGTTGCTGGCTATCTGGTCGGCCGAAGTGATGAGAGCCGTATAGTCATTGGCTTTCTGACGTGAAGATGTTGTGTTGTCGATGGCTTTCTTCAGTTTGTCGGCTAACAGCTGTTTGACGCCCAGTTCGGAGAACGACTTGATGAGTTCTTCGTCTGTGATTCTTTTAAGATACCAGGCTGCCGTAGAGTTGGCTACTGAGTTCCATGTGCATATCTTGCCTTCTATACCGTTTCCGTTGGCGTGTCCCTGAGCCTCATATGCACGTGTGTTTTTGGTGTTGTAGATGTTCCATTGTGCATTGATCAACTGCTTGAACAGCTGTTCGTATTCTGCATCGGGTTCTTTCGAGAGGCTCACCTGTACGTCGGTTGCATCGGTAAAGTTTCCGTTGTTGTCTGTCACGCACTTGATGTATTCGGATGTACCTGCGTTCTGTATGGTAAAGTTGCCGTCTTCGAGCTTCTTGATGATAAAGGCGAACTTTCCTTTCTTTTCGTCAAGATTGCTCCAGTAGAGGCGGCTGTCAAGGTCTGCATAGAGAGCTTTCTGCACATCGGGTTGGTTGGTGGCAAAGGCTGCATTTTTGCTGATGATGTAGTAGTATCCGTCTTCTATAGGGTTGGAATGTTCACGTATGGCGTTATAAGCATTCAGAAGGTCTGTGCGCAATGTGATGTATTCGTCATCGGAGGCACTGCCTTCTATGGCATTGAGGGCTTTCAGAGCAATGTCGTCATAGGCCGTTTTGTATTGTGCGAGAACCTCTGCTGTGTAGAGTCCGGGGTCGGTTCCTTCAAGGAACTGCTCTCCAATGGCGTTGAGGCTGTCCATGCTGTTCTTCAGGAGCTGACGGTAGTCGGGGCGGTTTACTTCTACCTGCTTGTAGAGTGCGGCAATCTGGTCGGCCTTCAGCGGGGCATCGTAGATGCGGGCGATGGCCACTTCACCGTTCCATGCCGTGTTGCCGTTTGCACCACTCGGGTCCGCACCGATGCCGAACCAGACACTTCCTGCGGAAGCAAACTGGAAGTCACCCGGAGCATCTGCGGTTCCTTTCAGTTCGCCATTTACATAAATGTAGGCTTTACCTTCTTCTTTATTATATACACCCACCACGTGATAGAAGATACCCGGTTCGGGGTGTACGCCGGAGTTGGCCCAGCGGTACGAGCCTCCGGTGTGGGGAAGGAACGTGAAATCGTTGGTGCCGTTGACGCTTTTGTTTTTCTTGGCCACCATCAGTCCGGTTCCTCCGCCCTGATGCGAGGTGAAAGGCTTGCATTCCGAGTCGGGCAGACTTCCGATGGTGTAGTCGGCCATTACAACGATTTCAAGCGTGTGTCCGTTGGCAAGGGCATCTTTGAACGGCTGGTTGTTTTCGTAATCTACCTTGTAGTAGGTTGCTCCGTTGCCGCCCCAGGGGTTGGAAAGTCTGGGTACTACACGCTTGTAGTTTTCGTTGTAGTAGGTTGTCATCATTTCCTTTCCAATGACTTCTACGGTGTTGTCCATCGGCGAGGCGTCGTAGGCCGTGCCGTCTTCATTGAATACAACATCCAGAATGTCTGCTTTGGGGATGTTGTCATCCGCCAGGCTTATCCTTGGCATCAGAATGCCGAAAAGGGCTAAGCCTAATGTAAAAATCAAATTCCTCATATGTTTGGATTTAAAAAGAAATATCGCCTTTGTACGATTCATGCATGTTGCATCGATTTGCGTGTTGCAAAGGTAGAAAAGCCGGTACATAGGTGTGTAACAAACAGGAAAAGATAATGTTACATTTCGGTTTCCGTTAATGGAAATCCCTGCTTCATAGGGCTGAAGCGGTTGTGCTGCCGGTTTCAGTCGGTGTGGTTTTCCAGGACGCGGTGTGGAATTTGTCCGTGTGCCACCAGTTGGAAGGGGCAGCCGAATGAGTCTTCAAGGAGTTTTTCGTCTACTTCGCTGACGGGGTGATAATGCACGTTGTGGTTGACGCATACTATATTGCGTACGTTGCGAAGTACGGTACCTATGTCGTGGCTGACCAGGAGTATGGCGCAATGTGTGTTGACTCGTTTCAGGAGTTCGTATAGCTTGTCCTGGTTTTTTTTGTCTATATAGGTGTTGGGTTCGTCGAGGATGAGTATTTCGGGGTCGCACACCAGAGCCCGTCCTATGAGTGCCCGTTGCCGCTGTCCTCCGCTTATTTCTCCGATGGCATTGTGGGCGCAGCTGTCCAGTTCGAGCAGACGGATGATGTCATCGGCCTTTTGCCGGTCGGCAGAGCCAAAGCGGTGCCATACAAAGTGTTTGCCATGCAGCCCCGAGAGTATCACATCGCGTACCGAGATGGGGAATTTTCTGTCGAACGTTGTGTATTGGGGCAGATAGCCGATGCGCAGGGAGGGTGTGCTTTGTCCCTCGCGATAGAATTGGATTTTCCCTTTCATCGGCTTTAGCAGCCCGAGGATGGTTTTGACGAGTGTGGTTTTTCCTCCGCCGTTGGGCCCTATGATGCCCATGAAGTCGTGTCGTAGGATGGGGAAGGATGCCCCGTGTATCACTTCGTGAGAATCGTATCCTGCCGATACGTCTTCAAGTCTTACTATCACGTTGTTGTCCATGCTGCGGGTGTTGTCATTGTGTGTTTGTGCTGCCTCTCAGTGCTTTGGCGGTGTTGATCATTTCTGTGTCCCAGTGATAGCTCAGGGGGTTGATGCCTACTACCTTTGCACCTATTTCGTGGGCCAGCATGGTTGCGCTTTCACGGCTGAACTCCGGTTGCACGAGTATTACCTTTACGCTTTCCTGTTTGCACCTGAGTATGAATTCTGCCAGCTGTGCCGGTGTGGGCTCTTTGCCGTCTTTTTCGATGCTGAGCTGCTTGAGCCCGTAGTCGTCTGCAAAATAGGTGAGGCTGGGATGTGCCGTAACGAAGGTTCTGTTGGGTAGGTTTCTCAGGGTGTTATGTATAGACATGTCAACCTTGTGTATGTGCACAAGGAGCTTTTCAAGGTTTTGCTTGTAGACTTTGGTTCCCGCAGAATCGATGCTGCAAAGAGCCTTACAGATGTTGCGGCTGATTACTTCCGCGTTGCTGGGAGATGTCCAGGTGTGGGGGTCAAACTTGGTCTGCCTCACTACGGATGTGGCTTGCCGGAGGCTGTCCGAGGTGTCAAATACGCGTAGTTCCGGGTCGTTTTGGCTGATTTTTTCGAGCCATGTGGTTTCAAATCCTAGTTGTCCCACTTTCAGGTAGGCGGCGGCTTCGGATACTGCGAGCAGCTGTTCGGGGGTGGGCTCGTAGGTTTCGGGGCTGTATCCTTCGGGCACTACCGATACTACTTTGAGGCGTTCGCCGGCTATTTGTTCGGTAAAGTAGCGCAGGGGTTCTATGCTGACAACTACGGTCTTCTTGTTGTCTTGTTTTGCCTGGCGGCACGACGACAGGCCCGCTGCAATGATGGCAGTCAGAACCATAAGGCTTCCAAAAAATCGTGTGGGTGACATAAGCTTTTCTTTTATAAGATTCCTTCCAGCAATAAGGCCAGCACTACGTAGCGTGCCACCTTACCTATGAATATGGTGAGTGTCGATTTCCATATGTTGACCCTTAACAGGCCCATTGCCACCGTCACAACGCTGCCCAGAACCGGTAGCCATGAGAGCAGTCCCATCCAGGCTCCGTAGCGGTGAACAAAGTTTTCGCTCCTTTTCAGGTGGTCGGGCTTTACGCGCAACCACTTGTATATCCAGTCTTCTTTTCCCAGATGTCCGATGCCGTAGTTGAACATTCCACCCAGCGTATTGCCCACTGAGGCGCATACAAACAGGGGCCATATGCCCAGTCCTGCCAGGCGCAGTCCTGCCATTACTGCCTCGGAGCTGAACGGAAAGACGCTCCCTGCCAGAAACGATGCGGCAAACATGCCTGCGTAGCCGTATTTCAGAAGGATAGCAACGAGTTGTTCCATAGGGCGTTAAAAGTGATGACGGCCAAGACCATGATGAATATCAGCGTGAAGCCTGCCGCAGACAGGCGTCCTTTGGCAAAGGCCAGATAGTGGCCGATGAGCGGACTGCTTTCGAGCACCATGAAGGGAAACAGCCTGTCGGACAGCTGGGGCTGCAGTGCAAGTGTCACATAGAGCAGGGTGCACTGCACAATGATGACATAGAAGCACATGCGCACGCGTATCTTGTCGTTGAAGCTTGTGAAGAAGAAATGCAGCCCGGTCCACACGAAGAGCATGGTCATCAGGCCTGCACTTATCCATTGTGTCAGGCTCCATTGCGGCACTGCAGGAACTTCAAAGTCGGTGAGCGCATCGATGTAGGTGTAGAGCAGTTCGCCGTGTCCCGACAGAAAGGCTGCTCCGGCATAGAACTCCAAGGGTATCATCATGCCGAACAGGCCGGCCAGCAGTGTGCGCAGCGTCATGGCACGCAGCTGGATGAGCAGGGCAGCATAGTAGGCTACGCCCAGATAGATGAGCGGAGGGAAAAACAGGCTTCCTGCCGACAGCAGGGTGAAGGCTATGACCACGCGGCGTTCGGCATGGTAGTCCTGATAGGATTTAAACAGGAAATACTGTGACAGGGCATAACATGCCGCTCCTATCATCGGGGCATTCAGCCGGTGGGTCTCCCAGGACATGCCGCACAGCACGATAAAGGCCGAAGGCACCATCCAGGTGCGCACGCGCATCAGGGCATTGCCGTTGACCATGCAGCGCAGCGAGGCCATGGCCGTTATGGTGGCTCCGAAGCCTGCCCAATTTGCCGGATTGTCGATGCCTGTCAGGCACCAGCACAAGGCCGATATGGCTATGGCCGCCACAAGGGTGGAGGTGCTTCCGACGATGCGGTCCCTGATGTTTCGCCCTGAACTCATAGATAAATAAAACGGATGCCGCAATCACGGCTTCGCAAAATTACAAAATATATTCTGTTCGGCCACTCTCTTTTGCCTCCACTCTTGCGCTTCGGGTAAAGATGTAACAGGCTTCTCATGCAGCGACATTGCAAGGCAGAGAGTGTTTTATGTAGGTGAAACAAATTGTTTCATGGCTGAAAACAACGTGTGACATGTACAGGAAACAACCTGTTTCATGTAGGTGAAACAATGTGTGACATGTACAGGAAACACCCTGTGATATGTACAGGAAACAATGTGTGTCATGTACATGAAACACTCAACGATGCCTATAGATGGCATTTTCGAAGTGTATATATCGAAGTTGTGCATGACGGGCCTTGCTCTCGCAATCAGGCATTTTTGATATTATCGAGAGCTATCCGGACAACATGATCCCTGCCAATGCCGTTTTGCTTTCCGTTGATGAGCTGTTGCAGGTAGCACTCTCTATCTTCTGCATGCTTTGTCTTCTCGCTTACGAAGTATTTTTGGCAATATTGCCACTTTTTCTTCGCAAAGGTAGAGATAAAAATCAATATGTGCCTATAATACAAAGGGGAAACCATATACACGTTGCTTTCGATTTCGGTTTTCACTTTTAATGCCGGCTTGATGGTCGGGCCAACGTCAAGGAAACTCCGATATGTGGTATTTGGAAAGATTGGGCTATCATCCGTTTGACCTGTGGATTCGGACAAAACAAAGGCCGGCAACTTGCTGTAAGTTGCCGGCCTCCCTTGTGGGCCATCTAGGGCTTGAACCTAGGACCTCCAGATTATGAGTCTGTTGCTCTAACCAACTGAGCTAAAAGCC
>CAKRYD010000036.1 GCA_934426255.1 uncultured Bacteroidaceae bacterium | reverse complement strand
AAATAATCTTCAAGGAAAATCTTGCAGAAAGGAAGGACTGAATCAGACCATTCTTACTACCGCTGAATAGTTACAATTGCCATTTAAATAGTTAATACTTGCTAATTGCTGCACATTTCATAGTTCTATGTTTTGCATAGTACTATCTATTTACTACTTTTGCAGCATAACAAAGTAGCTTGCTTTATATGCATGTTTCGAGAGACAACAAATATCAATACTTAAACAATAAAATAGACAGCATGAATGTAGAAAACGCCAAATCACAGATGCGAAAAGGCATGCTTGAGTATTGCGTACTGCTATTGCTCCGTGGAGAGCCATCATACGCAAACGACATTATCCGCCGGCTGAAAAACGCAAACCTGCTTGTTGTAGAAGGAACACTTTACCCTCTACTTACTCGTTTGAAAAAAGACAGCCTGCTCAGTTACGAATGGAAAGAATCGCAGCAAGGGCCACCAAGAAAATATTACGCCCTCACAGATGAAGGCCTCAACTGGCTGACCGGACTTGACACGGCATGGCGCGAACTTTCAAACACCGTCGAATGCCTTAAAAACAATCATTCCCAAAACACCATCAACTCAAATATAACAGAAAATGAAAAAGAATATCACGATTAACCTTTTCGGTTCGCTTTTCGCCATTGACGAAGATGCATACGAACTTTTGAAAAAGTATGAAGAATCGCTCCGTGCCTATTTTTGCAAACAAGAAGGCGGAGAAGAAATCGCAGATGATATAGAACGGCGCATAGCAGAACTCTTTGAAGAGCTCAAGGCACAAGGCATCGAGGCCATCAGCATTGAACACGTTCAAGACATTATCAAACGCATCGGAGCTCCCGAACAAATGACCGACAATGATAACGAAGGAGAAAAAGCAGGAGCCGCACAAAATGCCACCAAGACTACATCAAAAGGCATCTCCAAGAAGAAATTGTTTCGCGATCCCAACGACCAAATGCTCGGAGGTGTCATGTCGGGCCTTTCCCATTATTTCGGCGGTGACGTATTATTATGGCGCTTGCTTGTCATCATACTTTGCCTGCTGACATCTTTCACCATCCTGCTTGCCTATATAGCCATGTGGATAATAGTGCCTTTGGCACGCACACCGGAGGATTTTCTCCTGATGGAAGGCCGTGAAGTAACTCCCGACAATATTGCACAAACCATCATGGGCAACAACGATGCAGCCAACACCTGTACGACCGGGCGCACCGGTTTCAACAGCATCCTTGGCATTTGCATGACCATCTTCAAAATCACACTCTACCTGGTCGGAGGTTTCGTTGTCCTGGCATTCGCCGGATGTCTTGTCGGGCTTATCGTCCTTACCATTCTCGCCCTTGTCGGTGTCATCAGCTTCGGCACTGTTTTTGCAACTTTCACTCCTTTCGATGATAACGCATTAGTATTTCTCCCATCTTACTGCTCATTCAGTTTCTGGATGCTCATCATCGCAGGCTTCATTTGCTGCATCATCCCTATCTACTGCATGGTGCACCATTTCCTGCGCCTGCGCAACAAGTCCAAGTCCATGAGCACATTGCAACGATGCCTCTGGATCATTGTATGGATCATCTCGGCAGGAGCCGTCATTGCATCCGGAACCTTACTTATACACGGATTCGACAATGCCTTTAGCAATAAACGGGAGTATATCCTGACAACAAAAAAGAAGCACTCACCCAACAACAAAGTCTGGGAAAAATGCTATCAGGCCTTTTCCGGTTACAACAATACGGGAGCAGCAGTCTGGGTTCACGATAACGACATGGAAGACTATACCTATGACGAATTGTTTTCCAACCTTGCACCGGGCACTTACAGATTCTCCGTCAGAGCCTTGTGCGACACAAAAGGATGTTATTTCTATGTGGAGAGAAACGCTACGGAACGCCGAGAGACATTTATACTCTTGCCAAATCCTTGAAAAAAAAGTCTGGAAAAGGTAGTAAGCAAGAAGTAAACGTTGCATTGGCCAATGCAGTTGTCGATTGCCTGCCCGAATGCATAATCGACAGTGTTGAAATAACCCAGCCAACCACCATCAAATGCGGCATCTTCACCAGCAAAGAGCTACTTTATAGAGATTACGATGGATCATTTATTGTACATGCACCTGACTTTAAAGTAGAAAAGCTCGAAACCGTAAATAAGCACACTGTTCAGTCCGAAACAGAAACCGCGACGAAAAAGAAGCTCAAGAACAGTCTGTAAAACAGTCATAAAAAGTTTCCATTTGCAAGACAGGCCGCAACTTGAACGGCCTGCCTTTTGTTTTTTCGCCTGCAAGCAAAAAATAAAAGCCAAAAGAAAAACAAGGAAGTTGGCAGTTTCATCTTAAAATCGTACTTTTGTAAAACAAAGCCTACGCCGGCTGAAAAATCCCCTGGCAGCAGGCAATTGCCACGCCACACCACACTTAATGATTTCCATGAACGAAGACGATAACACTCCATTGGAACACTCCGCCTACAAAGTTGCCAACCCACACGATGAAAGCTTAAAGCATCGTCTTTCAGGCATGTACGAGAACTGGTTTCTCGACTATGCCTCGTATGTTATCCTCGACCGCGCAGTTCCCCATCTGGCAGACGGACTGAAACCCGTGCAGCGTCGCATTCTTTATGCAATGAAACGTATGGACGACGGACGCTATAACAAAGTGGCCAACATCGTGGGGCATACCATGCAATTCCATCCGCACGGCGATGCCTCGATCTATGGTGCACTCGTGCAAATAGGCCAAAAGGAGCTTTTGGTAGATTGCCAGGGCAACTGGGGCAATATTCTGACCGGCGATGGTGCTGCCGCACCACGATATATCGAAGCACGGCTTTCGAAACTCGCACTTGATGTCATGTTCAATGACAAAACTACAGAGTGGAAACTTTCATACGACGGCCGCAATCGCGAGCCTGTCACTCTGCCCGTTAAGTTTCCTTTGCTGCTGGCTCAAGGTTCCGATGGGATAGCTGTCGGACTATCGTCCAAAATATTGCCACACAACTTCAATGAAATCTGCGACGCGGCCATCAACTACCTCAAGGGCGAAAGTTTCCAGCTTTACCCCGATTTCCTCATGGGCGGAAGCATCGACGTGTCCCACTACAACGACGGCACACGTGGAGGCAACGTAAAAATACGTGCCCAAATAGACAAACTCGACAACAAGACGCTTGTCATCCGCGATATCCCCTATGGCAAAACGACATCGGCCATTATCGATACCATACGCAGTGCCATAGAAAAGGGGAAAATCAACGCGCGCAAAGTTGACGACAATACAGCAGCAAAAGCTGAAATCGTCATCCATTTATCACCCGGCACAAGTTCGGACAAAGCTCTTGATGCACTTTACGCTTTTACCGACTGCGAAGTAAGCATATCGCCCAACTGCTGCGTCATAGAAGACAGCAAACCCCGGTTTCTCAGTGTCAGTGATGTTTTGCGCCATTCGGTAGACACTACGCGACAACTTTTGCAAAAAGAACTTGAAATAAAACGTGACGAAATCACCGAAAGCCTCCATTTTGCCAGCCTTGAAGCCATTTTCATCAACGAACGCATATACAAAGACAAGGAATTTGAAAATGCGCCTTCGATGGATGCGGCCTGCAAGCACATTGACGAACGTCTTACGCCGTACTACCCCGAAATGGTCCGCGAAGTAACCAAGGACGACATTCTCAAGCTGATGGAGATACGCATGGCGCGTATTTTGAAATTCAATAAGGACAAAGCTGAAGAAGGCATCCGCCGAATGAAAGAGGATATTTCCAAAATTGACAATGACCTTATGAACATGGTCGCAGTAACTGTCAACTGGTTTAAGCTCATCAAAGAAAAATACGGTACTGCATATCCGCGACGCACCATTATCCGTTCTTTCGACACCATAGAACGTACAAAAGTCATTGAAGCCAACGAAAAGCTCTACTTCAATCGTGAAGAAGGATTCATTGGCACATCGCTCAAAAAAGACGAATTCGTATCCAATTGCTCGCCACTTGACGATGTCATCATCTTTTACCGCGATGGCACCTACAAGATAGTACGCATTCAAGACAAGCTATTCGTCGGTGAGACCGAACGGAGCAAAGCCGAAGGGCACAAGGCCGAAATCATACACATCGCCATTTTCAAAAAGGACGACAAGCGTACCATCTACAATGTCATCTACCGAGATGGCAAAAAGGGATCGCATTTTATGAAACGCTTCAACATCACATCCATTTTGCGCGATCGCGAATACGACCTGACAAAAGGAACAGAAGGAAGCCGCATTGCCTATTTTTCGGCCAATCCCAACGGAGAAGCCGAGATCGTAAAGGTAACCTTACGCCCCCAGCCGCGACTCAAACGCCTTTGTTTTGACATCAACTTTGCAGATCTGGCCATCAGGACACGCCAAAGCTGTGGCAACCTTGTCACACGAAATCCCGTATACCGCATTGTTCTGAAATCGCATGGTGTTTCAACACTCGGAGGACGCAAAGTATGGTTCGACAGTGATGTACATCGCCTCAACTACGACGAGCACGGAATCTATTTGGGCGAATTCGCTGGAAACGACCGCATTTTGGTCATACTCGAAAACGGAAGTTTTCATACTACCGACATCGACCTGAACAACCACTACGAACCCAACATTCTTTACATCGGGAAATATGATGCCAACACTGTATGGAGTGCCGTAGTCTTTGATGCAGACAACAATAACTACCCCTATCTGAAGCGTTTCCAGCTCGAAAGTAGCAACAGGCCGCACACATTTCTGGGCGACAACGCCAACAACAGGTTGTGTCTCCTCACACAAGAGCCATACCCGCGCATCCGCATCACCTTCAAGCCCGAAACACATCAAGAACCCGAAGAAATTGAAGTTGACAACTTCGTTGGTGTCAAAGGATACAAAGCCAAAGGAAAAAGGCTCACCTCTTTAGACACAGCGGTCATTGAAGAGATCGAACCTGTGCGCCATGCGGAAGAGGAGAACAACGCTCCTGACAAAGACGACGACACCGATGATAAGACTCAAGAAGATCTGGATCCCGACAAAGGCAAGACAGACGATGAAATACGTGACGAAATAAACGGGCAGATGAGACTGTTTGATTAACGGCCGTTTGAATGAACAAGAAGTTGCTATATATAGTATTGATGCTTGCCGCCTGCATGCCATTCTGCGCGGCTCAGGAAGTCGTAAGCACGAACACATTGAGTACAAGCTTTCCTGAACCTGCCGGCAACAACCTGTTGCGCATGCATTCAACCATGTTAGCAACCGGCTACCGTCATGCTCTCGACACCTATCTCTCGCAAGAAAACTATACCGGTACCGAGGTCAGACTTCTCCGCGAGAACATGCGGATGACCCGCATTCTGAATGGCCGCGTTTCGGTACAAAACATGATGCAAGGCAATTTTGCCTACATGCATTCGCGCTCAGAAGACGGAAAAGAACTGTCGGGGCTTTTCGATTGGAATGCCACCTGGCACTACAACCACCAGGTATGCCCAACCCTGCGTTTGCTGCTGGGCGGCGGCATCGGCTTCCACGGAGGTTTTGTCTACAACATGCGCAACGGCAATAATCCGGCACAGGCACGGCTGTCGACCGATGTCAACCTGTCGGCCGCAGCCATCTACAAGCTTCGGCTGGCCGGCAAAACCATTGCCCTTCGCTATCAGGCCGAAGTGCCATTAATCGGCCTCATGTTCTCGCCCAACTACGGGCAGTCGTATTACGAAATCTTCTCACTCGGTCACTATGACCACAATGTATGCGTCACACATCCGTTTCAAGCCCTCACTTTCAATCAATTGTTAACGGCTGACATCCCTTTCAACAGAATCGGAACGTTCAGAATAGGCTATTTGGGAGCCATCAGACAGCATCGTGTCAATAAATTGAAAATCCACGATTGGAGCCATTTACTACTGATAGGCTACGTCAAGAATTTTTATCTTGTTAAAGGCTCCCATGCAACCCCGTCAAAAAAGAGCCGGCCATGAAATCGTTAGCAAAAATCCCTGCCACGCTATTTTTCTTGCTGCTCATGCTGCCATTTTCCTCATGCGTCACAGAAGAGACCTTCGACGACTCTCCGCAAGGCAACTTTGATGCCCTTTGGAAGCTTTTGGATGAACGATACTGCTTTTTTCCGGAGAAAGCCGAGGACTACGGACTTGACTGGAATGAGGTGAACGACTATTACCGGCGGATGATTGCCCCCAACATGTCGCAAGAAGAACTATTTGAAGTATGCGCCAAAATGTTACGCGAGCTGCGCGACGGCCATGTCAACCTTTCCTCATCATTCAACACCGCCCGCTTTTGGGATTGGTACGAACTCTATCCGGCCAATTTCAGTGACAGCATTCATCGTCTCTATCTCGGCACCGACTACTACATGACTGCCGGCATCAAATATCGCATACTTGATGACAACATAGGCTATATCTATTGCGGCTCATTCAATAGCAGCATAGGGAGCGGCAACCTCAGTGCCATTTTCTCAAAATTGGCCATCTGCAACGGGCTTATCGTAGACATACGCAACAACCAAGGCGGTTTACTGACCACAGCTCAGGCTCTGTCAGAATGCTTCACGAACGAAACCATTGTTGGCGGCTATATCAGTCACAAGACAGGAAAGGGACACAATGACTTTTCTGATCCACAGCCGGTTAAGCTAAAACCGGCCGAAGGCATGCGCTGGCAAAAGCCCGTCGTTGTGTTGACCAACCGGCGTTGCTACAGTGCCGCCAACAGCTTTGCCGCATATATGAAAGCCTGCCCCAACACCCTGCTCATGGGAGCGCGGACAGGAGGAGGTGGAGGCTTGCCGTTCAGTTCGGAACTGCCCAACGGATGGTCCATACGTTTTTCAGCCTGTCCCATGTTTGACAAGGACATGAACCCCATAGAATTCGGAATAGAGCCTGACATCGTTGTCAACATGTCGCGCAACGACATGGCACGCGACATTGATACCATTATTGAAACCGCAAGAAAATATCTGAACGGGAAGAAGTGATTTTTACAGCCTATTCTTTCGCATTCACTACACTCTTTTTTAAAAACACTCCCTATACGAAAGGCCGCGAATAATATTGATTCGCGGCCTTTTCGCATAAGGCTGTTAAAAAAAGCTTCGCCACGCTACAATATCAACTGACAGAAAACACCGGCAAGGAAAAAATCGTATCTTTGGACTTCAGGAATCACAAGTTTTTACAAGTCATTTTATTTCAACACCAACACACTGCATGAAAAAACATATCAAGAAGGTTCTTGTACTGGGCTCGGGAGCTCTCAAGATCGGACAAGCCGGAGAGTTTGACTATTCTGGATCACAAGCATTGAAGGCTCTGCGCGAAGAAGGCATCAGCTCTGTCCTCGTGAACCCGAACATTGCAACCATTCAGACATCTGAAGGCATTGCCGACACCGTATATTTTTTGCCTGTAACGGCTCATTTCGTTACTAAAATCATTGAAAAAGAACGTCCCGACGGCATTTTGCTGGCTTTCGGCGGCCAAACCGCACTCAATTGCGGAACAGAGCTTTATCGCAACGGCACACTGGCAAAATACAAGGTGGCCGTACTTGGTACCAGTGTTGAAGCCATCATGGAAACCGAAGACCGCGATCTGTTTGTCAAGAAGCTCGACGAAGCAGGCCTCAAATCGCCTCGTAGCCATGCTGTCGAAAGCATGGACGATGCATTGCAAGCCGCCCGCTCACTGGGCTATCCTGTCATGATACGTTCGGCTTATGCCTTGGGCGGATTAGGTTCGGGCATTTGTCCCGACGAGGAAAAATTTAAGGAGACAGCCGAAAGCGCATTCACATTTGCACCGCAAATACTGGTCGAAGAATCGTTGAAAGGATGGAAAGAAATAGAATTCGAAGTAATACGCGATGCCAACGACCATTGCTTCACTGTTGCATCTATGGAAAACTTTGACCCGCTGGGCATCCACACGGGCGAATCTATCGTTGTGGCTCCCACATGTTCGCTATCAGTCAGCCAAGTCACCTATTTGCAAGAAATTTCAGTCAAGTGTGTTCGTCACTTAAACATCATAGGCGAATGCAACATACAATTCGCTTTCAATTCACTCACAGACGACTATCGCATTATCGAAGTCAATGCGCGCCTGAGCCGTTCTTCGGCACTCGCCTCCAAAGCCACAGGATATCCCCTGGCTTTCGTGGCCGCAAAGATAGCCTTGGGCTACACGCTTGACCAAATAGGCGAAATGGGCACGCCCAACTCGGCCTATAAAGCTCCCGAACTCGACTACATGATATGCAAGATACCCCGATGGGACTTGACCAAATTTGCCGGAGTGAGCCGTCTTATCGGTTCGTCAATGAAGTCCGTAGGCGAAATTATGTCGATCGGACGCACATTTGAAGAGATGATTCAAAAAGGGTTACGCATGATAGGGCAAGGGATGCACGGATTCGTAGGAAACGAACACATACATTTCGACAACCTTGATGAAGAACTGCAAAATCCTACCGACCTGCGCATTTTCGCCATAGCTCACGCTTTGGAAAAAGACTACAGCATAGAACGTATAGAAGAACTGACGAAAATAGACAAATGGTTTTTGGAACGCCTGAAACACATTGTTGATCTGAAACACGAGCTACAAAGTAAGAACTCGCTTGACGAAGTTTCAGACCAACTTATGCGCGAGGCAAAAACAGCAGGATTCAGCGATTTCCAAATAGCCCGATTCGTACTGAAACCACAGGGGAACATGGAGAAAGCCAATCTTGAAGTTCGCAAAAACCGCAAGCAACGTGGATTGTTCCCTGCCATCAAACGCATAAACACCGTTGCAGGAGAGCATCCCGAGCTGACCAATTATCTGTATGCGACCTATGCATCCGATGTAAACGACATAGATTATTACAAGAATGAGAAATCTGTCGTAGTACTTGGTTCCGGAGCCTATCGTATCGGTTCATCGGTGGAGTTTGACTGGTGTTCGGTCAATGCTATCGACACGGCTCGCCGTCTTGGCTACAAATCCATCATGATTAACTGCAACCCTGAAACGGTAAGCACCGACTATGACATGTGCGACCACCTTTATTTCGATGAGCTGAGTCTCGAACGCGTACTCGACATCGTTGATTTGGAACAGCCGCGCGGTGTAATTGTAAGCGTAGGCGGGCAAATTCCCAACAATCTGGCTATGAAGCTTTACCGCCAGGGTGTTCCCGTATTAGGAACCTCACCTGTTGATATTGACCGGGCTGAAAACCGCGACAAATTTTCAGCCATGCTTGACAAACTGGGAATAGACCAACCTGCATGGCGCGCACTTACTTCGCTTGACGACATCAAGGATTTTGTAAACAAAGTCGGCTATCCCGTTTTGGTAAGACCATCCTATGTATTGTCAGGTGCTGCGATGAACGTATGCTACAACGACCGTGAGCTGGAACGCTTCCTCGAAATGGCTACGGAAGTAAGCAAAGAGTTTCCCGTTGTAGTATCACAATTCATGCAAGACACCAAAGAAATAGAATTCGATGCCGTAGCCGACCACGGAACAATTGTGGAATATGCCATCTCGGAGCATATTGAATACGCCGGAGTGCACTCGGGCGATGCCACAATGGTATTTCCCGCGCAGCACATCTATTTCTCCACGGTCAGACAAATCAAGAAAATCGCTTGCAAAATTGCCAAAGAGCTCAACATATCGGGGCCATTCAACATACAATACCTGGCCAAAGACCGCCATGTAAAAGTAATCGAATGCAATCTGCGCGCTTCACGCTCATTTCCATTCGTCAGCAAGATATTGAAGCACAACTTTATCGAAACAGCCACGCGAATCATGCTTGATGCCCCATACACACCGGCAGGAAAAGGCGAATTCGACATTGACCGCATCGGTGTCAAAGCCTCGCAATTTTCATTTGCACGCCTGCAAAATGCTGACCCGGTGTTGGGTGTTGACATGTCAAGCACAGGAGAAGTTGGTTGTCTGGGTGACGACTTCAACGAAGCCCTGCTCAATGCTTTGATTGCCACAGGCTATCGACTGCCCAAGCAATCTATTCTAATCTCGTCGGGCGGAGCAAAAGGCAAAGTTGATATGCTTGAACCTTGCAAGAAGCTTGCAGAAAAAGGTTTTACGATTTATGCCACGGAAGGCACTTCACAATTCCTGAACGAAAACGGAATAAAAGCAACCGCCGTTGCATGGCCTGACGAAGAAAAAAATGAGAATGTGTTGCAGATGATTGCGGCCCACAAATTCGACCTTATCATCAATGTGCCCAAAAACAATTCAAAGCGCGAGCTCACCAACGGCTACCGCATCAGACGCAGTGCCATTGATCACAATATCCCATTGATGACAAATGTGAGACTAGCCAAAGCGTTTGTCGAAGCATTCTGCACCCTTGATGAAAACGACCTGCAAATCAAAAGCTGGCAGGAATATATTTGATAAAAGCCCTGCATGACAAATCATGAAAGCAGATGGAAGACTTGCACATACTGACTGAAAAAGTAGGACATATAGCACGCGAAGGAGGCACGTTTCTTAGAGAAGCGCGCCTTACCTTCGATGCCCAAAAAGTGGAAACAAAGCACACGCACGATTACGTCAGTTATGTTGACCGTGAATCGGAGCGGCAAATCGTAGACAAACTGAAAATCTTGTTGCCCGAAGCGAGCTTCATCACTGAGGAAGGAACCATCCGGACAAACGAAGAAAGGCAGCTGAAATGGGTAATCGACCCACTTGACGGCACCACGAACTTTATACGCAACAATGCACCCTATTGCATCAGTATTGCGCTTTGTTCAAACAAGGAAATACTCTTGGGTGTAGTCTACGAAGTATGCCGTGACGAACTTTATACCGCCTACAAAGACGGATCGTCCACACTGAACGGGCTTCCTATCCGTGTAAGCAATATAAACAGCATGAACAATGCTTACGCAGTATTGGAACTACCATACAATACCGTGGAATACAAAGCCACCGGAGCACACCTGTATGACCGTCTTTATGGGGAAGTCGCTTGTCTGAGAATGCCCGGTTCGGCTGCCGCCGCTATGTGCTACATTGCAGCCGGGCGCTTTGATATTTGGTTTGAAAGCTTCATAGGACGCTGGGATTATATGGCTGCGGCACTTATCGTAAAGCAAGCCGGAGGAAAAGTAACCGACTTTTTCGGCAGAGAAAACATACTAAATACCAACCATATAGTAGCGACAAACACACTTTTGCACGGCAAAATATTGGATTGGCTCGGCGAAGCCATGCCAAAAGGACTGAAATGAACAAATAAAAAACTGTCTGCTATTTTACTTTTTCACTTTCATGAGGTCAATATAGATGAATGCCCACAAAAAGAAGAGGCAAAAACCATCTATAAGAGACGCACATGACAGTAGACAGCGACATAAATATCATTCACCTCATAAAAGCACAACCTGAAGAGGGATTTCGCAAACTCTTGGGAAAATACATGCGCCCCATCTACTGGCACATAAGAAGGATGGTAGTTTCGCACGAAGACGCGCAAGACACAACTCAGGAAACATTTGTGCGTATCTACCGTTCAATCGGACAATTCAGAGGAGAAAGCTCGCTCTCAACATGGATTTATCGCATCGCAACAAACGAAGCGTTGCGCCTGATAGGAAAGCAGCATGATATTATCTCACTGGATGACGCCGATGACAATCTCTTCGACATGAAAAGCGATGATTACATCGACTATCACGACATTGAGGCTGTCAAAATGCAAAAAGCCATCCAATCGCTGCCAACCAAGCAGAAGCTCGTATTCAATCTTCGTTATTACGATGAGCTCAATTATGAACAAATCGCAGAAATAACAGAATCATGCGTGGCAACAGTCAAAGTCAATTACCACATTGCCAAAAAGAAAATCATGGAATTCATGAACGCATAACAACCAACATGCATATGGAATCACGACCTATTTACAACAATCAAAAAGGAAATTTGCCTTATACGGTGCCCGAAGACTTTTTCAAGACTTTGGAAAGCAACATTTTGAAACAGACCGTTGAACCGAAGCAAACGCACCATAGACGGGGAAGAGACTTGCCGGCCATCAAGCGCACCTTACTGGCAATAGCAGCATCCGTCCTGTTATTCTTCACTATACATGCTGTATGGGAAGAAACCGCAACCGCCATGCAAGGAAACATCGAGCAGGCTTTCGACAACCTAAGCCAAGATGACCAAGCCTATTTGCTGGAAACATATCAAGACGATATATTCTTAAACCAACAGTATAACAACTAAAACGTTTTAACCATGAACAAAATCATCATTACAATCGCTTTTGTATTAGCCTTAACGGCACAGTGCAACACCATCTCTGCACAGAAGATGCAAGACCGCCAAGCCAAACGCGAAGCCTTGGCTGAAAGACAAGCCAAATTCATCGCAAAAGAAATGCAGATGGATGCCACAACTTCTTCGAAGTTCATGGCAACCTACCTGCAATACCAAAAGGAAACGTGGGCTCTCGGCCCGAAACGTCCCCCTCAAAAGAAGAAAGAGATGACCGAAGAGGCGACCGAAGCCGCCATCAAGGCCAACTTCGCTCATAGTCGCAAAATTCTCGACATCCGCGAAAAATATTACGGTGAATACCGGAAATTTCTTAGCCCTAAACAAATCATGCGCGTTTACCGGCTGGAAAAAAAGATGATGGACAAATTGTCAATGTCCAAAAAAGGGAAGAAGCCATCCAAGAAAGATTGACTTTCCGATACAGAGCTTCGATTGATTCGCTCTAATTTTACTGTACGCAACTCAGACGCGGCTTAAAGAACATCTTTAAGCCGCGTTGCACTATACTCACAGCCACAATATTGCTGATTATAAAAAGCATTTATCCGCAATAACTCGTTACGCCGTTCTTGAAGCCCGCCTTTGCGCCAATTCTGCTGCCAAAAAGTTACCTGCGTTTGAGCTGTCGCACGAATGCCGGCTTCATTGATCTGCACAATGTTTTTCCAACGCGAAGAGGCCAATGTCGTTGTCAGCCACTTAAAGCCATTCTCAGAAGCATATGCGGCAGCTTTGCGCAAACGAAACTCAAAGCACAAACTGCAACGCTGCCCCCGTTCGGGCTCTCCTTCATATCCTTTAACCACACGGAGCCATTCTTCGTGGTCATAGCAGTCTTCAACGAAAGGTACGCCTAAACCTTTCAAAAAGCGCATAATCTCGTTTTTCCTTATATCATATTCCTTGCCGGGATAGATATTGGAATTACTGAAATATACGGTAGGCCTCATTCCGTTAGACAGCATACATTCGACTATAGCTGCCGAACAGGGAGCACAGCAACTATGAAGCAATATGCGCTGCCCATCGGGTTCGCTCCCATCAGGCATAGAAAGACGGGGAGCTCTGTATTCCTCCTTATTATCTTCGCTTTTACTTTTCATATAAAACAAAAACGGGAACTAACATACCAGAAGTTGTCTGTTCCCGTCTTCTTTTGTTCTTACTTATTTTTCAAAAATAAAATCCGAACCCAATCTTGAAACCAACGGCACTCTTGTCACTAAAGTCATCAATGCTCATCTTGTAATAAACAGAAGGCTCGATAGAAACGTAATGGTTCAAATAAAAACAATAACCCAATTCTATTGGAATCATCACATCATTGCGGTTTTTGGTATAGTGCACAAATTCACCGCCGGCCCCCATGAAGATACCGTTTTCGGTAAAATAGAAGCGTCCCATCAAGGCCGTAGAAAAATCATCGACGGCTTCGGTATGGTTATAGCCCAAATCTGCTTTTATCAAGAACTGGTCGGCAAGGAATGTCCCCACAGAGAGGTTGGCCCCGAAACGGAACTTTTCCACTGTACTATACGATAAGCCTAAATTAGAGACTGAAGCTCCCAAATAAGAAGTTCCGGCTTCAAATTGAGCCTTTGCGGCAATTGACAACACAAGAAGCATTGCACTCAAAATCCATTTTTTCATATCCTATTATATTTCCTATTTGATTATAATCGGTCGAATCATACTTGCAAAAGTAAGAAAAACTTTTTACTTCCATGGGAAAAACGTATTTTTGTAGCTAAAAGTAAGGAATGAAGCTACATTTTTCCATACCATTATGCCTTTTACTGTTACTTTCTGGCTTGCCGGGAGCAGTCAAGGCGCAGCCTCCCAAACGAGAAGTAAGAGCCGTGTGGCTCACGACTATCGGCGGACTTGATTGGCCTCGTGAAAAAGCCAACAATGCCTATGGCATAGAACGCCAGAAGAAAGAACTTACCGATATTCTTGACCGTCTTCAGGCCGCCCGTTTCAATACCGTTATCTTACAGACCCGCATACGTTCCACTGTTATCTATCCGTCGCTCATCGAACCATGGGACGACTGCCTGACCGGCCACACCGATAAAGCTCCGGGCTATGATCCTCTGGCTTTTGCCATCGAAGAATGCCACAAACGCCATCTTGAGCTGCATGCCTGGGTCGTGGCTTTTCCCGGCAACAGCTTTGCCAAGGCAAAGGCTTTGGGGCGCAAAGCCATGCAACACCGGTTGCCACGCCTTTGCATCAAGACCAACGATTATTGGATGCTTAATCCAGGTGAACCGGCTACAGCTGACTATCTCGCATCTATATGCAGTGAAATAACCCGCAATTACGATATTGATGGCATTCATCTTGACTATATTCGTTATCCCGAGAAAGAGATACGTTTCAATGATGTGGCCACATACAGGAAATACGGCAAAGGGCTATCGCTTGCTGCATGGCGGCGTAATAATGTCAGCCGATGTGCAGAAGCCATCCACGCCGCTGTCAAGCAGCTGAAACCTTGGGTACGTGTCAGCTGTTCGCCCATCGGTAAACACGACGACTTGCCACGTTATACATCTAAGGGATGGAATGCCTACACCACTGTCTATCAAGAAGCGCAGAACTGGCTGCGAAACGGTTGGATGGACATGCTTGTTCCTATGATGTATTTCGAAGGCAACCATTTTTATCCCTTTGCCAAAGATTGGATTGAAAACTCTCACGGACGCATCATAGTGCCCGGTTTGGGAGCTTACTTTCTGGCAAAAAGCCAAAAAGACTGGCCTCTTGACATTATAGAGCGCGAAAACTATGTAGTACGTTCTATGGGAGCAAACGGCCAGGCTTATTTCCGCAGCCGTTTCGTCACAGAAAACACAAAAGGTCTTTATGATTTTCTCAAGAACTGTTTTTATATAACGCCGGCATTTACACCGGCACTGACATGGGAAAAAGCCGAAAGTCTGCCCGCGCCGACAGACCTGCACATAGCCCGGCAAGACGGAAAAGCACAGCTTGTCTGGGATACGCCCTCATCAGTCAAAGACATCACCTACAATGTTTACCGTTCATTTTCACTTCCCGTCAATACCGAAGACATCAGAAATCTTGTCGCCTACGGATTGAAAAAGCCCGGCCTTGACCTTGGAACAGACATACCAGACACCTATCGCCCCAACTATGCCATCACCATCATGGATCGCTACGGCAACGAGAGCCATGCTGCCTGCCTCGAAGCTCCCCGTCTGTATGCTTCGAAATCAACTTGCACCGGACTTTTATCTTTAAAAGGCAACATGCTATTGCTGCCTCCCAGAAACCGTGAAGAATACATTCTCGTCACCGATATGAGCGGACGCATCACACATACATTTCCTTATACCGGTCACATGGACATCGGCAATCTAAAACCGGGACTGTATGATATCCGTACTTTAGAGAATAAAGGAAAGAGCCACTTCTTGGGACGGCTCTTCAGAAAATAAACGGCTCTTTAGGCATCCTTGCGCGCCTTGCGCTTGTCATATTGCAAATAAAAGCCGGCCAAAAGTGTTCCTGAAATGGAATGCCAGGCACACGAAATGGCGCAGGGCAATACGGCCAAAGGCTGAGAAACAAAAAAGACCGTTGCCAGATTTGTAGCAAGACCGGCATTCTGCATTCCCACTTCTATACTGATGGTACGCTTCTTGGCTGTATTGAACATGGCCAAACGCCCTGCATACCAACCAAGCAAATAGCCCAACGTATTGTGGCAGAACACAACGGCAAAAGTCCAGAGAAACAGCAACAGACCACGAGCCACCAATGCATCATGCACAGTACTAATGACACCACCCACTATAAAAGCCAGACAAATGACGCTCACGCCCGGCATTAAAGAACGCACTGTAACAAATTCTTCCCTTTTGCCCCACATATAATTGAGAAAGCAGCCAACCGATACCGGAATTATCGTAACTATCAATATATTGAGGAACATCCCCACAGTATCTACGTCTACTATCTCGCCGGCCGTGAGCTGCATCAGGAATGGAGTCATCACAGGAGCCAATATGGTCGAAGCGCATGTCATACCCACAGAAAAAGCCACATCACCATGGCACAAGAATGACATGATATTGCTTGAAACACCACCTGGGCAACAACCGACCAGCAAAATGCCGATGGCGAGAGCGGGCTCCAAACGAAAGGCATGTACCAACGCATAGGCCACACCGGGCATAATGATGAACTGGGCACACGCACCAATAAATATGTCAAACGGCCGTTTGGCCAATATCTTGAAATCGTTCGGAGTCAGCGTAAGACCCATCGTTAACATTATCAGACCGAGAATGATTGTCTGTGTACTGCCGGATACCCATTTGAACGTTCCCGGCACGAAAAAAGTAAATACGGCAATTCCTATCACAAATACCGATGTGTAGCTTGCAAGCCATGTACTTGCTTTTACCAAGTATTTCAACATTTTCTAAGCCTCTTTTCGTTAAGCGGCGCAAAATTACCCATTTTGTATCGCATGTCACTATATTACCTTCAAAAATGTTCTTATTAGCATGTTTTTCCAACAAAATTCAAAGATCTGCCCATCGACTTTTAATTTGAACATGACAAAATTCAACATCTTCGCTTTCTGACCATCCTCATGCAACACCACCGCAGACAATATCTTCATTAGGCCAACAATTGAAGCGAATGTAAATCGCCATAATAAGTTGACAAAACAGCAAGTAAAACCTGTTTAATTGTTAACAAGAAGAGCTATTTTGTGCTGAATTTTTCATCAAAATAGAACTTAAATCATGGTTCCGGATACCATTACCCGTAACTAAATCAGCCGAAAGAACGCATTCTGAACTTTGACATTGCGAAATCAAACGTAACTATTCAGCGGTAGTAAGAATGGTCTGATTCAGTCCTTCCTTTCTGCAAGATTTTCCTTGAAAATTATTTAA
>CAKRYD010000035.1 GCA_934426255.1 uncultured Bacteroidaceae bacterium | reverse complement strand
AGCAAGCACTTTTGGATGTTGACGCAACCCCCATATATCGGCTTTGTTGCCTGCAAGTCGCGTACAATGAATGCGGCTCTGCTGACCGGCACCAATACCTATGGCCTGACCACCTTTTACATAGCACACGGAATTGCTTTGGGTATATTTCAGTGTGATCAAGGCAATTTTCAAGTCGCGCTTGGCATCCTCCGGGAATGACTTATTATCAGTAGGTATGTTATCGAACAAACTATCTGACGACAAGTCTATCTCATTGCGCAATTGCTCGAACGTTACGCCAAACACTTGCTTGCGTTCGATGGGCTGAGGAATATATTCAGGATCTATTTGAATCACATTATAAGTTCCTTTGCGCTTTTCTTTCAAAATAGCCAGAGCTTCAGGTGTGTATCCGGGAGCTATGATGCCATCCGAAACTTCACGCTTGATTAAAACTGCAGTTGCTTCATCGCATGTGTCGCTCAATGCAATAAAATCACCATAAGAAGACATGCGATCGGCTCCGCGTGCCCTGGCATAGGCACAAGCCATCGGTGTAAGAGCAACCTTTACATCATCAACAAAATATATTTTCTTCAAAACATCGCTTAGCGGTAGGCCTATGGCCGCGCCTGCCGGCGAAACATGCTTAAAAGAGGCTGCGGCAGGCATGCCGGTAGCTGCTTTCAATTCCTTCACCAATTGCCAGCTGTTCAATGCGTCCAACAAATTAATATAGCCCGGGCGGCCGCTGAGAACTGTAATGGGCAACTCGCCTTCGTCCATATATATGCGCGCAGGCTTTTGATTCGGATTGCATCCGTATTTCAATAATAATTCTTTCATCGCTATTTATTCTAAAACTAAAGAAGGTATGCTTGTGCGGCATACCTTCATATATCCTTTATTTCATTTCTTATTTAAAGAATTTCTTTACATCTTCATTGGGAACCATCTGCTCATCGAATACGTAAGCGCCGGTCTTGGGGCTCTTTACCATCTTAATTACTTTTGAATAAGAGCGCCCGTCTTTGTTACCTTCGTGTAAGGTTGCGACTGTTTTTTTTGCCATGTCTACAAATTGTTATTTTATCTCCTTATGAATAGTCATTCTCTTCAAAATGGGATTGTATTTCTTCAATTCCAATCTGTCCGGTGTATTCTTTCTGTTCTTTGTTGTAATGTAGCGTGATGTTCCGGGAAGCCCGCTGTCTTTCATCTCAGTACATTCCAATATTACTTGCACCCTGTTTCCTTTTGTTTTCTTTGCCATGTCCGTTTGATGTTAAGCAATTACTCTAATTTTCTTCCAATCGCAAAATCCCTTTGCAACTGCATTTTTCAATGCTGCGTCAAGCCCTACTTTATTGATCATGCGCAAACCGGCTGCACAAATGCTCAAACTAATCCAGCAGTCTTGCTCAACGTAATAAAATTTCTTCGTGAATAAGTTAAGGTCGAAACTACGTTTGGTGCGACGCTTCGATTTTGAAACGTTGTTGCCTATCATAGCTTTCTTGCCTGTGATTTGACAGATTTTTGACATCGCTAATATTTTTGTTTTGTTTTATTCTCAAATGATAGCCTTACATGCTATTTTCGAGCTGCAAAGGTAACATTTATAATTGAATCAGCCAATTATTCCTTATGAAAAATCACGCTTTTTCGTTTTTTTCTATCTCATCTTTCAAGAAATCCCTTAGCATGGCCATTGCTTCTTCTGCTGCAAGTGTTGTATTTTCGTCTCTTCCCATGTCATGAAAGACTTTTCGGGTCACTATGTTGTCGTTCGAGCCCAATGCAATCCATACAGTTCCCACAGGATTATCGTCGGTTCCTCCACCGGGGCCGGCATATCCTGTGATGGCTATGCTGTAATCGGTGCCAAACATTTTGTTTGCCCCTATAACCATTTGTCTGGCAACCTCTTCGCATACGGCTGTCTTTTCCTTTAGCAAGTCTTCGCTCACTCCGAGGTATTTTACTTTTATTTCATCGGCATAGCACACCAGACCGCCTTTGAAATAGTGCGAACTTCCGGCGGAAACGGTTAAGGCCGATGCGATTCTTCCGGCGCTGCAACTTTCAGCCGTTGATAATGTTTTTCCCAATTTCCACATTTGAAGGCTGATTTCTTTTCCGACGAATTTCAAATTCAACTCCATCTATTTATTTCTTTACGGTTGTTTTTCAGATTGTCACACGCGAATAGGCAGGTTTGTCCAATGGACAAAAATCTTGATCCTGATACTTGAAATAAGCGGCCATTGCTATCATGGCTGCATTGTCGGTGGTATAGGAAAAAGGCGGAATGTAAACATCCCATCCGCATTTGTCACGTTTTTCAAGGAAGGCTTCACGCAGTTTTGTGTTGGCGGAGACACCGCCCGCCACTGCAACACGGTTTATCCCGGTTTGTTTTACCGCCAGACTGAGTTTTTTCATCAATACGTCAACTACGGTCTTTTCAAAAGAGGCTGCCAAATCTTCTTTGTTTTGTTCGATAAAATCGGGATTTTCCTTGATTTTGTCACGCAAAAAGTAAAGCAACGACGTTTTCAGACCGCTAAAACTATAGTCCAAGCCGGGCACCGAAGGTTTGTTGAATTCAAAAGCTTCGGGATTGCCTTTTCTTGCCAAACGGTCTATGATGGGACCTCCGGGGTAGCCAAGTCCCATGAATTTCGAGCATTTATCGATGGTTTCGCCTGCTGCGTCATCGATTGTCTGCCCCAATATCTCCATATCCTTATAGCTATTGACCTTTACGATCTGCGAATTTCCGCCGCTTACAAGCAGACAAAGGAACGGGAAAGCGGGATGGCGGTTTTCCTTACCTTTTTCTTCGATAAAATGGGCTAAAATATGACCTTGCAGATGGTTAACGTCTACCAATTGAATGCCTAAAGCTATTGAAAGCCCCTTGGCGAACGACACTCCTACCAGCAGCGACCCCATCAGCCCCGGCCCGAGCGTAAAACCTATCGCTGTCAGATCGTATTTGCTTATACCGGCTTTTTTCAAGGCGGCATCCACGGTGGGCACGATGTTTTGTTCATGTGCTCTTGAAGCCAGTTCGGGCACAACTCCGCCATAGTTGCGGTGCACTTCCTGGCTCGCGGTGGCTTGTCCCAGCAGCCAACCGTTTTTTATGACTGCCGCCGACGTATCGTCACAACTCGATTCTATACCTAATATTATAATGTCTTTTTCCATTCCCTCTCGTTTTGTGTCAGTCCGACAAGATTTCCAGACCGTGCTCCGTCATCACAAAAGTATGCTCCCACTGCGCGCTCGGCAGCTCGTCTTCGGTCACTACTGTCCAACCATCTTCGGCATCGATAAACACTTCCCATGTTCCCATGTTGATCATTGGCTCAATTGTGAAGACCATTCCCGGCACCATCACCATTCCTGTTCCTTTCCGGCCGTAGTGATTCACTTCGGGGTCCTCATGAAATTCGAGCCCTACTCCGTGGCCGCAAAGGTCGCGTACCACCGAATAGCCGTTTTTATGTGCGTGGCGCGTAATGGCATCGGCTATATCGCCCAATTGCCCGTAAGGATGTGCGGCTGCCGCGCCCAATTCCAGACATTCGCGCGCTACATCCACCAAATGTTGCTTTTCGGGGGTTGTCTTTCCTATGACAAACATGCGCGATGCATCGCTATAATAGCCTTTGTATATGGTCGAAACATCGACATTCACTATATCGCCTTCCAGCAATTGTTCTTCGTCGTTGGGTATTCCGTGGCAGACAACCTCGTCTATGCTCGTGCAGACACTTTTAGGAAAGCCTTCATAGTTTAAAGGGGCCGGTATTGCACCGTGGCTTGTGGTATATTCATAAACAAGGCGATCGATATCACCCGTTGTCATTCCGGCATGTATTTCACGGGCAACCAAGTCCAACACGCCACTATTGATAACTCCGCTTTGGCGTATGCCTTCAATTTGCTCCGGGGTCTTGATCATCTCTTTGCGAGGCACTATGAAACCTTGTTCTTGCAAAGACAGGACTTTACGGTCGAGTGCTGTCGGTTGCTCACCTGCTGCCAAGACCCAATTCTTCCTAATTCTTTTTCCAAACACTTTCGTTACTTGTTTGTTTCCGGTTATTACGCCGCAAAAGTACTATTTTTCTATTTATACCCGTATACTTATCGGCCTCAAATGCACTGAACCGCACTATTTGCGCAGTAATATCAAGTCGCCTACCTGAGGCACATATTCGGGTGACAATTTATTTATTTTATAGAGTGTAGCCACTCTCATGCCATACTGCTGGCTCAAGAGATAGAGCGATTCTCCCGCTTTCATCCGGTGATAGACGCCCGAATAGCTCTTGTCGGCCTGCCGTTGTTTCTTTTCGAAATATACAATGTCGCCGGCTTCGAGAACATACCGCTTGTCTACTTCGTTGTATTTGCGAAGACGGCGCTCGGAAATGCCCATCTCTTTTGCAATCGACTTGTAGGTATCGCCTTGGCGGGCTATGGTGTAGAAATTGCGGTTGCACATATTCACTTCGTGAGAAAATTCCGTGCCGCCGCCCCGGTGGCCTTTGTGTCTGAAGCTCCTTAGGCTGAGCCTGTCCATTTTGGCCAGGTCGTAGTCTTCTATCAACTGTATCAGAATTTGCGCATATCGCGGATTGGTGGCATAGCCGGCCGCTTTCAAGCCGCGAGCCCATCCTTTGTAGTCGTGCAGGTGCAGTTTGAACAGACCGGCATAACGCTTGTTGACGGTCAAAAATTCCGAATGGTCTACATAAGACTCTCTGACCGACTTGTAAACGCGAAAATGCTCGTTGGGAGCATCATCATTTACCAGCATGTAGGGTCCCGTCCAGCTTCCGCCACACTTTATTCCGAAATGATTTTTGCCCTGCACGGCCAGCCGGCTTGTGCCTGCGCGGCTTTCCAACAAGGCTTGCGCCAAGGTGATGCTGGCCGGTATTCTGTATTTCTCCATCTGCTCCACCGCCATTGCAGCATATTGCCGGATATATGAATTGTACAATTCGGCCTGCGCCAAGGCCTGCAACGGCAATAGCAATGACAGCAGCAGTATCGACTTGCTTCTCAGAAGATATTTTGACATGATGTTGCTTTCTGTGATTTCAAGTGCAAACTTAAGTATTTTCGGCCAAACATACCGATTATTCCGCTTGTTTTCGCCATGCCGACATTCATTTTTATCATCTTGTTGGTCAGGGTGGAAATTGGATGCGTCACCGTTGGCATTGGCAGCACACCCTTTCAAATTCGCTGCGTCACTTTTTGGAAATGAAACCGATGGGCTTTAGTCCTGATAGTAAACTCTCTTGACGCGTGTGCTTACCGAAGTAAGCACCTCATAGGGAATAGTTTCCAATATATCGCTCAATACAGTCACCGGCAGGTCGTTTCCGAAGATTATCGCTTCATCGCCTTCGCGGCAGGGTATGTCTGTCACGTCTATCATGCAGACATCCATGCAAATGTTTCCCACATAAGGGGCTTTCCTGCCGTTTACGAGGCAATAGGCTTTTCCGCATCCGAGATGGCGGTTCAAGCCGTCGGCATAGCCGATGGGCAAGGCTGCAATGCGGCTGTCGCGCTCCACATGACCGCGCCTGCTGTAGCCTACCGTGTCGCCCTTGGGAACATCGCGAATCTGCAATATGGTGGTGCGCAGTGTGCTCACATTGTTCAGTATTCTGTTGGTATAGGGGTCTATGCCATAGAGCCCGAGTCCGAGGCGTACCATGTCGAGATGGTATTGGGGAAAACGCTCTATGCCGGATGTGTTGCAGATATGCCTCAATATCTTGTGGCTGAATGCTGCCTGCAATTTGCCGCTGGCTTTGTCGAACAAGGCAAACTGACGGTTGGTAAAATCATTGAATTCATCGCCGTCGCTTCCCACGAAGTGTGAGAAAACCGAACGCACGATAACTGCCGTCTGGTTTTTCAAAACGTCTATCAGCTCGTCTATATCTTTTTCGGGATCGAATCCGAGACGGTGCATTCCGGTGTCGATTTTGACATGTACCGGGAAGTTTGTGATTCCCTCCTTTTCGGCTGCATGAATCAGGGCATGAAGCAGACGGAAGTTGTACACTTCGGGCTCCAGCTTATAGTCGAACATGTCCTTGAATGCCGTCATTTCGGGATTCATGATGATGATGTTGCCATGAATGCCACCTTTGCGCAAATCCACGCCTTCGTCGGCCACGGCTACGGCCAGATAGTCCACACAGTGGTCTTGCAAAGTCTTTGCCACTTCGACCGCTCCGCTGCCATATGCCGAGGCTTTTACCATACACACCATTTTTGTTTCAGGACGCAGGAAACTCCTGTAATGGTTCAGGTTGTCGACCAAGGCATTAAGGTTTACTTCAAGTGTCGTTTCGTGGACACGCAGGGACATGAGGTCTGTTATCTTGTCGAAACGGAAGATATGGGCACCCTTGATGAGCACTACTTCGTTGCGCAATGTGTCGATGAAACCGGATGAGATGAGCATTTCGGTTGTTTCAAAGAAATGCTTCTCCATTTTGAACCCCGAAAGGTGCCGTCCTATTTCTTTTCCCACTCCTATGAACTTGTCGATGTGATAGTTGTTGGCAAGATCGGCTATATCGGCATAAAGCTCGCCCATATCCGTCCCCGTTTGCAGCATGTCGCTCAATATCAAGGTGAATTTGCGGTCTTTGCGGTCCTGGCGGCGGTTCATGAAGTCGAGAGCTATCTCAAGCGATTTCAAATCGGAGTTGTAGCTGTCGTTTATCAAGGTGCAACCGTTGATTCCCTCTTTCACTTCCAGGCGCATGGCTACCGGTTCGAGACAAGCCATACGCTCGGCAATCGTTGCCGCATCCATTTTCATATACAGGCACAAGGCCAGACAATGTATGGCATTTTCGACCGAGGCCTCATCGATAAAGGGAATCGTAAATGAAGCCTCGGCACCTTTATTATAGATATAGTTTATCTGCGTGGCATTGCTATTTGTCTCTATACGGCTGATAAAAACAGGAGCATTGGGGTTCTGACGCGACCAGGCGAACAATTGAAGGTTGAAACCGCACTCACCAAGACACTCCGAGATTATTTTATCATCGGCATTGTAAATAAGCACTTCGGCATCCTTGAAAAGCTGCAGTTTTTCGAGGCACTTTTCACGTATGGAGTGGAAATTCTCCTGATGAGCCTTTCCTATGTTGGTCATGATGCCCACCGTCGGTTGTATAATCGATTGAAGGGCTTCCATCTCGCCCGGTTTTGAAATTCCTGCCTCGAAAACGCCTAACTGCGTGTGCTCGTCTATGAGCCATACCGAAAGCGGCACACCGATCTGCGAATTATAGCTGCGTGGTGAGCGCGTTACATTTATTGAAGGCGACAGAAGCTGATAGATCCACTCTTTTACAATGGTTTTTCCGTTGCTTCCGGTAATTCCCACCACGGGCAGTTCGAATTCTTCGCGGTGACGTTCGGCCAGACGCTGAAGGGCTGTTTTCGTGTCAGGAACGCGTAAAAAGTTGGCGCGCGGAAACAAAGCCATGTCCAAAGGCAATTTTTCGACAACAAAGTTGCGCACGCCGCGTTCATACAGCTGCGGAATGTATTTGTGCCCGTCGTTGCGGGCTGTAACCAGGGCAAAAAACAAAGTTGCCTCGGGAAATACCAACGAGCGGCTGTCGGTCAACAGCCATCCTATACGACTTTCGGCATTGCCGAAACGATGCGCTCCGATAAGCGAGGTGATTTCTTCAATCGAATAAAACATATTCTACTTTTTCATTAAAACTATTTGCCAGAGCGCAAAGTCCCTGATTAAAAGCGGTTACTTGTAGCTTTCGTGCAGACGCGATTCTATCTCGTCAAGCTCATTACTGAAGACAAAGTTCGGATATTTTTGGCGTAACGTCCTTATTTTGTCTGCTAATTTAGTTAAAAACCTCCTGTACTCCTCTGTACAGGCATTAAACGGCCTATGGCCAAGCGACAAAAGTACCCTGTTCCATTCGTGTACAAAAGCAGACGCATCGGGCGACATCCATTCATCCACGAAAATGTCCCAAATATAGGCCGCCGCCCTTTGCGAAGGATGCAGCAGGTCGTCGGCATAAAACCTGTAGTCGCGAAGTTCATCGGTCATGATTTCATAGGCAGGAAAATAAAAGCAGTTGTCGGGATAGCGCTTCATGATTTCGTCTACGGCAAGAAAAAGCGTGGATTTGCTGATTTGATTTTCATGCATTCCATACTTGGCATAGCGATAAGGACTGACCGTAAACACTATCTTAAGATGCGGACGCAAACGCAACAAATCGGAAAGCACCTGTGATTGTTCAAGTATGTCGGAAACCGAAAGACAGCATTCTTCAAACATAGCCGCAGGCTGTTTGTGGCAGTTGGCAACCGCGACATGACCGTTTTTCAGAAAATAGCAATGGTTGGTTCCCAACGTCAGGAACAAGACATCAAGGTCGCTAAGCATCCGCGTGGCACGCAGCAACGAATCATTGACAAGCGACAGGCATTCGTCCGCCACCGTGGCACAAAACTCTGACGAATAGAACCAGCTGCGCCACAGGCCGGAAGCATAGAACAAATCATCCTCCCTGAAAGGCTTGAAATCGGACACACCGCGCAAAAGCAATGACAAAGCAGAAAAAATGCTTTGCGGATTATAGAGCACACCGAATGGATTGACCAAGGCGCGAAACTTATTATCGACAAGCCGACGGCCGATGTTTTCGGTAAAACACGAGCCAAGCAGCAAACACGAATCGTCTGACTTCAAACGAAAACGTGAAGAAGAAGCATCGACCAACGTCGAAAAGTTGATTCTTTCCATGATTTTACAACTACAAATTTAGCGTCTGAAAATAAAACCGAGCAAAATTCGTACGCAAAAATAGGCGTTTCCACCGAATATATCTTAATTTTGCATGATTATTTAAACCGGATAATGATAGGAACCGACGAAAAATATCCATTGCTCAACCAAATAGACTCCCCGAAAGACCTGAAAAGACTTGCGGTGGAACAATTGCCCGAAGTGTGCAGAGAAATCCGAAATGAAATCATCAGTGTACTCGCACAAAACCCGGGGCATTTGGCTTCCAGCCTGGGAGCCGTGGAACTGGCAGTGGCACTTCATTATATCTACGATACGCCCGAAGACCGCATCGTATGGGATGTAGGCCATCAGGCCTATGCCCACAAAATACTGACGGGGCGGCGCGACCGCTTTAGTACAAACAGAAAATTTGGCGGCCTTTGCCCCTTTCCTACACCATTGGAAAGCGAATATGACACGAACACCTGCGGCCACGCATCCAACTCCATCTCTATTGCATTGGGTATGTCGGTAGCCGCAGCAAGAGAAAAAAGCAATCGGAAGATTGTAGCCGTCATCGGTGACGGAGCCATGAGCGGCGGTCTGGCCTTCGAGGGGCTCAACAATGTGGCATCGACCGACAATGACATGCTCATCATACTGAACGACAATGACATGAGCATCGATAGCAGTGTAGGAGGCATGAAACAGTATCTGTTGCACTTGCATACCAGTCCCACTTACAACAATATACGGTTCAAGGCTGCACAAAAGTTTGCTTCTTGGGGCTGGCTCACGGAACATCGGAAGAAAGCCATTCTGAGATTCAACAATTCCGTAAAATCAATCCTCTTCAACCAACAAAACATATTCGAAGGGTTTGACATCCGTTACTTCGGCCCGATGAACGGCAACGATGTGCTTGAACTTGTGCGCATCATACAGGAAATAAAGGACATGAAAGGCCCTAAGCTGCTACATATACATACTAAAAAAGGAAAAGGATATGAAGCAGCCGAAAAAGAAGCCACGATATGGCACGCTCCGGGCAAATTCGATATCGTTTCGGGCAAGCGCATTGTAAAAGAAGAACCGGAATGCACGCCCAAATATCAGGTAGTATTCGGAAAGACATTGGTGGAACTGGCAAAGAAAAACGACAAAATTGTTGGTGTAACGCCGGCAATGCCAACCGGATGCTCAATGGACATCATGATGAAAGCCATGCCCGACAGGGCTTTCGATGTAGGAATTGCAGAAGAGCATGCCGTGACATTTTCGGCAGGCATGGCCAAAGACGGTCTGCTTCCGTTTTGCAACATATACTCAACGTTTTCACAGAGAGCCTACGACAACATTATCCATGACGTTGCCATCCTGAACCTACCTGTAGTACTCTGCCTTGACCGCGCCGGGCTTGTCGGCGAAGACGGAGCCACCCATCACGGAGCCTTTGACATTGCGGCACTACGCCCTATTCCCAACCTGACCATATCGTCTCCCATGAACGGAGAAGAGCTGAGAAACCTGATGTATACGGCTCAGCTTCCGGGAAAAGGCTCTTTCGTCATTCGCTATCCCAAAGGAAAAAGCTGCAAAATGAACTGTGAAGCACCTTTCAAAGAGATTGCCGTCGGAACAGGACGCAAATTAAAAGATGGGAAGCACACAGCCGTTCTTACATTCGGGCCAATAGGAAACATTGCCGCCGAAGCTATTGCTGAAGCCGAAAAACGAGAGGCCGAAAAGGGGAACAGACTTTCAGTTGCCCACTATGACATGAGATTTGCAAAACCTCTTGACGAAAACATCCTGCAAGAAGTGGGAAAAACATTCGCTAAGATTATTACCATCGAAGACGGCGTGAAAGAAGGCGGCTTCGGTAGTGCGATTCTGGAATATTTGTCAGACCACGGCATGCACCCACAAATAATCAGGCTGGGACTGCCCGATCACTTTGTTGAACACGGAAGCATCCCGGAACTTTACCAACTTGTTGGCCTGGACAAAGAATCCATCATAAAGACAATCATATGAAAATCGTAATTGCCGGTGCCGGCGCAGTAGGCACTCATTTAGCAAAGCTCCTGTCGCGCGAACGGCACGATATCACTGTTATTGATGAAAATCCCGACAGACTGACAGACCTTGCCAATAATTATGATGTTATGACAAAGTCCATTTCTCCAATATCCATCGAAGGGCTGCGTTCTATTGGAATTGAAGATACAGGGCTTTTTATCGGTGTTACACCACAAGAATCCGACAACATGACGGCATGCATGCTTGCCCATAAGATGGGAGCAGGAAAAACCGTGGCACGTGTCAACACCTACGAATACATACAAAAAAAGAATCAGGAGCTGCTTCACAGCACCGGCATCGACTCAATCATTCTTCCTGAAATGATTGCAGCACAGGAAATCGCCGGAAACGTAAGCCGCAGCTGGATTCGCCAATGGTGGGAGGTCGAAAACAGTGATTTAGTCATGATGGGTATCAAGGTTCGCAACAACTGCCGTTTGCTCAACGTACCTTTGAAAGACTTGTGCGGACCGGAATCTCCCTATCACATTGTAGCCATTAAGCGCGGCGATGAAACAATCATTCCACACGGAAACGACATTATATATGCCTATGACCTGGTGTTCTTCATGACCACACGAAAATATATTTCCTATATTCGCGAACTCACAGGGAAAGAGGATTTCCCCGATGTCAAGAACGTGGCCATCATGGGCGGCGGCATTACCACGCTTTTTACCGCACAACTCCTGCCCGACTACATGAAAATAAAAATCATAGAACGGGATGAGCAACGTTGCCGCGAGCTGTTCGAACAATTGGACAACAGAAAAGCGATGATCATACATGGTGACGGACGCGATATGGCATTACTGCAAGACGAAAACATACCCAATTCGGAAGCATTCATTGCCTTAACGGGAAGTTCCGAGGCTAATATCCTAAGTTGCCTGGCAGCCAAGCGGATGAACATACATAAGACCATTGCCATGCTCGACAACCTGAGCTTTGTAAGCATGGCAGAAAGCCTGGACATAGGGACTTTGATCAACAAACAGAACATTGCCGCAAGCTACATCTATCAAATGATGCTGAAAGCCGATGTAACCAATGTAAAAAGCCTTGTAGTGGCAAATGCCGACGTTGCAGAATTTAAAGTAAAAGACGGCACAAAAATCACGCACAAACAAATCAAGGATTTGCGGCTTCCGGAAGGTGCCACGTTGGGAGGATTGGTACGCAACGGACAAGGCCTGTTGATAAATGGTAATACACAAATTCAAGCCGGTGACCGCGTTGTTACGTTCTGCATCGGAAACGATTTACGCAATCTCTCCTCTTTCTTCTGATGCCGGTACTCAATTACAAAATACTATCACGGACCATCGGTTCCCTGCTCTTTGTAGAAACAGGGATGTTCCTTGTCTGCCTGATTGTAGCGGCCATTTATGAAGAAGCAGACATGACAGCCTTTGCCTTTTCGTCTTTACTTACATTCTTCATCGGATTTATATTGAAATATATCGGACGTTCGTCCGGTAAAACGCTCAATCGCCGTGATGCATTCTTTGTCGTGGCAGTTACATGGATTGTATTCTCCGCCATAGGGATGCTTCCGTTTCTGATGACAGGCGTATGCCGCAACATCCCGGATGCCTTCTTTGAAACAATGTCGGGTTTCACCACCACAGGCTCTACAATTATCAACAACGTAGAGACTTTGCCTCACGGAATTCTCTTTTGGCGCAGCCTAACCCACTGGGTTGGCGGATTGGGTATCGTTATTTTTACGATGGCACTTCTACCGAGCGCAGGTGAAAGCAATATCAGGCTTTTCTCGGCCGAAGCAACAGGACCGACCCACGAAAAACTCCATCCAAGAATACGAACCACCGTCAAATGGCTGTTCTTATTCTATTTCTTATTGACATTGGCTTGTTCTGTATCATTATGGTTGTGTGGAATGAGCATCTTCGACAGCATCAACCATGCCATGTCGACCATCTCTACCGGAGGATTTTCCACGCACAATGCAGGCATTATGTTCTATAACTCAGCAGCTATAGAATATATCGAAATCGTTTTCATGTTCCTTTCCGGAATTAATTTTTTCCTGCTGTACCTAATTCTCCAGAAGAAAAGCATAAAGCAGCTCGTCCAAGACAGCGAATTCAGATTTTACACATCGTGCATACTGATTACCGTAACCGTAGCTGCCATTGTGCTGGTCATATACAGTGGCTATGGTATTGAGCATGCTTTGCGATCAGCCCTTTTTAATATAATATCCGTACAAACTACTACCGGATTCGTTTCAGAAAATATTGCCTTATGGTGGCATCCTTTGTGGTTCTTTCTCTTTTTTGTAATGATTACAGGCGGATGTGCCGGTTCCACATCCGGAGGCATCAAGTGCATACGACTTCTGACATTGGGAAAGACGGCAACCAACCACTTCCGGCATATGCTTCACCCCAACGCATACATTCCCATCCGCGTCAACCACACCATTGTTTCAGAAGCCATGGAACAAAGCCTCATGGCATTTCTTTCCATGTATGGCGTGTTGCTCGTCATGGGCACCCTTTGCTTTGCCGTTATGGGAATCTCGTTTTTTGATTCTCTCAACATCGTAGTGTGTTGCATCTCAAACGTAGGTGCCACCGATGGTCTGTCTTATACACCGGTCACCAACCTTTTCACCTTGCCCGACGCAGGCAAATGGTTATGCTCGTTCTTAATGTTAGCCGGACGTCTTGAAATCTTCCCACTGTTGTTACCCCTTGTCCCAGCCTTTTGGAAAAACAATTAACCTAAATGAAAACCATGTCACCATTGTCCAAGCCAATCAAGTTTCGCCCAATCCTGAAGCAAACCCCATGGGGTGGCAATCGCATCGTTCCTTTTAAGCATTTGGACGAAACCATCGGCCATATCGGCGAAAGCTGGGATATTTCCAGTGTCAACGACCATATTTCCATTGTTGCCGAAGGTGCTTATGCCGGAACGACACTGAACGATATGATATCACAGTTCCAGGCAGACTTGGTGGGTCATAAAGTATATGCAGACAACGGCAACCGCTTTCCTTTGCTCATCAAGTTTATAGATGCACACAACGACTTGAGCATTCAGGTACACCCCAATGACAAGATTGCCGGCGACCAGGGCTACAACAATGGAAAAACCGAATTGTGGTACGTACTTGATGCCAAACCGGAAGCATCATTGCTGTGCGGTTTCAACAAGAAAGTTACAAAAGAAGAGTATCGCGCTCGCGCTTGCGACGGAACCATTTGTGACATCATCAAAAGATTTCCTGTAAAAGAAAACGACTGTTTTTTTATTCCTGCAGGACAAGTACATGCCATCTGCTCAGGAATTTTCCTTATTGAGATACAACAGACAAGCGATACGACCTATCGCATCTTCGACTACAATAGAAAAGGAATTGATGGAAAGCTGCGCCCCCTTCACATCAATGAAGCCGAGCAGGCCATTGACTTCAACGGAGAAGAACCGGGAGGAAAAATCAATTACGACTTCCAACTCAACCATCGTAACGAACTGGTTAAATGCCCCTACTTCACCACATCTTCCTATGGGCTCACCCACTCCATGACAATTCCTTTGAAAACGGTGGATTCATTTGTCATACTGATAGCATGCCGCGGACGTTTCACAATAAGCCTGGACAGCAACGAATCCATGCAAGTCGATGCCGGTGAAACCATTCTCATTCCGGCATCAGCCGCATCGGCACTTATTACGCCCATAGGCAACAGCTGCCATTTCCTCAGCGTACATATAGACTAAGGCAATCCTTTTAAGGTCATAGGACTCTATTCGTCCTCCAATTCAACTCCATAAAGAATCTTATTGATTTTTGCTGATCTCAATCGGTGCAAGAGTGTAATAACTGATATTCCTGTAATCAAAGTTATCCCACAATAAAAGCCAGTCTTCGTCTGACAATTGTCCCATCTTTATAGATATTTTTCTTGTGCTTCCTCCAAATGGCCTTTATCTCCTTGCGATAGGCCTGCGGCTTGTATACATGCGGCACGATTGATGGCATGTATATATATGGTTCCGCTCCCAAGGAATCATAGATTGAACATGCTTTGCGGTAATAGTGGACAGCCCTGTCCCTATGACCATGCCTCTCCAAAATCAATCCCTTGCTAAAGATGATTTGTGGATCATCAGGCATGAGCAATTACAGATAGTTGGCCAAAGTAAGAGCTTCATCCAAACTGTCAGCATTGATTCTTGCCGCCATGATATTGGTAAGAATGAATTTGAAACGTTTGAGCTTGTAAAGAGAAATTAAACTCTTTAACATCCTGCACAAACTGCACTTCAAACTGATATATTAAATTTGCACTTGATACATGTATCAAGTGCAACAAAAACTCCAAGTTCAAATATACATTCTATTTAAATCTTCATACGGAAGAAACTGCGAAGAACAACTTATCTATTCATTCCACTTTTTTCACGAACAGGAATGGCAATACTCTCATGAAAGAGTTTGAGGGTGTGTTACAGCATAATAATCACATCAAGAACCTTGATGCTGTAGTTGGCTTCCTGCGTGCTTCAGGTTACTTTTCGTTGCGTCCATTCTTAGACCACATCAATAAGGTGCGAGTGCTTATTGGTATAGATGTTGACAAGTATATAGCACGAGCTGCCAGCAAACGTTATCTATTTATTGGTGCAGAAATGGAAGTGAAAGAAGATTGCTTGCATAAAATCCGCAAAGACATAGAGCGCTCCAACTACTCAAAAGAAGTGGAGGATGGTATGTTCCAGATGGTTCAAGATCTTATAGATGGAAAGCTCGAACTTCGTGCTCATCCTTCAAAGAGAATCCATGCAAAGCTTTATATTCTCTATCCCGATGATTTCAATCAATATACACAAGGTATAGCCATAACCGGCTCAAGTAATTTATCGGGCAATGGGCTTGGCATTTCAGAAGACAAGCAATATGAATTTAATGTAAAACTTGACCGATTTGATGATGTTAAATTCGCAAAAGACGAATTTGAGCTATTGTGGGAAGAAGCTGAAAGATGTGAGATTACCGCAGAAGATGTAAAGGCTTCCTTTGACCAAACTTACCTAAATAACGAAGTAGCTCCATACGATTTGTACATCAAGACGCTTATAGAGTATTTCTCTGACCGTGTATTGGCTACTAATGATAACAACCCATTTGATATGCCTGAGGGATATACCAAGTATGACTATCAAATGGATGCCGTTGTTGAAGGTTATCAGAAGCTCATTCGCTATGATGGATTCTTTCTTGCAGATGTCGTAGGACTTGGCAAAACGGTCATCGCTACAATGATAGCCAAGAAATTTTTGATAGAAAACGGACGCGACAAGACAAAGATTCTTGTTGTATATCCTCCTGCTGTAGAACAGAACTGGAAAGCAACCTTCAAAGACTTTGGAATTGACAAGTACACCAAATTCATTTCAAACGGAAGTCTGTCAAAGATTCTTGATGAGGAGAACTATAACTATTGGAATGCAGAAGAATATGATTTGATCTTAGTGGACGAGGCACACAAATTTCGCTCACACACTACAGCTGCATTTGAACAACTACAGGAGATATGCAAGATGCCTCGTATAGAAAAAGGCAATATACCTGGCTATAAGAAAAAGGTAATGCTCATTTCTGCTACACCTATGAACAACACTCCAGCCGACATCTATAATGAGATTCAGTTGTTCCAAGACACACGCCGCTGCACAATAGATGGTGTAACTAACTTGACAGCATTTTTCTCACCTCTCATCAAAGAGTTTCAGCAACTGAGGAAATCTCCCAATTTCGATATGACGCAGTTCAAAAAGCTGGCAGAACGAGTGCGTGACCGTGTCATAAAGCCTTTAACTGTTCGCCGCACAAGAACAGACATTGAAAGTGTTGATCGCTATAACAAGGACGTAAACGGATTTCCAAAAGTTGAGCGTCCTATTGAAAAGAGGTATGAACTGAATGAACATTTAGCCAACCTGTTTGAAAACGCGATGCATACCCTCGACAAAGAGCTGACTTACGCCCGTTATCAAGCCATCGCATATCTAAGACCAGAGGTTTCTAATGGCTTGTACGACAATGCAGAACTGATAAGCCGCAGCTTGGCTGGAATTCGGAAGAACGGGCTGGTAAAACGGCTTGAAAGCAGTTTCTATGCTTTTCAAATCTCATTGGATAATTTTCGCCAAGCCAACCAAAACATGATTGACATGTTCAATCGTAACAAGGTATTCATTGCACCTGACCTTGATATTAACAACTTGTTAGAAGCTGGGCTGTCAGACGAAGAGATAGAAGAAAAATTGAATGCTAAAGCCGTAGAAAATCCCAAAAACTCTATTTTCAAGGCCGAAGATTTCAAACCCGAATACATCGAATTGCTGCAGCAAGATCAAGAGATACTCGAAAAACTTTACACGGACTGGGAAGGCATAACAGATGAAGACGATTCCAAGTTTGCAAAATTCAACGAACTGCTAAAGCATGAGTTGTTTAAGACCGAACGCAACCCAGAACAGAAGTTGGTGGTATTCTCAGAGTCTGTTGATACCGTCAAATACCTCGAGCGCCGCATAAACCGCAAAGACGTACTGGTTATCTCTGCTAACAACCGAAGCTTGTTGTTCAAGACAATCCGTGAGAATTTCGATGCAAACTACAAAACAAAGCTCAACAAATACAATATTATTCTCACAACAGACGTTTTAGCGGAAGGAGTCAATTTGCATCGTGCCAATGTGATAGTCAACTACGACACACCATGGAACAGTACACGCCTTATGCAGCGCATTGGACGTGTCAACCGTATCGGATCATCGTCAAAGCACATATATAACTATGTGTTCTACCCTTCGCGCGAAGGCAACAGGGAAATCAATCTGAATCAGATTGCATTGAGCAAGATACAAACATTCCATTCTACATTTGGCGAGGATAATCAGATTTACTCGCAAGAAGAAATTCTCGACCGTGACCCTATCAAGCTGTTTGACGAAGACACGAAGCGACAGAAAGAAGAAAGCAATCCTGAACTTCCATTCTATGAGGAACTGCGCGCCCTCTACACGACTAACCGCAAAGAATATAACCGTATCGAGAAATTGCCTTTACGCAGCAGAACAGGGCGCAGCACAAGACAAGTAGATGGTGTAACACTATCCGGTAATACCCTGGTTCTTCTTAAAACGAACAGCCAGAAAATGTTTTTCCTTGTTTCTGAAACCGCAGAAGAACTATCTGTACTTGATGCACTCAAATACTTTAAAGCTTCTAAAGAGGAAAAGCCTGTTAAACGCATAGAGCAACACCACAAGCACATTAATATGGCTTTACAGAAATTCCATGCCATACAGGATGAAGAACTACGCAATCAAGAAAATGCGCAAGATACGCAAAAATCTTTTGGTGCACAAGTAACAACAGCTGTCAGTTTGCTCAATCTCTTTATCCGCGAAATAGACGACCCGGATATACGCATAAAGGTTGGTCAACTGAAAACTTTGACAGAGCAAGGAGTTATCACATATATTCCGAAACGCTTGCAACGCATTCAAAAGGAACTTACTCGAAATGGCAAAAATAGATTATCACCAACTGATGCTTTAGCAGAAATAATTGATATGGCAAAAAAGTATTCTCCATACTTCATTGCACAAGAATCAAAAATCAATGAGCAAGAAACAGATGTAGAAATAATTCTTTCGGAATCATTTAAATAAAACGAGCAATGAATTACAAAGAAATAATAGAATCAAAATACAATAGAGAAGCGTGGCAGCGATTGCTTCATGACATATTCCTTGGAAAGGCAGTTTTTAGAACACCTTATGAAGTGAAAGTAAACAGCCGCTTTGCTAAAGAGGCTCTCAAACTTGGCACAATCACACTGTCAGACGAACAACAACTAGCAATATATGAGGTTGAGTTGTCTGATAAAGTTGACATAGAACGAAACAAGCGTGGTATTCGAGATATGCTTACTGCAGATTGGCAGCGTATGGGCTATGCCGGTGCATTCATGTTCTGTTATCGTAAAAACGAGAGCGTATTGCGCTTCTCTTACGTCAGCGAGACATGGGGATTCAATAAGAAAGGCGACTATGAAAAGCTTTCCACTAACACCAAGCGATACACCTATCTTCTTGGAGAAGGACGCGGATGCCGTACTGCCATTGAACAGTTCAGCACATTGAAGGAAAGCAAACAGTCCCTCAGTGATGTGACGGCAGCCTTCTCTGTCGAGGCTCTTACCAAGCAGTTCTACAAAGATCTGTTTGACTGGTATCTATGGGCAATAAACCCAGAATCGGGTGTATACTTTCCCAACAACACATTAACCGAAGAAGATGATCGTGAAGATATCGAAACTAAGATAATCCGCATGATAACACGTATCATGTTCGTGTGGTTCATCAAGCAGAAAGACCTTGTGCCAAACAAAATCTTTGATGTGGATTTTCTTGATACCATACTGAAGGATTTTGACCCAGAAAGCACGGAGGTTGGCAATTACTACAATGCAATACTTCAGAACTTGTTCTTTGCCACACTCAACCGTGCCATCGAGGATGAACAAGGCAATAAACGCCGCTTTGCCACCAACGTAAAGAGAGACATCAAAACCTTGTATCGCTATCCAGAAATGTTCAAAATCAGTGAGGATGAAGTGATAAAGATGTTTGCAGAAGTACCTTTCCTCAATGGTGGTTTGTTCGAGTGTCTTGACAAAACCAAGACTATTGATGGCGTGGAACAGGCTTACAACTATGATGGTTTCAGCCGTAATGACAAGAAGTTTGCTGACGGACGTTACCGCAATCGTGCCGTAGTGCCTAATATCCTTTTTTTCGATAAAGAGAAAGGACTGATTTCCATACTTAATCGTTATAATTTCACCATCGAGGAAAACTCTCCAGAAGAACAGCAGGTAGCACTCGACCCAGAATTGCTCGGTAAGGTATTCGAAAACCTCTTGGGTGCCTACAACCCTGAAACAAGGGAAACGGCACGCAATCAAAGTGGCTCGTTCTACACTCCGCGAGAAATTGTGAACTATATGGTTGATGAAAGCCTTATCTCTTATTTGGGTAACACCGCTTTTGTACGCTCGCTGTTCTCGCCTGAATTCAGTTACGATAAAACAAAAACGAATGAATACAAAGCTGTTGCAGACAAACTGAAAGCCATCAAAATACTCGACCCTGCTTGTGGCTCGGGAGCATTCCCTATGGGATTGCTTAATCGAATGATAGATATTCTTGGTCATATTTCTCCTGAAGAGAATACTTATGACTTGAAATTATCTATCATTGAGAATTGTATCTATGGCAGCGATATTCAGAGCATTGCAGCCCAGATCACCAAGCTTCGTTTCTTTATCTCGCTTATTTGTAATTGTGTGAAAGATGCCAATAAGCCAAACTTCGGTATTCCTACGCTGCCAAACCTCGAAACAAAGTTCGTGGCAGCCAACTCACTCATTGAAAAGAAAAAGCTTAACGAAGGAGACTCTTGTGGAAACCTTTTCGACAATAAAGACATTGATCTTCTAACAACTGAACTTAAAAAAGTCCGCCATGAACACTTTGCAGCCAAAACAGCCAACAGAAAGAGTTCTTTGCGTCAGAAGGACAAAGAGCTTCGTGAAAAGCTTGCACATCTGCTTGCACATGATAAGGACTTTGCCCCCGATGATGCCAAACAGTTGGCAGCATGGAATCCCTACGACCAAAACACCGTGGCCGGTTTCTTCGACCCAGAATGGATGTTTGGTGTCAGCGATGGCTTTGACATTGTTATTGGCAATCCACCGTACCTTAGAATTCAAGAACTTCGTAAGACAAATAACAAATTAGCTGATTATCTTTCTAAAATGTACAAATCTGCAACAGGATCTTTTGATTTGTATGTAACATTTGTTGAAAGAGGACTGAAACTCGTAAAGCCATCAGAAGTTATATATTATATAATGCCTGTAAAGTGGACAAATTCTTCCTTTGGAAAGGGTTTAAGAAACTTATGTTATGAAAAATCATTCATGTCGTCGATTATTAATTTTGTTGCATATCAAGTATTTGAAGCATCAACTTACACAGGTATTCATTGTTTCAAGAAAGCAGAAAAATTATCTTATTTGGAATTAGACAGAGACATGAAGGACAATCATGAACTGCATGAATTTCTGAAATCTATTATGCCAAATGATTTCGTGGATATAAAGATTAAGAACTCTGATGCATGGATTTTAACAAATAAATCCGTAAATAAAGTCCTTGAAAAACTAAATCAATGTCCGTATAGGTTATCTGACATTTTCGAGAAGATATTTCAAGGAATAGCAACTAGTAAAGATGATGTATATTTTTTATATGATTGTCGTATTTTGAATTCTGAAGAAGTTGAGGGCTTCTCAAAATATCTTCAAAGACGCATTGTCATAGAAAATGGTTTGGTGAAACCATTGTTGAAGGGGAAAGATGTACATAAATATATGCCTCTATCGACAGACAGATTTATTATTTTCCCATATGACCTTTCTACAGGAAAAGCAGAGTTATTTACTGAATATCAGATTTCATCGTTGTTTCCTA
>CAKRYD010000034.1 GCA_934426255.1 uncultured Bacteroidaceae bacterium | reverse complement strand
ATGCCGATAAATGATAATTTAGAGGCGATGGCAAAGCAACTCTACGACTATTGGTTTGTGCAGTTTGACTTCCCGAATGAGGAGGGCAAGCCGTATAAATCGAACGGTGGGGCTATGGTATGGAATAAGAAGTTAAAAAGAAAGATTCCGCAAGGTTGGAACGGAGTTTCATTAAAAGATTTGGCGACAACAAGTAGGAATGCTATAACTCCTGTTGAAAATGAAGTATATCAGCATTTTAGCATACCTTCTTTTGACGCTTGCGGCTCATATTCATTAGATAACGGTGGAGATATTAAGAGTGATAAGTTTGTTCTTCAAGAAGGACAATTACTTGTCTCTAAACTGAATCCATGGTTTAATCGTGTTGTTTGGGTTTCCAAAGGTACAAATATGATTGGTTCTACCGAGTTTGTCGTACTTAACCCAAACAACAAATCAGAATCTGGCTATATTTATTCGGTTATAAAATCGCCCAAATTTATAGCCTATTGTTCACAGGCTGCAACTGGCACTTCACATAGTCAAAGACGCGTGTCACCAGATGTTTTAATGGCTTTCAAAGTTGCCTATGAACCAGATGTTGTACGAAAATTTGGTTGCTTTATGGAGAAGATACAAAAGCAACAGACTGAATTATTGTCTGAGACAGCGATGCTCACTAAGCAACGCAATGAACTCTTACCATTACTAATGAATGGACAAATAACGATTGGATAAATGGATCGCATACTCTATAAATACTTAGACATCGTTGGCGCAAAAAGCATGATTGGTAATCAAAATCTCCAATTCACCAATGCGTCACAACTGAACGACCCTTTTGATTGTCATCCGAAACTGATTGATTATTCGAATGTTCCAGATGCGAAAATTCAAGGACGGATACCAAAGGAATGGTTGATAGAAAAAGGAGAAGGAGATGCTCTTAATTTGCGTGACAATACATGGCTATGTAGTTTGTCAAAAGTTAAGGATTCAATACTCATGTGGAGTCATTATTGCTACAATCATAGAGGTGTATGTATAGGACTTGACATAGACAGGGTGATAGAATCTGTTCCTCCTTTATTTGGTTCAGTATATTCAAAGCCACTTGTTCTTGATGTTCAATATAAGGATATAATAGAGCGTCCCAATGCTTACCTATATTCTAATGATATATTTTTCTATCAGTGGGAAACAAAAGCAAAGGAATGGGAGTATGAACAGGAAGTTCGTTTAGTCATGCCAAATCCAAGTGGCTTATACGCTTCTTTGACACCACAACAAACAAAGCAAAACAAAGAAATTTGGGATGGGCGTGAGATTCGTAACTATATGCCGTTAAAAGCTGAATGTTTTGAATCTATCTATTTTGGTGTAAACATCGAACAAAAAGAAAAGGATAAAATTGTTCAATATGTTCGCAAGAAATTGAATCCACAGACAAACCTATATCAAATGGCAGTAGATGATAACGCTTTTAAGCTGCGACCAATAAAAATATAGAATGGTCAAGTGCTGGTAAATTATAGATTTTGCGGAAATAAAGAATGGAGCAACACTTACTAAGCAACGCGACGAACTTTTGCCATTATTGATGAACGGTCAAACATCAGTTGTCAATATTTGATTTTGAAATAGTCAAGGAGTTTCTTGTAATAGTCCTGTGCTGTCAGGCAGGTGTCTGTCAGGTAACCGGGGAATGTTTTCCATTCGTGCAGACCTCGGTAATAGAACATCTTCAGTTCGTCCGTGATGATGAACGGAACGATGTTGTGGTTCAGGCATTCCTTGAACATTATCAGACGCCCGACTCTGCCGTTGCCATCCTGAAATGGGTGTATTAATTCAAAACGCTGGTGGAAATCGAGTATGTCCTCAAACTGGATAATTTTTTTATCTCTGTATTCTTTTAGCAAAGCACGCAGAGCACGCCCAACATTCTGAGGGGATGTCGTTTCCATACCGCCCACTTCATTAGGTATTCGCTTGTACTCACCTACTGCGAACCATGATTTCATGGAATCCGAAGTCCCACTTTTCAGTAATAGATGAAGGCTTTTTATCATGCTTTCAGTCAACGGTTCTTTTGCGTGGTCTATTATAAAGTCGATGGAACGGAAATGATTGGTGGTTTCAATGATATCATCTACTTTCACAGCGTTATCCGTGATTCCGATGGTGTTGGTCTCGAATATATAGCGGGTCTGCTCTTTTGTCAACCGGCTGCCTTCGATATGGTTTGAATTATATGTCAAATCAATTTGAGTACGATGATATATGCCGCCTTTGATTCCGGATTCTTTTTGCTCGCGCAATGCTCTCAAAAGAGGAGATATCTGGATTTTTGCATTCTTGCGTTGAGGAAGAGGCGCATCGGCAGGTACACTCCATGATTTGCCGACAATCTTTGCTCCGGCAATTTTACCTTGAATGCAATAGTTCCTCACCGTACGCTCTGCGATACCATGAGTTTTCGCGTATTCTTTTGTCGAGATGTAATCCATATCTATCGGCATAAATAAAATTCAAAGACCGATACAAAGATAAGATTTCTTGCCGTTATCGGCAAGAAATAAGGCGTTTTTTAGTTTGTATGAAATTATGCCTTGGCATAGCTCAAACTTTGTTTGGCTCTACGCTCGGCTTGCACGTAAATTATCATTTATCGATATATGACGCTTTAGTATGGATTTTCGTTTCATGCCGCAACCTATTGGATTTATTTCTCAAATACTTTCTCGCGAACTTACTTTCGTAAAAAGGACTTACCAAAATAAGGGTTTATGTTTACATGTATATTAAGTATGATTATTTTGGCCTGCCTGAAGCGATAAATAATGCAATAACAACTTCTTGGTATAAAAACAAAATCACTAACTTTGTACGCGAACAAGATAATACCAACTAAACATTTAGATATTATGGTAAACTACAAATCATTAGGCCTGGTAAACACCCGTGAGATGTTTAAAAGAGCCATCAACGGCGGTTATGCAATTCCTGCATTCAACTTCAACAATATGGAGCAGTTGCAGGCAATTATCAAAGCTTCTTCCGAACTGAAGAGCCCGGTTATCCTTCAAGTATCCAAAGGTGCCCGCAACTATGCCAACCAAACATTGTTGCGCTATATGGCTCAGGGAGCTGTAGAGTATGCAAAAGAGTTGGGTTGCAAGCATCCCGAAATTGTTCTTCACCTGGACCACGGCGACAGCTTCGAGCTTTGCAAGAGCTGTGTAGACTTCGGTTTCAGCTCTGTAATGATCGACGGCAGCTCTCTGCCATATGACGAGAATGTTGCCCTCACAAAGAAGGTTGTTGACTATGCTCATCAATTCGATGTTACCGTAGAAGGCGAATTGGGTGTATTGGCCGGTGTTGAAGACGAAGTGCAATCTGAAGTATCGCACTATACAAAACCTGAAGAAGTAATCGACTTCGTAACAAAGACCGGTGTTGACAGCTTGGCCATCTCGATCGGTACAAGCCACGGAGCATATAAGTTCAAGCCCGAGCAATGCACACGTGACCCGAAGACCGGCCGCCTCGTACCTCCTCCTTTGGCATTCGACGTATTGGATGCCATCATGAAGAAACTGCCCGGATTCCCCATTGTACTGCACGGTTCTTCGTCCGTACCACAAGAGTATGTTGATATGATCAACGAATACGGAGGCAAATTGCCCGATGCTGTGGGTATACCCGAAGATCAGTTGCGCAAAGCAGCCAAGAGTGCCGTATGCAAAATCAATATCGACTCTGACTCGCGTCTGGCATTCACAGCAGCCGTACGCAAGGTATTCCATGACAAACCGGGTGAATTTGACCCTCGCAAGTACTGCGGACCTGCCCGCGATCTCATGACAGAGCTTTACAAGCACAAGATTGTCGATGTTTTGGGCAGCGACAATAAACTTGCTCAATTGGATTAATCCAAAAGATGAAATTCAAACTTGTAGTAGTTGCAGCCATGCTTATGGCTGCAACTATTTGTTTTGCAGCCAAACAAGGTTCGGAAGATATCATCTCCGTCACGCAACACAACATCAAGAATGACGGAACGCCCATCGGCGCGGCACTCAACGAACTTATCAAGCGCAGCTATGGGAAGACCATTTATTTTCCTGCCGGCTGCTACAACCTGACCGAACCTATCATACTACCCCTTGATTATGTCAAAAATGTAAACCTGCTGTTGGACAAAAGTGCCATAGTCAAAAGCGACAGCCATGTGGAAGCGTTGCTCAAGGTAGGGTATAGCGAGATGAAAATAACCGACCGGAGCCATCGGCGTTTTTCATACATCGAAGGCGGCATATTCGATTGCGAAAATGCAGACAACGGCATCTTGCTCAACGGATTGAAACAAATGGTGCAACTGCGCGACCTCAGTGTAGTGAAAGGACACAAAACACATATCCGCATTGAAGTGACCGACGAAAACGGCACAAGCAGCAGCGACACGAAAATAGACAATGTAACGATACACGGCTTTTCATCGGCCGAAGAAAGCTATGGCATCTATATCGACAAGAAATGCTGCGATTGCAAAATCTCCAACACATTTATCTATGCCACAAAATATGGCATCCTTACCAAATCGGCAGGACATATCATCAACAACGTACACATCCTTTCGATGTATACCACAGGTGGAAAGACCAACGGAGCAGAAGGCGTTTTTGCAGGCACACAAGGCATACGTTTCGAAACAGGCGGTTTTTTTCTACTCAACGAAGTCTACTTTGACACGGTAGACAAATCCGTAGTCATTGCCGGCAGCTACAATCCGGCACTTGTGATGGACAAGTGCATTTACTATTCCTATCGCGACAACTTCGGGACAGCGTTCATTTATAAAGAAAAGCGCAACGACACAAAAAAGTTTCAAGCAAAAATCTCCAATTCAATCATTGAGGCAAGGAATCCCGGCTACAAAATATTCGACCTTTCACCCCGTATCATTCTCCAAGATGCAGAGCACAATCTCACCTTTGTCAACGCCACCATCAGAAGGGCACGCAATCTTAGTCCGATATGCCCTTCGCTCATGATGCGCATGCGAGGACAGACCCACGACGTATTGCGAAACAAGCCTGCGGAATATGATGAAAAATGGTATGCACTGGGAGCCATCGCACCGGGTTATTCAAGCAACAGGCTGCTTATAGCCTTCAATTCGGATACGGCTTACGGACTTAATGTAAATTTCGATGGAAAATCGTTGGACTACAGTTACAAAAAACAATCAAGAAAGGCAGCAAATATTCACTTCAAACTCATTGAGAAAGAAGGCTATTGCATCGTTCTTTTCAAACCTTCCAAGAAAGCGGTTTTCTATCCCGAAATAACAGACTTGACCGGCAGCGGCAACTTTATGGGAACACCCGACAAAGGAAAAAGCTACACACCTGCGGACTACGGCATCCCTAACTACTGAACAAGAGTTGCGCGTATAGTATAAGGCAACTTTCCGAATGCAATACAGGAACTTCCGGAATAGTAAATAATGGTTTCTCATATACAACCCGAGAGCTTCTCATATACAACCTGGGAGCCTCTCGGATACAATCCGAGGACTTCTCAAATACAATCCGGGAGCCTCTCAGATACAATATTGGGATTTCGCGGATACAATGTGACAATTCCAAAATCTGCTTTGACGAAAAATCATTCTCTGCCGAAAATCATGAAAGGATGCCCTGAGGCATCCTTTCACGGTGATTCCGTTGGGATTCGAACCCAAGACCCACGCCTTAGAAGGGCGTTGCTCTAATCCAACTGAGCTACGGAACCAAAACCGTGTGCAAAATTACGGCTTTTGGTTGATTCTGCAAAATCTATCCTTGAAAAAGATGTATCTCACCCGTAGATGCCCGGATTTCTGTTTCTGTCAGCAAACGAATGCTTGACAACATTCAACTGTCATCTGTCGGCACAATAAACGTTTAGTGTATATGGCAAATCGTTATGAACAATCGTTTTGCAGGATAAAAAAACATAAAAACAACAACCACTCTTTGAACAAACCTTCCGTTTATCGACCTTAACCACCTATTTTTCTTAACTTCGCTGATAAACAGACACAATATATTCATTGATTCAATATGAAAAAATACAATTTTAATGCGGGTCCCTCTATACTGCCCCGCGAAGTTATAGAGCAGACAGCACAAGCATGCCTGGATTTCAATGGTTCAGGACTTTCGCTGATGGAAATAAGCCATCGTGCAAAAGATTTCCAACCCGTAGTAGACGAAGCCGAAGCTCTGTTCAAGGAATTGCTTGACATACCCGAAGACTATACCGTATTGTTTCTTGGCGGTGGTGCCAGCCTCCAATTCTGCATGGTGCCCTACAACTTTTTGGAGAAAAAGGCCGCTTACCTCAATACCGGTACATGGGCCAAAAAGGCCATCAAGGAAGCCAAGCTCTTCGGTGAAGTCGTAGAAGTGGCATCATCGGCCGACAAGAATTTTACCTATATACCTAAGAATTACACCGTACCCGCTGATGTGGACTATTTCCACTACACATCCAACAATACCATATTCGGTACGGAGATTCGCAAGGATCCCGACAGTCCCGTTCTGATGGTTGCCGACATGTCGTCAGATATCCTTTCACGCCCCATCGACGTAAGCAAGTATTTGGCCATCTATGGCGGAGCCCAGAAAAACCTGTCAATGGCCGGTGTCACTTTTGTCATCATCCGCAAAGATGCCGTAGACAAAGTATCGCGCCAGATTCCCACCATGCTGAACTACAAGACCCACATTGAAAAGGGCAGCATGTTCAATACGCCTCCCGTTGTTCCCATCTATACAGCATTGATGAACCTCCGTTGGGTGAAAGCACAAGGCGGTGTAAAAGAGATGGAACGCCGCGCCGAGCTCCGTTCAAACATCCTCTATGATGAAATAGACCGCAACAAGATGTTCCGCGGAACAGTCGAGACAGAAGACCGTTCGCGCATGAACATTTGCTTCGTAATGAACGATGACTACAAAGACCTGGAAAGCGAATTCATGGCATTGGCCACAGAAAGAGGCATGGTTGGCGTAAAAGGGCATCGTTCGGTAGGCGGTTTCCGCGCATCTTGCTACAATGCCATGTCGGAAGAGGGCGTACGTGCATTGGTAGAATGCATGAAAGAATTCGAGGCTAAACACTAAACAAAAACGATAATGAAAGTACTTGTTGCAACAGAAAAACCATTTGCACCCGTTGCCATCACCGGCATCCGCGAAGTTCTCGACAAAGCCGGCTACGAGCTTGTCCTGCTTGAGAAATATACCGAAAAGCAACAGCTCCTTGACGCAGTGGCAGACGTTGATGCCTTGATTATCCGTAGCGATAAAATCGACGAAGAAGTTTTCAACGCAGCCAAAAACTTAAAAATAGTTGTACGTGCCGGTGCAGGCTATGACAATATCGACTTGCAGGCAGCAACCGGTCACAACGTTGTAGCCATGAACACACCCGGACAAAACGCCAATGCCGTTGCCGAACTCGTAATGGGGCTCTTGGTCTATACCGTGCGCAACTTCTTCAATGGCAAATCGGGTACAGAGCTGAAAGGCAAGACGCTCGGACTGCTGGCATTCGGAAATGTAGGCCGCAACGTGGCACGCATAGCCAAAGGATTCGGCATGAAAGTACAGGCTTTCGATGCCTATTGTCCGGCCGAAGCCATCGAAGCAGCCGACGTGAAATCGGTTGAGACACAAGGCGAGCTGTTCCGCACAAGCGACATAGTAAGTCTTCACATACCGGCTACACCCGAAACCATCAACAGCATTAACGCTGAATTGGTCAGTTCGATGAAAAAGAACGCCATTCTCTTGAATACCGCACGCAAGGAAATCATCAATGAAGCTGAAATCATCAAAGTGATGGAAGAACGCGACGACTTGAAATTCGTGACCGACATCAAGCCCGACGCTGACAGCAACTTTGCCACGAAATTTCCGGGACGCTATTTTGCAACACCCAAAAAGATGGGCGCACAAACAGCCGAAGCCAATATTAATGCAGGCATAGCAGCTGCCAACCAAATAGTTGGTTTCCTGGAAGACGAAATCACGAAATTCCAAGTCAACAAATAATCAAAAACCACACAAAACAAAAGGGCTGAAAACAATCCGGCAGTCGGAACCATAGCTTTCAGCCCTTTTATTATTACACCTACCACCATGGCCATTGTAAAACCTTTCAAGGGCTTACGCCCACCAAAAAATCTCGTTGAAAAGGTAGAAAGCCGCCCCTACGACGTGCTCGACTCGGAAGAAGCACGCCAGGAAGCCGGTAACAACGAAATGTCGCTCTACCATATCATCAAACCCGAAATCAACTTCCCCAAAGGCACAAGCGAATATGATCCGCGCGTCTACAAAAGTGCCGCACAGCAGTTTGCTCTCTTCCAGAAAAACGGATGGCTTCTACAGGACAACAAAGAGAACTATTACCTGTATGCACAGACCATGAACGGGAAAACACAATACGGGCTTGTTGTATGCGCTGCCGTGAAAGACTATCTGAACGGCGTGATAAAGAAACACGAACTGACCCGCAAGGACAAGGAAGAAGACCGCATGAAACATGTGCGCATCTGCAATGCCAACATGGAACCCGTATTCTTTGCCTATCCCGACAACCCGACACTGGCTTCCATCATCGACCGCTATGCCGCCAGCAAACCCGAATACGACTTCATAGCACCGATCGACGGCTTCCGCCACCAGTTCTGGGTAATCACAGATGACGCAGACATAAAGACCATCACCGAAGCCTTTTCAAAGATTCCTTCGCTCTATATTGCCGATGGTCACCACCGCTCGGCCGCAGCAGCCCTCGTAGGAGCCGAAAAAGCAAAAAACAATCCTGCCACCACAGGCAAGGAAGAATACAACTACTTCATGGCAGTATGCTTTCCGGCCAGCCAACTCACCATCCTGGACTACAACCGCGTAGTAAAGGACTTAAACGGGATGACACCGGAACAGTTCCTTACAGCCTTGGGAAAAAACTTCGTAGTAACCGATATGGGCACGGAAATCTACAAACCGCAACAGCTTCATGAATTTTCCATGTATCTTGGCGGACATTGGTACAAGCTGAACGCCAAAGACGGAACCTACAACGACCAGGATCCGATAGGCGTTCTCGATGTCGACATCTCGTCACGGCTCATACTGAACGAACTGCTCGGTATTAAAGATTTGCGCACAGACAAACGCATCGATTTCGTAGGCGGCTTGCGCGGTCTCAACGAGCTGAAACGCCGCGTCGATTCAGGTGAAATGAAAATGGCATTGGCACTCTATCCCGTAACGATGCAACAAATCATGGACATAGCCGACAGCGGAAAAATCATGCCGCCCAAAGCAACATGGTTTGAACCGAAACTTCGCAGCGGACTGGTGATCCATAAACTTGACTAACGAAAAAAGACATAACCGTGCGTGCAATCCAAAAAAGTTTTGTATTTTTGCACGCACAATCGGAAAGTTGCCGGAGTGATCGATCGGGGCGGACTCGAAATCCGCTGTACGGCTTTGTCCGTACCGGGGGTTTGAATCCCTCACTTTCCGCAAAAAGAAAAGCCTGCAAGCAGCAGGCTTTTCTCATTTCTTTTTCTTTCCTATCTTAAAGAAGTCGCGAAGCGTATCAAAATCCTTTTGGAAAAGCAAGCCGACGCCATTTGTGGTCAATGAAGTCTTGGTAAAATAGCGGTCATTCGTCTCGCTGTAAGCCTTGAGGCTGATGATTCCTGACTTGGTGAGAAGCCAACGAATATTGAAATCTCCGACAAAATTGTTAGAGTAGGTGGGTTGGTCACGATAACCGAAGTTGCCGTTGATAAGCACACGATTGTCGAGCAGACTGCCCGAAAGCAAGCCCTCAACCTCCATATCGCTCCATCCCATACGCCCGGTAGCAATGCTTGTTCCGAACTTCCAGTTGCTGATGTGCAATGCATTTGACAACATGGAGTTAAACTGTTCGCTCAACGTACTTGCCAGTAATGACTGCATGGCGACGGTAGACTGATTTTGCGTGCCTCCGTTGAAATTGGCATAGTCGTAGGTAAAAAAGCGTCCGATGCTGAGCAAATAGATAATCTGCATATTCATGTCGCCCTGCGACGAAATCATGTTGCGCACCATCTGCTTTTCATCTTCGTTGACATTAGGAATGTCTAAATCGAACGAGACCTGCGGTTCGCCGCACTTACCCTTAAAAAGCACGATGCAGTCAACATTGGCCGTGCTGCTGTTGTTGAGGTTGCCAAGGTTCAGATCGCCAAGCGATACGGAATTGATGGTATAGATGCCTTTCAGGTTGAGATCGCCATCCATAGGAGAACCGTTAAAGCGTATTGTGCCACCCTTTTGCATGGTAAAGGCCTTGTGGATAATATCGCGAATCGTTATGCGATAAAGGCCTTTGTCGAGCGTGTAAGTGCCAAAAATGGAAAACTTCCCTTTGTTGTAATAATTGATATGGAGAGGGCCGCTCCCATTCAGCGACATACGGTCACCGGTCTTGTTATCGGTCAATATGACAAGCGAAGCATCGGGAGTGGCATTGATATTGAAATCAAGGAAAATGTCTGCCGACGAATCTTTGTCGCCCTGATTGCGCTTGTCATCGTTATTATCGTCTTCGGGCTCGTCATCGCTCATCGCACTTGCTTGCTCGCCGGGTGTCACAAAATGAATGAATTCCTTATTATCACCATTTCCTCCAGGGCTCGAGCTGTCATAAACAAATGTAGAACCCGCGCGCGGTGTCATATCAAGGTTGACATGCAACTCATCGGTTGATCCCGACAGACGGCAAGTTCCGTCGGCCATTACCGTACCCCAGAAAGTATCGGTTTCGCGGTCGTTCCAATCATAGACAAGCAGATTGTCGGCATCGATACCAATATCAAACCTAAAGTTATGCAACTTGCGGTGCATCACATCTCCGTTTATATGTCCGCTGCTCCCTTTGGTATCTTTCAGCGTCATATTCTTGAAATGTATTTTACCCGGGCTGAATATAATGCTGTCGTTAGTGATATGATATGTAGTGTTAAGCACACGAGGTGACAGCGTCAGATAATCAATCTTTTCTCTTCCCTCTAAATCCATGCTGTTTAAGGGACCCGACAAACGCAGATAGCCGCTTGTGCGACCGTCCAAATCGGCAAAAATGCTCGACAGATACCAATTGAGAAAGCCCAGATTGGTTCTTACAGAGTTAAAGCGCAAATCTATTTCATTATTGCTGATATCCACATACCCCTTGATAAGGGTTGAATCGTCATCGGTCTGACGCGATTTCGCATCAAGGTGAATCTTTCCCTCATCATTGTTCCACATACCGGCAAGCTGCAGCTTTCCCATATCGCCCGTGTTGAAACGAAAGTCATCAACAACAAGATCGGCTCTTACGTCCTTATTGGCTGCCATATCGCCCGTAAGTATTCTGCCGGAAGCAATGCCGGTAAGCTCAACAGGATGAAAATTGAGGATATCAAAAACATAACCCAAGTCTATGCCTTTCAAATCGGCTTCGAGTCCTTTTCCTCCAAGCCCGTTGGCCGTGCTGTTGAGCGTTATGTATTGGTTGTTCCTGCCAATTTTGAAATTCCTGATTTGGTAGTCACCCTTTCGTATATCGAAAGCCGACGGCGAAACCTGCCACAAGGAATCATGTACATAAATCTCCGATGGGTAGAATTCTATATGGGTATAATTGCCGGCCTCATCGCTTGAAAACGTTGATTTTGCTTTCAAAGAACCATGCGTGCTGTTGTTGCGAAGAGCCTTCCATTTCAATTTTGACAACACACTGTTGTCAAAAGAACGGGTATCAAGAACAAACTCTACATCTTCCTTGTTGAATTGTTTGGTGATATGTCCCAGAAAGTGAAGCGAATCACCATCATTAGTTATGTATATGCTGCCATCTTTGTACCGGCTGTCATTCATATAAAAAGTAGGAATAAACGCCGAGAACTTCAACTTGTCTTCAGCCTGGTTGAAATAACCGGAAAAGTGGGGCATCTCTTCAAAACGAACCGGCAGTTTGAACAAATGTTCCAGAAATGCCGTTTTTTTAAGGCGCATGTCAAAGTATGCATACTCGCCACTTTTTTTTACTGCAGGGAAAAGTTCGGGCAGCATACTCATTTCGTTTTTAATCATCCGGTAAAACTCGGCCGGTACATCCGCAAAAGCCACATTTCCGGTCGTTTCCACTTCAAACATATCGCTTTGAACTTGCGTGGCCATAAGTCCGTTGCGGGTGCGCGAAGCCACAACAAGACTGTCGAAGCCGTATTCGCGACCATTCTCGTGCATCTTGAACCAGCGGATGCCCGCAGTTCCGACAAGAGTAGGGGACTGTCCCTGCACATCGGCGAATATTTTTGCCGAAACCGAGTTGCCGGAGAAATATTTATCCAGCCCGAACACTTTCGGATTCAATTGCCGGATATCTGCCTGGGCATTCAACTGATGGGCAGAACCGAAAGCATATTTTCCCTGCAAATCCATATCCAGACCGACATCTGACACATTCAATTTTGCGTCAAGAAATTGCGGAGTATAGGTTCCGTTCAGATGTATCTTGCCGAACACATGATGATTCAATGCTAACCGATTGATATGAGAACGGAATTTCAAGCTGCAGGAAGGCTTCAATTTTCCGGTGGCTTCTATGCTTCCGCTTATCTGGCCTAATTGCGGCTTTACATTGAGTAACATACCTATATCAAAGCCGTGAGCCTCGACTTTTGCTTGCAAATGGCTGTTATCATAACTGACGGATTCTTTCAATGCGCCTATATGCGTTGACGTAGTACCCTTGCAAACCAACTTTTTATTGTTCAAGAAGAAAGTTCCTTGGTGCGAAACAAACTTCAACCGGTCAATCGCTTCGGGAGCAACCGCCCGGGAGTTGACTACAGCCATCCATTGTTTGATATGATTGCTACTTATATATAATTGATGTATGTCTGCTTTGATGTTTGCTCTCTTTTTCAGCCATTTGTCTATGTCAAAAACGGCAGAAGCCTGTAGCGACAAGTCATCACATCCAACGGTATTCAGATTCGAAGCCACACTAACTGTCGGTCCTTCCTTGTTCACCCTCGCCGAAAGCTTATATTTCGTATCACCAAACGCCTTCAACGGTTTATAAAGGAATGCCAGCTCAGAAGGCATCCATTCGCCTTTAATTTCAACGTCATTGAACCTGTTATGCCTGAAATCCAGCTTCTTATTGCGCCGTTCATTCACGGCATGCACCTGCTTTATCTCTACAAAAGAGTGGGGAAGTTTCAGGGAGAAGTTATGTATATTCGTTTCCGACGGCCCTGCAACGAAGTTAAACGCCAATCGTTTGACATCCAATCCGCATTGCTCCTTCAGGCGAATGTTGCGCAAACGCACATTCAACGTATCTTTCGCCACTTTGTTGATGCGCATATCGGCATCCACCTTGGTAAGATTCAAATGATTGGGATCTAATTGACCGTAAATTCGTTTCTTGTTCAGGCAATCATACCGCAAATTCAAATTGCGAACCATCAGTGTGCGAATTAAAAGTTCTATTTTGCCTTTCGAATCGCTCGACGAAGAAGACAGACTGTCAATGACAAACTGATAATTGCAAGCCGTCTTTTCATCCGGCCTATAGATTTTGCAAAAGGTGTCAAACAAGTCCAAATGGTTTATAATGATTTGCTTTCGGTGCAGTAAATCGGAAAAATTGAATTGCGCACTGATGCGTTTCGATTTGAACAGACTGTCATTTTGATGATCCAACAGACAAACGTCCTTCAAATCGATTCGATTGAACGATGCAACATGAACATCACCGACGCGAAACGAAGTTCCCAACTTACGTGAAAGCTCTGCCGAAATGGTTTCCGACAATGAGCTTCTCACTTGAGGCAAGTTAAAAAGCACCATCAAAACCAAATAGAGGCCGGCTAAAACGGCCACTAATACTCTTACTATATAACTAAAACGTTTGATACTTGTCTGTAACTGGGTTGCCATGCAAATTTACGAAAATCCATCTTCTTTTCAGGCCTCCCTTTCTTTTTATTTGGAATTGCATTACTTCAATTAAACATAATCATGATAAGATTCTGCGTTGCGTTTGTATTTTATAAGCCATAAAAAACATGGAGACTCGTACGAGAAGAACGTTGATTCGTACGAAAAAAACGAAGATTCGTGTGAGAAAAATGCTGAATCGCGTGAGAAGAATGGAGATTCGACAGGAAAAACATTGGGATTCGACGTGATTGCCTTAACTTTGCAGCCGGTATGCAACAACGGCCACTGGCCTTTATCTCAAAGCCCATCGAAATCAATGGTTCAACAAAAAACACGAAATCGTCAGACGGTTTTAAAAACGCTACAAGTCAACGAGGACATTCAGTTGCTTGACTTTCTGAATGCCAACATCAAGGATTTGAGTCGCAACAAAATCAAGAGCTTTCTGTCCAAAAAACTTTTCGCTGTCAACGGCAAACGCATCAGTCAGTTCGACTACATGCTACATCCCGGCATGCGCGTTGAGATGGTGAAGCCGATGAGCAATGTTTTCCCCGACAATCCTTATATTTCTTTGGTTTACGAAGATCGTTGGCTGGTTGTTATCGACAAGAATCCCGGCATTCTTTCCATGCAAAGCGACCACCATTCTTTTTGCATCAAGTCCATTCTCGACAATTACTTCAGGCATTCTCGCCAGCATTGCACAGCGCATGTTGTTCACCGCCTGGACCGCGAAACTTCCGGCCTCATGATTTTTGCCAAATCGTCCGAGGTGCAACAACTGTTGGTCAACAATTGGCAAGCCCTAATTAAAGACCGTCGCTACGTGGCCTTGGTTAGTGGAAAGATGCAGCAGACCGACGGAACCATGCGCAGCTGGCTAAAAGACGACAAGTATTATTTCACCTATAGCAGTCCTTTCGATAACGGGGGTAAATACGCTGTTACACATTTCCATACAGTACGCACATCCGAGCGCTATTCGCTGGTGGAACTGAGCCTTGAAACCGGTCGTAAAAACCAGATACGTGTCCATATGCAGGACATGCGCCATCCCGTTGTGGGCGATTTGAAATACGGTTTCGAGGACGACAACCCCATCGGCCGCTTGGGGCTTCATGCTTTCCGCCTCGATTTCGAACATCCTGTGACAAGGCAGATTCTAAGATTCGAAACGCCCTACCCTGCAGCCTTTCGCACTGTTTTTTAGCTGTCTGGCAGCATTGTTTGCCTTATATGCGGCAGATGATGCTTTTGAAATCTTCAAAAGAAGCGTCTAAGCGCGACAATTCGTAAGCACTCAGTTTCAACGAGAAATGCCCCTTTACCGAGGGCAGGCCGAAATAGCATTTCATGATGCTCACCAGGTTGAAAGCTCTGTCGTCGCCTTTGGCCATCAACCGGTTGCAATAGGCCGAAAGCAAGTCGGGGTAATGATCCAGTTGCCTGAAGCATTGAAAAAGCGCGTAATAGGTTGTCACGCTGCCACATGGCATCAGATAAGCCACCTTTTTCCGGATATTTTCTATACCGAACATTTTAAACAGCAGGCTCACCTCTTCAGGCGTGCGGACAACGGGCAGCAATGCTTCGACTGTTTTTTTCTCGTCAACGACACTTTCATGCTCATACACCCATTGCCCGAACCGACCGAAGCTTTCATTGTCTATTTCCAGGCGTTTGTCACGGTAAAGCCGCTTCGCCGCTTTGAGAAACGTTGTGAGATAGGCTTTCGGGTGCGTTGGCACAATACACAGGAAGCATTCCCAGAAGTCATTGCCCGAGAGTGCCGGCAACGTCTCTTCGCTCAACAGGTTGCCGGCCGCGCGAAACTGCGAATGGCTCAGCACTGCCAGATAGCGTTTCATGCCTTCCCAATTTCGGGCTTCGGCATATTGCCGGAGCATCCCCGACAGGGTTGCGCTATAGCTGTGTGGCATCATGATTGCGGGCCTCCATCATCACCACGTTTTCGACATGCTGCGTATGTGGAAACATATCCACCGGACAATAGGCCTTCACTTCATAAGCCTTGTCCAATGCCGCCAGGTCGCGTGCCTGAGTGGCCGGATTGCAACTCACATAGACAATTCTTTTGGGGGCAGCATAAAGTATGGTCTCGACCACATCGGGATGCATGCCGGCACGAGGCGGATCGGTAATGATCACATCGGGGCGGCCGTTGGTACGGATAAATTCTTCGTTGAGAACGTCTTTCATATCACCGGCTATAAATTCGGCGTTATCTATGCCGTTGATGCGTGCGTTCACCTTGGCATCTTCAATGGCATCGGGCACATACTCGATACCTATGACGCGCCGTGCCCCTGCTGCCACAAAGTTGGCAATCGTTCCCGTACCGGTATACAGGTCATACACCAGTTCGTTACCCGTAAGGCCGCAATAGCTGCGCACTATCTTGTAAAGTTCGTAGGCCTGGTCGTTGTTGGTTTGGTAAAAGCTTTTCGACCCCACCTTAAACTTCAGGTTTTCCATCAGTTCATATACATAACCGCTGCCCTTGTAGGTGTTCAGCGGCAAATCCTGAAGCGTGTCATTGCATTTGAGATTGTTCACCCACACTATGGTTGTGATTTCCGGAAAAGTGCGGTCCACATAATCCATCACCATCCTGCTTTGTTCGCGCTCGTGGGCCGATGTCATGTAAAACTGGAACACCAGCATTTTCTCGCCCGAATTGGACGTGCGAAACATCATGTCGCGCAATACGCCTCTTTGCAGGCGCAGATCAAAAAACTCCATTCCGTTTTGCAGCGCAAAGGCGCGCACACCGTTGCGCACCTTGTTCTGAAACGGCTCCATCAAATGGCAGTCCTCAATGTCGAGCACCTTGTCGAACGCTCCGGGTATGTGAAACCCCACACCGTTCATCTGGTCATACTTCACCTCCCGATCCACCTCGTCCTGTGTCAGCCAACGCTTGTTGCTGAAGCTGAATTCTATTTTGTTGCGATAATATTCCGTCTTTTCGGCTCCCACGATGGGAGTTATTTCGGGCAATTCTATCTTTCCTATGCGCTTCAGGGTGTCTGCCACTTGCTGCTGCTTATAGGCCGTTTGGCGGTCATAGCGCAAATGTTGCCATTTGCATCCGCCGCACACCCCGAAATGAGAGCACATCGGAGTTACCCGTTCGTCGGAATAGCGATGGAATCCGATAATTTTTGCCTCGCAATAGCTGTGTTTTTTGCGCACCACCTGCAGGTCCACCACATCGCCCGGTGCAGCATAGGGCACAAACACCACCATGTCGTTGACACGGGCCACGGCTTTTCCTTCGGCGGCAAAACCGGTTATTTCGACACTCTCCAATATAGGCAGCGGTTTTTTCTTTCTCATGTTTTTCCTGATTCCTGATTACTTTACAATCTTTACTTTCGCATATTTTAGCAACAGCTTCTTTTTCCCGCTGTTATCAAATTCTATCAATGCTTTTATGTTGCCCTCTTCGCCTTCCAGGGCGGCAATGGTGCCTTGCCCGAAGCGTTCGTGTTCCACCCTGTCGCCCACGCGCAATAGGCGGCCGTCAACCATCGCCTGTTCGTGCTGCTTGTCACCGGCCGTTGCTTCGGCCCGGCCTACGGGCTTCAAACGCCGTTGCACCCCTATTGCGGCTCCGCCCGCGATGGGTTGCGCCTCGCGCTCGTCGTCATGGCGGGCCGTGGTGCGGCCGCTTTCCATCCGCAGATAGCGGCGGTCTATCTCGTAAAGAAACGAACTGGGTTCGCAAAACTCCATCTTGCCATATTTGAACCTCGACTTCGACGCACTCAGGTAGCAATATCGCCGGGCGCGCGTGAGGGCCACATAAAACAGCCTGCGCTCTTCCTCCAACTGGCGTTCCGAATGCATGCACATGGCGTTCGGAAAAAGGTTCTCCTCCATCCCCACCACAAACACGGCATCAAATTCCAGCCCTTTGGCGGCATGGACGGTCATCAGTGTCACACGGTCGTCATCGTCGCCGTCGTCGCTGTCCTGGTCCGAAAGCAACGACACTTCGCTCAGATAGTCGGTCAGCAGCAGGCGGCTCTCCTCACCGCTCTCGCGCTGCATCTCCACAAACGTATTGATGCCGTTGAGCAGCTCCGACAGATTGTTTTGCACCTCCATGCTCTCGGCATCGTTCTGTCGGTAGGCCTCGCGCCAGATGCCGCTTTCCTTCAGAATCCTCTCGCCCAGCGTATAGGCATCATCCTTGGCAAGGCTCTCCGTGAAGCCCGCCATCATGTGGTGAAACCCTTCAATCTTTTTCAGCGTGGCAGCACTCAGCGAGGGCAAATATTTCCGTGCATGGGCCACAACGTCGCCTATGCCCCACCCGTTTTCATGGGCACACTGTATAAGCCGTCCCACGGTGGTAGTGCCGATGCCGCGCTTGGGCACATTGATGATGCGTTTCAGCGCCTCCTCGTCGTTCGGGTTGACCGTGAGGCGAAAATAGGCCAAGACATCGCGAATCTCCTTCTGATCGTAAAACGACTGTCCGCCATAGATGCGATAAGGCACCGAGCGCCCTCGCAGGCCTTCCTCGAAAATGCGGCTTTGGGCGTTGGTGCGATAGAGCACGGCCATCTGTCCGTAGGGCACTCCCTCATCGCGGTGCAGCCGCACGATGCGGCTGCACACTATCTCGCCCTCTTCCACATCGCTATAGGCAATGTTGAGCAGCAGCGGACTTCCCTCATCGTTTTTGCTGAACACCTGTTTTCTGATCTGCCGTTTGTTATACGAAATCAAACTGTTGGCCGCCTCTACGATGGTTTGCGTGGAACGGTAGTTCTGTTCCAGCTTGAAGAGCCGCGCCCCCTTGTACAGGTCGGTAAACTGCAATATGTTGTCAATCCTTGCTCCGCGAAAACTGTAGATGCTCTGCGCGTCGTCGCCCACCACGCAGATGCGCCCCGTGGTCTGCGCCAGCAACTGCAATATGCGAAACTGGGCAAAGTTGGTGTCCTGATATTCATCCACCAGGATATACGAAAACCTTTCGGCATATTTGCGACACGTTTCGGGGTGGTTCACAAAGAGCAGGTAGGTGTTGAGCAGCAAATCGTCGAAATCCATGGCGTTGGCGCGCCCCATGCGCCGGGCATACTCCTTATAGAGCACGCCCGTCATGGGCAGTCCGGCCTCCGCGTCGCGCTTATAGGTCGAAGGGTCGCCGGCATAGGCCTCGGGCATCACCAGGGCATTCTTGGCCTCCGAGATGCGGGCACACACCGAGGCCGGCTTATAGACTTTATCGTCTAAGCCCATTTCCTTGACCATTTCCTTGACCAGGCTCTTCGAGTCGGCCGGCTGATAGATGGTAAAATTAGGCGTGAAGCCCGTCAAAGCCGCCTCCCGGCGCAGCATGCGGCTGAACAGCGAGTGAAACGTGCCCATCCACAGCGCAGAGGCCTTGGTCTCGCCCACCAGTCCGGCTATGCGCTCCTTCATTTCGCGGGCAGCCTTGTTGGTAAACGTCAAAGCCAGGATGCTCCATGGCGCCAGCCCCTTTTCCTGCATCAGATAGGCAATCTTATAGGTCAATACGCGCGTCTTGCCCGAGCCCGCGCCGGCTATCACCAGCGAAGGCCCCTCGCAATATTCCACCGCACGGAGCTGCGACTCGTTCAACTCCCTTTCGAAATCCACTTTCACACCCCTATTCTTTTTCTTATGGCTGCAAAAATACGCATTTAAACCCATATGCCGCCAACACTCGGCCTTCCATTTTTCATAAGACAGCATGCAATGAACACCGGCATAACCGCATGGACGCAAAATAGAATGATAAAAAGGAACAAACACGCCCGAACATAACTGCCGGAACTAAAATAACCGGTCATTTTGTTGTATAACTTTGCAACATTTGGTACCTTTGCCTGCGTCAGAAGAACAAAACCGATGAAAAGGAAAAATTATACCGCATTTTCTTCATATTTGACGGAAACAGGATTGCAGTTCTATTCAACGGTTTTCAAAAGAAAACGCAGAAGACACCGGCGAACGAAATAAAGAAGGCATTAAAACTAAAAGAAGATTACCATGCAAGCAAAAGAGATTAAAAAGGATATCTACGACATCGACGCCTTGATGGATGAACGCTTTGGCAAGGAAGGAACACCGGAACGGATCGAAGCGGAAGAACGCGCCTATACATTCTATACGGGTGCGATAATTGAGGAAGCACGAAAGAGAGCCAAGATCAACAAAGCTGAATTAGCGCGGAGATTAGGCACAGACCGCGCCTATATAACGCGCATCGAAAGCGGACAGATAGAACCGAAAGTTTCCACCTTCTACCGAATAGCTGCCGCCCTCGGTTGCAGCGTAGGACTTATTACACCGATCAGCTGATACATCAGCCGGCACAGAAACAAAAAAGCCATCACGTATCCATGCAACGCGATGGCTTTTATGCTTCGCAATACAAGAACAGCTCAAAAATGTTGTTATTGCTTTTCAAAGATATATGGGAAGGTTTATTCCGATTGGGACATCGGAATAACCACAGAAAACAAGCCTTATAACGAGCAGCGAAAAAAGCACTATTTAGCAGACCGGAAAGTTAGCCCTCCATTTTTCATTTGCCACCCCGGCCTTTAAAATCCCTGCCCACGTTTTCGGCGGCTGAGCCTTCTTTATGTCGCTTTCCATTTCTGTAGATGTCGAGGTATAGAATTAGACAACTTCTTCTCTCGTAATTAGACAGGTTCTTTTTGAACGGTTGTGTTCTTTGCCATGACTGTTTCCTGCTTTATTCAGTTATTGTTAATGTCCTTTTCGGGAGGAACAGATTTTTGTCCCTCATATCAATATCGTGGGACAATCTGGGAACAAAATTACGAAAGTATGGAGAAAAAGAGAAAATACAACTTTCTTATAAAATCACTGATATTATGCGATTTACAGACTTGTATTTTCCCTTTTTATGCTTTTCTTTTCTTTAGGTCATTTGCCGATGCAGCATATTTACATCACTGATTATTAGCAACAATTCATTTTAATCGGTACAATCTCTGTTTTGACAAATACACAGAATGTGGGGACAAATGCAAACCGTTGTATTTCATCGTTTTGCATATACGTGTTGTACCGCCTCTTTTCAGCCCTTTTGTGGAATGTCTGTTATCAGATACAAGGTATTGAATGATAGGACATTTCCGTAGGTATGTTACAGAACGCTTGTTGTATGCAAAGGTAGTGGTTTTCTTGGGATTTCTGTGGTTTACACCAGATTTTTGGCACGAAAAAATGTGATTGGCTTGAAAAAATGTATCTATATGTGATTTATTCATTTGAAAAAGTGTGCCGACCTGAATGTTATTCACTGGAAAAAGTGTAACTTTGCCATTGAAAGAATATGATTGCGCTATGCTTAAAAGGAAAATAGAAACATATTTAGCTAAGTGGAAAGAGTCTGAGGACAGAAAGCCTCTTGTGATAAAAGGTATTCGACAATGCGGAAAGACATACATTGTCCAGAAGTTCGCAAGAGAGAATTATGAGAGTGTGGTCTATATGAACTTCATAC
>CAKRYD010000033.1 GCA_934426255.1 uncultured Bacteroidaceae bacterium | reverse complement strand
TTGGAAACCCTTTTTTTGTTTGAGCAATAAGAAAGGCTTAGTTGCCGAAGATGTTGGACTCTACATCGGCTGCCGAAGAACTTTTATGGATAATGTTTCCCAGAGTGGTGAAATTGTATTAACTTTGCACTGAAATTTTAGGGGTGTTCATTCTATTGAATGGGCTGAGATAATACCCTTTTACCTGAACCGGGTAATGCCGGCGTAGAGAATAAATTTTATTATATAGCAATGAGAAAAGTATTTATTGTTTGCGGCCTGTTGCAATTGGCCGCAGTTGCAAATGCAACAAACTCTGTTAAATCTGATTCCTTGTCTTTGAAGAAGTTACAGGAAGTGCAAGTTGTTTCAACACGTGCTACACGTCATGCGCCGATGGCTTACTCAACACTAAGTAAGGATGATATTAAGGACATTAATTTTGGAAAGGATATACCATTCTTGCTGTCTCTGAGTCCTTCTGTTCTTACGACTTCAGACGCAGGCATGGGTATTGGTTATACCTCTCTTCGCGTTAGAGGAACAGATGCATCTCGTATAAATACGACGATTAATGGCGTTCCTTTGAATGATGCTGAGAGTAATACAACTTATTGGGTGAATATTCCCGATTTTGCTTCTGGCTTGAATAGCATTCAGTTGCAGAGAGGCGTTGGAACTTCAACGAATGGAGCTGGTGCTTTTGGGGCAACTGTCAATATGGAAACAGAAAGGATTTCCGATCAACCTTTTGTCAACTTTGATGCTTCGGCTGGTTCATATGGCTCACATAAGGAAACTTTGAGGTTTGGAAGTGGATTGTTGAATAATCATTGGGGCTTTACGGGACGTTTATCTAATATTGGTTCGGATGGATATATTGAACGTGCTTCTTCCCGTTTGAATTCCTATTTCTTTCAAGGAGGATATTTTGGAGATCGTACGGTTGTAAAGTTCATTACTTTTAATGGAACCGAGAAGACTTACCATGCTTGGGACTATGCAACTAAGGATGACATGGTTGAATTTGGACGCCGCTATAATCCATGTGGCAAGTATAAGGATGATGAAGGAAATGTTGCATATTATGATAACCAGACCGATAATTATCATCAGCAACATTATCAACTTCTTTTTAACCAAATACTGACAGAGCGTTTGAATTTGAACTTGGCCTTGCATTATACTCATGGCAACGGTTATTATGAACAGTATAAGAAAGGACAGTCTCTTTATAAATATGCTTTTTTGGCTCCGGCTGACACATTGATTAGTGATTTAGTTCGAAGAAAATTAGTAAAGAGTGATTTCTATGGAACTGTGTTTTCATTGAATTATAAGAATAAAAGATTACAGGCAACCTTTGGCGGTGGTTGGAACAAGTATGACAATAATCATTATGGGAATGTAATTTGGGTACGCCAATCAAATACCAATATAAATCCTAATCATAAATACTATGACAACATGGCTCACAAGCAAGATGCCAATGTTTATGCAAAAGTAGATTATGAGTTCCTACCCGGTCTTAGCGCCTATGGTGATTTGCAATATCGTTATGTTGATTATAGGATGCACGGGCCGAATGATAGCTATAGCGGAAAAGTGCAAAACTCATATGATTTGAATACGTCTTTCAGCTTCTTAAATCCTAAAGTTGGTATTTATTGGAACATATCTCCTTCTCACACTCTTTATGGGTCTTATGCTTTGGCTCAGAAAGAACCTACGCGTAATGACTATGAGGACAATATTTATTCAGCGCAGCCCAAGTCCGAAAAGTTGAACGATTTTGAGTTGGGCTATAAATATCTTTCGTCTACGTTTTCAGCAGGGATCAATCTATATTATATGTTGTATAAGGATCAGTTCGTTTTAACAGGCCAGCAAAATGCCATCGGCGAAATGATTGCTAAGAACATCGGTGATAGCTATCGCTCAGGTATAGAGTTTACCGCAGCTTGGAAGCCCTGTCAGTATTTTCAGTGGGATGGAAATGCTACATGGAGTCGCAACCGCTCAAAAAACTTGAAGTTCCTGTTGGATGATACAGGTGAATATTACAACGTCAAGAGTGCTCCATTGTCATTTTCGCCTAACCTTATAGTCAAAAGTGTAATAAAGGGTAAGTATAAAGGTTTCACTGCTTCGCTTCAGTCCCAATATGTCAGCGAGCAATACATGACGACTACCGGATTGCGTTCTTATCGTGACGGCAATCGTGATATCAGTCTGATGTTAGATAAATATTTTGTTTCAGATTTTGATTTGTCATACACTTTCCGCAAGTTAGCTTTTACTAAGTCACTTACACTTGGTGTTACAGTTTATAATGTGTTTGGCGATAAGTATGAAAGCTTCGGTGCAGCCTACACGGCAACCAAAAGCGATGGTCAAGGTTGCATGATGGGATACCAGACTGATGGTTGGGATTCTTATTCTGTCTACTCGGCACAAGCGCCGGTTAACTTTATGGTTCACCTTTCTGTTGGTTTTTAGTTTTGGACATTCTGTCAGAGTTTTGGAATAATAATAGTCTGTTGGTACTCGACATTGTCGGTACATTGATAGGCTTGTGGTATCTTTGGCTCGAATATAGAGCCAGTATCATGCTATGGATAGTCGGCATCATCATGCCGGCTATCTATCTGTTTACCTATTACAAAGCCGGTTTGTATGCTGATTTCGGCCTGCAGGTTTACTATCTATTGGCCGCTGTTTATGGTTGGTTGGCGTGGACGTTCTGGAAAAGAAAGAAAAAACAGGAAATGCCCATAACACATGTGCCTGTCAAATTGTTTTCTTACAGTCTCGCAGTTTTCTTTTTGTTCTGGATTTTGATATATGTCTTATTGATAACATTTACCGACAGCAATGTCCCTGTCAGTGACAGTTTTGTCAATGCATTGAGCATAGTTGGTCTTTGGATGCTGTCGCGTAAGTTTGTCGAACAATGGTTAGTTTGGCTTGTTGTTGATGCTTTCAGTTGTGTTTTGTATTTTTATAAGGGAATACCATTTACGGCTTCTCTTTATTTGATTTATACCGTTATCGCTGTCTTTGGTTATCGCAAATGGCTCAAAATAATGAATCTTCAATAGAGCATTCTCCATTCAGCCCCAAATGGATCCGTCCCGAAGCCGTTATTGTGGCTAATGGTGAATTGCCTTCGTTATCGTTAATGCGGCAATGGCTTTCCGTTTCGCCTTTTACAATATGTTGCGATGGAGCAATAAGTCGCTTTCCCTTAGATGTTTATCGCTGTGATTTGGTTATTGGCGATGGCGATTCTTTTGTGAAAAACTCAGCTGTAGGTTCTTCCATTCCTTTTGTTCAAATATCAGACCAGGAGACGAACGATTTGACCAAAGCAGTTTCCTGTTTGCAGCAACTTGGAAAAAAACGTGCTGTAATATTAGGTGCAACAGGCAAACGTGGCGACCATATGCTTGGCAATCTTTCGTTACTTGTTCAATATTTGCGCAATGGTTTTACCGCACTTATCATTGACGATTATGGAATGTTTCTTCCTTGCAGGAATGATGTTGAATTACGTGTAGGGCTTGGTCGTCAAATATCAGTTTTTCGCTTTGATGCCGTTGGCATGAGAGCTGTCAATTTGAAATATCCTTTGCGCGATTTTGATATGCTGTGGCAAGGAACTCTTAATGAAGCAACAGATGATGTTGTCCGGATTCAAGCTCAGGGCTATTACTTGCTTTATTTAGCGAATGAAAGCCCACGTTAGCTGAAAAAAGTGTACCAAGACGGCCTAAAATAACCTCGAAAGAGACATTTTTGTTTCTAAACGAGAAAAAGTGTCGTTTTTATTTGGCGCATTTAGGATTAATCTCTATTTTTGCAAGCGGAAATCTGTATCTCCTGCCAAGAGATACAGATTTTTTCGTTTTCGCGAAGCGCTATTTATCCTCTTCACGTGAATAATATTCTTTCTTCTTCCATTTTGATTTAAATCTGTATCTCCTGCCAAGAGATACAAAAAGTGGTACACATTGGAAGTGTCAGAAAGGCAGGAAGAAAAAAAGAAAGCAGACAAAAACAGAGAGAAAGAATATTGTTTAATTCATCAACTAAATTTTTATCGTATGAAGAAAAAGTTTATGAGTGCTTTGCTATTTGGAGCCTTGTTGGCGGTTCCGGCAAGCATGTTTGTTTCTTGTAAGGACTACGATGACGACATTAGCGAGCTTCGTGGTGACATTACAACTAACGCGACCGACTTGGAATCTCTCGTTACCGAGAAGATGAAGAATCTGAATGCGGAGGTGGAAGCCTTGAAGTCCCAGTCCGAAGTACTGAAGACGGCTTATGAGGCAGCCGACCGCAACCTTGAGCAGGCCGTCAAGACAGCGACCAACGATGCCAAGGGCTATGCCGACATTCAGGCTGCCGAAGCACAAAAGGCTGCCATTGCCTCTGCACAGACTTTGGTAGACAATGCCGTTGCAAGTCTGCAAGCATCATTGGTAAAGGCCAATGCCATCATCGAGAGCCAGGGCAGCAGCATCGAGTCTTTGCTTTCCGATGCAAAGAACATGCAGAGTTCTATCGACAAGGCCAATGCCTTGATAGAAGCTCAGAGCAAACAGGTGGAATCGTTGCTTGCCGCTGACAAGGAACTGCAAAACGGCATAACAGATGCCAAGGCACGTGCCGATCAGGCTTACGCACTGGCCGAAGCTGCTTCCAAACAAGCAAATGCCGCCACCGACGAGGCTAAAGAAGCCAAAGAAGAAGTGGCTAAAGTTGCCGAGAACCTGAAAGTTGCCAAGGAAGGCCTTGAAAAGCAGATTGCCACATTCAGCGAAAGCATTGATGCCGTCAAAGCTTCTTTGGCTGTCAACAAGGCCAATATCGAGAAGCAGGAAGCTGCTATCGAGGATTTGAAGAAATCCGATGAGAACATCTTGTCCAAGTTGTCACAGAGCGAGGATGCTCTCAACAAGCTCATCATTGCCAACCAATCGAAGATTGCCGATCTTGAAAAGCAATTGGCTGCAGCCAAAGAAGATGCTCAAAAAGCTCTTGCTGATGCCAAGGCCTATACCGATGATGCCACCAAACTTGTCAAGGAAGAACTGACCGGTGTCAAGAGCGATGTCAACGGCATACAGCTCGATGTTGAAGCTTTGAAGAAAATCGGTGTCGACTATGAGGCTTTCAAGAAGCTTGCATCTGACGACATTGCAACCGTCAAGGCTACATTGGAAGCTTTGAGCGGAGTGGATTCAGGCGTTATCACGAAGATTCAAAACGACATCGCAAGCATCAACTCTCAAATGAGCAGTGCCATTTCCGATCTCAAGAAAGATATTCTTAGTCTTGGAAATGCCGATGCACAATTGAGAAGCGACCTGGAGGCCAAGATTGCCGCTGTTCAGGCATCCATCAAAAACACCGATCTGAAAGCTGTTGAAGATGCTTACAAGGATGCCGACTCAAAGTTGGGTGAAAGAATTGACGACCTCAGCTCAAAGATTGCCAATGCCACGGGTTCTGTAACCATCATCCAGAATTCCATCATCAAAATCAACGGTGAATTGGGTGCTTTGCTCTCGCGTCTCACCAACATCCTGACAGGTATGGTATTCCAGCCTACTTTCTACTATGGTGGAATTCAGGCAATGGAAGCTACCACTTTCGAATATAAGAAAATCGGTGCTCCTACCGGAAGTACAGCAGAGAATCCTTCGGCAACTGGTGAAACATATACTACAGGATCTACGGCTTACTTTACTCCCGAATATGTTGTAGGCCATTACCATCTCAACCCGTCATCATACAATGCCGAATTGCTGAAAGGTAAACTCAGCGCCGTTTCGTTCAATTGCGAATATGTACCTATAGGTCAAACACGTAGCATAGAAAACACTCTCGAAGCCAAGATTGCTGGTAGCGAAAATGATGCAAACGGTGTACTTACCGTTAAATTCGACATGAACACGTCTAAGATTAAGACATCAACCAATATGGTAAGCGTTATTGCTCTGCAAGCAAAGGTGAATAACGACGGAAAGGACACATTGGTTACATCCAATTATGCAGCACTTTGCAAGACAACTTACAAGAACCTGGTAATTGTAGATAACGAAATTAATGATCCTTCTTGTGGTGCTAATGAAGGAACTGACAAGAAACTTCATATTTACAAGACGGCTGCTGCTGCCATTAATGCTTCTGAAACGCATAATTTGGTTTACAACGACACAAAAGGTGTTAATTTGACCGATTTAGTCATTGCACACTACACACGCAATGCTGAAACCGATGAAAAGTTGTTGAGCAATGTCGGTGATTTCGGATTAATGTGGAAATTCGATCTTGCTCATTACAAATCAGGCACTAACAATACTTCTGAATCTGTACACGGTAAGATTTATGAAGAAGACGGCATCACTTACATCAAGGCATGTCTGCCTAAGAGTGCTACTGAGCCGAGCGATGAACAGAGCCGAGCCACTATCAATCGCAAACCTATGGTTCGCGTAACATTGGTTGATACAAAGACCGGAGACATCTGTGCCATCGGTTATATCAAGTTCAAAATTACCGAAAAGGATGCTCCTCAGCCGGGTAAGAAAGAATACTCGTTTGTAGATCCTGCAGGTTATTCTCTCTCTTGCACCAATTACTCAAGACAACTGACTTGGTTTGACATTGAAAGCCAAATCCTCGCAGACCTCAATGTTACGAAGGCTGAATTTGAGACCAACTTCCTTCCTGTAGAAGATGCTTCAGGCAATTGCACCATTTACAAGTGGAACGGTACTGCTTGGGTTGAAGACACAGCTCCTCTGGGCGAAGTTAAGCACATCACGAATGCCGGTGCTGAACAAACGAACGTATTGCGCTGGGATGTACCTGCCTTGAGCATTTACAACAAGCTCTTTGCCAATGGCGCTTACAACAGCAATCAGACATTGTCTGCTACAGTCAAGTTCCAGAATACGCGTACTTCACAGGAGGCTTATGTAACATTCGAAATGGGCAATCTCGGTACTCCTGCAGCCGAATGGACCAATGAGAACAAATTAAGCATCTATTGGGCACAGACCAACGCTGCCAACACAGGAACAGGTTTTGATGAAATCCACAATAACGCTGAAGTTTACGGCCAGGATGGAGCACAAGACAGATTCTGCACCAATATCCTTGGAACTTTGGTTGGTGGAAAACTCTCTCCGAGCGTTACAAGCGGAACTGATGCTTTCAAGAACAATCTTGAATATGACTTCTTCTTCAAAACAATCAACAACAAGTTCAAGGGAAATGATGGCAAAGAATATGTAACCAGCGTAAGTGGTGACGGTCAGACGTTGTATGCCAAGATAGTAGGTTCAACAGGTGCAGCCGATGTCATTGCCAGACTAACACGCCACGGTGATCCTGCCAACATGAACAGCTTCGTTGAATATGAGCATTCTGCTGCAGCTCATGCACTGCTGAATTACAAGGATCGCAATAGCTTGACCAACGATGTTCTCAAGGCTGTTATCGGATTCAAGGCCACAAACAGCTGCGGTATGTTCCTGCCCATCAAGAATGCAGAAATTCCTGTCCGCTTCATACGTCCTATCACTGCAAAAGAAGGCAAGAACAGAACATTCACCGATGCTGTCGACGGTGGCAATAAGTTGAGCGTATTCGGTTTGGTTGATTTCAATGACTGGCGCAACGACAACAGCTGGAAGCCTGAATACTATAAGTACTATGGTATTATGAGCATCACTCCTGATATGACCCAAGCTACTACCGATATGACCGGTAGCTGGAAGAACTTGAAAGAAGTTGCTCCTGTAACCTACGATAACTTCAAGTATCAGCCAAACAGTTACACAGACAAATCTGCCATCGCGACTACGGCAGCAGCTCTGCAGAATGCTTATGGAACACTGGTATATGAGAATATCAGTAGCGTAACGGCTGACTTCCAAGTTAAAGTTCCATTAGTTATCACATACGATTGGGGTACAATTACAACCCATGTAACGATTTTGGTCAAAGCGACTAAATAAGTTTCAGATTGTTGTTAACACAGGGAAGGGGGCTAGTAGTTATCCGCTTTCTGTCCCCTCCCTCTTTTCAACTTAAAGATAAGCTCGTGTGAGCATTTAAATCAGGATATCGGTTTACAATATCACAATAGAGTACACTAGCGAAGAGTCCGACGTCACAGGTGTGTGATGCCGGCTCTTTATTTTTTGCGTGTTTAGCCAATAAATGAGGGTGGTCATACGTTTATATACAACAATAAACAACCATCATATGAAATCTGAACCATTCTCAAGAGAACAATTGATGGAAGTCTGCGAAGAGCTGGCTTTCAAGATTAACAGCCTGTCGGCAAACAATGAAAAAGCACATGACCAAAGTGTATTTGCCTATATGCAGGACTTTATAGCGCATTTGGACAAGCAACGCAATGCGCGCAGGATTGAGGTATATACCACCGCCCTCAACAGCTTTAAACGTTTTACAAAGGGCAAAGATGTCCCGTTCAGTAAGATTTCGGGTATGCTCATGGAAGACTATGAAAATTTTCTGCATCTTTCCGGCCTTAAGATGAATACTTCTTCGTTTTATATGCGCACGCTGAAGGCCGTCTATAACAGGGCCGTCAATGAGGGTATAGTTTCCGATCGCAAGCCGTTCAACAAAGTCTATACCGGTATTGCACGAACCGTCAAGCGTGCCATAAGCCCAGAGGAAATGAGCCGCATCAGAACGATTGAAATCGAAGATGACGAGGTCAGATTTGCTCGCGACATGTTTATGTTCAGTTTTTATACGCAGGGCATGTCGTTTGTCGATATGGCCTATCTGAAACCGTCCGATTTGAGAGGCGACCATCTTTTCTATCGCAGGAAAAAGACAGGGCAGGAGCTGATGGTGAGATGGAGCCAGGCGGCACAGGACATTCTCAATCTCTATCCACCGTGTAACGACAAATACCTGCTTCCCATCATCAAGAAACCGGGAGACAAGGAGCGCAACCAATACCGCTATAAGCAATATGTGGTGGGCTGCGGCCTAAAACGCATTTCAGATGCGTTGGAAATGAAAAGCACGCTGACCATGTATGTGGCACGCCATTCATGGGCGAGCATCGCCCGCCTGATGGATATTTCCACAGATGCCATCAGCCGCAGCATGGGGCACAACTCGGAAAAGACAACCAAAATCTATCTGAAGAGCATCGATACTTCTTCCATCGATGATGCCAACGACAGGGTTATCAATGCCATCTAAAATAGCTATAGGCTCCGTCTAAGGTGCATTGGCGGTTGGCTTTGGTGCGTCTGTGTTTGCATTTTGTCCGTATAAAACCGGATTTAAAAGCCACCAAAATAACCTTTGGGAAGCATTCGGAAGATGCATGCAGGCAGCAGTAATAGCTGTGCTTGCCCCTTGATTTGTTTCAAGATCAACAATGATAAGACGCGAAACAAAGCGAAAATCAAAAAATCAACGCCGATTTTGCATCTACAACAAAATCGGCGTTTTCAAATGAAAAAGAGCCGACAACCACACACCTGTGGAGTCGGACTCTTCGCTAGTGTACTCTATTGTGATATTGTAAACCGATATCTTTTAGACTGGTAATTTTTATGCCTCATCCTGCGATTTCCGAAAGAGGAAGGAGGTGGGCTCGAAACCCTTGACCAAGCCGCCCCTCCAACCTTTCCTGATGTTTCACAACAAATGCGACATTTTCAAATATCAGATGTTAGGACGCACTACGATTGTGAATCTTGCCGTGGTAGATACACCCCAAACATCCTTAACCGTAACCTCTCCAGTAACAGGCATTTCCTTGATCAAGGCAGGTTTGTCGGCATCTTGGCGAGGTACGATGACAACCTTGTCACCGGCATTGTTCAAATAAATATTTTCAATATAGTCCTTACTTGCGGGCGCAAATGTAATCTCCTTGATCAAATCGCCTTTCTTCAAGGGCAGAACCTTGCCATCCTTCGGGTTCTTCATGTAGAAGCTATTGATGGAAACTTCACGCTTGTCAGCACCATATGAAACGGTTATGTCCTTGTCAGTAAGTGCGCCCTTGTCGTTGAGCTCTTTTACAACGAGACCTGCATAGGTGGAACCTGTGATTTCGCCTTTAGTACCCAACAATGCGTATTTTACAGGAGAAGCAACTATGATGGTGAAGTTGTCGCTCCACAGACCCAGCAAACTGGACAAACCATATTGTTTCAAGTTGGCTTTCAAGGCGTATTCATGGTCTTTTTCCATTGTCTTGCTTGGAACAACCATTTCAAATCCGTTATCGGCAGTCGGGAACTTGACAAGTTTGTCAGCATAGTATTGTCCGTCGGCCTTGGCATCGTTGCCGAGTTCAGCCTTCGACTTGTAGTCGTCGGGCGCTTGGTAACTGATTACATAAGGACTGTTGACTTCCTGCTTGTTTTCATTGCCATTGGCATCAAAGGTTCCATTAGGAACTTTCGCCGATACGCCGTTGTCAATGCCTGTAAAGAGACCGTTCAGTTTGATGTAGCCATCACTGTTGCTGTCGCCACTGTAGTTGGCCCATACATATGCTTTGTTGTTGTCCCATACTCCTTCTTTTCTCCATGAAGTGTTTGCAATGGATGCAGGAGCAGACAGTGTGGCATTGAAGAAGATGGTGTTCAGCACTTCGTCTGCACTGTTCTTGAAGATAAATTCTACACCATATATCTGACCAATGGCTATTTGAGGAGAGTAAGAAATTTCTACTGATTGGAAGTTCTCAGCCTTGAAATTGGCAGTCTTTGTAATGGTAGTTGAGGCTGTTCCGTTAGAAACCACTGGATGCCATTCAAATCCTGTAACATTTTCTGAAGACTTATTCTTTCCGTTGAAGAACCTGATCTTTGCATTCAGCGCATCGTCAAAATTCTTTTTGTCGCCATGCAACTTCAGGTATTGTACTTCAATCTTGCTTACTGCATCGAACCATTTTTCTCCATTAGGCCCGGCAGACTTAACAAAAGCTTCGTTGGCTATTGACTGCTGCTTGAGCATACGCCAAGGATTAGTCAGTTTGGTATTTTCTACTATGACATTTACATCACCCCATAACGGTTGTGAGAATCTGAATGTGTAGGTCTTTACATCTACGCTTCCATCGAACGACAGTACATAATACTTGAATGTGATTGGTGTATTCAAGAACTTGGAAGGACATGTAACGCTCTTGATCTCCGTTCCAACGTTGTTGTGATATTCATGGACTGTTGCTAAAATGCCGGCATTAGCATTGTTGAATTCGGCAGCATTTTTGCCATCGGTTTCGTTGCCGACTTGTGTACATGTCAAATACGTTTTATAGGCCTTACCACTTTGACCGGGATCGCCATTTACAATTCCCAGACCGAAATCGGCAGAAGACTTGCCGATAGCTCGGGTAGTTCCTTCTGTGGCAATCTGCTGGTTTTCACCCGTTGCCGCATAGGTCAACTTAGCCTCTGCCTTCGGAGCCTGACGCAAACGAGGAGCATAGCCATATGCAGACAGAACTCTTCTGTAGTTGTCCTTGAAAGTCATCTTTTCTTCATCATAAAGCGGAAGGTTGTAAGACACACCTACTGCATACAAAGGATGTTGGCTTAGGCTGCTGTATTCTTGTACTTGCTTCAGGCTAAGACCTGATTTAACTTTAACGGGAATGCGATACAAACCTTCGGTAGCACTTCTTGTGAATTTGGCACTGGCAGCCTCGGGAGTTCCTAATTCAAAGATGCTGCTTTCCTTGTCTTCACCGTCAGTCATGGTGACGTGATCCTGCCAATCTTTTAGAGAAATATCCGTAGGATTGACTGTAATGTAAACATCTCCGGCGTAAGAGTCAGAATATACCTGATTGGTAGGCAAGCCTACGGCACCCGGAGCGGTTGCATAAGGAAAGTAAAGGGTCGACTTGTCATCTTTTTTAAACATGTCCTTACCATCGGCTTTCTGTCCGTATGCGTCTTTCGAAATGTAGCCGTATACGCCATAATAAGTGGCACCGGTAGCTCCTACTGCAGCTGTAACATTATTTGCGTATCCGAATCCCTGCAATACAACACCGGTTACCATCTTGTAAACGTTATTGTACATCATAACGCCCAACTGCGGATTGACTTTGTTGACGATAGCCTGAATCTTCTTCACCTTTTCGCCCAAACGATCCAAGCTGTCGGAAACATTCCGGATGCTGTCGCGCAAATCCTTTTCCAAAGCCTTGTCGGCATTGGTATAGGCGAGTGTGATTTCAGCCTTGGCCTTGGCCAATTGTGAAGCACTCGTAAGGTCGTTCAGCTTTTCATCGAGTTGAGCCTGGAAAACACCTGTGGCTTTTTCTATTTCCTTTTGCAACTCACTCTTGGCCGTTGCGACTGTAGAAGCGATTTTGCTGTCGAGCTCCGTAATCTTGTTGTTCAAGGCGTTTACGTTGATGGCTTCGACTGCACCCTGAACCTTGGCCAAGGCTTCTTTGATATCGGAAATGCTGCCGCTGAGTTTGGCTATGGTTTCCTCGTTTTCGGTAATATCGGCCCTGTCGGCTGCTGCAGCACTTTCAATGCCGCTGATGCTCTTTAGAATGCCTTCGATTTTTTCTGTATTGCCGGCAGTTGTTCCTTCAACCGTTTTGATAAGTTTCAGCGTCTCTTCAATACTGTTTGAAACACCCGAAATCTGACCGGCCAATTCTGTCTTGGCATTTGCAATATCGTTGTTGATGGATGCGATAGACTTCAGTATTTCCTCGATCTTCGATGCATTCGTTGCAGCCGTATTCTTGTTGTCGGCAACACTTTTCAGAATGTTTTCGATGCTGGTTTCAACGCCCGAAATTTTGGCAACCATATCAGTCTTGACAAGTGCCAACTGTGCATCAGTATAAGCCTTTGCATCTGCCAAAGACTTTTCGGCAGCTGCTTTTGCATTTGCCACTTCAGTCTCAAGTTTGGTAATCTTGTCGCTGTTGGCAGAAATCAATGCTGTCAGTTCAGCCTTTTGTCCATCCAACTTTTCGGCATAAACAGCTTGATTTGACTTCAATTCATTCAGAACGGTCTGCTGTTTTTCAAGATTGGCCGCATTCTTCTCTGCAAGAGCTCTGGCTTCTGCAACCTTTGCATCAACAGCTGTGATATTGGTATTGATGTTGCTGATGAGCGTGGTAAGATTTTCTGTGGTACTCTTCAAATCGGCCGCAACTTTTTCGGCTGATTCACCGGCCTTTTCGGCCAAGGAATAAGCCTGCTCTGCACGTGCCTGAGCAGCATCGATGCCATCCTGCAATGTTTTGTCGGCTGTAGTCAAAGCTGCAATCTTTTCTGCCTGAGCGGCAATGGAAGCATTGGCCTTGTCAAGAGAACTGGACATGTTCTTGCTCTCGCTCACAAGGGCTTCTATCTTGGAAGCATTGGCCTCGATGTTCTGGTTGGCAGTGTAAAGCGAAGCCTCCAATTTGGCAATCGCATTGTCTACCAGAGTCTGTGCGGCGGCGATGGCAGCCTTTTGTGCTTCAGCAGCCTGAATGTCAGCGTAGCCCTTGGCATCGTTAGTTGCCGTAGCGATAGCTTGAGAGAGGTTGCGGTCGGCTGTTTCATAAGCCGTTTTCAATGTTTCTGACTCTGCCTTTAAGGCATTTACCTCGGAAACGACATTCTTCATCTTCTCGGTAACGAGAGATGTCAAGTCGGTCGCGTTAGTTGTAATGTCACCACGAAGCTCGCTAATGTCGTCATCGTAGTCCTTACAAGAAACAAACATGCTTGCCGGAACCGCCAACAAGGCTCCAAATAGCAAAGCACTCATAAACTTTTTCTTCATACGATAAAAATTTAGTTGATGAATTAAACAATATTCTTTCTCTCTGTTTTTGTCTGCTTTCTTTTTTTCTTCCTGCCTTTCTGACACTTCCAATGTGTACCACTTTTTGTATCTCTTGGCAGGAGATACAGATTTTCCCAAAATCAGAGAAATGCATGTCGTATGAATTCTTATACAGTAAGCCAAAATGGCTAATGAAAAGCTTCGGGATTTATCCTTGCAAAGGAGATAATCCCGAAGCTTTTCTGAACTTGCTTTAGGCGTTGGGTGCTATTTTCGCTTGGATATGTTGCGCAGACGAAAGAACTTCATTAGCTCGGTCACTTCTTGATGGGGCGCGACTTCGGTTTGGTGCTTGAGGTTTTCCATAACAGTATTGAGGCCTTTTTGGGCGGAAGTGATTTCATCCTGTGTCAGTCCGCGCAGGGATGACTTCAGGGTTTTTGAAGCTACGTATTGTGCCTGGTCACGAATGGCCAAACCTTCTTTGGTGATGCGGAGGTAGTTGGAACGCCAATCGACGCGGCTTTTGAAGCGTTCCAGAATCTTTTTTTCTTCCAATTGATTGATGAGGCGTGTCATGGTGGTTTTGCTGAAGGATGTGTCTTCGCAAATTTGTTGCTGGGTGGCAACTTCGCGCATGGTCAATGTTAGTAATACATTCCATTGTTCGGCCGAGATGGGTATTCCTGCTTTTTTGAAGTTCTCGTTCAACCGGCGGTTCAGTGCCATACTTACTTTCCCGTTCATCAGAGAGAAAACCAACCTGTAGTCAATGCTTGAATCCATAAGATAAAAGATGTTGGAAGGTCATTGGTTAATCTGTTTTGTGTGCAAATTTGTGTACAAAGTTAGTGATTCTGTAGGCAAAACATTTGGCTGGTCGCAAAAAAAAAGCGAACTTTGCAGCCGCAAAATAACTTTTACTATAAACAATTTCAAAATCAAAGTATGAATCAGTACGAGACCGTTTTCATTTTGACTCCCGTTTTGTCTGATGATCAGATGAAGGAAGCGGTTGGGAAGTTCAAGGATTACCTTACTTCCAAAGGTGCCGAATTTCTCTATGAAGAGAATTGGGGCATGCGCAAACTGGCTTATGCCATTGAGAAGAAGTCAAGTGGCTTCTATATCGTTTTTGGTTTTAAGGCCGACCCTACAGTAATCAGTGGACTTGAAGTGGCTTACCGCCGCGACGAACGTGTGCTTCGCTACATTACAGTAAGGATGGAAAAATATGCAGCTGCTTATGCTGCTAAACGTCAATCACTCAAAGCTAATAAGGAGGAATAATCATGGCAGAAGAGAAAAATTCAGAAATCAGGTATTTGACTCCCCCTTCAGTAGATCTGAAGAAAAAGAAGTATTGCCGTTTCAAGAAAAGCGGTATCAAATATATTGATTATAAGGATCCGGAATTTTTGAAGAAGTTCTTGAACGAGCAAGGAAAGATACTTCCCCGTCGTATTACGGGTACGTCTTTGAAATATCAGCGCCGTGTGGCTCAGGCTGTAAAAAGAGCACGCCATTTGGCTTTGCTTCCATTTGTAACTGACTTGATGAAATAAAAGGAGGGATATTTATGGAAATCATATTGAAAGAAGACGTTATAGGATTAGGCTATAAGAACGACATCGTAAAGGTGAAGGATGGTTATGGCCGCAATTTCTTGATACCGACCGGCAAGGCTATTATTGCTTCTGAACCGGCAAAGAAAGTATTGGCTGAAAACTTGAAGCAGCGTGCACACAAATTGGCGAAGATCAAAGAGGATGCACAGGCATTGGCTGAAAAGCTGGCAGCTATCGAGACCATTATTATACCGATGAAAGTGAGTGCTACCGGTGTGATTTACGGTTCGGTGAATAATGTACAAATTGCAGATAAGCTTAAGGAAAGAGGCTTTGACATTGACCGCAAGACCATTCTTGTTCATGATGTAAAGCAAATCGGAGCTTATACAGCTACTGTAAAGCTGCATAAAGAGGTTTCTGTTGAGATTCCTTTTGAAGTGGTTGCAGAAGAAGCTTAATGAAATGATAGATGCTTCATGTGAGAAATCGCAGAGTGAAGCACTACGGTTATATGAGTTCAACGCGAGAGGGTGGCTATTGCCCTTTCGCGTTGTTCAGTTTTTTGAGTTGAAGACAAGAAGTATGCCATGATTAGATGCCCGATTTATTGGTTGTTGCTGTTAGTCGTGATGCAAGCCGTCACAGGTTGTAGCAAGAAGCGTGTTGAGAGAAAAAGCGAACAAAAAGATACAATTGAGATTGATGCTGCGTTGCCTGCGAAAATTGACAGCAACATGAAGAATATGCATCCACTGCATAAGACGGCCGTTTATGTGTATGACCTGACTGCCGATAAGCCGGTTTATGGATTTCAAGAAAAGGAACCTATGCCCACAGCTTCGTGTATGAAGCTACTGACGGGTATCGCTGCGCAGCATTTGTTGACGCAACGCTTTACGTTTAATACAGAAATGTATGCCAATGGAAGGCTGAAAGAGGGGACGTTTTATGGCATGATTGCATTAAAGGATGGTTTGGATCCTCAATTGTCGGCTTCTGATTTACAAGTGTTTGCCAAAAGGTTGAGGAAACAAGGTGTAAAAGGAATAAAGGGCCGATTATTGGCAGACTTGTCGCTTCCCAATGCCATACAGGCCGAAGAGCATTGGTTTCCGTGGGACTTGGAAAAGTCGAAGCACGGCTTGTTCTTCCAAGGTGGTGACTATGTGCTGCGGCAAATCAAAAGACAATTCCGGGCAGCGGGTATCGTTGTCCCTGACAGTTGCGTGCAACTTGGGCGGATTCCTAAAGGCATGAAACGAATCTTCAGGTACAAGCGTCCGCTTCAACTCATTGTGGAACGTATGTGGAAAAACAGTTCTAATACACAGAGTACAGGCTTGCTATGTGCTATAGGCCACCGGTATAGTCCTCAAGAACATCCTGCGCAAGCCGGAGTTGCCTATTTGCGCAAGTTTATGATTGAGGAAATACATGCTGATTCGACCTTTACAATACACGATGGGTGTGGCCTTTGTACGCATAACCAACTTTCGCCTGAGCACCTTGTTGCTCTGTTGCGCTATGGGTATAGGCATGAGACAATTTATCATTGGCTGAACAAGCTGCTGCCTCTTGCCGGAGTTGATGGCACATTGCGTTATGAGTTGACACACACGACGACGCGCGGTAAGGTGCGTGCAAAGACCGGTACGTTGTCTCACCCTTATGGCATCAGCACATTGTCGGGCTATTGTCCGGGAAAGAACGGACACATGTTAGCCTTTTCCATTATGAACAGTGAGATGTCTGTACTGGATGCCCATGTAATTCAGCGGAAATTATGCCAGGCATTTGTCAAATAGCCCGGGTGTAGGTGCAGCCTTTCAGCGTGCGAGCACCTTCTTCAGTCCTTTAGCTATTTGTGTATATCCTTTTTCGTTTGGATGCAAGCCCTCCCGGAACAATTTCGGGTCTATCTTTCCGCTACCGTCTTTTAGGGTCAGATAGGATGTAAGGTCAATTAAGTCTGTGTGGGAGTCCAGTGGCAAAAGCTTTTCAATAAGGTCGTTTGTCCTTTTGACCTTTTCTTCATGGCCTTTTGCAGGGTATATTTTTATTACGTGTAATTTGGCTTCGGGTTGGCGTTGGCGTATGAGTCGTGCCAGCGCAACCACACCATTGGCGATGTCTTCTTCCTTATCTCCAATGTTGTTGATGCCGATTACCATGCAGATGTGCTTGGGCTGGCATCCTTCTAACTCACCATGGAAGATTCGCCAAAAGACATTCTCGATGCGGTCCCAGCCGAATCCCATGTTTGTTACGCGGTGTTTGCCGAAAAACTTGTTCCATGTGTTGCCACCGAAATTGTTGGAATAAGGTCGGCCGCCCCAGAAATGAGTGATGGAATTGCCTATCATCAGGATTTCCGGGTCGGTTGTATGGTTGAGGCGTATGACTTCGTTGTGTCTGGGAAACCACTCATAGCATGCGTCCCTGCGTTGGCGAATTGGCGGATAACGCTTGTTTGGAGTGTCTTCGGGCAGCATTTCTCTTAGCTTCTTCTCGTAGGCTTTGGCATATTGCATGTTACCGATGTCGTTAGGGTGTGTACCTTCAATCATGGCATCTTCAGTAAATCCGATTTCTTTGTTGGAGAGATAGAACAGTCCCTTGATGCCTTCGGAAAGCATCTGGTTGTATGCTTTGCGCAAGTAGGCATCACCTTTGCGATATTCAGCGTTGATATCGGGGCAGAAAACGTTGTCGGGCGATCCACAGCTCTCAACCAGTAGGATAGGAGCGGTGCTTTTTTGACGCAGCTTTTTTACACCGGCAATGATGCGCTTGCAGATGTCTTCGCCTAAGTTGTAGCTGTTGGGCATGGGATCCAAGATATATGCACGTGCATCGATTTCACTCATGGCATCGAACAGTGGCGGCTCCATGAGAGCCGATCCTGAGAAGCCTAAGTTGATGATGGGATATTCGGTTTCGCGTTGCAGGATGTTGGTCCACATCAGGCCTGGGCGTGAAGGTGATGCCCCTTGTGCAATGGAGCTTCCGTATACAACGATTGGGCGTTCTGCGGACTGATGTAAAAATTGGAAAGGTGTGCCTTTGGGAACACCGATCTTTAGGGACTTCACTGTGTTGTATGGGGGTAAGAAGAGCTGGAAGTCCAGGCCTCTGTTGGCGAATTCAGGTATTTTGATGCGGCGGAAAGTGAAAGTGATGGTGTCTCCCGTTTTGTTTCCGAAGTTCCATCCCATGTGGTTGCCAATCCAATGTGTTTGCCCATTGGCATCGGTAGCATACAAGTCAACTCCGGAGTGGTTGAGCGGAGCCATGTTCTTGTAGCGTGCGTCAGATTGCAAAGTGTATTTTACTTGTATTTCCGAGGCTGTTGAAAGGAAGCGAACGGACAATCCGGCACTTTGTCGGGATAATCCCCATACGGCTTTGGGCATAACTTTCTGAAAACGTTCGGGCATGCGAACATAATTCTTGCCGGTTTCCACATTCCAGGCTCTGCCGCTTATGTATGGTGTGTCGCATTCCAACGGATCAAACCAAACCATTTCCGATTGTGCTGCTCCGGGGGCTACTGCCAGCCAAAAGAGAGTGAGCAGCACGGTTGTTCTTATTGTGTACTTCATGTTGTTGTAAGTAATTATGTTCAAAAGAGGTTTCAAAGTTACCATTTTTCAAGAAATAAACCTTGAAAATAAGGGGCTATCATGATGAAAAGCCGTAATTTTGCATAAAATCAGAAAGCTCATGCGAAGAAGAATGCTTGCGCCGTCGTTGCTTTCGGCCGATTTCGGCCATTTGGCCGACGATGTTGAAATGCTCAACCGCAGTAATTGTGATTGGTATCATTTGGATGTGATGGACGGGGTGTTTGTCCCTAACATCAGTTTCGGCTTCCCTGTGATGGAAGCTATCAAGCGTGTTGCCACGAAGCCCCTGGACGTTCATTTGATGATTGAGCATCCCGAGAAGTTCATCCGGCAGGTAAAGCAGCTTGGTGCATTGACAATGAATGTTCATCAAGAGGTATGTGTGCATCTGCACCGTGTATTGCAGCAGATAAGGGATGCCGGAATGATGGCCGGAGTCACTTTGAATCCCGCTACCCCTGTTTCGGTTCTGGAGGATTGTATAGGCGAGGCCGACCTTGTGATGCTTATGTCTGTGAACCCCGGATTTGGCGGACAGAAGTTTATAGAGCATACATATGAGAAGCTTGCACGCCTGCGAGAGATGATAGACAGCAGGAACCTGCAAGTGCTTATTGAGGTTGACGGTGGGGTATGTCGTGAGAATGCCGAGCTGCTTTATGCTGCAGGTGCAGATGTGCTTGTTGCAGGGAGTGCGGTTTTTCGTGCCGAAGACCCTGTCAGTGAGATTGATTATTTGAAGGGCAGTGCCGCTATTGTATAAGGCTTTCCATGGTGGTTCGCCTGTTCTCTTCCTTGCAATTTCTTTTATCTTAGGGATAGCGGCCAGTTCGGCCATTGGTCATTTCGTGTCGCAACTGTGGGTGGAGATACCCCTTTTCCTGTTCATCGTCTTTTTGTTGTGGCTTTTGCTTCGCCGCAAGGGGGCATCTGTCAGCATGCTGCCTGTGGCGTTGGTGTCCATGTTGTTTGTGCTTTTGGGCTTCATTGCTTATGCCTTGCATGCAAGTGCTCCCGATGTGGCCTGGCCGAAAAGCAAGAAACTATGGTGCGGCAATATAGTAAGCGTGTCCGAGACAAAGGCAACGAAGCGTTGTGTCGTTGCTCTTGTGGCATATAAGGAGGGAGACCGCTTGGTTCGTGTCAGGCAACAAGTGACGCTCAGCATTCTGAAAGGCTCTGAGGCTTCCGCCCGGTTCAGACCGGGAGATGCCTTGTTGTTTTATGCCCGCATTGACCATCCACGTCCTTATGTGTTGCCTAACGGGTTTGACTATGCCAAATGGCTAAAGCGCAATGGCATAGCCGGGACTTGCTTTGTTGCTAACCGTTGGATGCGGCTTTCGGCAGAAAGCAGTGAGAAACTGCTGCAAAGGCAGTCCTTGCTGATGCGTTGCCGGTTGCGCAGCCTGCAGCTCAGGGAAAAGCTGCTGGAGCAATATGGCCGTCTGCCGGCCGACAGTGCCGGCCGACAGGTGTTGGCTGCACTTACTTTGGGCGACAAGAGTGGCATGACACCCTCCATCCGCGAGCTATATGCCCGGACAGGCACCTCACATGTCTTGGCACTTTCGGGCCTGCATCTGGGCATGCTCATTTCATTGCTGATGCTTTTGATGCGTCCGTTACTGTGTTTCAAGAGGCTGAGGCTGCCGGTTTTTCTTTCTGCCGTCGCTCTTATATGGTGCTTTGCCTTCTTGACGGGCTTGAGCATCTCTTTGTTGCGTTCCGCAGTGATGTACACTTTGTGGTGCCTGTTTATGTGCAGGGGACGTCATGGCCGGTCATTAAATAACCTTGCCCTTGCAGCTATTCTGTTGCTGATTGTCCATCCCGACACGCTTTTTGATGTGGGATTTCAGTTGTCCTTCCTTTCAGTGCTGGCCATTTTGAGCGGCATGCCTATGCTGAATGCCCTGTTCCCGTCTGTAAGGAAAGGCCGTATTGTCATTGATTTCCTTTTTATTTCCGTTGTAGCCCAACTGGCTACGGCTCCATTGGTGGCTTACTACTTCAACAGCTATTCCGTATATTTCATATTGGGCAACTGCATTGCCATTCCCTGTACCTGTTTGCTGCTCACTTTTTCCATGTTGTTTCTCATGTGTTCCGGGCTTCCTTTCGTTCAGGAGCTTGTGGGCCGCGTGCTTGCCTGTGTGTTGGATGTGCTTCATGTCGGCTTGTCTGCTGTTGCCCGTCTGCCTTTTTCGTCGCTGTGGGTCAGCCCTTCCTGGCAGTCGGTCTGTGTGTGCTATGTGGTGTTGGTGCTGCTGTATGTCCTGCTTCGTCGCAAATGCGAGTCCATGCTGTGGGCAAGAGTGCCGTGCTATTGAGCATGGCAGGAGCTTTTGTGTCAAAAGAAGGGCGTTTGCTTTGTTTGCCTTTTAATTTGCGCTAACTTTGCATCCGGTTTTTACAGTAAGTATGCTAAAGGAATATCTTCATACCTCTATACGTGACAAATGGCTGAGCCTCACCGGCAAAGCAAAGCAGGTGGCCATTCTGGGCCACATCTCTCCCGATGGCGATGCCATGGGATCGACATTGGCCATGGCGCACTATTTACGTCGGAAGGGCAAGCATGTTCAGGTTATTGTGCCTACGTCATATCCCGATTTTCTGGCCTGGTTGCCCGGGGCCGGTGATGTTTTGGTCTATGAATATGCCAAGCAGGCCGTTTACCAATACATTGCCGATGTTGATTTGTTTATATGTATGGACTTCAATTCCGTGAAACGGCTGGAGCAGTTGTCGCGCATCATTCAGAACCATCGCGCACCTATGATAACGATAGACCACCATTTGAGCCCCGACGAGGATGTGGATTTGCTTGTCTCCGACCCAAGTGCGTCGTCTACTTGCGAGATAGTGTTTTCCATGCTCTACCAGCTCGAAGGCCTTGACGCCTTTACAGAAGAGATGGCCGAGTGTGTCTACTGCGGCATGATGACCGATACCGGCAGCTTCACCTATAACTCCAACCGCAGCGAGCTGTTCTATATCATTTCCTTGCTGCTGTCCAAGGGCATCGACAAGGACAGGATATACCGCAATGTCTATCATGACTTCAGTGTCAACCGTCTGCGTCTCGAAGGCTACATCCTGCACAAGAAGATGCAATATTTCCAGGACGACCATGCGGCTTTGTTCACGCTGACGCGTGAGGAAATGAAGGAATTCCAATATAAGAAAGGCGATGCCGAAGGCTTTGTCAACCTGCCGTTGCAGATACGTGGCACCAGGCTTTCCATTTCGCTGCGTGAAGACACCGAAAAGGATTTGGTGCGTGTGTCCCTGCGTTCTGTCGACGATTTCCCCTGCAACCGGATGGCCGAGGATTTCTTTAACGGTGGAGGCCACTTGAATGCTTCGGGAGGCCATCTGTCCATGACCATGGATCAAGCCGTCGAAGTGGCACAAAAGGCCATCGAGGCCTACAGGCCTTTGCTGCGCAGTCAGGTAACTATTCAGCGGTAGTAAGAATGGTCTGATTCAGTCCTTCCTTTCTGCAAGATTTTCCTTGAAGATTATTTAA
>CAKRYD010000032.1 GCA_934426255.1 uncultured Bacteroidaceae bacterium | reverse complement strand
CCGCAGCAATGGCTTTTGACTTCGCCTCACCCCATAGCGTGGTTATGTTGTCTATCAACTTCTGATAGGCAGCATCAGTTATGTTTGTCAAACCTTTATTCTCCATGCCAATCTTTTAGACTTGCGAAACAATGTCGCAATATTTGTAGCAAAGCTAATAAGTTTTTGTCGCACAGCCAAACGAGAGTTTTGAATATATTGCATTTTGGAGCTTAACTCCGCAAGAAATCCATAACTTTGCAGTGTAAACATATAAAGACACATTCTATGAAACTGAAATTATTGGCGACTTTGATTGTCGCATTTATTACTGCAGGAACATACGCGCAAAAAAAGAGAAACATGACATCTGGGAAAACATTGGTGGCCTATTTTTCGGCCACTGGCAACACCTCCAAAGCAGCAAAAAAAATAGCGGGCTCAACCGGTGGTACATTGTATGCCATTCAACCGGTACAGAAATATACTGCTGCCGACCTAAACTGGAACGACAAAAACTCACGAAGTACGAAAGAAATGAACGATGCCAAATCGCGTCCCGCCATCAAGAAAACGCTGAAAGACATCCAACAGTACGACACCGTTTACATTGGTTTCCCGGTATGGTGGGATTTGGCTCCAAGGGTCATTAATACTTTTATTGAATCGTACAACCTGACAGGGAAGACCGTCATTCCTTTTGCCACTTCAGGCGGAAGCGGCATCGACAATTCAGAAAAACAGCTCAAGAAGTCCTATCCGAAGCTGAATTGGAAGCCCGGAAAGCTGATGAACTAAGCAATAGGCTAAGGCTCATGGAGAAAGAGCTTAGGCCTTTTCGCGAAAAGTTCCCAAGTGCATGTCTTTGGCCCGTTTTGAAAGCCGCTTCACTTCACGATAAATAATGACGCGGCAGCTCACATAAGCCAATACAAAATAGGCCAACGCCTGAAGCCACAGCGCGCGCCACTCTACAGCCACCTGGCCGATTGTCGCTCCCATATTGTTCAAGCGAATGAATCCATTGATGGCGAATGTTGAGGGGAAAAGCCATGAAACGCCTTTCCAAAACGGAGGGATGGAAGCACCCGGCCAAGATACCCCCGAAATAAAGAGCAAAGGCAAAGAGGTGAAGACAAACACCAGGATGCTCATTTCTCGATTGCGCATCAAGGCAGATAAAGCCAACGAAAAGAATATGGAGGCCAACAAATAAGGTAGCACAAACAGCAAGAGGTCGAACCAACGTCCTATCTGAACCAGCCCGAATAGTGCAGGAACCACACAAAGCATATAGGCACTCACCACGGCATAAACCATTAAATAGGCCAATGCTCGTCCACAAATAATATGGTAAGTGCCCCGATTATGCCGGCTGGTGGGAACCAATTCGCGATAACGTCCTTGTTCGGCTGCAGTGCCTCCTGCCATGCCGATGCCTAAAAACAGCGTCTGCTGAATAATCAATATCAACACTGCCGGCAATAGAAAAGCGGCAAATCCCTGTTGCGGATTGAACAGAGCCACTTCGCGATTTTTCACCGGATAGGCCACAATCTGATCCTCACGTCCGGTAGGTTTGCCGGAACGAACTATTTTTAGATTTTCGTTCATATCGAGTGATACGTCAGTGGCACCCAGTAGCATTCCCTTATAATAAAGCATGCCGCTCATATCGGCATAGAGACCGACATATGCCTGCCGGCCTTTCGTCAAATTGTCTGAGAAATCAGACGGGATAACCAAAAAACCATAGGTCTTCTGCTCTTTTACCTGTTGACGTGCATCAGGAATATCACGTGACATGCCTACAACCTGTACCCATTGTGTGGCATCAAGCTTGCGAACGAACTCACGGCTTATGGCCGTTTTTGAATCGTCAACAATAGTAACGGGTACATCGCGCATAAGCTCGGTCGTATATATATAGGCATATAACAGCGGATAGGTAAGCGGCACTACAACACAAAAGATGAGCACACCACTATCGTGCAGGATGATATTCATTTCCATCTGCCATATATGCAAGAGATCTTTCACTCCCTGCCAAAAATGGTTTTTCAGATTTTTCATGGGATATAAAATGAATGAATCAATTCCCGTTTCAAACGGATCATGAAGACAAAAGGCAAAAGCATGAACACAAACAAGGCCAAATAACTATTCCAGGAATAAAGCATGCCGTTTCCATCCAGGGTCTGGCTAACGTATGCCAGGTAATAGTGACGTAGTGGAAAAAGGTAGCTCAAGGCACGTACAGGCCCCTCCATGGCCGGCTGAGGAAAAGAAAAACCACAGATGGAAAACGACACGACGCCCCATAAGCTGCACATGCTCAAAGCCATTCTTAACGTAGGAATGAGTGCGAAAAACAATATTCCTAATGCCTGTGCCGACAGCACCATGCACAAAGTTAGAAACATGGTCGGAAGGAAGCCACCATTACAGGGATATTGCAGTATTCCGTACAAATAAACATTGCACAAGATGCCGACGGCAAAAAATGCAACAGTATAAGGAAGTTCTTTTGCCGTCAATGAAAGGAGAATGGAGTGATTACCGCGTTCCAACCATTGACGAGCCGTATTTTCTTTTACTTCACTACCGATGGAATAGACGGTCAGCAGTGAGATAAGCAGCATTATGATTCCAGGAATCAGTGTGTTGTTCAAATAGATAGCATAATTGAGCGAAGGATTGAACGTGGGGTGGGACTCAATGACGATAGGCTGCAAAAAAGCCATCGCCTGCGTCTCTGTAGCCCCTTTGGCATAAAGTTGCGTACGTGAGGCAGCACCGGAAACCAGCTCGGAAGCTTTCCGCATGGCCGTATAGGTTAGAGAACCGGGAACATAGTAGGAATAACTTGTATAATAGGTCAGTACTGGCTGTCTGAATGACTGCAATGAACGGCTGAATCCTTCGGGTATGTACAAAAAACCGTATATAAGATTTCGCTGCATGGCATCGCGCGCGGAACTATAGTCGGAATATACTTGGACAACTTTCACCTGATCCATTGCATCAAGCGTGCGGACAATGCTACGAGAATTGGACGAGCCATCCATGTCGACCACACCTATCGGCAAATCATGGGGCAGGCCCTCGTTCATTAAGGATGTAAAGAAAACGAGGCAAAAAAGAGGAGCGGCAACAATACAATAGAAGTAAATAGGGCGTGAACACATGCGACGGCACTCACGGACTGACACCGCCCAAAAACACCTTAAAGAATCGTACGGGTTGCGCATAGACAGGTAAGCTTTAACGTTTTAATACGACCGTCATGCCGGGGCGCAAGCCTTCGATGGCCTTAACAGGTCGTAATTTCACCTCAAAAGTTTTCAAATCGAATTGGCCGGTAGACTTGGTCGCTTTCCAAGCTGCATAAGAACCAAGATCTTTCAAATAGTACACTTTCATGTCTATTTCGTGGTTGTCCAACGCCGGAATGAAGCCTTTGACGACAGCACCCATCTTCAAGTTTTTCAGCAAGTCTTCACGCACGTTGAAAGTCACCCAAAGGTCATCTAAAACACTTACATTCATTATGGGCGATCCTTGTCCTACCAACTCACCGACTTTAGGGAATATTTCGCTCACTTCGCCATCGGCCGAAGCTGTCAGAACAGTTTCGCGGATATAGGAAGCCACTTCATTGACAGCTCCACGGGCACGGGCGACAGTAGCCTCTGCCGCCGCTTTGTCTTCACGTTGAGCTCCATTTACCGCCATCTGATACTGTGAATGGGCGGCTCGCTCTGTAGCGACAGCTGCATCGCGCTGAGCCGAAATCTCATCTAATTTTTGTGCCGGTACAACCCCTTCGTCGTACAAGTTCTTGATTCGCTTGTAGGTCTTTTCGGCAATAGCCACACCGGCCTGGGCTTTTTTCCACATTTCCAAAGCTCCCTGGACCTGCTCCCGACGCGTGCCACGGTTGGCCTTTTCACTCATGGCTTGCGCTGCTTCTTCTGCACCGCGGGCCTGTTCCATTTTCGCAGTCACTTCGGGTGCATCCAGACGTACCAAGGTATCACCGGCCTTGACATGCTGGCCTTCATGTACGTAAAAAGCCTGAATGCGTCCCGGAACTTTTCCCGAAACACGATATTCCGTAACTTCAACCTGACCCTGAATGGTCTCAGCATCTTTACCCAAAGTAAAATAGCCGATTGCTCCCACAGCAAGTATCACTGCGGTAATAAATAATATCGGCTGCAAAATGATAGTAAACTCAGACTTGTTATTCGCCATATTTCTTCACTTTATGATGTTTCAAAATAAAAATTCAGTTCAATTGTTTCCAAACAGTCCGCCCACAGACTTTTGCAAATAAACTTCCGTAAGCTTTATATCAATCTCGGCATCTAATTTCTCCGAACAAGCTTGTAACCAAGCCGTTTGAGCTTCCAACATGTCGGATGCGGCTATAACTCCCTCATGAAAGCCAACATCGGCATAACGAAGGTTTTCATCTGCTTTTTCCTGATTCTTTCGAGCCATCAGCAGCTTCTTCTGTGCTTCGTCAACCTTGAATCTGGCCTGGTTGATCTGAAGATTCACCTTTTCTTTCGCATCTTGCAACAGATAGCGCTGGTTTTGTGCTAATGCACGGGCAGCACGCAAGCGATAGCGTCCCTCGCCCCACTGCAAAATGGGTACATGCAATGCTATGCCGACACTGAAATTGCCGGAAAACTTGTTTTGGAAACCATTATATACATTCGGATTGCTCAAATTATACGCACCAAAGGCCGACAATACCGGCAAATTGGATGCTTTGGCCAGCTTTACATTCTCCTCGGAAATCTTTACAGCCTCGGAAAGAGCCTTCAAATCGTGCCGGCGACTGTACGCGCTCAAAGTATCAGGACGTTGCAAGGAAATTTCAACAGGTAGCTCTGTCTTATTTTCATCGGCCAACTGAATCTGAGTATTCACAGGCAATCCACAAATCTGGCAAAGTAGCATCCGCGCGAGGCTTAAGCCGTCGTTCACTTTCAGTAGCGACATCTCAGCTTCGTTAAGTTTGACACGCACTGTAAGTGTTGCCGCCTTGGTCGCTATGCCTTCGCGATGCATCTTCTGGATGTCGGAATCAAGTTTGTTAAGCATTTTCACGTATCCCTCAGCTAAACGCTTTTTGCCGGCTAACGAAACAACTTGCCAATAAGCTTGGTCGGCACTATAGACAATCTCCTCCAACATTTGGTCATGTTGCTCACCCAGCAAGCTACTCGTGTATTTGGTGATATTGTCATACGCTTTGATGCGGCCACCGAAATAAATCGGTTGCGTCAGCATCAAAGACCCTGCATACATATTATATGTGCTGGTTTTAAAAGCATCGACAACCTGACTGCCTACGCCATTCAATGTAGAGACCAACGGTGTTCCAAGGCTTTCCAAAAGCGGGACAAGTTCTGGATGTTGAGTAGCCATGTTTTGCGCTATTTCCGAAAGGCCGGCTCCGGCCGATGTTCCCAAAGAAGCAAGTTGGTTGCGCGTATCTTTTGAAAGCAGATGAACAGACTTTTGATTCCACACATAACCGGCAGTCAGACCGACCTTTGGCAAATAGTTTGTTCGTGCGGCCTTATGCTCGTTCTGTGCGGCCTCCAAATTGTTTCGTGAAATCAGCAGCTGCTTGTTACTGCGCATTGCCAAGTTGCGGCAACTATCCAAGTTCAAAATCCGTTGCCCATATGAATTCAATGCAACCCATAAAAGGCATAAAACACCTACTACTTTCCTCATTATAATATTTTTCGATGTTAAACTTTCAGCAAAAGTACACATTCAAAACGATATGTATCATTCTCGCAGAAGAAAAAGCGAATTTTGGCAATATATCGAAGACTTATAGACAAAAACATTGGACTTTAAAACACATGAATCGCGAAAAACACCTACCTTTGCGAGTCAAAACATATTTGCTCTATTATGAAGAAATATCTACTCATAGCTTTGCTGTTTTACTATTATGGACTTTCTGCTGAAGCCCAAGAAGAAAAAACCTATTACCGCATCATGAGCGCAAAGCCAAGCTTTGCAGGAAAGTGCATTCAAGACCATTCAAACACGAACGGTGCCGATGATTACCTGATAGAAGACTGGAATGCGAACAATAAACGACAAGAATGGGATCTGATTCCGGCGGACGACAACGACAATACGCTCTATTATATCCGCAATCGCAATTCACGAAGATACATAGGGCAAGCAACAACCTTAGTAGACAACAAATACTACTATACAGCCAGCACTCCTGCGTTGTCATCAAGTCCGAAGTGGACAGTCACCGACATAGGCGATGGAATGGTTACGTTTAGTACGACCGACGAATATGGCGTAATACGTTTCTTGAATGCAGCCGATATTAAAAAGAGCCCCGAGCGCATCTACTCGACAAAGGCTGCGAAAAAGACCGGATTCGCATGGAGAATCATCAACGCCAAAGCGGATCCTACAGCTATTAAGAGTCAGACAGACAAAAGCATTAAAGTATCTGCATTGAACGGACATATTATCGTTGCGGGAACAGACGACTACACAATCAGCGACTTGCAAGGACGCAGCATAAGCCCTGACAGCAGATTACAAAAAGGCGTGTATATCGTAACGACAAAAGAAGAATCATTCAAAGTACTTATCAAATAATATTCCATGAGATCAATACAAACTACGTTGGCTTTAGTCCTCTTGTTCTTGACAAAAGCAATCGCTATTGAGGCACAAGTACTGACATCCGTTGCACAAGGTGGCACATATTATTCAAATCCCATCATAGCCAGTGATGCTCCTGACCCGACCATCATCAAAGGCGATGACAAGTTTTATTATTTGTTTGGAACAGGTGGAAGTGTATTCCGTTCAAAAGATCTTATCAATTGGGTTAGGCTGAGCTACGCTTTCGAAAGGGCTCCATCGTTTGTAAAGGGTACAAACGCAGTTTGGGCCATGGACGCAAACAAAATAGGAGACAAATATGTAATGTATTTCGCCTCTTCTGTGTGGGGAGGTGTAGACAGCTGCGGCATCGGTGTTGCCTATTCCAGCAAACCACAAGGGCCATACAAATTCGTCAACCCGGGCGGAAAAATGTTTTACAGCTATGAAGTTGGTGTTACCAACAGTATTGATCCTTTCTATATTGAAGATAATGGAAAGAAGTATCTATTTTGGGGCAGTTTCTACGGAATTTACGGAATAGAGTTGAGCGATGACGGTCTAAGCATCAAAGAAGGAGCAAAGAAGTTTAAAATTGCGGGAAGTGCCTATGAAGGCACCTACATTTACAAACGTAATGGCTATTATTATTTCTTTGGGTCGACCGGCAGCTGTTGTGAGGGCGCAAAAAGTACCTATACCACTGTTTATGCCCGTTCAAAGAGTCTGTTCGGTCCATATGTTTCCAGCACTGGCGGCCGCCTTTTAGAAAACAAGCACGACATTTTAATAAAAGGCAACGATCAATGGGCCGGTACCGGGCATAATGCTGAAATCATTGAAGACAAGAACGGCGATACATGGATGCCTTATCATGCCTACAGCAAGTCCAAACCTGAAGTTGGGCGCATGGTGTTGCTCGACCGCATACTTTGGAAAAACGATTGGCCTTACGTCCTGAAAAAGCAACCATCCAATCAATCGGCTCGTCCCAAACTTTAACACAAACATTCAAACATACAACACCATGAGAACAACTACCATCAAAAGTGCTCTGCTCATTCTGGTCATCGCGTTATCGGGTATAAACCAAGTGCATGCACAAAAGCCTAAAGTTGATTACGGCAACACACAACGATATGCCAAAAGCAATGCTGAACTGCCGGCTCCCAAGAAAGGCGAAAAACGCGTTGTTTTTCTCGGCAATTCCATTACACAAGGTTGGATGGAAAAACACCCTGAGTTTTTCAAGAAATATGGATATATTGGTCGCGGCATCAGCGGACAGACTTCTTATAATTTTTTACTGCGCTTCAGAGAAGACGTAGTGAAATTGCAACCGAAGTTAGTGGTCATCAATGCCGGTACAAATGATGTAGCAGAAAACTCTTGCGTTTACAATGAAGAACTTACTATGGGCAACATCATTACGATGGTTGAAATTGCCAAATTCCACAAAATCAAAGTCATCTTAACATCCGTATTGCCTGCTGCCGGCTTTGGTTGGAATAAAAGTATTACGGACGCGCCTGAAAAAATCAAAGCTCTCAATATGCGCATCAAGGCTTATGCCCAAGCCAATAAAATTCCTTATGTAGATTATTATACTCCTTTGGTCGACAGTGATGGGAAGACGCTTAACCCCAACTATTCAAATGACGGCGTGCACCCCACAGGACCCGGATATGACATAATGGAGTCTATTATCGTTCCTGCTATCAAAAAGCAATTATAAAATGTAAAGTCAAAAAAGTAAGGCACCGTCGTTAACAACGGTGCCTTACTTTTTTGTTGTCTGTCAGTCTCAGCCGCGTGTAAGTGGAGACGTCAACAAATCTTTTAGGACATTGATCGAGTCTGGATGCTCGCGGACAAAAGAATCTATGTGGCGTACACGTTTTTCGGCCAAAATCTCATCAACGGCAATCAGTATTCCCGTTTCTTCAACATTGCCAAACGACTCGTTGACGGCTGTGCCGAAAACACGCATCGTAGGACTCAATCCCATATAGGCATTTACAAGCGGAGGAATATTGTAGCCCAATTCACGCACTGCAGCATTTAGAATCCTGTAGTCGGCTTTAAACGAATCTTCCTTGAACAGTGCTTTCAATTTGTTTGTGTCGGTTTCCAATTTGACAGGATTGAGTGCTGTAACCAAATGGTCTTTGTCTTGAAAATGCTTTTGCAGGAAATACAGTATCATGTCGCGTCCTGTTTTATTGAAGGACGGATACATTGTCATTTTCCCAAAGAAATATTTCAGGTTGGGCATTACAACAGTTAAAGCACCGAGCCCGTCCCACAAGTTGTCAAGCGCGAACAGACTTTTTGCTGCAGTCCTACGCGTGTTCTGATACTCCAATGTAACGAAAGAGCGTCCCAATTCAACTGTCTGCTTCATGTAATTGTCCATAAACTCTTTGCTGAAATGGAACATGTGGGATGTTGCCAATACCGGTTGTCCGTTTTTGTCTATCGCCACTTCATTTCCAGGCAAGTAGCGATAGCCACCAACTATCTCTTCGTCCTCCGGATTCCATACTATTAATTGTTTATATGGATGGTCGCATGTATCAAAATAGTCTAAATCCAGGCTTTTCCCTGTTCCGCCACCTGCCACACGGAATGCTATTTCGCGCAATCGCCCAATCTCTTTCAATACATTAGGAGAATCCTGCCATGTCACGATATAGATTTCATTGTTGCTTTTATTGGTATGCCGGAGACGGCGTTCCGGTGTAAGTTCCTTTTTCAACAAAGTTCTGTCAATCGGGTCAATTATTTTTTCCATTGTCAAAGATCCCTTTTCTATTCTACAAATGATACACGATATCTTCTACATATTTTGCCCACTCTGATGCCGTCCGCGAACGGTCGAACTTTTGCCAGGAAATCGGTTTTCCAATTCTGATTTCAAAAGATTTGTGGACGTTCTTGTACATCTCGTCTACGAGAAACAACATTGCGATATTAAACTTCAGGCCTAACATTGAACTGAGATTGGCTAAACGGTAAAAGAACGAAGAGTTTTCGCCACTGAAATGAATTGGCACAATATCACGTTGTGTTTCCACACTTTTGGTGATAAAAGTCTTGGTCCAGGGCAAATCCTTTACTACTCCGTTGTGGCGGCGCGAGCATATCCTTGCAGGGAACATCAGCACTTGCATATCTGAATGGAACGTGTCATGAACCATTTGGGGAAACGAGCGACTTTGGCGGCCGGTAATATTGACAGGTACTCCAACGGGACGCAATCCTGGCAGATTCATGAGCAAATCATTGAGCAAATAACGAATCTTTCCATCATAATGAGAACCTATGAGAGCCCCTAAAGCAACTCCATCGCCCCCGCCAAGTGGATGATTGGATACAAACGTATAGAGACGGCCGTCGTTGGGTGGAAGATTCTCTTCGCCAACAACAGTCAAGTGCATATCCAAATATTTCACGCAGGACTTTAGCCACTCTACGCCGGTTTCGTTCTTGTGTGCATCTAAAAACTTATTTACCTCGTCTTGATGAACGATGTGTTTGAGCCATGCAACAACAAAACGCGGCACATATCGTGCCTTTGCACCAGCCTTGTCGCGCAAAATTTTGTCGATATCGACAATAAGTTCTTTCTCTTGCGGCATTTTCTTTATCGTGAACTACAAAAGTACACTTTTTTCCATCAACGCCTGTCATATTGTTAAGAATATCCCCTCACGAAAACTTTTTTTAAGACAATCATATTTCTTTCTTTTCATCTTGTTCTCTATAAAAGACAAATCAAGAGTCGATGTATTTGCAGCATTTTGCTAACTTTGCAAGCGTAATAATTTAAATTCGTAAGTCGAAGTATCGACTGGGTATTACAGGAGGATAAAAATCAGAATACAAAAAATTAAAATATCATCATCATGTTTGAAGGACAACCTAAAGCACTTTATGCGCTAAGTTTAGCTAACACCGGCGAGCGTTTCGGCTATTACACGATGCTTGCCGTTTTCGTTTTGTTTTTGAGAGCCAACTTCGGGCTCGCCCATGAAACTGCCGGTCTCATCTATAGCACGTTTCTTGGATTTGTTTACTTTCTGCCGTTCTTCGGCGGTATTCTGGCCGACAAGTTCGGCTACGGAAAAATGGTTACAATCGGAATCTTTATCATGTTTTTCGGTTACCTTTTCCTTTCTATTCCTTTAGGAGGCGGCTCTGTTGCACTTGCCTGCATGCTCGGTGCCCTGTTGCTCATCAGTACCGGAACAGGTTTGTTCAAAGGAAATCTGCAAGTAATGATAGGAAACCTTTATGACAGCCCCGAACTCCAAGACAAGCGCGACTCTGCATTTTCCATCTTCTATATGGCCATCAATGTCGGTGCGCTGTTTGCACCGACAGCTGCTGTCAAAATCATGGAATGGGCACAAACGACACTACACGTAAGCGTGGCCGATTCCTACCATTTTGCTTTCGCAGTAGCTTGCGCATCACTCATTGTTTCCATCGCCATTTACTACTGCTTCCGCTCAACATTCCGTCACGCCGAAGGCGGCAAAAAGAAAGCCGAATCAACGCTTGACAATGCTCAAAAGCCTCAAGCCGACGACACAAAGGCGCGCATCATCGCCCTTTGCCTTGTTTTTGCCGTTGTCTTGTTCTTCTGGATGGCTTTCCATCAAAACGGCCTTACATTAACCTACTTCGCCGATGAATTCACGGCAAAAAGTTCTACTGGCATCCAAAGTATGGCCTTTGACGTGACCAACCTTGTACTTTGCATTGTCATCATTTATGCTCTTTTCGCCCTATTCCAAAGCAAGACCGGAAAAGGTAAGAGCATCGCAGGCATCATCATTCTTGCTTCGGCCGCCGCATTGGTATGGAAGTATTCGCTGATTGAAGGCCCCGTTGCCGTAAACGCACCGATATTCCAGCAATTTAATCCCTGCTTTGTAGTAGCCCTTACCCCCGTCAGCATTGCCCTTTTCGGCTGGTTGGCCAAGAAAAAGAAAGAACCGTCTGCACCACGCAAAATTGCTCTCGGAATGTTGGTGGCAGCCGTTGCATATCTCGTGATGGCCATCGGATCGGCCGACCTTCTGAGTCCGGCACAACAAACTCAGGCCATTAACGACGGCACTGCCACATTCGCTTCGCCCAATTGGCTCATATCAACCTACCTTATCCTTACATTTGGCGAACTGCTGCTATCGCCTATGGGCATCAGCTTTGTTAGTAAAGTGGCACCCCAAAAATATAAGGGCATGATGATGGGCGGTTGGTTCGTAGCCACCGCTATCGGCAACCTGCTGGTCAGCGTAGGCGGCTACTTATGGGGCAATCTGCCGCTTTGGATTGTATGGGGAGTGTTCATCGCCCTCTGTCTGCTCAGTGCGCTCTTCATGTTCAGCATCATGAAACGTCTCGAAAAAGTCTGCTGACAGACTTGTATCGCAAACCTGCCATACGGCATTCCGACAAGCATCAAGGCTCATCGGAATGCCGTATTTTCATAGGGAGCAAAGCAAAAACAAAACGCAGTGAATCAAAAAACAAGCCCACAGAATCAATTCAGACAGCAAGCGAAGACTGATAAAGGCAGAAAGAACCTTTCACCGCTCTAATGCACGAGAAGGAATCTAATGGCAGAATATTTTTCAAGAGAAAAAAAAGATTTATCGAGCCGAAACGAAAAATAATTGCTATTTTTGCTGAATTACAGAAAGTAGACACATCAGTATGGAAGAAGAACTTAAAGTAATCATAAGCGGCGGAGGAACAGGTGGACATATATTCCCTGCCATCTCAATAGCAAACGCACTGAAAGCCATTAGGCCAAGTGTCAAGATACTCTTTGTGGGAGCAGAAGGACGCATGGAAATGACCCGTGTTCCGGCAGCCGGATATGAAATAAAAGGGCTTCCCGTTTCGGGATTTGACCGTAAGCACCTGATGAGAAACATCAAGGTTCTTTATCGCGCAGCCCAAAGCCGCATGATGGCCAAAAAGATTCTGCATGAATTCAAGCCACAGGTTGCCGTAGGTGTAGGCGGATATGCCAGCGGCCCCATGTTGAGTGCGTGTGAGTCTTTAGGCATTCCCATACTGCTTCAAGAGCAAAACAGCTATGCCGGGGTTACCAACAAGATACTTGCCAGAAAAGCCGACAAGATTTGTGTAGCCTACGACAACATGGAAAAGTTTTTCCCTGCCTCAAAAATCATACTGACAGGCAATCCTGTGCGTCAGGAGCTCCTGTCTATTAACGTATCGCGCGAAGTTGCCATTAAGAGCTTCGGCCTCGATCCTTCCAAAAAGACCATTCTTATTATCGGAGGCAGCCTTGGTGCAAAGACCATCAATGACAGTGTGTTGACACATCTCAGCCTTATTAGGCAATCAAACGTGCAGTTTATCTGGCAGACAGGCAAATTCTACAGTGAGCAGATACGCGAAGAATTGGAAAAGAAGGGAAAACCGGATAATCTCTATGTTAGCGACTTCATCGCCGACATGGCAAAAGCTTATAAGGCAGCAGATTTGGTCATATCGCGTGCCGGAGCCAGTTCCATCAGCGAGTTGTGCCTGTTGGGCAAGCCCTGCATACTCGTTCCGTCGCCCAATGTGGCCGAAGACCATCAGACCAAGAATGCATTGGCTTTAGCCAAAAAAGATGCAGCTATCTATATCAAAGATTCAGAAGCACAAATGGCATTGCTGCCAAAAGCCGTCAGCACAGTCAATGAGCCGGAGCGTCTGGTGGCACTCAGCCGCAACATCCTCACCCTGGCACACCCGGATGCTGCCAGAATAATAGCAGAAGAAGTCATCAAACTGGCAAAGGAGAAGAAGCTGGCCCATCATTCAAACTGAACCTTCATTCACAAACCCAAGAAATACAAGCAATGAAAGTAGAAGATATAAAATCCGTTTATTTCATAGGAGCAGGTGGTATCGGCATGAGTGCCCTGATTCGTTATTTTTTGGAAAAGGGACTGCCTGTAGGTGGCTACGACCGAACACCGTCGACACTTACCGGAGCGCTGATACATGAAGGAGCGCAAATTCACTATGAAGACAACCCCGACGACATACAGGATGCATTCAAAGACAAGGATCGCACCTTGGTAGTTTACACTCCGGCCATCCCTAATGACCACCACGAACTGTCGTTTTTCAGAGATAACGGATTTGAGCTGCAAAAAAGAGCGCAGGTATTAGGAACGCTGACCAAATCACTCAAAGGACTTTGCGTGGCAGGAACTCATGGAAAGACAACAACATCAACCATGGCTGCACACATTCTGCACCAAAGCCATGTAGATTGTAACGCTTTCTTAGGAGGAATCTCGAAAAACTATGGAACCAACTACCTGTACTCCGCAAAAAGCAACTATGTAGTTATCGAAGCCGATGAATTCGATCGGTCTTTTCATTGGCTACGACCTTATGCAAGTGTCATCACAGCCACTGACCCCGACCATCTTGACATTTACGGCACACGTGAGGCTTATCTGGAAAGCTTCAGCAAATACAGCTCACTCATACAACCGGGAGGAGCATTGGTGATTCATACAGATTTGGCCATGAAGCCCGCCCTGCAAGAAGGAGTGCGCAAATATACTTACAGTAGAGATAAAGGAGATTTTCATGCAGAAAACATTCGCATCGGAAACGGTGAAATCGTCTTCAATCTGGTTTCGCCTTTTGAAAACATCAATGACATCCAATTAGGTGTTCCGGTAAGTATCAACATTGAAAATGGAATTGCCGCCATGGCTCTGGCACAGCTGAGCGGAGCCACAGCCGAAGAAATCAAAAGAGGAATGGCATCATTCCAAGGTGTAGTGCGCCGGTTTGACTTCAAGATAAAAACGAACAAACTCGTACTATTAAGCGACTACGCGCATCATCCCATGGAAATAAAGAACTGCATCCTGTCGCTTCGCGAAGTATTCAAAGGACGCAAGCTCACAGCCATGTTTCAGCCCCATCTCTACACTCGCACACGAGATTTTTATAAGGACTTTGCACAAAGCCTGTCATTATTGGACGAAGTGATCCTGACAGAAATCTATCCTGCTCGCGAACAGCCCATTGAAGGTGTCACAAGCAAGCTTATCTATGACAATCTACGGCCGGGCATGGAACGCCACCTCATAAAAAAAACGGAAGCCGTTGATTTCGTGAAAAAGAACGACTTTGATGTACTCATCATATTAGGGGCAGGAGATTTGGACGACTATATGCCACAATTTGAATCCATCTTAGCACCGAGAGCATAAAACGCCACAAATGAAATCTCTCCTCAAATTGTTCATAGGAATAGCCCTTTTGGCATATATCATCTTGGCTGTAACCAAATTCAGCAAAGGTGATAATACCGAAGCGTGCAAACATGTCAACATAGAGGTGACAGACAGTGCGCAAGCAGTATTCATTTCCGGAAACGAAGTAAAAAGACTATTAGAGAAAAAACATTTATATCCGGAAGGAATTCCCATGAACAAGATTCAATTGGCCGAAATGGAAAAGGTTCTCGAATCACATCAGTTCATTTTAGATGCTCAATGTTATAAGACAGCTAACAACGCCGTACACGTAAAAGTAAGTCAAAGACTACCGGTCATGCGTATTATCAGTGCAGACGGAAGCAATTACTTTATTGACAGCCAAGGAAAACGCATTCAAAGCAGCAAATTCCCGGCAGATGTTATTGTAGCGACAGGCTTTATCACGCCTCGGTTTGCCAAAAAGTATTTAGCTGCCATCGGACGGCATCTACAAGTTGATGCTTTTTGGAACAGTCAGATTGAGCAACTGCATGTACTAAGCAATGGAGCTGTTGAACTGATACCTCGCGTAGGCAACCACATCATTCATTTGGGGCCTCCCGTCAAGGTTGAACAAAAGTTAGAACGTCTTCGGTTGTTCTACTCCAAAGTCCTGAACAAGGTGGGGTGGAATAAATATAATCGAATCGACATGGAATTTAGCAACCAAATAGTTTGTACGAAAAAAGAATAACCATATATGGCAGAAGATTTATTTATCATTGCAATTGAACTGGGTTCGTCACACGCAACCGGTATTGGCGGGAAAAAAATGCCCGACGGTAGCATACAAATCGAAGCTGTAGCACAAGAACCTTCGTCAGCATTTATCCGAAAAGGAATGATCTTCAACATGGACAAATCTACCCAATGTGTCCGTGTAATAAAAAAACGCATAGAAGATCAATTGAAACGGTCCGTCACACAAGTATATGTTGGTTTTGGCGGACAAAGCCTGCACTCAATGCACAATTCCATTATGCAGCGCTTCGATGAACAAAAGCCCATTTCAAAACAAATCGTAGACGATTTGATGAAAGAGAATGTCAACACCAACATAGGTGACCTTGATATATTGGAAGTTATACCGCAAGAGTACAGCGTCGGCACGCAGAAACAAATTGACCCCGTCGGTGTCTTGAGCGACTACATAGAAGGACGGTATTTGAACCTTACGGCTCGCACAGCGTTGCGTACCAATATCGATAATTGTTTTGCCAATGTCGGCATTCACATTGTTGAAGACAAGCTCATTCCGTTAACAGTGGCCGACGAAGTGCTTTCTGACACAGAAAAACGCTCAGGCTGCGTATTAGTGGACTTTGGCGCAGACACAACTACCATCTCCATCTATAAAGCAAACTTGCTGCGGTTTCTTAGTGTCATACCACTTGGAAGTTCAAACATCACAAAGGACATCATGAGCTGTCAGCTTGAAGAAACAGATGCGGAAGGCCTTAAGCTCAGATATGGAATAGTAGCGACAGACTTGACAGAAGACCAATCGAAAGAAATCATATATACTCTGCCCGATGGTTCTACCATTACAAAAGGAAAACTTTATGATATAGTCGAAGCACGCATGGAAGAAATTCTGTATAATGTCAAAGCACAAATTGCAGAATCAGGTTTCGGACGCGATTCGCTCGTAGCCGGTGCTTGGCTTATCGGTGGAGGTGCAAACCTTAAGAATCTAAGCAAAGCTTTCACTGATATCACGGGATTTGACAAAGTACGTATTGTAAAGAACCCTCGTCAGACAATACACTTTGCAAAGAATCTAAACAAGAACACGGACGGACAGCTGTTAAGTGTTATTAGCCTCTTGACAAAAGGCACACAATCGTGTACCAGTCCCCTAATACAGGAACAGGCAGCTAAAGTTGATATTTTTGATTCTGAAGAGCCACAAAACGGGGCAGGCAGCGAGGAGCATGAGAACAATGTAAATTCCTCTGCGCAAGAAACCAAGTCGGACAAAGAAGAAAGCCCGAAAAAAGGAAAAGACAAACATAAAGGCCCTTCACTTTTCAAGAAAGCCATTAAAAGAATTAAGGACATCTCTACCGTCATCGTTGGCGATGAGGATTAAATAATTATAGTCAACATATTAAATAGAATAAGCCATGGCACTATTTGAACAGGTAAGCAAAGATATCATTGCTGCAATGAAAGCCAAAGACAAAGCAAGGCTGGAAGCATTACGTAACATCAAAAAATACTTTATAGAAGCCAAGACGGCACCAGGAGCCAATGACGAACTCAGTGATGATGTGGCACTGAAAATAATTACAAAGTTAGCAAAACAAGGGCGTGATGCCGAAGCTCTCTATAGGGGAAAAGGGCGTGAAGACCTGGCTGAAGAGGAAGCGACGCAAGCTGCAGTCATTGAGAGCTACCTCCCCAAACAATTATCTGCAGAAGAGCTGGAGACAGAGATTAGGACTATCATCACAGCATCCGGAGCCACGTCCATGAAAGACATGGGAAAAGTAATGGGCATAGCATCCAAACAATTGGCCGGAAAAGCCGATGGGAAAACCATCTCCGAAGTTGTTAAACGTCTCTTGGCATAACATATAAATATTGATTCATAACATGGAAGACGAAAAGACTGATACCATCCAGTTTAACCTGCCCAAACAAAAACCTACAATCATCAAGGTTATCGGAGTGGGCGGTGGTGGCGGCAACGCCGTCAACCATATGTACAACGAGGGGATTCACGATGTTTCATTCGTGGTATGCAACACGGATCGACAGGCTCTTGACAGCTCATCTGTTCCCGTGCATATACAACTCGGAAGCGAAGGCCTCGGAGCGGGCAACCGTCCCGAGCGAGCACGTGCAGCTGCCGAGGAAAGCATAGAAGACATACGTCGCATGCTTGACGACGGTACAAAAATGGTATTCATTACAGCCGGAATGGGTGGAGGCACAGGAACAGGTGCGGCACCAATCATTGCCCGCGAAGCCAAAGCCAAAGATATACTGACAGTCGGCATTGTAACCATTCCTTTCTGTTTTGAAGGCAACCGCAAAATAGACCAGGCTCTCGATGGCCTCGAAGAAATGAAGAAGCACGTGGATGCTCTGTTGGTCATCAACAACGAACGTCTGCGCGAGATATACACAAACCTGACAGTCCTTGATGCTTTTGCCAGAGCAGACGACACCTTGAGCATTGCAGCAAAGAGCATTGCAGAAATCATCACGCTGCGCGGAACCATGAATCTGGATTTTCGCGATGTAAGCACTGTCTTGAAAGACGGAGGTGTTGCCATCATGAGTACGGCCTACGGCGAAGGCGAAGGGCGTGTCAGCAAAGCCATTGAAGAAGCTCTCAATTCTCCACTGCTCAATCACAGCGACATTTTCAAATCAAAAAAGATTCTTGTAAATATTGCTTTCTGTGCAGAGAAAGAGGGTGAATCATTGATGATGGAGGAAATGAATGAGGTTCATGAGTTCATGAGCAAATTTGATGCTTACGTAGAAACTAAATTTGGACTTGGCACAGACCCTTCATTAGGTAAGAAAGTAAAAATCACGATACTTGCAACAGGGTTCGGCCTAAGCGATGTCCTAACGGATGTGGGAAAACAGCGCAACGATAATGAAATAGATGAGCAGGAAGAAGAACGTCTTCGTGAACGTCGCAATCAATATTATAATCAAACAGGGAAGGCTTCGCAGAAGCGCCACTATAAGATTTATCAGTTCAGCCCGTTTGCACTTGACAACGATGATGTCATCTCCATGGTAGAAGCCAGTCCCACATACAAACGTGACTTTGAGACATTAAATGCCATCAAGGCACGCGCTGAGGAAGGAAAACCGAGATCAGAAGAAGAGATTGAGCTTCCAACAGATTCGATGACCATCAAATTCGATCAAAACTAAAAACGCGTCACAACGCTCTTGCTATTTATAAGCTCCATTTGTCAGGCTAAGCACCTACAATTGGGGCTTACAAGTTTTTATTTCTTACTCGCCTCGTCTACGGAAGTATTCAGTTCTTTCGTAACATACCGTTGATAATATGAAATCAATAGCGTTGTCAACGGAAGAGCTATGATCATTCCGATTATTCCCAATAGATACCCCCAAACCGATAAAGACAGCAAAATAAGAAACGGTGGCAGCCCCATGGCACTTCCCATAATACGCGGTGTCAGCACCATATCTTGAATAATTTGAACTATCAAGAAGACTGCAAGTGCACCGGCCAACACTGCCCAGAAATTCTGCCCTGTATCAGCAGCCTTAATCAAAGCAAACAGCAAAGTCGGAACAAGTCCAAGGGCATGGAGATAAGGAACGAAACTAAGAATCCCGATAAAAATACCTAACGGAATAGCCAACGGAAAGCCGATAATAACGAAACCGATAGAAAAAAGAATGCCTACACAAACCGAGATAAGGGCTTGTCCACGAAAATAATTATTCATTCCACGCTGCAAGTCTGTAAACAATGTGCCCAAGAACTTACGATTTCGCTTCGGGAACAAGCGCATTACGCCATTCGACAACTTCTCATAATCCACTAATATAAAGAATAGGTACAGGAGAGCTATGCAGGAAGAGAGAAACGTTATCAATAAATTGGCAGTCTGATAGACGACATTCCATACTCTTGGTACAGTTTCCTTTATTACATCAAGAATGTTTTTCTGGGTAAATATCTTGTCTAAGTCAATCAAACGGGCCTGTTCATGAATAAAAGCTTCTACCTTCGGCGATATACTGTTGTTGTTGGCACCCACTTGAAGAAATTTCATAAGACTTTCCTTGAAGTGTTCCAACTCAGTTGCTACCTGCGGAAATGTTAAAGCACAGAAGCCGTATACTAAGCCTCCGGCTATGAACAAAGTAACAAAAATGCTTAGTATCCGATAATGGAAATGCAACTTATATTGTATGAATGTCACTATGGGATAAATAAGATAAGCGATGAACCATGCCACAAAAAAAGGGGTCAAAACATCTTCAAGGTAGCGAATCAACAACAGTATCGCGGCAATTATTACAAAAATGAGCATCCCGCGGATGAAACTGTCAAAGGTTATCTTCTTTTCCAACATGGTTTTATGGCTTATGCATACTGTTTGACAGCAAAAGTACGAAGATAGTTTCACTTTTATGCAATTTTATATCGTGAAATTTTTGAATATACAAGAACTTCCGTACTTTTGCAACAATGCTATACATTGTGCCTACACCAATTGGTAATTTGGAGGACATTACGCTGAGAGCTTTGCGTGTCCTCAAGGAAGTTGATTTAATCTTAGCTGAAGATACCCGAACTTCGGGCTTTCTGCTATCACATTTCGGCATTAAGAACAGACTTCAATCCTACCACAAATTCAACGAACATGGGGAAGTCGCCCATTTAGTAGACAGGCTAAAAGGCGGCGAAAACATGGCACTTGTCAGTGATGCAGGAACACCGGGAATTAGCGATCCCGGCTTTCTCATTGCGCGAGAATGTGTAGAAGAAGGCATAAAAGTTGAATGCCTTCCTGGTGCAACAGCCTTTGTTCCTGCATTGGTCAGCTCCGGGATTCCATGCGATAAATTTGTTTTTGAAGGATTCCTGCCTCAAAAGAAAGGAAGATTATCACGTCTATCTTATTTGAAAGAAGAAGAACGTACGATGGTATTCTATGAATCGCCATATAGAATTATCAAAACGCTGACACAATTCATTGACACTTTCGGGCTAGAACGCGAAGTTGCCGTGTGCAGGGAAATCAGCAAGGTTCACGAAGAATGTATAAAAGGAAGCTTGGCACAAGTAAAAAGCCATTTTGAAGAGCATCCGCCTAAAGGGGAATTTGTAATCATCCTTAGTGGAAAAACGGATGCGAACCACAACAAAGAGTAACCCAAAACATTGTAAATATGAAAAAGATTACAGCACTTGCCATTTGCATTTTAGCATTAAGCGGATGCGGACAAAAGACAGAGACGAAAGATAACCAAATAAAAGCCTTACGCGATTCCATGGCTCAAATCATTAATCAAAAAGATTCAGAGCTCAATGATATCATGGCAACATTCAACGACATCCAGGAAGGTTTCCGTGAAATCAATGAAGCAGAAGGAAGGGTTAATCTGGAACGTTCGAATCCAGAAAAAAAGATGTCAAAGGAAGACATCATGGAAAATATTACATTCATCCGCCGCACAATGCAGCTCAACAAGGAACGCATTGCAAGGTTGCAGGAACAGCTCAAGTCAAGTACATTTAACGCATCAAAGCTGAAAACCACTATTGAGCAGCTTAACAAGCAGATGGAAGAAAAATCGCAACAGATAGCGCAACTGGAGCAGGATTTACGTGCAAAAGACTTGAAAATAGCCGAGCAAGGGCAACAAATACAGGATCTCAACCAAAGTGTATCAAGTCTGACAAACCAGAATGAGCAAAAAAGACAAACGGTGGAACTGCAAGACAAGGAACTGAATTCTGCCTGGTATGTGTTCGGCACAAAGAGAGAATTAAAAGACCAGCGCATACTTCAGAAAGGAGATGTTCTAAAGAGCAACACTTTTAATAAGGACTACTTCACCAAAATAGATATACGCGTTACCAAGTCAATCAAGCTCTACTCTAACAGTGCAAAACTGCTCACATCACATCCGTCTGGCAGCTACACACTTGACCGCGACGCGCAAAAGCAATACACGCTTAGAATTACCAATCCCGAGCAGTTTTGGAGCGTCAGCAAGTATTTGGTCATTTTAGTTAAATAATCTGCCACCAGTCAAATCCCCATACCCATGACAGAAGCTATCAAGAAAAGGATCAACGATTCTGCCGCTGCCCGTTGGTCAGCACTATTCATCGTAGCATTCACGATGATGGCGGCATACTATGTTAACGACATCATGGCTCCGCTGAAAAGCATGCTTGAAGGCCGGTTACATTGGACCAGTGGAGAATTCGGCACATTCACAGGAGCCTATAGCTTTTTGAACGTTTTTCTCCTGATGCTCATTTGGGGAGGTCTGATTTTGGACCGCTTTGGCATCCGCTTCACAGGCATTTTGGCTGCAATCTTGATGGTAGGTGGAACAGCCTGTGAATATATAGCTATCACACAATATGGAGGAACAACAGGCATGTTCCTTGGTATGAAAGCCGATGTCTTTTGGGCCTCGGCAGGCTATTCTGTCTTTGGGGTAGGTGCGGAAGTCGCAGGAATCACTGTAACTAAAATCATCGCAAAATGGTTTCAAGGAAAAGAGATGGCCTTAGCTATGGGAGTTCAAGTAGCTTTGGCACGTATCGGAAGCCAGGTAGCTTATGCCGCGGCCATTCCTGTTGCCAAAGAATGGGGACTTTCCATGCCGCTGTTCATCGGACTTTGTCTGCTGATAGGTGGATTGATTGCTTTTGTGGCTTTCTCTTTGATGGACTACAAGCTGGATCGGCAGATAGAAAGTGATACCGTTGTAACGGATGAAGAAAAATTCTCATTCCACGATGTAGTGGCAGTAATCAAAAACCCCGGATTTTGGCTAATAGCATTGTTATGTGTACTGTTTTACAGCTGCATATTCCCATTCCAAAAATATGCCACAGAACTGATGGTCACGAAGTATTATGTCAATGAAGATTTGGCAGGAACATTCGCTGGTCTGCCGGCATTGGGGGCATTGTTCCTAACGCCTGTATTCGGTGGCATGATTGACCGAAGGGGAAAAGCCGCTTCCATCATGATTTTCGGAGCTGCAATGTTGATTTTCGTCCACTGCATCTATGCCATACCCTTCATTCACGCACCTTGGGTTGCCATCGGTCTGATGATTATATTGGGTATTTCTTTCTCGTTGGTTCCGAGTGCCATGTGGCCCAGCGTAGCAAAGATTTTTCCGGTAAAGCAGCTGGGAACAGCCTATGCACTCATATTTTTCATACAAAACATCGGGCTATGGGGAATACCCGCGCTTATCGGTCATGTACTCGACAGCTATTGCGTCATAGGAACAAAGACAAGTAACGGAATGGAGACCAACCTTTACGACTACACCTTGCCCATGTGCATCTTTACCGGAATAGCTATACTTTCACTCATCGTAGGCTTCCTTTTAAAAGCTGCCGACAAGAAATTCGGCTATGGGCTTGAGAAAGCAAACTTGAAGCATTAATCTTGCATAATTGCAATCGAAGACGTACTTTGTCAAAACATCCTCCTTGCTCTTGTAAAATCAAAAACAAAGTGTTATGGCAAATCTTGTCAGACAGTTGAGGATTGTTTCAATGGTGGCATCGCTGATGCTCTTTGTGGCTTCAACATCTTTTGCCGGAGAGAAAAGTCGTGCTTACAGGAAAGGCTTTATTTATCGCGAAGACACCCGACTCATGCTTGACGGTAGGGAATATACCTGTGCGTCATTCAATTCCTTTCAAATGAGTGGTTGTGGAGACGACTTTGAATTGTTTACACACAGGCAGATTGATTCACTCTTTTCATTGCTACCTAAGGGGATGATGGTTCGTACATGGGCTTTCCCGGGGAATGAAGACAATACGGAAAGGCTTGTCAAATCAGCTGAGCGAAATGGCATAAAGCTTATCTTGGCTCTTGGAGATGGCCGCAGCAGTTGCGGACATCACGATGGAGCGAAAAACGGAGACGGCAGTGGCAAGAATCCCGAATGGTACAAAACGGGCTATAAAGTAGAATATCTTCCTCATGTGATAAGGATGACAAGGAGATTTCGCAACTCGCCTGCAATTGCCATGTGGGAGATTATTAACGAACCTGCCGATGCCGGTGTGCATACCTTGAAGCATTTTCTCGATACAGTAGCACATGTCATTAAGACAAATGACCCGTATCACTTGGTGGAAAGCGGCACTTTTGCCCAATGGGCCTACGGGGGCATTGACAATTATCGCCTTTTGCATTCGGGCAAAGATATAGATGTGGCAAACATACATGATTATGACTACGATTATAATCGGTCGGATATGATAGAATCTCCTCATTTCCTGCCTTGCATCAATGCGGCGAAGTCATTGAACAAGCCTTTTATTATAGGTGAAACTGGCATACAAAGCGGGGAAGGATGTCGCACTGATAAGAAGAAAAGAGCTGAGGCTATGCGCAAGAAGTTTGATGTTTATATTGGGAAAGGTGCTTCTGCCGTGCTCATTTGGAACTTGGCTAACGGAGTGCGGAAGGGGTGTGAGCTTACTTTTTCACCGGATGATCCGTTAATGCGCCTGATACTTGAGTATGCACCCAACAACAAAGGCCGGCAATAATACTGCCGCCCTTTGTTGTACTCGAAGTGGGACTTGAACCCACACAGCCATTTCTGGCCAAGGGATTTTAAGTCCCTCGTGTCTACCGATTCCACCATTCGAGCAAAAAAGAGCGGAAAACGGGACTCGGACCCGCGACCCCGACCTTGGCAAGGTCGTGCTCTACCAACTGAGCTATTTCCGCTT
>CAKRYD010000031.1 GCA_934426255.1 uncultured Bacteroidaceae bacterium | reverse complement strand
GGTAAGGATTTTATGGCATTGCCTGAATGCTTCATCTGCACTTTCATATGAATTGGCTTAACCCGAACTGGGGTAAAGTATACATACAGAACAATATGGTCAGCAGTATCGTTAACATACTGCGAGTGCGAGTTGCATTCCAAAGACTGCTCCATCTCATTCCGTTATTCTTTCCTATCAATCGTATCATTACTTTTGAGACTACTGAATCCAGAAGAGGCTGCGAAGTTATTTCTAAAAATCCAATGCTCAAAATCAAATAGCGCCTTTATGTCTGCCGTTTGATTTTAATCAGCGAATATTTGTGTTGTGATGGAAGCTAAGAAAGGATAAAAAGAAACCCGAAAAAAGGACTTTTGGGATACTTTTTTCGGGTACTTAAATTATAGCACCTTGATAACCAAGGCTAATTGCGGAGAGAGAGGGATTCGAACCCCCGGTACCTCGCGGTACGACGGTTTTCAAGACCGTTGTAATCGACCACTCTACCATCTCTCCTTGCTTTTGCAAACGAGAAAGCGTGTTTACGCGATTCCGAGTGCAAAAGTAATACTTTATATTGAGCCAAGCAAACAAATGAACGAGTTTTTTATGCTTGAGACAATACTAGTTCTAAAATGCTACATTGTCAAAGAATACAGTTCGGCTTTTGCTTTCTCGCAATCTCTAATTGTGCCTATGGTCTGTGTGAGCACTTCATAATAAGACCTCATTTCAAGCAAATAGTCGGTCAGTGTTATTTCACCGCTATTGAGAGCTTTTCCCAACAGCGTTCCATGTCGGAGTGACAAGATGTCTTTGCTGTTTGCGTCTGAAAGCTTTTGCAGTTCAGCAGCACGCTTATAGCATGCTTTCAGCATATTCGACTGTTGCAGCCGCACTTCTGCTATGCGGAATTCGCTGGCATGTATGCGGGCACGCGCACTTTTTGTCTTGTTCTTGTTTTCCCATAAGGGTATTGCGAGCCCGATGCTGATTCCTTGGTAGTGTTCTCCAAAAGTCTTTTCGCTCATATAACCGGCTGATAGTCGCGGAAGATTTTCTGCCTTGGCCAGCTTCATTTCTCTGCGTCCAACATCAATCTGCCGTCCGAGATATTGCAATTGCGGGCTACTTTCATTAACACTTTCAAGCCATTGTGAAAAGTCAGCAGGCAGGGCTGCCGTAGCATAGACTGTATCATCCAATGTCACGGCTTTTCCCCCATTCATCTGCTTCAATGTTTCCATCAAGGCCTCGCGCTCGATATTTGTGCTTGACAAGGCTGCTTCTGCCTCTGCCAATCCTATCTTTGACTTATTATATTCCAGTATATTCGTACTGCCATCATCCAAACGGCGCTTGCATGCTTTCACTATGGAATGCATCGTGGCAACACGTTCTTGCAGACGACAACGCAGCATGTTATAATATACCACATCAATGCACGTCTGCCGTGCTTGCAGCAATACGGACTGGCGCACCATTCTCAGTTTTTCTTCTGCAAGTCCGTCCTTGGCCTTTGCCAATCGGCTTTTCATTCCTGAAAGGGTGGCGTAGTCCAACGTTTGTGTCACGCTTACATCTGTACGGTTCCTGATTTCCGTCGGTGAACCCCACAAACGGGCATATTCTATCTCGGGCGAAGCCAAAAATATGCCGGTGCGGTTATCCAGACAATCGGCCTTCATTTCAGCCTGTGCGGTTTTCAATGTGGCATTATTCTTTTCGATCATTGCCAAAACGTTCTCAATGCCGTCTGCTCCCCTGCTGTTTGTTCTCGCCAACAGCAGAAAGAATATTGCAAGTGTTATCGTCTTATTCATCGGTGATTTGATTTTTTATTCATGTAGTAATACATTATCGGAATGATGAATGCATTCAAGAATGTCGAGCTAAGCAATCCGCCTAAGATGACTTTCGCCATCGGACTTTGTATCTCGTTTCCGGGCAGATGCCCTCCCAATGCGATTGGGATGAGCGCCAGTGCCGAACAGAGGGCTGTCATCAAAATTGGGTTCAGGCGATCCAAGGAGCCTTTCATGATACACTCGTCTATATCCATGCCCGCTTGGTACAAATGGTTATAACGTTCTATGAGGAGCATTCCGTTGCGAGTGGCAATGCCAAAAAGTGAAATAAATCCGATAATGGCTGGGATGCTGCACATGCCATCCGAAAAATAAATGCTCACGACTCCGCCTATCAATGCCAGTGGCAAATTAAGCATCACGATAGCCGACAAGCGCATGCTCCTGAACTCACGGTAAAGCAACAGAAATATTATAAGGAGCGCGAAGACTGAAGCCATCATGATGATGCGCGATGCTTCTTGTTCGCTTTCAAACTGACCTCCATATTCTATATGGTAACCACGGGGCAGCTTGATTTCCTTGTCTATGGTTTCTCTGATGTCGTCGACTACACCGCGCAAATCGCGTCCTGATACATTGGCCGATACAACAAGTTTGCGCGAAGCATTTTCGCGGTTAATTGTATTGGGTCCCGATGACGAAACCACGCGAGCCACATTCTCCAAAGGTATCTTGCTTCCGTTGGCGTCTATCATCAGGTGGCGGATGCGTTCCATCGTTTCCCTGTATGAATCGTCTACCTTGAGTGTCACATCCAAGGTCTGATTGCCTTCATAGACATTCGCCACTGTAACACCGCCAATCATCACTTCTACGTATTCGGCCAACTCCGGCAATGTAATGCCATAACGGGCCAGCATTTCACGTCGTGGCAAAATTTTCAGCTGCGGCCGTTCTATCTGTTGCTCCACATTCAAGTCGGCCACACCTTCAATACCGCTTATGCTGCTTTTGATGTGGTTCCCGATTTCGTGCATTTTGTTTAGGTCTGTACCAAACAGTTTTATGGCAATATTCGCCCGCGTTCCCGACAGCATGGCATCTATACGATGCGATATCGGTGCGCCTATTTCGATATTGACACCGGGCAGCAGCTTCAGTTTTTCGCGTATATCAGCCATAACTTCGTCCTTTGACCTGTCTTTGAGCACAAAAGGTACTTCCATTTCCGATGTGTTGATGCCGAGCGCATGTTCATCGAGCTCTGCACGTCCTGTCTTGCGCCCGACCGTCTGTACTTCGGGTATTGAAAGCAGCAGCTGCTCGGCCTGTCGTCCGATTTGGTCCGATTCTTCCAGTGAAATACCGGGCAGAGTGCTTACATTGATTGTGAACGAACCTTCGTTGAAAGGCGGAAGAAAACTGCGCCCGAATGAGAAAAATAGAATCAATGAGGCGATAAAGCACAATGCCGTCACCGCCAACACCTTTTTACCGTGTATCAATGACCATTGCAGCATACGTCCGTAACAGGCCTTCATCGAAGCTACCCATTGCGGCTCATGTCCCGACTTGTCGCTCTTTTCCTTTCCCAAGAGCCAGCTGCAAAGCACGGGAGTCAGTGTGAGTGCCACCAGCGTGGATGCAAAAAGTGACACGACAAAAGCGATTCCAAGTGGTATAAGCATGCGTCCTTCCATTCCTGTCAGGAAAAACAGAGGCAAGAAACTGGCCACAATTATCAATGTGGAGTTCAATATCGGCATACGCACTTCCTGCGAAGCATGAAAGACTACGTCCAAAACTGTTTTCCGTTCATTTTCGGGTAGCTTTCTGTTTTCGCGCAAGCGCTTGAACACGTTTTCGACGTCAACAATAGCATCATCCACCAAAGACCCTATGGCTATGGCTATACCGCCGAGGCTCATCGTGTTGACCGTCAGCCCCATCATTTCCAGCGTGAGCAGGGCTATCAATATCGAGAGCGGTATGGTCAGCAAAGAAATGACCGTGGTGCGCGCATTCATGAGAAACAGGAAGAGAACAACGACTACGAAGAAGCCACCCTCATACAGCGATTTCTTTACATTGTCTATCGAACTCTTTATGAAGCGCGACTGTCTGAATATGTCTGTGGATAGTTTCACATCCTTTGGGAACGAGGCCTGCAATTCGGCCAACGACTTGTCCAGACGGCTGGTCAGCTCCATTGTGTTGGTATCGGGCTGCTTCGTGACGGTCAGCAAAACTGCCGGCTTGCCCTTGTCCGAAGCCGTTCCGAGGCGCGGTGTCTTGGCTCCTGTGCGCACGTTGGCTATGTGTTCCAGAAGAACCGGATTCTCACCATCGGTTTTTACAACAGCCCGTTTCAGCGAGTCAACACGATTGGTCGACATCAGTCCGCGCACGATATACTCGTTGCCATATTCATAGAGTGTTCCTCCGCTCACGTTCCTGTTCATGCCTTTCACGGCGGCAAGGGCTTCGTCAAGGCTCACTCCATAGTGTTTCATGCGTTCGGGGTTCAGCAATATCTGATATTCCTTGACATCGCCTCCCTGCACTGCCACCTGGGCCACTCCGCCCATCGACAGCAGGCGCGGCCGTATCACGGCATCGGCCAGCGTGCGCAATTCCTGTTGCGATGTACTGTCGGCCGTAAGGCCCACAATCATCAATTCTCCCAATATGGATGACTGTGGTCCCAGCATGGGGCGACCGCATTCTGCCGGCAACTCATCTGATGCCGTTGCCAGTTTCTCGGAAACTATTTGACGTGCCTTGTAAATGTCAGTTCCCCAATCAAATTCCACCCATACGATGGAAAGACCTGCCTGCGACGACGAGCGTACGCGACGCACATCAGTAGCTCCGTTTACGGCCGTCTCCAACGGGAAGGTTACCAGACGTTCCACCTCTTCGGCGGCCATGCCCTTTGCTTCGGTCATCACTACCACCGTAGGAGCGTTCAAGTCCGGGAATACGTCCACCTCCATATGGTAGGTTTTGTAAAGGCCTACTACCGTCAGCACAACGGCAGCCAACAATACGGCCACGCGATTGTGCAGGGAAAAACTTATTATCCTGTTCAACATAAATCTGAACTTTTAGGGAGTTTTCAATGATGATGGCCTTCGGGAATGACCGACGAACGTGAGGACAGCATTACTTGTGTAGCACCTTTTACAACAACGCGCTCACCGGCTTTCACGCCTTTCGTCACCTTTACCCTATGGCCGTCGGTCGCGCCCGTCGCCACTTCGCGTTTTTCATAATGACCTTCTGAAGTCTGCACATACACGTACATCACCCCTTGTTCTTCCGTTAGCGACGATACCGGCAAAGATATGACACCTTCTTCCTGTTTGCCCAACAGATAGACTTCGACATAAGAGCCGGGCACTACGGCACCGCGGTTATTGAATTCAAAGGTAACAGGTACATAGCCCGAGCCGTTTTCTGCCGATTTGCCATACGAAAGCAGGCGGCCGTCCAAATCTTTCAGGCTGTAGACACAACCATCGTAAGGAGTAGTGAAATTGGCATCATTGATTTCTCGCAGCTTGGCATAACCGCTTTCGGGCACTTCGGCACGCAACACCAGTTTTCGGTTGGAGGATATGGTTGCAATGGCTGTGCCCACACTGACATAGTCTCCGGGCTTCACCGCCAGGCTTTTTACGAAGCCGTTCATGGGAACCGTCACATTCACTCCCGTCAATGTGGCGTTGGCCGCAATGCCCTCGTAGGCTATACGGGCATTCTCATATTCTGCCTTGCGTTGCTCAAATTCGCGCACCGATATGAGTTTGTCGTCCACCAAAGATTTGGAGCGTTCAAACTCGCGGCGCGCCGTTTCATAGCTTTGTTTGGCCTTTTCCACCGCGTCGCCGCTCATCAGATGCTTGGACGAGATGTTCACAAGCACCCGGCCTTTGCCTACGGCCGAGCCTTCTGTCAGATTACCGCCCGGGAAGCCGATTATTCCATCTGCCGTAGCTGCCACCGTGACTTCGTCGCCCGGTGCCGGCATTATGCGGCCGCTTGTCTTGATTACTTCGCGAAAGGCCGAGGCTTGTACGGTTTCCAGCTCCAGACCTGCCATACGAGCCTGCTTGTCCGAAAAGGCTATTTCGCCTTCGGCATGAACGTGTTCGTGCTTTTCTTCATGATGTTCATGGTCATCATGCTTATGCTGGCATCCGGCTGCGACGGCCAATGCCACACATATAAGATATATTGTCTTGCTCATTATTTTGTTTGATAAAGGATTTCAACGAGGCATCTGCCGGCAGATGCCTGCCATTTGCTTCGTCATTGTTTTTTGAAAGCCGGTTGCCCTATGGTGCAACCGGCAGACCATAAGGTCTGTCTTTTAGCAAACAAAAGTGGGAGGTGCCCGCAAGCCGCATTGTCGGACTAAGGCGAATGACACAATGCCTGTCCGGCGGGCAATAGATTTTTTCCCTTTCCTTAAAAACAACAGCCATGGCAGTCCGCTAATGGCAGCAAAGCAACACAGCAGCAAAAGCAAAGCCATGCATAAACGTCCGAAGCTCGTGTTCTCGTGTGCTTTCAACGAATGCAGGTTGTTTTCGGCCATGCATTGGCGATCGGCGGTGTTTTCGGCGTGGTGGGAAGTGTGACAGTCATTCAATGCAAAGTCGTGGATGCACATTTCCACTTTCATGCATATCCTGCCATTGTGATGATGGTGAGGCCATGCGGAGAAAACGATCAGCGAAATCACCGAAACAATCATGGCTCCTATGGAAAGTCTGTGCATCATGCTCTTGCGAATGTCTGTTGTGCAAAGATACGACTTTTGTCGGGCTCTGACAACGGATTGTCCTGATTATTGCCGGTGCTGAACCAAGGCCGGTTGCAACCTGTCCGGCACATGGCAAAAAGGAAGGCTGCAAATCCTGACACCTAGGGAGGCAATAGAAACAAAGAGGCTGTCAATTAAAAAAGAAACCGGCAAGAATGATCGTGACGGTAACTTTCGCTAATTTTGCAGCATATAACCACAACATTCTAACAACCATGATAAAAGATACCATCTTGAAATCAACGGGAGCGATGCTTCTGCTGTTTACGTGCTCTGCCGCTTTTGCCCAGACAAGGGGCTTTTGGCAAACAAGGCTGGATCAATGGGATTTCAGCAAGGACAAGCAGACTTGGGAATGCATTCAGATTCCCCATTCCTGCAATGCGCTCGACGGTCATTCTGCCAACTATTTCCGTGGAAAGGCTTACTACCGGCGCACCTTGGTCTTGACAGCTGCCGACCTGCGGAAGCCTTCGTTTCTGTTGTTCGAGGGAGCGGCACAGGCAGCCGAGGTCACTGTCAACGGCAAGCAGCTGATACACCACATGGGCGGCTACACACCGTTTGTCGTAGCACTGGACGGCAACTTGAAAGTAGGAGAGAACACCATTGATGTGATGTGCGACAATCACGAAGATGTCAATCTGATACCTGTCTCATCCGACTTCAACAAAAACAATGGCTTGCACAATCCGGCCTGGTTCCTTCAGATGAACAGCGTCTACTTTTCCCCAGAGAGCCACGGCATGTACCGCATGCATGTGACAACTCCGGAAGTATCGGCACAAACGGCCTTGACAAAGGTAGAGGCACGCATTGTCAATGCCCTCAACCATGAGACAAACCTGCAGGTGACCACCCGGCTCAAGGATGCCAAAGGACGGACAGTATACAGCCGGACGGAAAGCGTGGCATTGAAGGCCGGTGAAGAGAAAAACTATGCCAATGAGTTTAAACTGAAAAAGCCCCACCTTTGGAACGGGCTCGACGACCCTTATCTCTATACTGCCGAAATAGCCGTGGCCGGCACGAAAGGAAAGATATTCGACAAGGCAAGTACCAAGATCGGCTATCGGTTCTACGAGATGACGCGCGACAAAGGCTTTTTCCTTAACGGCAGGCACTATCCATTGCGCGGTGTGGCCATGCATCAGGACTACGATGGAAGGGCATCGGCCGTGCGCAAGGAATACTTCGACAGCGACTACAGGATAGTAAAGGAGATAGGAGCCAATTTCCTGCGGCTGGCTCATTATCCCCACAACGACTATGCTTTCCGCTTGTGCGACAGTCTCGGCATTGTGGTACAGACAGAAATTCCATGGGTCAACGTATGCGGTGTCAACGCACAACCAGTCTATTTTGAAACCATCCATCAGCAGATGAAGGAAATGATTACCAATCTGTATAATCATCCTTCGATTGCCTGCTGGGGCATGTGGAACGAAGTTGATTCCTGGGGCAACAACGACAAACTGCAGGGAAAGTTCGATGCCGACCGTGCAGTGAAAGAGACGGCCGTACTCTATGACTATGCCAAGTCGCTCGACCCGTACAGATATGTGGGCCTGACAGACTGCAGCCAGTTCGACCGCAAAGGCTACAAGCAGCTGAAAGCCGACTACTATTCCGAGAACCGTTACAACGGATGGTACTACAACGTAGGTCGCACCGACGAATTTTCCAGGCAGCTCAAACGCATAAACGACATCATGGGTATATGCAACATAGCCGAATATGGCGCAGGAGTCAACCCCTTTTGCCACACGGCAGACACCTCACAGGTATATCTTCGCAAGGACGATACGAAACACTTTGAGGAATACGGAAACCTGATTCACGAAAAGCATGCGCAGCAGATGCAGGACATGCCTTATCTGAACTTCTCGTCGCTTTGGATCATGTTCGACTTCCCGGTGGCCAACCGTTTGGAAGGTTTTATGGACTCTGACGACGGCGTAGACTTCATTGCCCGCGAAAACCGCAAATACATGAACGACAAAGGACTTGTGACGCGCGACAGGAAGACTAAGAAAGATGCTTTCTACCTGTACAAGGCACTCTGGAACAAGAAAGAACGCACGGTTTACATCACCAGTCGCCGCCGTCACAAATACCCTGCCGACCGCGATGTTTACGTGAAAGTCTATAGCAACGCCAAAGGCCTGACACTCTATCAAAACGGTGAGAAGAAGGCCGCCCTTGACAATTCGGGTGAGAAGACCGGTGTCATCTGGACTTTCGGCCCGCTGAGAATGGCTGCTGGAAAAAACACATTCAAGGTGGTTTCCAACGATGGCCGTTCTGACGAAGTGGCATGGGAAGCACTTGAAAAATGACACGGTTGCATGGCAAAAAACAAACAAAAGTATGCTTTTCGGCAAAAAAAACAACAAAACATTTGGCTCTATACGAAAAAGCAGTAACTTTGCAGTCGCAAACAAAAAAGGAAAAATGACATTGACAGCTAACTTTTGGTGGTGGCAGAGCTCAGAATTGAAAAATTGTGAGTCCGCTCGTCGCACGCTCTGAAGAAGCTGAAGAGATAAAGGGAATATCTTAAAGACCTGCCGAACTTACGGCAGGTCTTTTTGCATTCGTCAGACAACTAAACAGGCAATATATAGACATGAAAACTTACAATGTAGACAAAAACGGTTATTATGGTGAGTTCGGAGGGGCATTTGTTCCCGAAGTGCTTTACAGATGTACGGAAGAGCTGCGCCAATGCTATTTAGGCATCTTGGAAAGCGAATCGTTTCAAAAGGAGTTCCGCCAATTGCTGAAAGACTATGTGGGCCGCCCATCTCCATTATACGAAGCCAAAAGACTGAGCCGAAAATATGGCACCCGCATCTTTCTGAAGCGTGAAGATCTCAACCACACTGGTGCACATAAGATAAACAACGCCCTGGGACAGATTCTGTTGGCCATGCGCATGGGCAAGACGCGCATCATTGCCGAAACAGGTGCCGGCCAGCATGGTGTTGCCACGGCCACCGTATGTGCTTTGATGGGAATGCCTTGTTGCGTCTATATGGGCAAGACAGATATGGAACGCCAACGCCCCAATGTGGAACGCATGCGGATGCTCGGTGCAGAGGTGGCTCCCGTGACAAGTGGCAACATGACTCTGAAGGATGCCGTCAACGAAGCCATACGTGACTGGTGCTGTCATCCTCAGGACACCTTCTACATCATGGGTTCGGCAGTGGGACCCCATCCATACCCCGACATCGTGGCGCGGCTGCAGAGCATCATCAGTGAGGAAGTGAAGCAACAGCTCACCGAAAAGATAGGACGCGATTATCCCGACTACATGATGGCCTGTGTAGGGGGCGGCTCCAACGCTATAGGGGCTTTCTATCATTATCTGGACGACAATCGCGTGAAGCTCATTGCTGCCGAGGCCGGTGGAAAGGGGGCAGACACACAGTTTACCGCAGCCACCATACACAGCGGCACGGTGGGAATACTCCACGGCAGTCGCACGCTGGTGCTTCAGACAGAAGACGGCCAGGTGCTCGAACCCTATTCCATTTCGGCAGGACTTGACTATCCGGGCATCGGACCCGTACATGCCAATCTCGCAAAGTCGGGACGTGCAAAGGTCTATTCCGTAAACGATGATGAGGCACTTCAGGCAGCCTACGAGCTGACACGTATGGAGGGCATTATCCCGGCTCTGGAGTCTGCCCACATTCTGGCCGTGTTGCCGAAAATCAAGTTCAGGAAAGACGACATCGTGGTGGTCAATGTAAGCGGACGCGGCGACAAGGATCTGGATACTTACCTGAAGCACCGCGATGAAATAAAAGCCTTATGACAACAACACAGCAACACAACACCATCGCCATGAAAACCTATTCGTTCCATACGGCAAGCAAGACCATTCTGTCTGACTGCTATACACCTGTCAGCACCTACATGAAGGTGCGCGACCTCTACACACAGAGTTTCCTCATGGAGTGTTCCGACTATCACAGCGAAACCAACAGCCGTTCTTTCATCGGCTTCCATCCGTTGGCCAGCATCAGCATAGGCCACGGCAAGGCTCTTTTGCGCTATCCCAACCGCGAGGAAGAGACATTCGGCATCTCAGACAGCTTCCCCGTCGAGGCGGCCTTTAAGGAGTTCATCAGTCACTTTCACATTGAAAACGACACAAAAGGCTATTGCGGCCTCTACGGATATACGGCCTTCGATGCCGTACGCTACTTTGAGCACATTCCGGTCATGGAGGAAACAGCCGAAAAAAACGATGCTCCCGACATCCTGTACATATTATATAAGGACATCATCGTCTTTAACCATCACGGCGACACGATGGAACTGCTGGAACTGTTGGCCGAGGGAGAGACCGACAGCTTTGACAAAATACAGACCATCCTCAACAGTCCGAATGCTCCTTCCTTTGATTTCCATGCCGTAGGTCCGTGCACCAGCACCCTCACGGACGAGGAACATAAGGCTAACATCCGCGAATGTATCAGGCATTGTATGCGCGGTGACGTGTTCCAGATAGTGCCGAGCCGCAGGTTCGTGCAGCATTACGAGGGTGACGACCTGCGACTTTACAGGGCTTTGCGCAGCATCAACCCTTCGCCCTACCTGTTTTATTACGACTTCGGAGGTTTCCGCATTTTCGGTTCGTCTCCCGAGACCCACTGCCGCATTGCGGGACGTCAGGCCTACATCGACCCCATAGCGGGCACTGTGCCGCGTACAGGCAACGAGGAGCAGGACAAGGCCAATGCCGAATACCTGCGCAACAATGCCAAGGAAAATGCCGAACATGTGATGCTCGTCGACCTGGCACGCAACGATCTGAGCCGTAATTGTCACGATGTGAAAGTCGAGAAGTACAAGGACATGCAGTACTACAGCCACGTGATCCATCTGGTGAGCCGTGTCACGGGAACCATGGACCCTCAGGCCGAAGGCATCAAGACTTTCATCGACACTTTCCCGGCCGGCACGCTTTCGGGTGCCCCGAAGATCGAGGCCATGCGTATCATCAGCCGTCTTGAGCCACACAGCCGGGGTGCCTATGCCGGCTGCATCGGCTATATAGGTCTCGATGGTCAGTTGAACCAAGCCATCATTATACGCTCTTTTGTCAGCCGCAACGGTGAGTTGTGGTTCCAGGCCGGAAGCGGTGTGGTGGCCAAGAGCGATGAAGAATATGAGCTGCAGGAGGTCAACCACAAACTCGGGGCCCTGCGCAAGGCCATCGACATGGCATCACACAATAACTGACACCAACACAAAAGATTATGAAAGTTACCATCATAGACAATTACGATTCGTTTACCTATAACCTGGCACACCTGTTCAAGGCCTTGGGGGCCGACGTCAACGTTGTGCGCAACGACAAGTTCCTGCTTGACGACCTCGAAGATGCCGACAAACTGGTATTGTCGCCCGGACCGGGCATTCCCGACGAGGCAGGACTCACATTGCAGGTCATACACCACTATGCCGGCCGCAAACCCATCCTGGGTGTATGTCTGGGACATCAGGCCATCGGCCAAAGCTTCGGTGCAAGGCTCGTCAACCTTCCCGATGTTTATCACGGCGTACAAACCCCGGCTCACATCGTGAAGCGCGACTACATCTTCGACCATCTGCCCGACAGCATCCTTGTGGGTCGCTATCATTCGTGGGTAGTCGACACGGAAGACCTTCCACCTGTGCTTGAAGTGACTGCCGTCAGCGACGACGGCCGCATCATGGCCCTGCGCCACAAGACCTACGACATAAGGGGCATACAGTTTCACCCCGAATCCATCCTCACGCCCGACGGCAGGACCATGATTGAAAACTGGCTGAACTACTAAACGCAGTCTGAGGCCTGCATCATACTGACAACTTAAAGATTACATACAATGAAACAGATTTTGGAACGACTCATCGCGGGAGGCAGCAACCTTACCCGTGAAGAAATGAAGACCATCATGGTGAACATCACCCGCGAAGCCTACAAGCCCGAACAAATTGCCGCCTGGCTCATGGGCTTGCAGATGAAGGGCATTACGGCCGAGGAGCTGCTCGGCCTGCGCGACGGCCTGTTGGAGACGGGCACAAGTGTCGACTTGTCGCCCTACGAGCCTCTTGACATCGTGGGCACGGGTGGCGATGGCAAAAACACGTTCAATATATCCACGTGTGCCTGTTTTGTAGTGGCCGGAGCCGGCTATAAGGTGGCCAAGCATGGCAATTATGCCGCAACGTCGGTTTCGGGTGCCAGCAGTGTGCTTGAAAACCACGGGGTCCGCTTCTCGTCATCCGTAGAGCGGCTTCGCGAAAGTCTGGAACAGTGCAACATGACCTATCTACATGCCCCGCTCTTCGCCAACGGAATGAAGAATGTGGTTCCTGTACGCAAAGCACTCGGCGTGCCCACATGTTTCAACCTCGTGGGACCCCTCATCAACCCCTGCCATCCTAAATACCAGCTGCTCGGTGTGGCCAATCTGAGCCAGATGCGACTCTACAACAACGTGTTGCAGCAGATAGATGTGAACTACGGCATCGTGAACAGCACCGACGGATATGACGAAATTTCGCTCACAAGTCCTTTCAAAGTGCTCACACGCCACAACGAGCGCGTCTATTCACCTGCCGATCTCGGTCTGCCGCAAATCAGACAGGAGGAGCTCTATGGCGGCACATCGCCCAAGGAGGCCATGAAGATTTTCGACAGTGTATTGGAGGGAGCGGCCACACAAAGCCAAACCAACGCAGTACTGGCCAACGCGGCCTTTGCCATACATCTTATAGAAAGCGAAAAGAGCATTGCCGAATGCCTCGCCGTGGCACGCGAAAGCCTTGAGAGCAAAAAGGCACTGAATGCTCTTCGCAAGTTCATAGAAATCAACCATTGACCATGCCTACCATTCTCGAAGAAATCACCGACCGCAAGCGAAAGGATCTGGAAGCCGTCAAGGAAGACAGGCCGGCCCGCGACCTCTACCTGCAGGTGGAGCGCATCATGCAGAGCGACATCCACCATTCATTGCCGCAGGCTTTGAAGGAGTCGTCTACAGGCATCATTGCCGAATTCAAGCGCAAATCGCCGTCGAAGGGCTGGATTCATCGCGAGGCAAAGCCCGAAGAGGTCATCCCGCAATATGCGGCCAACGGGGCTGCGGCCCTTTCCATCCTCACCGACGAACCCTACTTTGGCGGACACAACGAGTATATCACCCGCGTGAGGCCTGACACACACATTCCCATCCTGCGCAAGGATTTCATTGTTGACGAGTACCAGCTTTTCGAGGCCAAGGTGCTGGGTGCCGATGCCGTGTTGCTCATTGCGGCATGCCTCGACAGGCAGCTTTGTCGCAACCTGGCACACATGGCCCGCGAGCTCAACCTGGATGTGCTGCTCGAGATGCACGAGGAACGCGACCTTGACTATCTCGACGAGCATGTCAGTGTGGCAGGGGTCAACAACCGCGACCTGCATGTGTTCCGCACCGACCTCAACACTTCGTTCCGGCTGTCGTCGCTCATTCCCGACGAGTTTGTCAGGATTTCAGAAAGCGGCATCCACCGGCCCGAAGAGGCTCGTCTGCTAAGGGCGGCCGGCTTCAACGGCTTTCTGATAGGCGAGCTCTTTATGAAGCAGGAACTGCCGGGCAAGGCTTTGAACGATTTTATCAGCCGCGTTGCACCATGATAGTCAAGATATGCGGCATGCGCGATGCCGGCAACATACGCTGCGCCGAGCAGTTGGCGGCCGATTGGATGGGCTTTATCTTCTATCCACGTTCGCCGCGTTATGTGGACCGACTTCCCGACTATCTGCCTCAAAGGCAGAAGAGGGTGGGGGTCTTTGTCAATGCCCCACGCGACTTTATCCTGCAGCGCGCTGAGCTCTTCGGGCTGGACCTCATACAGCTCCACGGCACAGAGACGCCTGAGATGTGCGAACAGCTAAGGCTTGCCACCGGCTGCTCCGTCATCAAGGCATTCGGCATCGGCTACGACACTGACTTTGAACGCATCAACGATTATGAAGAGGTGACCGACTATCTGCTGTTTGATTCGCGCAGCCCGTCTGTGGGAGGCAGCGGCACGAAGTTCGGCCACGAACTCCTTGACCACTATACAGGCCGCACACCCTTTCTGCTCAGCGGCGGACTGGGACCCGACGATGTTGACTGCATCTCCCGATGCAAGCACCCGCAGATGTGCGGCATCGACCTTAACAGCCGCTTTGAAACACGGCCCGCCGTTAAAAACATCGGGATGCTGCAAGCCTTTTTGCGGCAACTCGGAAAACAAACTTCATCAAACCAACCATTATGAACCGTATCAACATTTTATTCAACAACAAGCAATCAAATATCTTTTCCGTATATTTCTGTGCCGGACATCCCACCCTCGATAGCACCGCAGACACCCTTCGCGCCCTTCAGGAAGGAGGGGCCGACCTGGTGGAAATCGGAGTACCCTTCAGCGACCCCATGGCCGACGGACCTACCATACAGTCGGCAGCCACAAGGGCTCTCAAAAACGGAATGACGCTGAAAAAGCTCTTTGCACAGCTCAAGGACATTCGCAAAACCATTGACATTCCCCTCATCCTGATGGGATATCTCAATGTGTTCTACCAATACGGATTTGAAAACTTCTGTAGGTCGTGCCGGGAGTGCGGCATCGACGGAGCCATCATTCCCGACCTGCCGTTCGACGTATATATGAAAGACTACAAGGCCATTGCCGACCGCTACGGCATAAGGATTGTGATGCTCATCACTCCCGAGACAAGTGACGAACGCATACGCCTGATAGACGAGCATACAGACGGCTTTATCTATGAAGTCTCTACCAATGCAACGACGGGTGCACAAAACCGGTACAGCAGTGAGACCATTGATTATTTCAAACGTATCGCCGGCATGAAGCTGAAAAATCCCACCCTCATCGGATTCGGCATATCCAACAAGGCTACTCTTACGGCAGCAAGATGCTATGCTGCGGGCACCATTGTGGGAAGCAAGTTTGTGAAGCTTCTCGAGACTTCGGCCACCCCACGGGAGGCTGTCGAAAGGCTCAGCCAAGACCTTGAAAAGTAGCCACGTTTTCAAGGGTGTACTATATGGCAGATTGCGGTCTGTACACATCGCACCCTGCAATGCGGCACATTGCACCCTCTGATGTGTACAGTTTGAGCTTACGATCTGTACACTTCACACCCTACGATATGTACACATCGCAACGTCAAACTGTACACATCGTTACAGCAGGCCTGCGGGCCACGAATAAAGGCAACCTCACATGGCTGTGTGGTTACCTTTATTCGTTGGGTAGCGGGTGTATGGTTACTCAGTCTTCACTTCTATGGCCTTGGCTGTTTTCCATACCTTGTTGGCCTCGAAGGCAGACTTCATGTCGGCATCCTTCACGTATACGGTGACTCCAGATAGATCATATGAAGTGCCGGGCTCCCATTTCGGTACGGAGGTACATGCCGACAGATCGATGGTTACAAGAGCTGTGCCATCGAACAGACTATTAATAGTGCCTGTCATATCGCCTTTGTAGGTAATGTTTGTCAAGGCACCGCAATCACGGAATGTATAAGAAGAAAAGACAGTCACTCCGGCGGGAATCACAATACCGGTCAGTTCTGAATTACGTTCAAAGGCGCTTTCGCCAAGTGTTGTCAGGGTTGATGGCAGAGTGATGTCGCCTTTATTGATATTAGACCAGAATGCATTTCTTCCAATCTCTTTCAGTGAAGTGAGCTCGTCCCAATTGGTAATTTTGCATACACTCTGAGCAGAGAAGCAGTTTTTTCCTATCTTTTCTATGGTCTTGGGCAATTTCACTTCGCCCACGTAAGAATTACCACTGGAATGATCACATGTAAAATCGGGCAGGTTCGTAATCTCTGCGTCAGACAGGTCGAGGTTGATAGGCGTGTTGTTCTGCTTCGCATAGTCCTGCAGATATTTCCTCAGTGTTCCAAGGTCGTCAGTATAGGTCGTGTTGTTGTCAGCATAGGAATCGGCCAGGCTTATCTTACCCGAAACCTTCAAGGTGTGTCCATTACCGAGGGCTGTTTTTATCATGTCCTCCGTCAGCAATCCCTCCTTGTTTAGGGTGATGGCATGGTTGGCTGCATCTATGGCAAAGGTCTCGTCGACTATAGCTGAGGGTAAGTCGTGCTTTGTCCAGTCATTCACCTCAACGGAGCTGATGCTTGCCTTGTTCTTGCCCACGGTCAGATTGAAGGTATAGGCCTTGCCTTTCTCCAGACCTGTCTCGGTCAGGAATGTATTGACCGGCACCGAGACTTTCTCTGTGCCCAACCCGAACTTCATGAAAGCCTCGCCTTCCTTGTACTTCCCCGAAGGCAGAATGCCCGTAAAACTGTGCTTGCCCTCCGTGTTGTCGGCAACTATATATGCTTTTACTACCTGGTTTTTGTCATCCTTATAATATTCTCCAACAACATATGGATGGGAAATCCTCTTATCATCATCACAGAGATTGGGAAAATAGGGATTCTCAATGCTTGGCAGCTGGTCGCCGAACTGGTCATTATACTTGGTAATTTTCACCGTAACCTTGGACAGTTGGTGCTCGAACGTCAGGTTCACGCAGTTGTCATCCGGCTTCGTGGCCGTGGCTGTGGCTGTCATCCAGTCGTTTGCCCTCAGACCGGCCAATGTGCTTTGGTCACCACCAAGAACAAACGTAGTATAGTATGCCTTACCACCCGATGGATAGTAGGCCTCGAAGGTGTTCTCGCCATCCACCCACACGGCATAGTTTTTGCCATCCAGCGTAAATGTCTTGCTGTTGCCATTGTAGATGAATGTCACCTTTTCCTTGCCGGCAATGGCATTGGCCGACACATTGGTGATGCGGATCGGGTCGCCATCGGTCCACTGGTCGCCATTGCCTTCGGCATTGGTTCGGGTGCGCAGCCCTGCGATTGTGGCATTGACCTTGACAATGTTGGCATCCTGAGAGCCGTTTGTCCAGTCTTCGGATAGCTCGTTGCTTTGGCAGGCCGTCAGCAAGCAGACGGCGGCCAGCATGATATATTTATAGGATATGTTCATGATTTCTTGTTTTATGGTTTGTGCTTAGTCTGTCTCAATCTCACTTGTGCCGGCATCTGTCCATTCTTTTGCCGTGATTTTGCCCGCAATGACTTTGTCGCGGCCCACTTGAAGTGGCAGGGTGTACTCGTTTCCCGACATAGCCGTCCATGTCGAACCCTGATATTGGAACATGCGGGTGTCGTTGCCCGAGCCCACGGTGACAGTTACCACGAAGCCCGTAGCGTCCCAAAGGGTGGGCATTATCAGGGCCTCCCAGGTGTCGGTGAATGCACTGCCCTCCGTTTTGGTGCCATACAGGTTCACATCGGCATAGTCACCTATGACTGCGGATGAGCCGATGGTCAGCTTGCCGGTCGTCACATCCATGCTGCCTTTGAGCAGGCACTTGGCCACCTTCACGCCGGTCACTTCCATGTCGGCATCCACTTCGGTGCCTTTGGTGAGCACCACTTTCAACTTGGCCAACTTGTGGCTGAACTTCACGGCAATGCCGTTGGGATTGTCGGCAGCCGTGATGTCGGTGGCCGAAGCATAGAGCAGATCCTCGTTGAGCATGGTCTCGGCCGTCTGCGTGGTACTCAGGTTGATGGGATAGTCTTTGTTGTTTTCCAATTGATCCGTGTAGGGCAGATAGGCCGTGTAGCTCACCTTGGCCGTGTTGTTCTTCCACAGCAGTGGGGGATCCTGCACCCATTCGCCATTGCTTTCACTCACTTCCTTGTTGGTGCCGTTGTAGTTTTCATCACCGTTGGTGCCTTCGGTAGTCAGAAACAGTCCGAACTTGCTACCGGTCAAGTTGCTTGTGGTGCGTCCGGCACGCGTGGAAAGGTCGTTGATGCCGGCAGTGAAAGTAATCTCCCGGCCGGCCATGTCGGGCTTTATGGTGTTGTCTGTGTCGCTATTGCTGCAACCTGCGGCAAGGATAGCGATGGCCGCAAGGGCCGATGTGCATATATTTTTCATTGTCATGTCTTTATTGCTGTTATTACTCTCCTGTTTTTACGACAAACTTCATGTTTTTATAATCTTGAGCCCCGGCTTCCTCAGCTTTGGCTTTCACTTTTTCATATTCGGTTTTCAACTCTTCGGTCTTCACATACACTGTAATTTCATTAGGTCTAGTCACATTATTCAGGAAAGTCTGTCTCTTCGAACAATTGGAAATATCCACTTCCTTAAATAGTGTGGTGTTATACATAAAATTCTCCGGAAACTCAACATCGCCCTCAACCACCAAGGTGTTGATCTTAGAAGTGCATACGAAGTAGTCGCAAATTCCTTCATATCCTGCCGGCACAATAAGCTTGTCGATTCCACCTTCGCGGATAAATCCCTTGTTATCCTCATTACCATTATCGAGACGTACATTCATTGGAATCGTGAATGACGGAATAAACTGGTTCGTATCATATTGGCTTCCTAACAGTTTATAATGAGCACCCCAGAACGGACAACTGCCGAAAGTACATGCTGCTTTTGGCCATGTGACGTTTGTCAGCTCATGGCATTCCCAAAAAGCACGCGCCCCGACGGAGGTGACATTCGTAAGATCTATTGAAGACAGGTTAGTATAATGAAAGCTTTCCTTCCCGATGCTTGTTACCGTTGACGGCAAGACAATGGCAGAAAGACCTGAGCCAGAGTTACCCTCGTAGCCATCGGCACCGGAGAGTGCATTGTCGGGAATAGCCGTAAGCCCCGTTACACCACTTAAGTCAAGCGAAATACTGAATGCCCTATTATTCCGTAAGTATTGTTTGAACACAGGGAAATAGTTGTCGTTCCATGTACCCTTCACCTTGATGGCACCCATCGGGTACTTGTTCAGTTCGGCGGCCAGGGCATCGGCATTGGCATAGTAGTCCAAATTGATGTTGATATCCTCCTTTTCCAGTTCGCCGCCATCGGGGAGCAAGCCTCCGTCCCAGTCCTGCACCGTAACGCTCTCTATGTCGATGCGGTCCTTGCCGACATTCAGATTGAACGTATAGCTATGGCCGGCCTTCAATTCTCCGACGTTTGCCTTTTTCAGTTGCGTGCCCGACGAGGTTGTCATGGCGATGAAATCGCTGTAACCATCTGCCTCCTTTGCCGGAGTCAGGAACACGTAAGTGGTGCCAACGCCTCCGTCACCCTGCAACTTATAGGGAATGCCATCGGTGAAGAACTTGATGTCTGTTACTTTCTCACCGTCTGCGAACTGGTTGTTAAACTTGTTGATGTTAACAACAATGCGCGCCGTTTTTCTGCCCAACGTAGTGCTTAGAGTGCGATCTTCGGGTATTATTGCAAATCCTTTAAACACTTGCATGAAATCTGCCTTGCGGAGATTTTCCAAGCTCGACTGGTCTGTTACCGGTGTGAACTGACCGAAGGCATTTCCTTCGTAGGGATAGAACACCTTAAAAGTGCACTGGCTGTCTTCGAGTTTCCACTTCAGGTATTTGCCGGCCTCGGGTTCCCAGTTGCCATTGGTCAAGGTATAGGCCACCGTTTCGCCGTTGGAAGTGATGCCTATTTGGTCTCCTTCGTTGAATTCTGTCAATTTGTTTTGCTCGCTTTGCAGGTCGCTGACGGGATTGCTGCGGGTCTTCAGTCCTCCCACCGAAGCTTTCACGATGACGGCATTGGGATCGTCGCTCCATGTCATGGGAGCCTCGTCGGACGAACAGCCTGCCAGCACAAGGGCCAACAGTGCACAGAGGTATAGATGGATTGTTTTCATGTTATCTTCTTGTTTGAGTTATCATTCGGTTTCCAGATCACCGCTTTCGCCAGTTTCCCATGCATTCATTGTCATTTGACCGACTATGATGGCATCCTTGCCCAATGTCAGCTTCAGCTGATACTTCTTGCCGCTTTCAAGGGTAATCTCTTTTGTCGATGTCCAGGCATAGGTAGCATCACCGGCCAGTATGTTCACTTTGAAGCTGCCGGCAGCTATTGTCTGAGGTATTAGGATGCACGACCAACGGTCTATGGCATTCGTGTTCATGTCGGCAGCGGCCGTGAATGTGCCGTGCCAGGCCGAAATGGCTTTCCTATCGGCATCGGCGGCCACAGACACCTTGACGGGAGACTGCGTAAAGTCGATGCTGGCATTGCAAGGCATGTCGGGAACAACCAGTTTCGTGATGGGCGAAGCTGTCAGTAGCTCGGAAATGTTGTATTCGGTGCCGAACTCCACTTTTACTTCGAGCAGGCTGAAACCGTGTTGGAAAGAGATGGGCAGCTTGCCATCCACCAATTTAATATTTGGAATAAACTGGTCATCCTTGAACCAAAGGAAATCCGACATTTCATAATAAGACTTAATATATTGATCAGGCCATATGATGACCCGTGCATCTGTCATATTACAGATGTTCTCAGGATTCTCCGAATTGTAATCTTTCAGCTGTGTGCAGGCCGTGACAGTGACCTGTTGTGTGGCATTCTGCCAAAGCAGAGGTTTTGTGCTGTTACTCTTCCATTCATCGTCGTACTTATCGAATACCGAATATTGATAGCTGTAATCGGAATTGGCAGGATTGAGGATGTCCAGATAGAATTCATTCAACGTTTCCGTGGTGTAGGAACGTGTTTGAGCTTCGCCTACGCTGGGCATGACACGCACCACATTGTCTTTTGGATAATTGTTGCCGATAGCGATGTCCTCATCGTTGGAACACCCGGTCAGCACAGCGGCAACCAAAGTTGCACAGACCATTGCTTTTGTCTTAGAGATTTTCATTGACGATATATTTTTATGTTTTGTTTCGTTCGTGACGAAGTATAATTTGCTTGAATGTTCTTTGCAAAATTACACATTTGCCACCGATAGGAAGGGCTGAAAACAGTAAAATGAATTTCCTTTGGCATACAGTTGACAGAATTTAACTTTCCGCTAACACATAGCACCGCTACAGCTTTACACCGGCAACGTATTCAGGATAAATGTGTTTGATGTTCTTTTTGGCTTTGCTGAATGCCGAGGCCGACAGAAAGCCCGACTGTAAGGCCACTTCCGACAACTTCGTTGAGGGATGGGCCTCGATATAGAGCTGTGCATGCCTGAGGCGGAACATGTTGATGAGGTTATAGTAGCCCACACGAGCCATGAAGCGGCTGGCCGGTGCCATCATTCCCTTATCGATCTCGGCAAGGACATCCGATTTCAACAGATGCTGCTCCTTGTATTTGCGCAGGATGACGGCCAAAACGGCCTGCACCACCTCGTCATTGTCCGTATCGGCTGCCGTTGACGGCGCATTGTTTTCTATGGTATCGGCTGCTTCGGTGCTGCACAGGTCAGCATTGGTGCACTCGTCGGCATGCAGCTGTTCTTCTTCTTCGATGAGCTGAAGCTGCTCTTCCTGTTTTGCAGGCTTTCCCAAGCGTTGGGGATGCAGCACCATGCACAAGACTGCGACCGACCATGCCGACATTACGACATCAATCACCAGCTTCAGCTCGCGGCTGCCAGTAACGAAGATGCACCACACCATGACAATCCAGATGAGTGGAAGCAAAATCATCTTTTCGGCAAAACGATAGGGAAAATCTTCTTCGGCCGAATAGTTTTGCAGGTGAAATTCGCGTATGCTGCGGTAAATGGCCTTCATTACCCGAGCCAGCTGACACGTCATTGCCACACTGAGGGCACACACTGCATATTGCATCCACCCGTATTGGCTCGCAATCCACGGTCCTCTGCCCGTTGACAGCAGCAGCAAAAGAGCTGCAAGCACCAGCATGGGAATGCCAAAGAACAGTCTTCTTTTCCGTCCCGCCAGCCTGCGGCCGTGGAAGTAGCGCGAATAGAGCAGAGACAGCCCCATGGGATAATACACCATGCCTAAAAGGCGGATGTAGCACCACACGCCCTCATCGGCCGGCGAAAGAAAATAGGGGAACTGCAAGACCACACCCGCAAAAAAGAAGGTGAGCTGCTTGCGTGCCGGATAGAAATAATCGCCATCTTCACCGTAGGGACGGCACATGTGCGTCCATCGCACAATAGCACATATAACACTGGTTGTCATCAATAGAAGACATGCATCGGCATACAGCACGTCTATTATAGAAGAATAATTCATCTTTTGTCTGCGGATCCGTGCAAAAGTAGTGAAAAACATCGTCACAACGTCCACGAAAACAAAAAAATCAAGATCAACATATTAAGAAAAATCAGCATGAAACATTCTACTGACAAGGTGCCGGGCGGTACTAACACCATTTCGCGGCCTGTCACCTGCAACCTTTCTAAGAGAGAAAACAACGGGAATCTCCTTTCCCCGAAAAGACCATGCGGCAAGTCCTTTTTCCACTTCATGGAAGGCACCATTGTAAGGCTCAGACAGTTCAACCGCATGGCTACAGCCAAAAACTATGCTGCCACGCTCAACAGCTTCAGGCTTTTCAGGCACGGCAATGACCTTTCCGTCCGGATGGTCGACAGGATGCTTGTTGAAGACTATCAGGCCTATCTGGTTTCGACAGGCATCACTCCTAACTCTTCCTCTTTTTATATGCGCATTCTGCGTGCTGTCTACAATCGCGCTGTGGAACAAGAGCTGACTCCGAACCGACAGCCCTTCAGAACTGTATTTACGGGAACTGAGAAAACCGTTAAACGGGCCATGACCATCGACCACATCCGACGCATCATTGAACTCGACCTGCACCGCATGTACACCCTTGAAAAGGCCCGCGACTTGTTTGTTTTCCTCTTCCTCTGTAGGGGAATGTCGTTTATCGATGCCGCCTTCCTGAAGAAAACCGACATCAAGAACGGAATACTCGTCTACCGACGCCACAAGACGGGCCGGCGGCTATATATAAAGGTAACCCCGCAAATGCACGACATCATCCGACGCCACTCCGATGAAGCCTCTCCCTATCTGCTTGCTGTCATCACAAGTCCCGGAAACAATGAGCGCAAACAATATGAGACAGCATTGCGCAACACCAACAAATCGCTGAAAGCCGTTGCGGCAATGATTCGCCTGCCCGTTGCACTCACCACCTACGTGAGCCGCCACGCCTGGGCTTCCATCGCTAAGGCTAAGAATATATCAGTCAACGTTATCTCGGATGCTCTCGGCCACGACTCCATCGCTACCACACAAATATATCTCGATTCCATCGACTCTGCCATTATTGACAATGCCAATGAAATGATAATTCAAGACCTTTATGAAAATAGAAAATAAAGACGCATCCGTTTCTTCGTAAGAGACGGATTTTGGTTGCAAAAGTAATTAAAAGAATTGAATTGACAACGAAATGAATAAGATTTTATTTGCAATGTTTTCTCCCTACCGAGTTAAAATTATCGGCTGTTAAGTGTCAACTTGCTATTATTTATAGAGTTGGCGTATTGTAATTTAACTGTAATCCGTCTCTTACGAAGAAACGGGCAAAACGACACCGTATGCAAAAGACTGTTTTATTCGCTGCATTGCTGTTCTATTGTGGATATCTCACTGCTCAGACATCCCAGGGAGTACGTGATTCCGTGAAGATACATTTTCTTCAAGGTAGAATAGGCATCGTGCCGCAGCTTCGCGACAACCAAAAAGCTTTAAACCGTATAGCCGACAGCTTGCGCACAAGCTATGCCGACTCCGTCTACAGGCTGCAGAAAGTGCTTGTAGTGGGCAGTGCTTCACCCGAAGGCAGTGTGAAACTCAATCATTGGCTGTCGGAAAAACGCGCCGGCGTGCTCTTCGACTACCTCTCACGCTATGGCTCTCTGCCTGACTCGCTGAAGACAACCAACTTTATAGGACGCGACTGGAAGGGATTGATACATTTGGTAGAAAACGACCCTAAAGTGCCTTTCAGAGAGGAAGCGTTGAAACTCTTGCGCTCCATTTACGAAGAGGTACGCGGCAAATCCAATTTTAAAGGCGATCATTTGAAACGCATACAGCAGCTGCGTGGAGGCGTGCCCTACAGATATATGTACAAACACCACTTTCCCGACCTTCGTGCCTCCTATCTTTATCTTTGGTACAACAAGGTGTGGAATCCGGCCATACCCAAGCCTGAGCCCAAATCCGAGCCGAAGCCCGTGACCGAAAACCTTGTGCCCTCACGAATGGACACTGTAATGGTTCACGATACCATATATATAAATACATGTCCCGAAAAGCCTTTCTATATGGATATACGCACCAACATGCTCTATGACGCTTTGCTGATACCCAATGTGGGGGTTGAGTTCTACCTTGGCAAAGGCTGGTCTCTCGTGGCCGACTGGATGTACGGCTGGTGGAAAACCGACCGCCACCACTGGTACTGGCGCGCCTACGGAGGCGACGTGGCCCTGCGCAAATGGTTAGGCAAGGCTGCCAAGGAAAAACCGCTCACCGGTCACCACGTCGGCATCTACGGACAGGTGTTCACCTTCGATTTCGAGACGGGCGGACGCGGATATATGGGCGGTAAGCCCGGAGGAACGCTCTGGGAAAAAGCCAACTATGCCATGGGTATTGAATACGGATATTCGCTACCCATAGCCCGAAGGCTCAACATCGACTTTACCATCGGTGCAGGCTACTGGGGCGGCACCTACTACGAATACAAGCCCGAGGACGATTGCTATGTGTGGCAATCCACCAAACAACGCCACTGGGTGGGCCCGACCAAAGCCGAAGTGTCGCTCGTATGGCTCATCGGACGGGGCAACTACAACAAGAAGAAAGGAGGCAACAGATGAACAAGACGGCTATATGCACGGCATGGACAACGCTGTGGCTCGCGATGATCTGCCTTGTGTTGCAGTCGTGCGAGCACAAGGAACTGTGCTATCACCATCCCCACACCAAGACCATCAGCGTGGCCTTCGACTGGCGCGACGCTCCCGAGGCTTCTCCCGAAGGCATGTGTGTGTTCTTCTATCCGCTTGAGGGCGAAGACACGCAACCCCGGCGTTTCGACTTTTCGGGCAAAAAGGGCGGCACGATTGACATTCAGGAAGGAAAATACCGCGTGCTGTGCTACAACAACGACACCGAAGCTCTGCTCGTGCGCGGCGCCGACTCTTTCGATACCCACGAAGGCTATACCCGCGAGGGCAGCATCTTCGAGAGCGTCTACGGAAGTCGTGCCAACCAGGCTCCCAGGGCCAAAGACACTGAAGACGAACGTGTGGTGATATGCCCCGACATGATGTGGGGATGCACGGCGTTGGATGTGGAGATTACCGATACGGGCATCAGCTACCTGTGCTTTCCCGAAAGCGAAAAGGACAATTGGATAGGACTGCCGCCCATCACCGACGAACAGGTCATCACTCTCTATCCCCACGAACTGGTGTGTACCTATACCTATGAGGTGCGCAACGCAAAGAACCTGAAGTATGTCACCAAGATGTGCGGCTCGCTTTCGAGCATGGCTCCGTCGATATTCTTCGGCAGCGAAGAGCTCGGAACGGAATGCGTCACACTGCCGTTTGAGGCCTCGTCTGACGGAGTGTCGAAAATCACGGGAGGTTTCCTCACCTTCGGCCATAACGAAAAGAACACACGCCACCACAAAATGGTGCTGTATGTATGGTTCTCGGACGGGTCGAAATATTACTACACGTTCGACGTGACCGACCAGATTCACAATGCACCCGACAAGCGGCATGTGCACATCATCCTGGAAGCGCCGGAATTTCCGCAGCCCATTGCCAACGGAAACGGATTCCAGCCCTCGGTCGACGACTGGTTGGAAGTGGAGGAAAGCATCATTATGTAGCATGGTATAACCATCATAAAACCAATTATTTTTAAACTCTTATTTTATGAAATGTAAAATGTATCTTTTGGCCCTGTCGGCCATGGCATTGGCAACGGGATGTTCCAATGACGAAACGACAGAACTGAACAAAGGCAACGCCATCGACTTCAGCGTAACCGCAGGGAAGCTGACACGTGCCGAAGCCACCACAACAAACACCATCAAAGAGTTCAAGGTTTGGGCATTCACGGACGGCAAGACCTACATGGATGGAACAGAAGTTACCAAGAGTGACGACAAATGGACATATACCGGCACCAAGTTCTGGCCTGAAACAAACGTGGATTTCTTTGCAATTAGTCCGATGGCTCCGAAACAACTAGTAGCTAATAGCACAATAATGACTAATGAAAAGAAAGAAATCAGTTACGATAATACAGACGGCGATGAAGATTTGCTTTACGCCGCTAATTTTGGCGAAGCAAAAAGAGATGCCAAGAATAATACGCCTGTAAATATCAACTTCCGTCATGCATTGTCGCAAATCGTATTTAAAGCCAAGTTGACGGAAAATAGTTCCATTGATGTTGAAATAGAAAGTATAGCAGTTACCTCAGTTCGGGATAAGAAAGCTACAAAATTATGAAGGAAAAAGTTGGTAGTCCAATAAATATTTTGTATCTTT
>CAKRYD010000030.1 GCA_934426255.1 uncultured Bacteroidaceae bacterium | reverse complement strand
GCTCTCACATTAAACATGGGAAGCTCTCACATTAAACATGGGAAGCTCTCACATTAAACATGGGAAGCTCTCACATTAAACATGGGAAGCTCTCACATTGTATCCGGAAGTTTCCGGATACAATGTGAGATGAGTTAAAACGATACCTTGAGAGGAATTTAAGCAAAAAATAGTACTTTTGCTTCTTATATCAACAACCATTCATAAAACGACTGTACAGTGGATACACGCACATTGGCAAACGATGTATTATCGTTTGCAGAAACATTTACTCATTACCGTGAGCTGCAAGGCAGACACATTTTGATAACCGGAGGAACAGGCCTAATTGGTTCGATATTGACAAAATGTCTGCTTGCCTTGAACAAGAAATATCAGCTGAATCTGCACATCACCTGCCCAGTACGCAATCCCGAAAAAGCCGCCAAGATGTTTACAGAAGAAAACGGCTGCATCGAATTTCCATCCATTCCGTTGGAAAGAATCGATGAATTGCAGCCAGCTTTACCGGTCGACTATGTTGTGCATCTGGCAGCACCTACAGCATCGAAATTTTTCGTAGAAAAACCGGTCGAGACATTCCGTGCAGTTGTAAACGGCACAGAGGCGATGCTACGCCTGTCACGCAGGTTGCAGGTGAAAAATTTTGTCTATGTGTCTTCATTGGAGGTATATGGCAGTATTCTTGACGACACAGTTGCCGTGGACGAAAAGATGCAAGGTTACATCGATCCTATAGATACACGCAGTAGCTATCCGATGGGCAAAAGGGCTGCAGAATGCCTTTGTCACTGCTATTTTTGTGAGTTCGGTCTGCATACTACCATTGCCCGGCTCGCACAAACGTTTGGTGCCGGTGTTTCAAAGGACGACAACCGTGTATTTGCCCAATTCGCCCGCAGTGCCGTCAACCATCAGGACATCATCTTGCACACTTCTGGTGAATTGAGCCGCGTCTATTGTTATACGACTGATGCCGTTTCAGCCTTGCTTCACATTATGCTGTTCGGACAAGCCGGTGAAGCCTACAACGTGGCCAATCCGGACAGTTACATATCAGTCAAAGACATGGCATGCTTCATACAAAAGAACTTTGCCCTTGACATTACCGTAAGAACCATTCCGCAAGAAGGTTGCGGCTATTCACCCACCACAAAACTCCGTCTCGACATCTCGAAAATAAAGCAACTGGGATGGCAACCCCGGATAGGATTGAAAGAAATGTTTGGAAGACTCATCACACATCTCGAAGACAATTAAAACCATACAATATGAACAAATTATTAGACGAAGCCCTTTTTGACGAAATAACCCGTCAGGCAAAAGAAAGCCCAAGACTGCGCATGAACTATAACCTGCATGAAAGCCTAGATGCTAAAGCACAAAGACTGTTTAATGCGGTGGAACCGGGAAGTATATTTCCCATACACAGACATAGTCACAGCAGTGAAACACAATTTGTTATGCGCGGTAGCGCACGTGTGAAAGTCTATAACGATCAAAAAGAAATTATTGACACTTTTGACCTGAACCCGAAAGAAGGACGCTACGGATGTCACTTGGACAAAAACGTCTGGCACAACTTAGAAGTGCTGGAAACAGGTACCATTATTTTTGAAGTAAAGGACGGACCCTATGTGCCCAATTCTCCGGAAAATACGTTGGAATGATGGTGAAGTGAAAGATAAAAAAGAAAAAGCTGCACCGGTGATGTGATGAAAACTCCATATTAAAATAGGATTCGAGGGCTCTCGCTCGCTGTAATCTGCCCCTAAAGGCAGCACGCCATTGATTTGAGAAGCTGGCTCTATTTTCTTGTTGTTTATTTGATGAGTATCCCGATCAAACCGGTACAGCCCTATTTCTTGTTTGCAAAGTTATAGATTTAATTTCTTACAAGCACTCTTAGGCGAGTCTTTTTTTGAAGCAAAAGCGAAGAATTAGCTCCGCTGTCAATACCATTCGATATTTGAGCTGTAACTGCTGCGCTTGTCCCACTTCAAGACATCGGCAAGCGTGGACATCTTTGCCCTGAAACTGAAATTGTAAGAAGTGTAAGGACGTATCACGACAGAACACGACATAGAGAAGCAATGCAGGTCGCGCGAAAGCGAGGCCGTTGTCATAGACAGCTTGTGATAGTTGAAATCGTAGCCGGAGCTATAATTGATATTCCACCCCTTCGACAAACTGATATTACCTGAAAAGTTCATGGTATGTGTCAGCTTGTAAGGATAGCGCATATTCTTGGGGTTGATTTTTGCAGATGTATTCTCACGCATGGAAACACCATAAGAGACCGTGAAGCTCCAAGGTATGGAAAACCTTAAATAACCATTTTCATCGACATCGGCCGAAGCTGATGCCCCACCCTTTTCCGTTTGGTTGGAGACCAAAGTAGGATCGACATTTGTATCACCATCCTCGTTGCCCTCATCATCCTCATCGGAACCTTCGCCTGTCGGACTTTTATCTTTTTTACGAAAAGTGGCGTTACTGAAAGTATAAGAAAAATTCTGCGACATACCCTGGAAACGCCCGAATCGCCCATAACTCCATTCGGTGCGGTCGCTGGTAACCACATTACCCTTCTCGTCGAACTTGTAAGCATACGTGGCAAAAACAGCTGCCAAACTGAAAGTATAGCTTTTGGAAAGCTTCAAACGTATTCGGGTACTGAGGTCACTCCATTGTCTGCTTTTCGCTGCCATGTTATAAGAAAGCGTACCATAAAGCTCGTCTATAAGACTCACCTTTCTTTCGCCTGTTGAATCTTTGTCGCTTCTAAGCTTCATCTCCAAATTGTTGGAAAGCGACATGGAGACGCTTCCCGTACGCCCTTTGGAAGGAACACCGAAAAGTCCGTATTGGAAAGGCGAATAGGTCACGGTAGACACTTTACCATCAGCATCGGTCTTAACGTAGCTGTCGTAATAACCATAAGACGAAGCACTGAAATCGGGAGAGTAGCTGTATGATAAAGAGGGTTTCAAGACATGACGCACGGCCATAATTTTGTCTCCGAAGAGCTTTCTCCACGGTTTGTAGAAACCATACAACGTGGTGTTGGCCGAAAGCGACATGCGCCAATCATATACATTATAAAAACCGTAGGTCGTATCACGCACAACGGTTTGTCTGTCGTTATCCCATGATTGCATGATCTTGTTGGTATACATGCGATCGGTAAAATTGATGGCCGGCGTAACGTTGATGTACTTTAACAGGGAGAACGTAGCATTAATCGGCATGCTATGACGCATACCGTTGCGCCAATCCTTGATGAGACTGCTGTGGAGCAACTTGTCTTCTTTAGTAGAAATACTATTGCTCAACTGCCCGGTATAGTTGACAGATATCTTTTCGTACCAACGCTGCTTGCCTGCCATTTTCTTACGGCGAAACGGATAAAAGCGATTGAGCGTTATGTTTGTTTCGGGTAGTGAAATGGCCAATGTAGAATCGCTCATGTTTTGGCTTAAATTGCCCGAAGCCGCCAGTGTGAGCCCTATACCCGGAAATGTTCGTGAATAGCTCACACTGCTGGTTCGTGTACTTTGAGTATACGACAAGGGATTATACATGCTCGACAAATTGCTGTGCTCGAAGCTCGATGTCGCAAAATTGACACTGGCTGAAAGCGAGCTGTTAACAGAAGCCTTGGCATCCTGACGGTGCGTCCATTGGATTTTGAAGCTCGTAGTTTTCTGATAGTCGGGCATGTTTTTTTCACCTTCCACAGTATTCAGATAATTGACATATATATTACCCGAATAACGGTAACGCTTGCGATAGTTCGTTTCGACATTAAGGCCCCATGAACCTTTGGTATAAACTTCGCCTAAAAGGGTCATGTCCATGCAATCACTGAAAGCGAAGTAATAACCGCCGTCTCTCAAATAAAAGCCACGACTTGTCTCATCGCCGTAAGTAGGCATCAAGAAACCGCTCGAATACTTTTTGCGGAAAGGGAAAAAGCCAAAGGGGACAGCTAAAGGTAAAGGAACATCTGCTACGACCAAATAGGCCGGTCCAAAGATAGCCTCCTTTCCGGGCTTTACCTTGGCACGCGAAAGTGACAAATAGAAATGTGGAGGGTCGGCATCGCAAGTAGTATACTTGGCATGTTGCAGGAATAAAGTTCCATCCTTTGAACGCTTGGAAGCCTCGCTCTGCATGAAGCCGTCACCTTGCTCGGTAGTGACATTCTGAATGTAGCCTTTCTTGGATTTGAAGTTATAGCTCATCACTTCGCTTTCATAGTTTTCACTGCCCTGCGTATAGACAGGCTTTCCCTGCAAAACGCCCGATGAATCTTTCACACCATTGGCATGAACCAAACTGCTATCAAGGCTCATCGAAATGACAGCAGCTTCAAGCGACATATCCTGATAAGTTACCTTGCTGCTACCATAAAGTTTGGTCATTTTTGTATTGGCATAATAAGTCATTGAGTCTTGAGCTTCGTATTGAACAGGAGCTTCGAGTGCATCTTTCTTTTTCGTAGAATCGCTGCGGGTAGAGTCGTTACGCATCGTGTCAACTTGAAACGTCATGTTACGCCCTGTCGAATCGCTTTTGAGAATCACCCTTTTATCCTTATGCGCCAACGTATCAACAGTATCTGTCACAAGAGGAATCTTTTCCCGTTGCAACACTCCGCCTTTCGTCCTGCCGGCAAACAGGTTGAAGGCAACCATAACCAATAAACAAACTGATAAAAAAGTTCTCAATCGGGCGTATCTCTTGATATTGACGTGCAAAGTTACTGAAAATCCGCATAACTCGCTTGAATAATGAAGTAAATAAACATGAACAAAGCCCTAACAGGAAGCTCTGCGCCATGCACCATTCAGCCAAACATCTTATGCCATTCCCAAAAGCGCTGCGCCCCATCTTCCCCGAACTTTTGAAGACTGTGATATGCCTGCTCTGGTGTTTTTACTCGGTTCAAATTTGATTTTGAATAGAACTTATCGGCATAACAAATCACTTTTTCTTCCAACGTTTCGGGAAACAAATCCTGCTCGGGGTGCGGAAGATGAAGCTCGCGAAAATCCTCTCTGCTCAGTCCTGCCCCTGTATGACGCTCACAAATACGCGCCAGGCTTTCCTGCCCCTCATTGCGCAACAGACGTGCACCTATGCTGCCATGCATGATATAAGGCTCGCTGCCCATACAATAAATATCGGGAGCATGGGTCTTGAATATTCCTATATCGTGCAGCATACCTCCTGCATAAAGCAATGAACAATCCAAGTTCAATTCGGGATGTTTTTCGGCCACTTGCAAAGCCCTTCGAGCCACCTGACTGCTGTGTTCAACAAGTATGTGTTTCAACTCATTGTTGTCAGGATAATATTTGTCTATCAATTTATTTACTTCTGAATTGTCCATGCGATCAAACTTCTTTTTTGTTTTCTCTTACGAGCCGGTGTGTTTTCACCGGGCAGATTGCAAAGGTACAAAATCCGCGACATGCGTCTCAGCAATTGCGCGAAATCTCCGATATAAAACGTAACTTTGCGGCCATTTATTTTATCAACACATAAAACAATATGCAAAAACAAAACATTAAATTGCGCCAAACGGTATGCTTCAAGCATTTCTCCAGAAAAGGCTACGCCGTATTCCGCAGTCTGAAGGTGGAAATCCGCATTTGCGTGCTCGCTGTGCCCATGCTTGCCTTTGCGCATACAGAGAGCCTCGCATCGCGCGCCGATTCACTTGAGATTGTCGGCCAGCAAATGCCGGACATTTCTTTGAGCGCGACCGAAGTGGTAGGAATGCGCGTTCCTATCACCTTTGCCGAAACGGCCAATAATATTTCGGTCATTACGCGCGAAGACATCGAACAAGCGAAAGTTCAAACCGTCAATGACCTTTTGAAGTTGTGCTCGGGCATTGATGTCAGACAACGAGGCAGCTTCGGCATACAAACCGATATCAGCATCGGAGGCGGCACATTCGACCAAACCGCCATTCTTTTAAACGGAATAAACATCAACAATCCTCAAACCGGCCATCTCACAGCAGATTTTCCTGTTTCCATTTCAGACATTGAGCGTATCGAAATTTATGATGGAGCCTCGGCACGCATTTTTGGCAGTCAAGCTCTCAACGGAGCCATTAATATCATTACACGAATAGCTAATAAGAACACTGCCGAAGCCCGCATGCAAGGCGGTTCATACGGCACTTTCGGAGGAGGTGCGTCGGCTAACTTTGCCAGCCGCCACTACCTTAACCGCATCAGCGGCGACTATCTGCGCTCCGACGGTGGCACGCCCAATAGCGGCTTCGACAAATACAGAGCCTATTATCAAGGCAATTATATCACGCCCGAGCTCAAACTAATCTGGCAAGGAGGCTTCACTTCACAGCGTTACGGTGCCAACACGTTCTATAGTGCCGCCTTCCCCAATCAATGGGAAGCCGGAAGCAGATGGCTCGCTTCCGTTAAAGCTGTGACAGGCGGCAAACTCCACTTGTCTCCTTCTATCTCATGGATACGCTCGTTCGATCATTTTCAGCTTAGCCGCCATAGCAACAAAGGCGAAAACTTCAACCGCAACGATGTATTTACTTTCGGTCTTACGGGCTATACCGACTGGGCATTGGGACGCACGGCAATAGGCGGCGAACTGCGTTCAGACGGATTGCTGTCGTCCAACATGGGACGCCCCTTGCCTGAAAGCGAATATGTCAAAGTGGAGCAGCAAGACAGCACTTATTACAAATTTCACGACAACCGCACCAACATCAGCTTCTTCGCCGAACATCACATTACTATCAAACAAATCACCCTGTCTGCCGGAATAATGGGTAATCGCAATACGGCCATCAATGAACGCTTCTGCTTTTATCCTGGCGTTGATTTTTGCTACCGACCTGCACAGGCATGGAAAATTTTCGGTTCATGGGGCAAATCCTTACGCCTTCCCACATTCACAGACCTCTATTACAAAAGCCCCACACAAGAAGGAAATATCGGGCTACGTCCCGAAAAGGCATCAACTTACAAACTCGGAGCAGAATGGCGGCAAAAAGGAATCCGCATGGCCGTGCAAGGAATCAGGCGTTCGGGCAGCGATATGATTGACTGGGTCATGTATCATGCCGACGACATTTATCATTCCACACAATTCAAGTTAAAAAGCTACGAATTGACAGCCGACATGTCTTTATTGTTTGCTGAATTGCTTAACAACGAAGGGGCTTTCATTCGTTCTATCAACGCCGGCTATACTTACATTACCCAAGAACGTCACGACCGGCAAAGCATCTATAAATCGAACTATGCTTTGGAATACTTGCGCCATAAATTCACGGCCAATCTGAACCATCGTATTTTCGGGGCACTCGATGCCACCTGGTATTTTTCATGGCAAAAGCGCATGGGCAGCTACCTGAACAGCGACAACACCTTGCAAAACTATCATCCCTATGCCTTGGTCAACTTAAAGGTCAGCTACAACCGTCCGACCTACAATTGCTATTTGTCACTGGAGAATTTGGCCTCGCACAGGTATCACGATTTTGGCAGTGTTCCCCAACCGGGATTTTCCGTCCTGGCCGGTGCACGCATCAACCTGCACTTATAGTGCGGATGCACAATAAAGGGCATTACGAAACGTTATGATAAAAAAGAACTGATTATCATGGAAAACAAGCAAGTTATCTTCACGTATCGGACGACAAAGCCGGAAGAATTGCCCGAAGCAGACCGAATCTTGATTCGTGCAGCGACCGATGCTGCCCATACGGCCTATGCTCCTTATTCGCGCTTCCGCGTAGGGTGCGCCATCCTTTTGCAAAACGGCCATACCGTACAAGGAAGCAATCAGGAAAACGCTTCGTCACCTTGCGGAACATGTGCCGAACGTACGGCCTTGGCTTATGCTGAAGCCGCATTCCAGGGCACGCCCATCAAGTGTATCGCCATTGCAGCCTTCACTGAAACAGGACAAACGGCAAATCCCATCACACCGTGCGGACTTTGTCGCCAAGCTTTGCTTGAAGCACAAAAACGGCAAGCCCCGAACGCTATCCGTCTGCTTATGGTCGGAAGCAAAGTGGTTTGGGATATTGCGGATATCAGTCTGCTGTTGCCATTGCAATTCGATGCTCAGTCGATGGAATAAGTACGCCTATAACAAAAAAGCCGTTGCAGCCTTAAGGCATCTGAGCCCTTGCTGCAACGGCGCTTTTGTTTTGGCGCGCAAAAGATAGAACTATTTGCGTATCACCTTAAGGACTTTACCCGATTTGAATTTGACTATATTTGTACCGCCTGCAGACGGGTTGACAGCGCGGCCTTGCAAATCATAGACAGCAACAATTAAATCTTCGGCCGAATCGGCAATTCCTGAAACTGATGTGACATCATAGGTCACATTGAACTTATAAATTGTAGAGCTCTCCATGTTACCGCCCACTACTATCACCTTTACAACTGCTTTGATGAGTCGGTTGTCTTGGTCAAGCTCGTTTTCCACCGTCTTTATCACATGTGCTCCACGGCCATCGGCCACAGCATCAATATCATCAATATCCAATGCTCCTTTGACGGTTACCGAATATTCACTCTTGTCTTTATCAAAACCATCAACAGCATTTCCTTTGAACTTGACAGACGATAATTTGCTATTATAGATCATGGAAATGTCGTCCAAATAGAATTCATCGCCATCGCTGCCCTTTCCGGCATCGGCATTGGTCGACGCTGTCACGAGCGCAACGCGCCCCGTAGCATTGTTAGCCTTGAAGGTTTCATAGTCAAACGGTACAGCCACCCGCACCCATTCGCCCTTGGTATCGGCAATAGTGTTGTTTTCGGCCTTAGCCAGCACATTGGTATAGTGCGAGCCTTTTTGTTCAGGATCTTGATAATAGGTGCCATCGTTAATTACAGCCTTTATTGAAGCATAGGGGTGACCCTCAGCCTTTTTGGGGTCTTTTTGTTTGAATTTCACCCAAACCGCCATCGAATCGGGACAACCATCCATCAATGCATAAAAAGGATGTCCGTCCTGGCCGAGCTCTGTTTGGCTCATATCGTTCCAGGAATGGTTCAGCCAATCTCCCTGCGCATCTACGCTGACATTGGGAGACCCTGCATTGATGCGCCCTGTGGTAACAGTTCCATTAGCAATGATTCCCAATATAGATGAAGACTTTATCAACAGGCTCGACTTGCCTGACGTTCCTGGGCGCACGTCTTCGCTCACGAACGTATGAGGTGCCATTCCTGCCAAATAGGCAATGCCAAGTTGGTTTACGCCGTTTTTGTCGTAGCCGGTGGCACTCATGAACGAATGCCAATGGTCGGGTTCCTGACTGGTTGCCTTCGGTTCGGCCGAATAGTCCCACTCTAGTCCATTCTCACCTTTTTTGGTAGGATAAAGCTTGGCTTCGTGGAAACTTTCAAAGCCTGCATTGGGCAACTGATAGCTGTCAGACCCGAAATATACCTTTATTATCATGTTTAATGTTTTCGTGGCATCGATTGCAATAACAGCGTTCAAACGTCCGTCCTTGATTAATGCGTTTACATCGACATCGACAGCCGGGAGCATTGGTCCGAGCCAGCTTGTTTCAGGGTCATCGCCGGCTTCCAGCTTGATGGTCTGCAACGAGTGCATCACCGTATCGGTTCCGGTGGTTGCGGCATCAACGTCCTTCACGTTTACGTTACCGACTGCCAGTTGTGTTTCGTCCATATCCAATACGAAATTGCGAAGCGACAAGGCCAATTTCCCATTGTCCTGCTTTTCAATTACGATAGTTGCCTTTTGGGTGGCTGCATCAACTCCATTGATCTGAACCCGCAACATATCGCTGTATTCAGTGGCTGATGCGGACAAGAAAAACGCCATTGCGGCGAAAAATGTAAATAATTTCTTCATACGAATGATTCAAATTGTTTTTAAGTTACAAAGTTACTCATAAACGTTAGAACAAAATACATGGCAACTCAAAAAGTCAATGAACCAAAAGCATTTCCTGCCAATATGCAAGCAAATGCGCACCATTCCACTTTCACGTTTGGAAAGTGGAAAATACAAAATTATCGTCTAAAAAGAATGCGTCAGAAAACGAAATTACCGCGTCCGTATTTTCATTTGCTGCGTCAGCGAAATTTGTAGCTCAAACCAATTGTTCCGTAAATGGGATAAAGAGTCTGCTCAATGGTATGGAAATCACTTTTAAAGACTCCCGTGAGGCCCCATGACAAAGCGGCATAAGCACCCCAGCGACGTGAGAATTGATAGTCCATTCCTCCTTGAAGACCAAATTGAAACTTTCGCATGTGTTCGGAAAAGTCGTAGCTGCCACGCGTTTCAGGCTCGTTGCCCAAGTCGACACGAACCCCCACAGGCGTACCACGACGCAAATAACCATTATAGGCATCACCATGGAAATGGTGGGAAAGCACATAGGACACATACGGCCCCACACGCAAGCGCACGCAGTGTGAAACGTCATAGACCGCTTCAACAGGAATAGTGACCAACCATTCTTCAACCTTGGTCAGCACATTCCCGGTAAAGTAGCCTTCGAGCGATTCGCCGCCTTGCGTGATTTCCATATAGTAGCTTTTTACACGCGCATCGGTCTCCATGCCTTTGTTCCCGAAATGAAGCCCCGCCATGACGCCCCAACGGCCATCCAAGGGCTTGTAGACATCAAGAGCAAGGGATATGTTGGCAGGAATCTTATAGCTGTTCAACTTTCGTATGGAAGCCGGCAGACCAACGGGAGCTGTTCCCCCGACATTATAGCCCAAGCGGGCAAAATAAGTGAGGCTGTCAGTAAGGATGCGCCAATCCATTCCGGCAGCCTGCAAGGATACGCACGCTGCTGCCAACAATAAAAATATCTTTCTCTTCATCGGGCTTGCTTTTATCCGTTTATATTTCTTTCAAACACACCACTCTCACCTCGTCGACACACAGCGTGCTGCCAATTGCGCCTTCAAAATTGCCACCATCTATACTTGACGAGAAAACCAAGGTGAAGCTATAGCCGTAATTGGCCAGCAAATCGGTGTCGATGTTTTCACGATAATCAAAATCCACCTTGAAATGCTGCCACTGGTCGGTCTCAACGATATTATCCACCTTGGCTAATGCCACGACATTGGGACTTGTCTGCACATTGTCGCCATATAGCACTACGGGGTTGCCGTTGCTGTCGGTATTGCGATAGAGCACGGCATAAATAGTGCCTTGGTCTACACGGTCGGGGACGATTTGCATGTTGCGTTGCTGGAACTTTTCACCGGGCTTATACTTGTAATACCCTTCTATGTGAGTAGGCTGTTTGTCGAAAGGCACGCCAAACTGTGTCGCCTTCATGGCATCGGTCAAAGCCATACGCACATCAAACCGACCAAGAAACAGATTGCCAGCTGCGAGTGGCATATTTTTTATTAGTCCGAGAGGGCCCGTATCACGGGTAGTAAGGCACACGCCCTTGCCGGAGACACCCTCTTCGAGCACAGTAGTAGGATACTGGTCGGGTTCTGACTTGCTCTTTACCATCCAAAAGCCGCCATTTCCCGAATCCCAGCCGGCTGAAGCCGTGGAATCGCCAGCGTTTTCTGTCCATAAATAATAGCGCTCGGAAGAGCTCTTGATACGATAATCTTCGAAATCAAACTTAATGGTATCGCTAACCGTACTGCTGTACTGCTCGAACATTACATAATATATACGTTTCCATTTCCTGTCCTGCGAAGTTACCGTATATGCAACGGGGCCTGCACTGAAATCATGAATGGTGCCGCTTGCCGGCTCGACCGTAGCCCCCTCAGTAATATGGAATACGGGAGCCATTCGGGTCAGATCGGCTCCCTTCCGTATACGGAAACGGATGAAATCCTCGCTATAGAGAACATTTACCAACGTATCGGCCTCATTGAAAAAAAGACGGTCAGGATTGTCAACATGTACATAGGCCTTTTCGATGTCGCACTCAGAATTAAGTGGCTCGTCCTTTATACAAGAAGAAAAAAAGCCAACCGACATCAAGCCCAAAAGGGCCGTAGCACAACAAGAACAAAATCGCGGCAAAAATATACGTAAAGGTAAACGACACATAATGACACTTTTGAAAAACAGCACAAAGTTACGATTAAAATCAAACAAACGAACGGCAAAAAGCCACGGAATGGCTTTTTAATGAAAAGATTCGCCCGTCTCGGCGAATTTGAGTAATTTTGCATCTCAAATAAGCAAAGATGATTACAATAACAGATCTAGCCATTCAATTTGGCCGCCAAGTCTTATATAAGGACGTTAATTTAAAGTTCACCAACGGAAACATCTACGGCATTATCGGTGCCAACGGAGCCGGCAAGAGCACTTTGCTTCGTGCCATATCGGGCGAACTGGAAACAAGCAAGGGCAACATAGAAATAGGTCCGGGCGAACGTATGAGCGTATTGAGCCAAGACCACTTTAAATTTGACGAATATAAAGTGCTTGACACCGTATTGATGGGATATAAGGAGTTGTGGAACGTAGCCAAGGAGCGTGAGGCTCTCTATGCGAAGCCTGACTTCAGCGAAGAAGACGGTATGAAAGTGGCCGAGCTGGAAGAAAAATTCGCTAACATGGGTGGCTACGATGCAGAAAGCGATGCAGGAACATTGCTGGGACAATTGGGCATTAAAGACGACAAACACCAAATGCTAATGGGCGAGCTAAGCGGAAAAGAGAAAGTACGCGTAATGTTGGCTCAAGCCCTGTTTGGCAACCCCGATAATCTGCTACTTGATGAGCCGACCAATGACCTCGATTTGGAGACCGTCGAATGGTTGGAAGAATATCTTGGCAACTACGAGCATACGGTACTCGTAGTAAGCCACGACCGTCACTTCTTGGATGCAGTATCAACCCATACAGTGGATGTAGACTACGGAAAAGTGACTTTGTATGCCGGCAATTACAGTTTCTGGTATCAATCAAGCCAGCTGGCTCTGCGCCAACAACAAAACCAACGACAAAAAGCAGAAGAAAAAAGAAAAGAGCTGGAAGAGTTTATACGCCGCTTTTCGGCCAATGTGGCAAAGAGCAAACAAACCACCAGCCGCAAAAAGATGCTGGAAAAGCTGAACATCGAAGAAATTCAACCTTCTACCCGCAAATATCCGGGAATCATCTTTCAGATGGATCGCGAACCGGGCAACCAAATTTTGGAAGTACACGACTTGAAAGCCGCAACCGACGATGGCACAGTGCTGTTTGACCATTTGAATTTCAACATAGAAAAGGGTCAAAAAGTAGTATTTCTAAGTCGCGACCCGAGAGCCATGACCGCGCTATTCGAGATTATCAATGGTAACCAACAAGCTGCAGCTGGCACCTATAAATGGGGAGTAACCATCACTACCGCATATCTACCATTAGACAACACACCGTTTTTCAATACCAACTTCAACATGTTGGAATGGCTGAGCCAGTTTGCAGAAGGCAATGAAGTATATTTCAAAGCTTTTTTGGGCAGAATGTTATTCTCAGGAGAAGAAATTCTGAAAAAGGTAAACGTATTGTCAGGAGGTGAGCGCATGCGCCTAATGATTGCGCGCATGCAACTGAAAAACGCCAACTGTCTGATATTGGACACACCGACCAACCACTTGGATTTGGAAAGCATCCAGGCATTCAACAATAATCTGAAACTTTACAAGGGTAACCTGCTCTTTGCAAGCCATGACCACGAATTTATAGAGTCGCTAGCTGACCGTATCATAGAACTGACTCCAAACGGATGCATAGACAAACTGATGAACTATGAAGACTATATCTCAGATGACCATATCAAAGAATTACGGCAAAAACTATATAACAAACAATAGCTGTTTGGTATGAAGTTTGCTACGCTATATGGAAAACAAAACATATACAAGCCATGAGCAATTTTAAAGACAAAAAGAACAAAGAACGAATTAATAAAGAAGAGCAGGAAAAACCACAGACAAAAGCCCAAGTAACAGAAGAAAAAGAGGCACAAGACATTGCCGACTCTCAAAAAGAATGCGCGGACAAGGTGGAGCAACTGGAACAGCAAGTAGCCGAGCTAAAAGATAAGTACCTGCGCCAGGTAGCCGAATTTGACAATTACCGCAAGCGCACACTCAAGGAAAAATCTGAGCTGATCCTAAACGGAGGTGAGAAAGTGATTACTACCTTACTTCCCATCTTGGACGACATGGAAAGAGCTGCCCAAAACATTGAAAAGTCTGATGACGTAGAAGCGTTGAAAGAAGGTTTGAAACTTGTATTCCAAAAATTGCAAAAAGCATTAGAATCGCAAGGACTTAAGAAAATAGAAACCAATAACAAAGATTTTGACACAGACTACCACGAAGCTATCGCAATGGTTCCGGCTCAATCATCCGAACAAAAAGGAAAGGTATTGGACTGCGTACAAACAGGCTACACGCTGAACGACAAAGTTATACGTCATGCAAAGGTAGCAATCGGACAATAAAAAAAGAATTGGCACACACACTGAAATAAGCAACAATGTCCAAAAGAGACTATTACGAAGTACTTGGCGTAGCAAAAAACGCAACAGAGGAAGAAATCAAGATAGCATACAAAAAGTTAGCCATAAAATATCATCCGGATCGGAATCCCGACAATAAGGAGGCTGAAGAAAAGTTTAAAGAAGCCGCCGAAGCCTACGATGTATTACATGATGCAAACAAACGTGCTCGTTATGACCAATTCGGGCCGGAAGGTGTAAATGGCAACGCTGGATTCAGTGGGCAAGGAATGAATATGGATGACATCTTTTCGATGTTCGGAGACATATTCGGTGGACACGGATTCAGCGGATTTGGAGGCAACTACAGCAATCGAGCCCAAGCAAATCCGCCACAATTCAGAGGAAGCGACTTGCGAATACGAATGAAGCTGACGCTACAAGAGATAAGTACTGGCGTTACAAAAAAAATAAAGGTAAAAAAATACATAGCATGTCCCGACTGTCATGGAAGCGGATGTGAAAATGGCTCACAAAAGACAACTTGCCCCGATTGTCATGGAACGGGCTACATAAACAAGGTACGCCAAAGCTTGTTCGGCATGATGCAAACTCAAAGCGTATGCCCCACGTGCCATGGAGAAGGCCAAATTATCAAAAACAAGTGCCCTCATTGCCAGGGAGAAGGCGTTGTGCGCGGTGAAGAAGTCGTAGATATTAACATTCCGGCAGGCGTTGGTGACAACATGATTATTAATATTCCGGGAAAAGGAAATGCAGGAAGGCACAACGGCATCCCCGGCGATATACAAGTAATCATTGAAGAACAAGATGACAAAACATTTATCAGAGATGACAACGATTTAATCTACAATCTGCTTCTTTCTGTACCACAGGCCACTTTAGGTGACACAGTAACGATTCCCACTCTTGATGGAAAAGCGCGAATTAAAATCGAGCCAGGCACCCAACCGGGAAAGGTTCTACGTCTTCGTGGTAAAGGCCTCCCGGCCATTAAAGGATATGGGAGCGGTAATGGAGACTTAGTAGTAAAAATCAGCGTATACATTCCTGAAAAACTTTCGCCAGAAGAAAAGAAACACTTTGAAGCAATCAAAGCCAACGAAAATATAGTTCCAAACGAATCGTTAAGGACAAAAATCTTTCAAAAGTTCAAGACATTCTTTGACTAAGTGAATTACGAAGAAACAATCGAGTATCTATACAATAGTGCGCCTCTTTTCCAAAACATAGGAAAAGGCGGTTATAAAGAGGGTCTATACAATACACAAGCCCTAGATGCACATTTTGGCCATCCCCACAAAGCTTATCGGACAATACATATCGCAGGAACAAACGGAAAAGGTTCTTGTGCACATACTTTAGCTGCCATATTACAAGCCGCAGGGTTGCGCACAGGATTATATACATCGCCTCATCTTAAAAGCTTCAGAGAAAGGATTCGCATCAATGGGCAACCTTTGCCCGAGGATTATGTTACAGAATTCGTTGAACAAGAAAAAAGTTTTTTCGAGCCACTGCATCCCTCCTTTTTCGAACTAACAACAGCATTAGCTTTCAAGTATTTTAAAGACGAGAAAGTCGATATTGCAGTAATAGAGACAGGATTGGGTGGCCGACTCGATTGTACAAACATTATACGCCCCATTCTATCAATTATTACAAATATCAGTCTCGACCACATGCAATTCTTAGGCAATACATTGGAACAAATTGCAAAAGAAAAGGCTGGAATCATCAAAGATGGGATTCCTATAATAATAGGAGAAACCACAGCAGAAACCCATCCTGTATTTGAGCAAGCGGCCCTGAGAGCCAATGCTCACATAGTGTTCGCAGAAGATCATCCTCAAATTGTAGAATCGACAAGTAACTGCAAAGATGGAAGTCGCGACTACAAAACTTTATTATTGGGCAATTTGCATGGAGAACTTGGCGGACTCTGTCAAGAAAAGAACACGAATACTTTAATCCATGCTATTATTGAACTCCGCAAAATAGGTTTGAGAATCACTGATGAAAACATACATTCGGGATTTGCCAATGTATGCAAGTTAACAGGTTTATTAGGACGTTGGCAAAAGATATGCGACCGACCAACCGTCATATGCGACACTGGACATAACGAAGGCGGTTTCATTTATATCAGCAAGCAGCTTAAAGCGCAAAAATACGCAAGACTTCGCATTGTACTTGGCATGGTAAGTGACAAGGATATTCGTGCCGTGCTAACTTTATTGCCAAAGAATGCTATTTATTATTTTACCAAAGCGAACATCAAACGCGCCCTTGACGAAACAATGCTGCAACAAATAGCAGAACAATTTGATTTAAAAGGGAACTGCTATCAGAATGTAAAAGAAGCTTATCAAGCTGCACTTAGCGATGCAGTTGATAATGACTTTATCTTTGTTGGAGGCAGCAGCTACATTGTAGCCGATTTTCTCTCTTTTTTATCCAAAAACTGATTTTTTCCCGTTCTTTTTTTTGCAAACTTGATTCGATTGAGTATATTTGCAATCTCAATTTATCAATAAGCTTAAAAGAGAAATGATGAAAGAAGAAATAAAGAACAACATTTGCGGTCTGTCTCCACAAGCCTTTGAAAAAGAGATTGAAGGCAAAAAAACTGCCCTCTATATTCTCAAGAACAAAAAAGGCCATGAAGTAGCAGTCACAAACTATGGCGGTGCCTTGGTTGGTATTATGGTACCTGACAAAAAAGGCACATTAGCAAACGTAATCCAAGGGCATGACAGCATTGAAGGTGTAATCAATAGTCCGGAACCTTTCCTCAGCACTTTAGTTGGCCGTTACGGCAACCGAATTTGCCGGGGAAAATTCTTTTTAGACAATGAAGAATATCTTCTTGCTATCAACAATGGTCCCAACCACCTACATGGAGGACCAACAGGCTTTCACGCCAGAGTTTGGGATGCCAAACAAATAAACGAGCAGTCCCTTGCACTAAAATATGTTTCTACAGATGGTGAAGAAGGCTTTCCCGGTAATCTTACTATGAATGTTCTGTACACTTGGACAAATGATGATGAACTTGTCATTGATTACGAAGGTACAACAGACAAGAAGACTATCGTTAATATGACTAGCCACGGCTTTTTCTCATTGGCTGGCATTGCCAATCCAACACCATCTGCCATGGACACCATTTGCACTATCAATGCAAACTTTTATATCCCCATAGACGAAACCTCCATTCCTACAGGCGAAGTTCGGAGTGTCAAAGGAACGCCTTTTGATTTCACGACTCCTCATGTTGTCGGCGAGCGCATTGATGCTGATAACGAACAGACCAAAAACGGAGCCGGATATGACCATTGCTTCGTACTTAACAAAAAAGAGCCCGGCGAATTCAGCTTTGCAGCAAAAATCGTTGAGCCAAAGAGTGGCCGCACAATGGAAGTATATACAACTGAACCAGGTCTACAATTTTATTCTGACAATTGGGCAACAGGTTTTCCCGGCCAAAATGGAGCGACATTCCCTCGACGTAGTGCCCTTTGTTTTGAGGCACAACATTTCCCCGATTCGCCTAACCATCCTTATTTCCCTTCCGTTGAGCTTTGCCCGGGAGAGATTTATCGCCAAAAGACCATGTACAAATTCGGCGTAGAATAACAGAACTGAAAATACAAACAATTTAAATACTAAAGTTTATGAGTAATTCAAACAAATCAAATGTAATTCCTATTATCATGATGTTCTTGCTGTTTGCAATGATTGCATTCGTAACCAATCTTTGCAACCCAATGGGCGTCATTGTCAAGAATCAATTTCATGTGTCCAATTTCGAGGCACAGTTAGGCAACTTTGCTAATTTCTTTGCCTACCTGGTCATGGGTATTCCTTCGGGGCTCCTTTTAAAAAAGATCGGATATAAAAAGACTGCTCTCCTCGCTATTGCTATCGGATTTACCGGTGTATTCTTGGAATACGTTTCTGGTTGGGACAGTGTTCAGAGCTTTCCCGTTTATTTGATAGGTGCTTTCATTGCAGGATTCTGCATGTGTATGCTTAACTGTGTTGTTAACCCGATGTTGAATACTCTCGGTGGCGGTGGCAATAAAGGTAATCAGCTCATCCAATTCGGAGGTGTTTGTAATTCATTAGCTGCAACAGCCGTTACCATTTTGGTTGGTGCAATGATTGGAGATGTCAGCAAGGCTCAAATCAGTAATGCTACACCTGCGCTGTTCATTGCATTGGCTATTTTTGCCATCGTATTTGTTGTTTTAGCAATTGCTAAGATTCCCGAGCCAAGTGTTGCAACAAAAGGAGACGAGAAAGCGACTACCGGTGCTTTCAAATACCGTCATTTCAATCTTGGTATCCTTGCCATTTTCCTTTATTTGGGTGTTGAGGTTGGTCTTCCCACCTATGTACTTCAGTATTTGTCTACCCCGAAAGAAGTTGCAGATGGCCTTGCTCCCGGCTTTGGCATGGATGCTGGTATCGCAGCTACTATTGCGGGCGTATATTGGTTGCTGATGCTTTGTGGCCGTTTCGTCGGTGGCTTGATTGGTGGCAAGGTTTCCAGCCGTACTCAAGTTACAGTTTTGGCATCCGTTGTCATCATCTTTGTTTTGATTGGAATGTTTGCACCAACCGATACACTTGTATCCATCGCCGGATTTGAAGGTTCAACCGGTTCATTCACAACGGCACAAGTTCCTGTAGGTATTCTTTTCCTTGTTCTTGGTGGCCTTTGCACCTCTGTCATGTGGGGTGGCATCTTCAATATGGCTGTTGAGGGTCTTGGTAAATATACCGAATTTGCCAGCGGTATGTTTATGACGATGGTTTTTGGTGGTGCAATTCTCGTTCCTCTTCAGGGATGGGTTGCCGACCTTACTGGCAGCTTCCTCACCAGTTATCTCGTAGTTCTTATCTGTGCCGCATACATACTGTTCTACGCTCTTATTGGCAGCCGCGTCAGCAAAACGGCAGACTCGGAAAAATAGACAGACTCACTAAAAAACTTCCTCAATATTAACTCTTAACTTAGCTATTATGAACTTAAAGACAGATGACGTAAGAAGCCGTTTCATTGAACATTTCGATGGCACGACCGGTTCTATATATGCATCGCCCGGACGCATTAATCTCATAGGAGAACATACAGATTATAACGACGGTTTTGTTTTTCCGGGAGCCGTGCAGCAAGGCATCATGGCCGAGATAAAAGCCAACGGAACACGCAAAGTCCGTGCATATTCCATTGACCTGAAAGATTATGTTGAATTTTCGCTTGATGATGAAGCCGGTCCTAAGGCAACATGGGCTCGTTATATTTTCGGCGTGTGCCGCGAAATGATGGCTCTTGGTGTTCCGGTTGAAGGTTTCAACACAGCATTCTCGGGAGATGTTCCTCTTGGTGCCGGTATGTCATCATCGGCAGCACTTGAGAGCACATATGCTTTTGCTCTCAACGACATGTTTGGAGACAATAAAATCGAGAAGATGGAATTGGCTCGTGTCGGACAGCGTACAGAACATAAATATGTAGGTTGCAACTGTGGCATTATGGATCAATTTGCCAGTGTGTTTGGAAAAGCAGGCTATCTGATGCGCCTCGACTGCCGCAGTGGTGAGTTTTCCTACTTCCCATGGCATCCGAAAGGCTACCGCCTTGTGCTTGTCAATTCATGTGTGAAGCACGAGCTTGTAGGTTCACCTTACAACGACCGACGCAAAAGTTGTGAAAACGTTGCGGCAGCAATCAATAAGTTGCATCCGGAAGTAAAGAGTCTGCGCGATGCGACTTATGAGATGCTTGATGAAGTACGCTCAGTAGTTAGTGAAGAAGATGCCATGCGTGCTCATTACGTAATCGGCGAACGTGAACGTGTATTGGCTGTTTGCGATGCCCTTGAGCATGACGATTACGAATCGGTTGGTCAGATGATGTACGAGACCCACTATGGACTGAGCAAGGAATATGAAGTTTCTTGCGAAGAGCTCGACTTCCTTAACGACATTGCCAAGCAGCAAGGCGTTACCGGTAGCCGCATCATGGGTGGAGGCTTCGGCGGCTGCACCATCAATCTTGTCAGCGATGAGCTTTACGACAATTTTGTAAAGGTTGCAGTAGAAGAATTCAAAAAGAAATTCGGCAAAAAGCCTGTCATCATCGATGTTGTAATTGGTGACGGATCCCGTAAGATTGAATAGTGTAAAGCATTCATCACAATAAGAAAGCAGCGTTTCTCAAAAGGAAACGCTGCTTTCTTATTGCCTATTTCCGTTTATCAAACAAACGGTGATAAGAAATTGCAGAGCCACGATTGGAAATTTTTAATAGCCGTGCGGCGTTTCCAATAATCATCTGTCAGGCGCACACTGTGGTTGTCACGATCGCGCACAAAGATGCGTTGCAGTTCATGGGTAGTTGCAGCGTCAAAAACGACCACATTGCATTCATAATCGCAACGAAGGCTGCGACTATCCAAGTTGGCCGAACCTGCATAGCTACAAGAGTCGTCAATCATCATGATTTTGCTGTGATGAAAGCCTCCTTGATAGAAAAAGACTTTTGCGCCTGCTTTCATCATGCGTCGTGCCTGATATTCCACGATACGAGGCGTTATTGGAATGTCACTTTTCTCCGACACCATGATTTCGACATTGACTCCTCTGCTTACGGCCTGACGCAATGCCCGTGCTATGGGGCGATTCAGCGTAAAGTAGGGATTGATTATCTTGATGGAACGAGTGGCCGAGTTGATGAGGCTTACAAATGTCTTGCGAATAATTTTCGGTGATGTATGCGGCTCTCTATTTACAATGCCTACCAGTTTTCGTCCGGCAGTTAGTGATGTGTCGCGACGCAGGCCTTTCAAGGCTTTCCACTCGTATGACTCACCGGGATAATATCCTGCCCCACTGACATCTTCGCCTGTGGTTTCTTTCCAAATCCTCAAGAATATGGATTGATAGGCTGCCACAGCATCCCCTTCGATGCGGTAATGTATGTCATGCCAGCCTCCGAATTCTTTTTTCCCTTTTATGTAGTAATCGGCAACATTCATTCCGCCCGAATAGGCCGATTTTCCATCTATGACAACGATTTTCCGGTGGTCGCGCGGTATGATATGGTTCACCCATGGAAATCGGATAGGATCGAATGGATATATGCGGATGCCTGTTGCCCGTATTTCCTTAAGCTTGCGTCGCCTGATGGGGCGGTTGTTCGAGGCGTTGCCAAAAGCATCATACAGCAAGCGCACTTCAACGCCTTCTTTTACTTTTTTGGCCAGTAAATCAAACAATGCATTGGCTATCGAGTCGTCACGGAAATTGAAATATTCCATATGGATGGACGACCGAGCCTGAGCCACGGCTTTAAACAAGTCTTCAAACTTATCATGACCGTTGTCAAAGACCACCATGCGATTATTGTCCGTAAAACTGATGCCATCAGCTTCAAGCGTGCGCTTTAACGTTGCCATGTTGTCGGCCTGTGCCGGCAGGCAAAGCGCAAGCGATAGCAGACAGGAAAACTGCCAATGTCTTTTCATTGTTCTAAATCGCCACGCTGAATGAATCGACAATACCCAACAGGCGGTCTTCATCGTCAACTACCAATACGCAATGTATCTTGTTGGAATTTAAAATGCGGTCAATATCAGATATACGTGTCTCAGGAGACACTTTCTTGGGATTGACGGTCATAATGTCCCCAACGGTCAGTTCGAAAAACCTGCTTTGCGAATTTTCCATCGCGCGGCGTATGTCACCGTCTGTCACGATTCCTGCCACATGCTCCTCGCACAAAGCTACACAAATGCCCAAACGCCCTTTGCTCACCAATGTGACGGCTTCGCCGAGCTTCATATCGGGTGGTGCCACAGGCAGGTTTTCCTTGATCATCACGTCGCAAGCTTTTGTCAGCAGTCGCCGTCCCAATGCTCCTCCGGGGTGAAAACGGGCAAAATCGGCAGCACTAAACTGACGTGCTTCTTCGAGGCAACAGGCCAAGGCATCACCCAAAGCCAGCGTAACCGTAGTAGAACTTGTGGGAGCCAACCCCAATGGAGTTGCTTCTCTTCTGACATTCAGGTAGAGATGAGCTTGCGAATACTTGGCCAACAATGATTTGCGGTTGTTGCTAATGCCAATCACGGGTATGCCGCGATCCAGGAGGTTGGGTATTATGCGGAGCAGCTCATCGGTCTGTCCCGAATTAGAAATGGCTATCACTATGTCACCGGGCATAATCACACCCAAGTCACCATGATACAGATCCAAAGGACTGACATAGAAACTCGGTGTGCCCGTGCTACTCAATGTGGCAGCTATCTTAGCTCCTATATGTCCACTTTTGCCCACACCGGTGACAACCACTTTTCCCTTGCAGCCGAGTATGAGGGCGATGGCCTTGTCAAGGTTTTCATCCAACTCGGGAATGGCATCCAACAAAGCCTGGGCTTCATCACGAAGGCACTGCGCAGCTCTTTCTTTCCACTTGCTCATAACAACTGCGATATTGTTTGTTCCAACTTAGACAGTTCCAACATATTGGGGCCGTCACTCAATCCTTTGTCGGGCTGCGGATGCACTTCAAAGAAATAACCCGTAGCGCCGAACGCTTTAGCGGCCAATGCCATTGAAGGAATATATTCGCGATTGCCACCCGTTGCTCCTCCCAAGCCGCCGGGACGCTGCACACTGTGTGTACAGTCCATAATCACATGAGGCGTAAAATGTTTCATCACCGGAATATTTCTGAAATCAACAACGAGGTTATTATAGCCAAACGAATTGCCCCTCTCTGTAAGCCAAACTTCGTTGCCGCCACTCTGACGCACTTTGTCTACTGGGTATCTCATGTCATCTCCCGACAAAAACTGCGCTTTTTTAATGTTTACCACCCGACCCGTAGCCGCTGCGGCTACTAGCAAATCGGTCTGGCGGCACAAAAACGCCGGAATCTGCAATATGTCGGCCACTTCGGCTGCCGGAGCAGCCTGATAACTCTCATGGATATCGGTCAGTATGCGCAGCCCGAAGCGTTCTTTTACATCGGCCAGCATCTGCAAACCACGCTCAAGGCCCGGACCGCGAAAAGACGACAAGGAGGTACGATTGGCCTTGTCGAAAGATGCCTTAAAAACAATGTCCGTACCGAATTTTCGATTAAGACGCACCAATTCCGTTGCCACTTCGACTAACAAACCGGCCGACTCTATGACACACGGACCTGCTATGATAATAGGTTTCATTACGAATCAAATTAGAAGACTACAAAAATACGCCTTTAATCGCAACCCGCCATACAAAACAGGCGGTTTTTCGCTATTCAGCCACCCCGTGCCAAAAGGAACGGGCTGCAATTTAGAAAACGTGGGCGAAAAAAACAAACTTATGCCTTGAGAATTTAAGGACTGATATAGGCAGTCGGAAATATTTTGCTTACCTTTGTCCATATATTCAAATCCATTCATTTATGAAAAAGCTACTATTCTTATTGCTCTGCCTGATTGCCACCACTATATCTGCGCAGAAAAACGCTGCAAAGAATTACCTGAAAGGAAGCGTGGTAGTAAAAGACGGCCTTGTCACTTTCGACAAGACCTTTGATGCACCCGGGATGAGCAAGGCACAACTCTTCACCAAAATGCTGGCTTTTGCCAACCAGTTGGTAAAAGACTCAGGGCACGACAAGTATTCAAAAATAACCATGCAGTCGGAACAAAACCAACGCATAGTGGCCAACGTCCGTGAAACCATTTATTTTAAGAAAAGGAAATGGTCAACCGATGCGGCAGAAATGAGCTATCGCATCCTCATGGAATATAGCGACGGAAAGGCATACGCAAAAATACAAGACATCGTCTACAACTACGAAGATGCACAAGGGCTGAAAGCCGAAAAATGGATTACCGATGAATATGCACTGAAAAACGATGGAAAAGAGCTCAAAAAAGATTCCGGAAAGTTTCGCAAGTATACCATCGATAGAGCAAATGCCATCCTCAGCAGCTTGGGCAACGCTATAAAACAGTAACAGACTTTAGGCAAAAACAGATTTAAACGTCCGACAGGCTGCACCACTAATATCGCGGTGCAGCCTGTCGGACGTTTAGGGATAAATTGGCGCTTGCTACTTCTTCAAAGTTACAGTTATGACATAATCGATTTCATCACCTCGCTCAGGCAATGTAATAAGCAAAGAGCCATCTTTTTGCTGCTTATACGACAACTTTTTTCCTGACAGAAACTCAACGACTCCTTTCACCTTTTGTTTCAACGGGACGAGTACCTGCCGCGGCTCCGACGACATGACATGCAGAAACAATCGTGCATCCTTTTGGGTGGAAACGCCCCACTCCTGCGCATCCACGCAACCGGCTTGAGTGCCATAGATAGTCTCACCATAGCGTTTCATCCACTGTCCGATACCTTTAAGCCTGTCAATCGAAAGGTCAGGCAATTCGCCGTTGGGTCGCGGCCCGATATTGAGCAGCAAATTAGAGCCTTTTGCCGCCGCACGCACAAGAAGCCGCACCAACTCCTTTACAGACTTATAGTTCAGGTCGGCAACTTTATAGCCCCACATACCATTCATCGTCTGACACATTTCAAGCGGCAAACGGCTCACAGCCTGTCCGGAAAAACCGGCTTTGTTTTCACCGGGAAGGTCGCGCTCAAACATCTGGAAATCTTCACCTGAAATTGGCGATATATGATGATTATTACCAATCAGACACGCCGGCCGCAAAGAATGAATATAACGGTAAAGTTCAGGCATACGCCAGTCAAAAGCAGGCTGCTCACCGGCATGATCCCAATACCCGTCAAACCAAAGGGCGCGCACATCGCCATAATTGGTCAGTAATTCCTTGATTTGGCATTTCATAAAATCAAAATACGCATTATAATCAGCCTTATTGCCCATACGCCCCGTATGGCGACCGGACTTTCCTATAGGATAGTCCTCGCGCACCCAATCGAGAAGAGAATAATAAAAATGCAACTTGATGCCCCCTTCCTTGCAAGCCTCGGCCAACTCAGCCAGCACATCACGGCGAAACGGAGTGGCATCCACAATATTATAGGGAGAAGCCGAAGTCTTGAACATCGAAAAACCGTCATGATGGCGCGCAGTAATACAAATATACCTGGCACCCGCTTCCTTAAAAGAGCGAACCCAGCGACGAGCATCAAAACGCACCGGATAAAAGCAATCGGCAGCCTTGGAATACTCAGAATTCCTGAGCTTTCCAAACTCAAGATACCACTCACCCTGAGCATACTCGGCATAAATGCCCCAATGCAAGAAAATGCCGAAACGATCTGCCTCAAACTCCTTGCGCGCCGTCAGATTCTCCGTAGCCGGTTCGTAAACCGATTGACCCGCCGATGGTAACGAAATAGCCATACAACATGGCAAAAGCAACAATAAAAAACGAAAACAAAGTCTCTTCATCATCATAAGGATTGGTTATTTGGCTTCAAAAATACAAAAAAGCAATGACAATCAATATAAAAATCGTACTTTTGCCCCACATATAAGAGCTGGCCGGCTTGTCGCTTGTCCACATCAGGAGCAAGAGGAAAGTCCGGGCAACACAGGGCAGCCCACTTCCTAACGGGAAGATATCCGCGAGGGTAACATAACGTAGAAGAAAACAACCGCCTTAGCTTTCAACGGCAAAGGTAAGGGTGAGAAGGCGAGGTAAGAGCTCACCGACCCGGCAGTGATGTCGCGGGGCGTGCGTTACGGGCGTTGAAAGTTCAAGTAAACCGGTGCTTGAGAGCGGCCCGCTCAAACATCAGTGCATCGGAGGGTAGAACGATAGAGCCCCGGGGCAACCTTGGGCGTAGATAAATGACAGGCATTCCTCTTAAAAAGGAACACAGAACCCGGCTTACAGGCCAACTCTTTTTAATTATAAAACTCCTACGCATGAAAAATAAATACACCACCTCCCTATTGATAGCCATAGCCATAATGGCTGCAACAGGACAAGTGCTGAAAGCACAATCTAAGAAAGATCATTGGCGGTATCACCACGTAGTAAAAGGACTGAAAATGAGCAAGCAGCTCGAAAGCAAGTTCTCACCGGCCTTTTACGCATACCTCAAAGAATGGCACGCGGCAAGAGACATCTATAACGACCTAAAAGATAAATACAGAGCACAAATTGACAAACGGCAACTAACACCGGCACAGGCGCAAGAACTGTTGGACAACCATTGGAAGTCAGAAGAAGAGGAAATAAAGGTAAAACGGAAATACACCCAAGTCTTTTCGCAAATAGTCAAAAAGCCTTACGTCTACTACATTTTCCAATTAGCCAACGACAAAGCGCCCAAAAACCTGTAACATAGTCAGAAAGCATATATATGCTTTAAAGGACAAGAAACGGCACAAAAACCATTTCTTGTCCTTTATTAATGCTCTCTCCATGGAGTCATTTCTTTTCCAAAGCCAAGTCGGAGCCTGCATCCGGTGAAGCTTTGACTGGCAAAGCCCCGTCATCGCCATCCTCCTCATCGTCACTTTCAACTCGTGGCTTATATGTATACTTTACTATTATAATACTCAGTTCATAAAGCAAGTAAATAGGAAGCGAAACCAATGTGAGAGTAAACGCATCGCTTGTCGGCGTAATTATTGCGGCAATAATCAAAATCACCACAATGGCGTGACGCCTGTATTGCGTCATATAATCAGGCTTCAAGATGCCGAACTTGGCAAAAAGCCAACTTAAAATAGGCAATTCGAAAAGAATTCCCATCATAAGATTAAGCATCATCATCGTATCTATATACGAATCCAAAGAAATAAGATTCTTCACATCATTGCTCACCTGATAAGTTCCAAGGAAGCGAAACGTCAGAGGAAATATCAGGATATAACTCAAAAGCACACCCATGATAAACATAAAGTAGCCTCCAACGATAAAACGCACAGAATAACGGCGCTCATTCCTATAAAGAGCCGGTGAAACAAAGGCAAAGATAGCATACAGAATATACGGTGAAACCAAAAGAACAGCCATCAGAAAAGCCATCTTCACATGAATGAGGAACTGTGATGCCATGCCTGTGTTGATTAGCTCCACATTGAATGAATCGGGAGCAATCGACGCAAGACCTACATACTCGCTAAGATGTCTCATCATGCGGTAAGTGATGAAATCATCGTACTTCGGTGCAAGCACCACCTCGAAGAGCAATTCTTTGAAGCAAAACGCCACGACAGTCATCACCAAAACGGCGATGACTATATGGATAATGACAGAGCGGAGCGCATCCAAATGCTCCCAAAAGGTCGCATTTATGTCATGTTCCGGAGCGTCCATTACTTGTCTTTCTGTTGAGGCTGATCAATATTGTCCAATTCTTTCTTTGTATCTTCCTCAATGCTGCTCACTCCGTCCTTGAAACTGCGAACACCCTTGCCAAGTCCTTTCATCAGTTCGGGAATTTTCTTTCCTCCAAAGAGAAGTAAAACAATAAATGCGATTATCAGGATTTCTTGCAAGCCTAAACCGCCTAAAAACAACAGTTGTAACATAAGTAATCTTTTTTAATTTAATTGTATTGTGTTATTATCATTCTTTTGCCTTCGTCCGAGTACTTCACCTGTAGCGATGAGTCTGCTGAGCCTCTACAAATATAGCCTTAAGGGGCGTAGCCGGGCACGCGGCCTGACAAGCACCGCACCCGAGGCATGTTCCGGTATTTATTAGCGGTATTTTGAACCGCCCTGAGGCTATCATTTCTATGCTACCGTTCGGGCATGATTTTTCGCAGCTGCTGCATTCTTTACCGTCAATGACAAGGCAATTTTCACGCAGCCATACTGCATAACCTATTTGGATGCCCGCTTTTTCTTCGGGCGTTATTTTTTCGAGTGCCCCTGTAGGACAGACTTCGTTGCACTTTACACAATCCACGTGACAGTATGAGTTGCGAAAGTCCAGCTCGGGAAGCATGAAGTTTGCATAAGCCAAGGAGGGCTTCAGCACTTTTTGCGGACATGTTTCCACACACTTCTGACATACGTCACATGCATTTTTGTAATGCTCCCACGTGTGTGCTCCTGCCGGCACTAAGGGATTCCGGCTTTTCGGATTGCGTTTTTTTGTTACTGCCGCAATTCCTTTATCCATCTTTTGCTTTACTGCGTCTACGGTCTTGTTTTGCGCTATGCCCGATGACCAGGTGAGAAAGCTGCGTCGGCCGGAATCAACGGAGCTATCCTTGTTTGTTTTTTTTCTGCGGCCGCAGTTGTTGAAAAGCAACAGCAGCAGATTTATATCAATCAAAGACAATGCGAGCAACGCCAGCTGGTAAGTACGGTGGCTAAAGCGTGCGATGATGCCGCCGGGGAAGTAACCTCCTATAAGCAATCCTCCTGTTGCCAATAGGGATGTTGCCGTCAACAGTGGCAAGAGTTTTTGCTTCGTCATTTTTCTTTTTGCGTTTCCAGCCTGTTGCTTGAGCCTGCAGGGCTAATTGGCCATATCGGAAATGAATTTGATGCGCACGAGTCGGATTTCTTCTTCCGAGTAATCGTTGCCGAGTTCTTCCACCGCGTCATCCAGGTTGTCTGTTTCGGATTCTTGGAAATATTCGTATATTTCTGCCAATCGATCTTCGTCCATAACTTCGTTCAGGAAGTAATCAATGTTGATTTTTGTGCCGGAATATACGATGGCCTCGATTTCTTCGAGCAATTCGTCAAAGTCTAATCCGTTTACTTCGGCAATATCGTCAAGGGCGACCTTTCTGTCTATGCTATGGATGATGCTCACTTTTAGCTTCGACTTATTGGCCACGGTACGGATGCGCAAGTCCTCGGGACGCTCAATCTCGTTTTCCTGGCAATGGCGTTTTATCAAGTCACAAAAGGCTTGCCCGTAACGTTTTGCCTTTCCTGCGCCAACTCCGGGGATATTTTGTAATTCTTCTATGGTTTCGGGATAATTGGTTGACATGGCCTCCAACGAAGGATCTTGGAATATTACGTAAGGAGGTACGTCAAGTTCTTTCGACAGCCGTTTACGCAGGTCTTTTAGCATTTGGAAAAGGACAGGGTCTACCGCTCCGGAAGCCGTTGTATCTAACGGGACATCTATATCTTCTCCATCAAAGTCGTTGTCTACCGTTATTTTGAACGAGACGGGGTTTTTCAGAAATTTGGCACCTTGCGACGTTACTTTCAATGCGCCTGAGTTTTCAATATCTTTTTCAAGATAGCCTGTCAGCACGGCTTGACGCAAAACGGAAGTCCAAACCTTTTCGTCTTCGTCCTCACCGATGCCAAACGATTCGAGTTCGTCGAACTTCTGTGCCATTACTTCTTCTGTTTCACGCCCCATGATGATGTTCATCACGAAATCTTCGTCAAAGTTTTCCTTAATGGCTAATACTATCTCTATTACTTTACATAACTTATCTTTTGCTTCCACCTTTTCTTTTGGATTTATACAGTTGTCACACATTCCACAATTATCTTCTTT
>CAKRYD010000029.1 GCA_934426255.1 uncultured Bacteroidaceae bacterium | reverse complement strand
AAATAATGCAGTAACAGTTTGCGTCTACACACGGACGACTCGGCATAGGTTGCCGTTTCTTTTAGCAGTTGCCGCCCTATGTCTTGCTCAGACAGAGGTTTGTCTTCCATGAACTTTTCTAATCTTTGCAGGTCTTTGTATGAATAGAATGCGATGCAGTTGCCTTCACCTCCGTCACGCCCCGCCCGACCGGTTTCCTGATAATAGCCTTCCAGGCTCTTGGGCATGTCATAATGCAATACATATCTCACGTCGGGCTTGTCTATGCCCATTCCGAAAGCTATAGTGGCCACTATCACATCTATGCGTTCCATCAGAAAGTCGTCTTGCGTCTGTGCGCGCAACGAGGCATCCATTCCGGCATGATAAGGTGCAGCTTTGATGTCGTTGGCCTGCAATACTTCGGCCAACAGCTCTACTCTTTTACGGCTCAGGCAATAGATGATGCCGCTTTTGTGCGCATTTTGACGTATAAACCTTATTACTTCTTTGTCAATATCTTTGGTCTTCGGACGAACTTCATAATATAGGTTGGGACGGTTAAAAGAGCTGCAAAATTCGCGAGCCGACGGAATGCCGAGGTTTTTCTTGATATCTGTTTTGACCTTATCTGTGGCTGTTGCAGTCAATGCAATAATCGGCGCACGACCTATGGCATCTATCGCGGGACGTATTTTACGGTATTCCATCCTAAAATCATGCCCCCACTCTGAGATGCAATGAGCTTCATCTATGGCATAGAACGATACCTTTATTTTCTTGAAAAATCTGATATTCTCTTCTTTTGTCAGCGTTTCGGGAGCTACATACAGGAGTTTCGTTACACCTTTGCACACATCATTCTTGGTTTCAGACAGTGCCGTCTTTGTCAGCGTCGAATTGATAAAATGGGCAATGCCCGCATTTTCACCCAAGTGGCTCATCACGTCTACTTGGTTCTTCATCAATGCTATTAAGGGCGACACAACGATAGCTGTCCCTTCGAGCATCAAGGCCGGCAACTGATAGCACAGGCTTTTGCCACCACCAGTCGGCATAAGTACAAATGTATCCTTGCCTTCGAGCACATTGCGTATAATAGCCTCCTGATCGCCTTTGAACACATCAAAGCCGAAATATCTTTTTAAGCTATTAGTCAATATCTGTTTTTCTATCATGCTGATGACAGGCCTGCTATTCAATGCCGCTCTACTATTGAAACAAAGGTATAAACAAGTTTTGAATCGCAGCAAATATTTCTGCTATTTTTTTGCAAAACCTCCGTTTTTTCTTGCCCTATGCACATTTCACCGATACGATACTTCCTTTTTGATTCTTCACTTTATATTCAGCCATCGCGCTCATGGCATTTCAGCGTTTCCGCACACCAAATCTACGTCAAGGGTGAACTGCGGCCACTCGTAGGGAGCGAATCTGACGGCTTGTGCTGCAAATTCAGACTCGTAGCAAGCATTTTCCAAACCATAGCATTATTAAAGAGGGCAAGCCCTTAAAGGTCTGTCCTCTTTACAATGCTTATTGAATAAGAATCGTTATTTCTTGTGCTTGAAGCCTTTATATGCTATGTAGGCCACAATGGCTATTACCATTACGCCCAACGCATAAAGTATGGGACGTTCGTAAAGCTTCACTTGTTCGTTCAACTGTGACAGCGGCACCAGACTATGCAGATACCAGCCCAGCAATGCCAATATGGCATTCCACAGGGCGGCTCCTATTGCCGTATAAAGTACGAAGCGCCCATAATGCATTCGGCTCAGACCGGCCGGAATGGATATCACATGGCGTACTCCCGGCAACAAACGTCCTATCAACGTGGCTATTGCGCCCTTACGATCGAAATATTTCTCGGCCGCCTCCATTTTTTCTCGGTTCAAAAGAAACATGTGTCCTATGCGGCTCTCTACAAATTTGTAGATAACGGGACGACCCACGTAGTAGGAAACAACATAATTGGCAGAAGCTCCGATAATGGAGCCGAGTGTTGAAAACAATATCACGAGTGTCATTGACATGCGCCCTTCGGCAGCCATGTAGGCGGCCGGCGGCACTACAATTTCGGAAGGAAGTGGAAACACGGAACTTTCGATGGCCATCAAAATGGTCAACGTAAAATAGTTCAGATCGTCCAATAATGTCTGATAAAAGGGAGTCAACAATATCATAGGTTATTTGTTTTTCTTTGCCCAAGCGTCCTTAAGACCTACGGTGCGGTTAAAAACCAAATGATTGGGGCGTGTATCCTTGTCGGGCGTAAAATAACCTATACGTTGGAATTGCAGATAGTCAGACGGCTTGCATCCTGCTGCAAAGGGCTCTACATAACAATTGGTCAGCACTTTCAGACTTTCGGGATTAAGTAGTTCTCTAAAATCGCGCTCGTCGGCCGACGGATTTTCTACGGAGAATAACCGATCATACAGACGTACTTCTGCACGGCAGGCATGAGAACAGCTCACCCAATGGAGCGTTCCTTTCACCTTGCGGTCGGCTCCGGGCAATCCGCTGCGGCTTTCCGGATCGTATTCGCAATAGATTTCCTCCACTTCACCTGCTGAATTTTTCTTACATCCCGTGCAGGTTACTATATAAGCGTTTTTCAAACGAACTTCCTTGCCGGGAGTCATGCGGAAATACTTTTTCGGAGCATCTTCCATGAAGTCTTCACGTTCTATCCACAATTCGCGGCCGAAAGTTATCTGGTGAGTTCCATCGGCCTCGTTTTCGGGATTGTTGACAGCCGTCATTTCTTCTTCCTTTCCCTCGGGATAGTTGGTCACAATCAGTTTGACCGGATTCAGCACCGCTGAAACACGCAGGGCTCTTGCATTCAAATCTTCGCGGGCAGCAGCTTCAAGCATGGCATAATCGTTGAGAGCGTCAAACTTGGTATAGCCAATCATATCAATAAACTTGCGAACAGCCTCGGGTGAATAGCCACGGCGACGCAGTCCGCAGATAGTAGGCATGCGAGGGTCGTCCCATCCCGACACTAAATGTTCCTGAACCAAAGCCAACAGTTTACGTTTGCTCATAACGGTATAAGTCAGATTCAAACGATTGAACTCGTATTGCCGCGGACGATGGTCGTCCAGGTCTTTGCCTTCCTTCAGCTCATCAATAAAATAATTGTATAGCGGGCGATGGGGCACAAACTCAAGAGTACAGATTGAATGGGTAACACCCTCAAAAAAATCACTTTGGCCATGCGCAAAATCATACATGGGATAAGCTTTCCACTTTTTCCCGGTTCGATGATGCTCACGGTTAATGATACGGTAAATAACCGGATCGCGAAAATGCATGTTCGGATTGGCCATATCGATTTTTGCACGCAGCACCATGCTCCCCTCGGGCACTTCACCACTGTTCATCTTGTTAAAAAGCTCCAGGCTCTCTTCAATAGGACGATTGCGATAGGGACTTGCCGTTCCCGGCTCTGTCGGAGTGCCTTTCTGAGCGGCTATCTGCTCGCTCGTCTGCTCGTCGATATAGGCCTTGCCTTCTTTGATCAAACGAACTGCGAAATCCCACAATTTCTGAAAGTAGTCTGATGCATAATATATGTTGCCCCACTTGAATCCCAACCATTGGATGTCTTCCTTGATGGCGTCAACATATTCTGTATCCTCTTTTTGCGGATTAGTATCGTCGAAACGCAAGTTGCAAATGCCGCCATAATGCTGCGCAATGCCGAAATCAATACAAATTGCCTTGGCGTGGCCTATATGCAAGTAGCCGTTCGGCTCGGGTGGGAAACGTGTCTGCAGGCGACCATCATTCAAACCTTTGCGCAAGTCTGCTTCTACTATTTCCTCTATAAAGTTCTTGCTTCCCTTGGAAGCCATTTCTTCGTTAGAAACACTCATAATTATGAACGGTATAAGTATTTATTCTTGATTTTGTTCGCGAAATTACAAAAAACAGCACAATCTCCGTCCTATGCACCATAAAAAAACAAGAATCAGGTCTTAAACAGAAAGACAATGATGACTCATTGGAAATTGGTATTGCAAAAACATTACATGGCGGCAGGCAATTCTCAATCAGGATACAAACTTTTTCGTTGGGTATTACACTTATCTCAAAAAGTTAAAGGCCGAGATGTCTCTTTTAAATATGATTATTCGTATATTTGTAGTTCCGAAACACAACAAACAACAATGTTAGAACATTATTCGTCGGAACTGTTGGAACACGCCGTGTCGGCTTTGGGCGAATTGCCCGGAATCGGTCGCAAGACAGCCTTGAGATTAGCACTTCACCTGCTAAAGCGCGAGCCTCATGAGGTAGAAGCTTTTGCCCAAGCTTTGGTGCATTTTCGCAATGACATAAAAAAATGCAAGTTATGCCACGGCCTATCAGACACAGAGACCTGCGAAATCTGTTCCAATCCGAAACGTAACAACCGACAGCTCTGCGTGGTTGAAAATGTACGCGACGTAATGGCTGTAGAAAGCACCCAGCAATTCAGTGGATTATATCATGTTTTAGGCGGTCTCATATCACCCATAGACGGCATAGGCCCGAAAGACCTGGAAATCGAATCTCTCACAGAACGCGTAAGTAGCGGAGACATAGATGAGGTGATCTTGGCCTTAAGCCCCACAATGGAAGGCGACACAACAGCATTCTATATCGCGCGGCGCTTAGAAAGTTTGCCGGTAGAACTGACTACGATAGCTCGCGGAGTTGCTGCCGGAGATGATTTAGAATATGCAGACGAAGTGGCCTTAGGCCGTTCTTTGGCCGGACGCACTGCGTTTAAAACAAACAGCATATAAAAATAAAATGCATCATCCAGTCAACATAAAAAACATATGGCACCGATGGGCGGCACTGATTACATTAATAATTGTAAGCAATGTCTTGTTGCTCTTCTTTGGCAATTTGAAAAGCTCCAACACAGAAGTTGCCTACATTTGCGAGCTTCTATCATTCATTACAAGCCTCACCGTCATTGTTGGCGGATTCAATATGTTTCGCATTCCATTCATCAAAAAAAAGCTGCAGCATAAAGTTCCGACACGTACAGACTATCTGTATACTTGGTGCACACTTCGCAACATTCTGCAAGCAGCCATCAGCCTATGCTGCCTGGCCGCAGCCATCCTGTCATTGTCAGAATCCTGCATATGGTGCAGCCTGTGCGTAGCCATTGCCCAAAGCATGTGCCAGCTTTCACGAAACGATTATAAAAGCTATATCGTATCACATTTCAACTCAAGCAAATGAAACTGTCTGTCATCATTGTCAGCTACAATGTCAAGTATTATCTGGAACAATGCCTGCGCTCCGTATTTCGTTCGGCCGACAAAAACGAAACGGAAATATTCGTAGTTGACAATGCTTCGGCCGACAACACTGCCGAACATATAGCCCGCTGTTTTCCTAAAGAAGAATATCCTCAGTTGCACTTCATAGCTAACGAAAACAATGAGGGATTTGGTCGCGCCAACAACAAAGCACTGAAACGCAGCCAAGGAGAATATGTTTTATTTCTGAATCCGGATACACTTCTGGCCGAGGACACGCTTCAAACATGTCTGAACTTTATGGAAACGCACAAAGATGCCGGAGCGGTAGGCACAAGAATGCTGAAACCTACAGGTGAATTTGCGCCGGAATCGAGACGAGGCCTCCCAACACCGTTCACATCATTTTGCAAGTTGGCCGGCCTTTCACGGCTGTTTCCGCATTCAAAGATCGTCGGACGCTACTATATGTCTTTTTTAGACAATCAATCAATCTGCAAAATTGATGTTGTATCAGGGGCATTCATGATGATACCACAACGTGTATTGAAAACCACAGGAGGCTTTGACGAAACCTTTTTTATGTATGGAGAAGACATTGACTTGTCATACCGCATCACAAAAGCCGGTTTCCAAAACTACTATTTGCCGACCAATATACTCCACTATAAAGGAGAAAGCACAGAAAAGACATCGTTCCGCTACGTTTATGTGTTTTATGAAGCCATGCTCATCTTTTTCAACAAGCATTACAGGCATCTCGGATTTCTTTGTTCGCTAACAATAAAAAGTGCCATATTCCTGTTAGGGCTATGGTCGCTGATACAGCAAAAAACATCGAAATGGCAAAATCGCAAATTCACCAAGACCTATACAAAGAAATACCTGTTTATCGGATGCGCATCCATGTTGGAACAAGCACGTGATTTGTGCAGAAAATTCAAGCTTGAAGCCGATTTCATCGAAGGAACAGAAAAGAGCTTGCCACAAGGGCATACAAGTAATGGAATAAACGCTGACGAGTACCGCTTTGCCGTATACGATATGGAAAGTTATTCTACAGAACACATCCTACGCCTTTTCAATGAAGCCGAAAACGGCTATACGCTGATTGGCACATACTATTCTGAATACGGACAACTGATTACAAGCCAAAACATCTATTTAATATGATAAAGACCAACCTGCTACAAGGAGAAAGAGTAAGTCTGAGAGCCATGGAGCCGGAAGACCTGGAAGTGTTATATACATTGGAAAACGATACCACCCTGTGGGATATCAGTTCGGTCAATGTACCCTACTCACGCTATTTACTGAAACAATTTATTGCCAAAGGAACCCATGACATTTATACAGATGGCCAGCTAAGACTGATGATAGAATCAACCGAAGAAGGAACCGTAGCTGGCATGGCTGATATAGTAGACTTCAATCCGCGACACCTGCGTGCAGAAATCGGGATTGTGCTGGCACGCGACTACCAAAAGAAAGGATATGGCAGAGAAGTGCTCGAACTAATGGAAAAATACGTACAGGAATTTCTACACCTGCATCAGCTCTACTCGTACGTCAGCACTTCTAACGAAGCTTCCATAAAACTTTTTTTACGAGCAGGTTACCAACAAACGTGCCTGCTAAAAGATTGGCTGTACATCGGCAACACCTACACCGACACCATTATATTCCAAAAAATATTTGCAAAATAATCACCGGAAAATTTGGAAGGAAAGGAAAATGTTCATACCTTTGCACCGCGTTTGAGAGAAAACGCTGATAGAAACAACTTGGTGCGTTAGTTCAGCCGGTTAGAATGCCTGCCTGTCACGCAGGAGGTCACGGGTTCGAGTCCCGTACGCACCGCTAGTTTTACTCGAAACGCTTGATTATACATTTTGTTATAGTCAAGCGTTTTTGATTATACAAAAGTCTGTTTGTACACCTTATTCATTATAATTAGGAGTATCTTTGTATGTTCAAATCATATAAATAAAGGAGAAACGATGATAGTCATCAATAAAGCCGAATACACGAAAAGCAGCGCAAATTTGTCACAATGTCCAACCGGCAATTTGCCTGAATTTGCGTTTATCGGACGTAGCAACGTAGGAAAAAGCAGTTTGATAAATATGATTACAGGCAACTCGCGGTTGGCACAAACATCCATGACACCGGGAAAGACCTGCTTAATCAATCATTTTCTAATCAACAACGAATGGTTCTTGGTAGACCTCCCCGGCTATGGATATGCCAAACGTAGCAAGTCCATTCAACAACGGTTCAAGCACATGATACAAGGTTATATCGCCGGACGAGACAACATGTGCAACTTATTTGTGCTCATTGATGGCAATTTGCCTCCTCAACAAATTGATTTAGATTTCATCCAATGGCTGGGCGAAAACAGCATACCTTTCACGTTAGTATTTACGAAGAGCGACAAATCGCGCAAAGGGAGCTTTCCAAAAAGTGTAAATAGGTTTCTCGATACTTTGAAAAACACTTGGGAAGAACTCCCGCCTCACTATACAGTAAGCTCCACAAAAAGATTAGGGCGAGAAGCTTTGTTATCACACATAGAGGAAATCTTAAGCAGCTATCACCAAACAGACCTTTGAAGTCTTTAAAAACACGGTATGTGACACAATAATCAGGCCTAACCAACGTTTTATAAATTGTATACACTGCAAAAGATGATAGACTATATAAAAGGTTTTCTCTCTGAACTGACACCAGCCTTGGCCGTAATAGAAACAAATGGCATAGGTTATGCTCTCAACATATCGCTCCATACCTTTTCGGCCATCCAAGGAAAAAAGGAAGTAAAACTATATATCTACGAACAAATCCGCGAAGACCAATGGACGCTTTACGGTTTTTGCTCAAAAGAAGAAAGAGAATTATTTCTGCTGCTCATCACAGTTAGTGGCATCGGTGGAAATACTGCACGCATGATGCAATCGTCATTCAGCCCGGCCGAACTTGCCGGTATCATCACCAATGGCGATGAACGCACCCTTAAGAGCGTCAAAGGCGTAGGGCTGAAGACTGCACAACGAGTTATCGTTGAATTAAAAGACAAGTTGCCAACATCATCCTATACTGAAGGTAGCCCACATATTGGTTCTATTATCAACACTGCTGAGGCCACTAACCGAGACGAAGCCATCGAAGCATTAACTATGCTGGGATTTGCACCTGCCCCATCAAAAAAGGCAGTATTGAAAATATTGGAAAGTGACCCGACAACGCCTGTAGAAGCCATCGTAAAACAAGCTCTCAAAATCTTGTAACCGGAACAACTATCCAATGCCTGCAAACGATGTTGCATAAAAAGCACTTTGCATATTTCAGACCTGCCACGATTGTTCCTATCCTGATATGGATTGGCATGACCGTGGGAAGTATCGTATCAGCCAGCTTACCAACACAGAAAACAAGACCGGCTGCCCAACAAGATGACACAACACGTTACGGCATAAAAAAAACTGCACCTATAAGCCAAAAAGACTTAGACCAACGCATGGGTGACTTGAGAGACCCGGACAACATAACGACTGAAGCTGAATATGACGAGCAAAAGGGCGGTTATGCAATAGGTACGAAAATAGGCGACAATTACTTAAGTACTCCATTCCTGATGAGCAAGGACGAATATAACCAATGGAGCCTGCGCAAATCGATGAGAGCTTACTACCGTAAGAAAAATGCCGAAGAGTATCAGAACCGCAATAAAAAGGCATTTGACTTCACCGACATGCAATTCGACTTAGGACCAGCTGAAAAGATTTTCGGGCCGGGTGGCGTGCAAATCAAGACGCAAGGAAGTGCCGAATTGAAAATCGGAGCTAACATGAGAAGCATAGACAATCCAAGTCTGCCCATCAGACAACGCAAGACTTTTGGCTTCGACTTTGACGAAAAGCTCAACCTGAGCCTGCAAGGAAAAATCGGTGACAAAATGGATCTGAACTTGAACTATAATACAGAATCTACTTTTGACTTTGACTCCAAGAACTTAAAGCTGCAGTATGAAGGGAAAGAGGACGAAATAGTAAAGCTCATTGAAGGCGGCAACATATCTATGCCCACCAATAATAGCTTGATTCAAGGTGCCAGTTCTTTATTCGGTGTACGCACGGACTTACAATTCGGAAAGCTGAAATTGCAAGCCGTAGCATCACAAAAGAAATCAGTTTCCAAATCAGTATCATCACGCGGCGGCACACAATTGACAACGTTTGAAATACAAACAGACAATTATGAAGCTAACCGCCACTTTTTCCTTGCCTATTACTTCCGCGACAATTACGACAGATGGATGCAAGGCTTGCCAAATATCCACAGCGGCATTACCATCAACCGCATTGAAGTCTGGGTAACCAACAAGAACGGAACAACCACCAACACACGCAATATTGTGGCTTTTGAAGACTTGGGAGAGCATGATGTGATGAATACGCTGTGGCATGCTACCGGAGGAAAGGAGCCGGCCAACTCTTCAAACGACCTTTACACCACTATCAATACGCAATATCCCGAGGCACGCGATATCAATACTGCAGCAACGGCACTTGAAGCCATCAACGGTTTCAAAGGCGGCATGGACTATGAAAAGCTGGAAAGTGCCCGCAAACTAAACACATCCGAATATACCGTCAACAAGAGTTTGGGCTATATTTCACTAAGAACGGCCCTTCAAACCGACCAGGTGCTTGCCGTTGCCTACGAATATACCTATATGGGAAAGACTTATCAAGTCGGAGAGTTTTCAACCGACCAAACCGATAACAAGAGCTGCCTGTATGTAAAAGCCTTAAAGAATGCGACCAACACTCCTGCCATGAGAAACTGGAAGCTCATGATGAAGAACGTCTATTCTTTGGGAGCCACATCAATAGAACAAGCCAATTTCAGATTGGATGTAAAATATCTGAGTGACACAACAGGCGTATATCTCAGCTATCTGCCAGAAGAACGCTTTAAGAACCAGCCGTTGCTGCGTCTTTTAGGCATGGATCGTCTTGACAACAAGATGAACGCCAATCCCAACGGATACTTTGACTTTGTAGAAGGCTATACCATCGACCGCACACAAGGACGCGTCTACCTTCCCTCCGTTGAACCTTTCGGCAGCTATCTTGAAAAAGCATTGGGCGACAAGGTCATTGCCGAAAAATACGAATTTCAAGAACTCTACGACTCGACACGCACCATTGCACAACAAATTGTTGAGAAGAACAAATACGTGCTGACAGGACAATACAAGGCCACATCGGGCAATGTCATTTCGCTGGGAGCAATGAATGTGCCTCGCGGTTCAGTGGTTGTCACTGCCGGAGGCGTCACATTGATGGAGAACAGTGACTACAGTGTCAATTATGCTACAGGTGAAGTCACCATTTTGAACCAAAGCATCCTTGATGCAGGAACGCCGATAAACGTCAGTCTGGAAAGTACCGCAGAATCCTTTGAGCGCAAGACCATGCTCGGACTGAATTGGGAATACGACTTTACAAAGAACTTCCAAATAGGCGGTACCCTGCTTCACTTGAAAGAGCAATCACTCACCACTAAGGTGGCGATGGGCAATGAGCCACTGAACAATACGATGTTGGGGCTGAACGTGTCATGGAAGCAAAAGAGCCAATGGCTCACCGACATGCTCGACAAGCTGCCATTCATACATGCTACCGAACCCTCTCAGATCAACTTCTCGGCTGAGTTTGCCAAGCTCATCACCGGTAAGAATAATCAGAGCCAAAGCAACGCATCTTACCTTGATGACTTTGAGGATACAAAGCAACCCATAGACATAAGTACGCCTTCGGAGTGGTCTATCAGCAGTACTCCCCTCATGTTCAAGGAGGCCACGCTGAGCAACAACATAGAGTACGGGTTCAACAGATCGCTATTGAGCTGGTACAAGATTGACCCTCTTTTCACCCGGCGCAGCTCGTCACTGACACCGAGTCACATCAAAAGCGATTTAGAACAGCTGTCCAACCACTACGTACGTGAAGTATCGCGTGCCGAGCTTTTTCCCAACAGAGAACTTACAGTCGGTGAATCGACTACTCTCGATGTGCTTAACCTTGCCTATTATCCCGAGGAGCGAGGCCCATACAACCTTAACCCCGACCTGAATGCACGCGGCAAGCTCAATCACCCACGCGACCATTGGGGCGGAATGATGCGTGCCATAGATAACGGATGCATCGATTTCGAAACCGCCAACATCGAATACATTGAGTTCTGGATGATGGATCCTTTTATCTATACACGGGAACAAGCAGGTGACTTCAGCGGTGACTTCTACATTAACCTTGGCGACATCAGTGAGGATATTCTCAAGGACGGAAATAAGTTTTATGAGAGTGGAATGCCGCTCAACGGCGACACCACCCAATACAAGAAAGGCGTTTGGGGCTATATACCTACACAGTCAACAGTTACCTATGCGTTCAATACAAGCTCAGGGGCCCGTGCCAGACAAGACATAGGTTTGAACGGTCTTTCCAGTGCAGAAGAGCTGCAGTTTCCTACATATGTCAACTATTTGGAACAAATCCGCAGCAAGGTAGATCCCGCTGTCTACGATTCCATTGCCGCCGACCCTGCGGGCGACGACTACCACTATTACCGCGGCTCTGACTATGATGCGCAGCGCACGCCCATCCTGCAGCGCTACATGAGAATCAATAATCCTGAAGGCAACTCGGTAGATTCTGAAAATTCGCCCGAACGCTACAGCACTGCCTACAAGACTACACCCGATGCCGAAGACATCAACAAAGACTATACCCTCAACGAGTACAACAACTATTATCAGTATCGCATTCACTTGAGCCCCGACAGCATGAATGTGGGTACCGGCTACATTGTAGACCGTCGTCAGGCGGTAGTGACCCTGCGCAACGGCCAAAAGCCCACGGTAAACTGGTATCTGTACCGGATTCCCCTGCGCGAATATCAAAAGAGAGAAGGCAACATCAACGATTTCTCGAGCATACGTTTCATGCGCATGTTCCTCACCAATTTCTCACAGCCCATTGTCTTGCGTTTCGGCACTTTGGAACTGGTCAGAGGCGTATGGCGCAGCTACAAGCAATCACTGAGCGGCAATGCATCCCAAAATGCCACGGGTCGGCTGGAAGTGTCGGCCGTCAGTCTTGAGGAGAACAACAACAAGACGCCTGTCAACTATGTATTGCCGCCGGGTGTCTCACGCGATGTCGACAGAGCAGGCAGCCAGTTACGCGAGAACAATGAGCAGGCACTCAACATCACAGTCAAGGACCTTGCACCCGGCGATGCCCGTGCAGTCTACAAAAAGACAAGCCTCGACTTGCGCCAGTATAAGCACATTCAGATGTTTGCCCATGCCAATGCACTGACCAATGATGCTTCACTCAAGAGCGACGAAACCAGTGTTTTCATCCGTTTTGGCTCGGACTACAAGAACAACTACTATGAATATGAGATTCCACTCAAGGTAACTCCGGCCAAATGGTACGACACCTATACACTGGCAGACTGCAAGGCCGTATGGCCCGAAGACAACATGCTCGACATCGACCTGTCGGTTTTCACTGCCACCAAAAAGAATCGCAACATGCAGAAGTCTTTGGGACTGGCCTCATACACCACGGCCTACTCGGAATATGATGCCGACCGTCCCAACAACAAAATCACGGTGATGGGCAATCCCTCCATAGGAGAGATACGCACCATGATGATTGGTGTGCGCAACAATGCCCGCTCGGTGAAAAGTGTGGAAGTATGGGTCAACGAGCTCCGTCTGCAAGACTATACCGACGAAGGTGGCTGGGCTGCACGTGCAAAGCTCGACATGCAGCTGTCCGACCTGGCCACACTGGCCATGACGGGGCATGTAGAGACGAGTGGATTCGGTGGCTTGGAGCAGGGCATCAATGAAAGGCGTAACAGCAATCTTTACGAATACAGCATCACCACCAACGTGCAATTGGGCAAGCTCTTCCCGGAGAAAGCCAAGATAACGGCACCACTCTACTACTCGTACAACCACCGCAAGACAGCACCCAAATACAATCCTTTGGACACCGACATGCGGCTGAATGATGCGCTCGATGCCTTATCTACCAAGCATGAGCGCGATTCCTTGGAAGACATCACGACGACTACCAGCATCGACCGTAACTTTTCTCTCAGCAACCTGCGTGTAGATATTGCCACCAAAAACCACCCTATGCCATGGGATCCCGCCAACTTCTCGCTCAGCTATGCCCATAGCCACAAATACACGGCCGGTGAAACTACGGCCTGGGAGAAGAACGATACATGGCGCTTCAACGCAGGCTACGACTATTCGCCCGTCTACAAGCCGCTGGAGCCCTTTAAGGGCATCAAGAGCAAATCGCCTTGGTGGAAGATTCTGAAAGACGAGAAAATCAACTTCCTGCCACAGTCGTTGAGCCTCATGTCAGACATTACGCGCACCTACTATGAGCTGCAGGAACGCGACATGCAGAACCTCTCCAATACTTCTCTGCCGCTCACATGGTCGAGCGACTTCTTGTGGAACCGCTCGCTGTCGCTCACTTGGGACATCACCAACAACATCCACGCGAGCCTGCAAACGGGCACCAACGCAGAGATACAGGAGCCCTACACACCCATCAACAAGCAGCTCTATCCCGACCAATACACAGCATGGAAGGATTCCGTATGGCACAGCATACAGCATTTCGGAACTCCGCTGCGCTACCAGCAGTCTTTCAATGCTTCGTGGAAGCTGCCCATCAACAAAATCCCCATATTCGAATGGGTCAACCTCGACGCTTCCTATGATGCAGCCTACAATTGGAACCGCGGTGCTGTGCTGGCCAATCGCACCTCGCCTATGGGCAACACCATCGACAACTCGCGAAACATCAAGCTCAATGGTCGCTTTAACCTGGAAAGCCTCTACAACAAAGTGCCTTTCCTTAAGGAAACCAACAGGTATTTTGCCCTACATCGCGGAGGCTCCACCAAGAAGGACGACAAGGACAAAGACAAGAAGAAGGAAAAGAAGTTCTTTGAGAAAGAGATTCAATTGTTCAAGGATTCGACATTCAGTGTCAGCCACGGCCAGAAGTCACGTAAGGTACGTGTCACGGCCATTCGTCGCGACGGCAAGCGTTATCCCCTACGCTACAAGGTGAAGAACCTGAACAATATCGAGATTCTCAGCAAGGACACCGCAAAGATCAAAATCACGGTGCGCGCCGTCAAACCCGGCGAAGAAGGGGCTTGGTATAAGATAGCCCGCTATGCTGCACGTACGGCCATGATGCTCCGGAGCTTTAATATCAGCTATACCGACAACTACAACATGTCGCTTCCGGGCTTTATGCCCAACGTCGGCGATTTCTTTGGTCAGAACAACCGTGCCGGCCTGTCACCGGGTCTTGACTTTGCTTTCGGACTCACGGGTGACGGATATATCGAGAAGGCCCGCAGTCGCGGATGGTTGTCAGACAGCACATCTTCGCCTGCAACCACCAACCTCAGCCGCAACCTTCAGGTATCTGCCACCCTCGAACCTATAGAGGGCTTGAAGATTGACCTCACGGCCAACCGCACGCAAAACAAGGCACGCAGCATCCTGTATATGTATGAGGGAAGCCCCGTAACCCAGTCGGGAGCCTTTACAATGACTACCATCAGCATCCGCTCTGCCCTTGAAGGCACCGGCAATGCCGACAACGGCTATCAGAGCAAAGCCTTCCAACGCTTCATCAGCTATCTGGGCACGTTCCGCGACCGCCTTGAGGCCCGCTATAAGGATGTGCCATATCCGGCCGGAACATCCTTGGCAGGCAAGACGTTCGATCCGGCTAACGGCACCATCGATCCCTACTCATCCGACGTGATGATCCCTGCATTTCTTGCTGCCTATTGTGGAGGCAACGAAAACTCTTCCCTGGACATATTTCCGAGCATCACACGAATGCTGCCCAACTGGAATGTGAGCTACGGAGGGCTAATGCGTATAGGATGGTTCAGACGCAATTTCAAGAGCGTCACCCTTGAGCATGCCTACAAGAGTGTCTATGCCGTGGGCTCTTACAACACTTTCAGTAGCTACATGAGCTACATGGGCGACATGGGATTCATCAACAATACGGCTACGGGCCAGCCTGTGCCGTCGAGCATGTTCGACATATCGACGGTGAGCATCAACGAAGCTTTCTCGCCGTTCTGCGGCATCAGCATGACATTTAACAACAACCTCACGGCCTCGTTCAAGTATAACCGCACACGTGTGCTCACGCTCAGCATGACTTCGCAGCAGCTCACCGAGGCTTTATCGAACGACATGGTTATAGGATTGGGCTACAAAATCAATGACCTGAAGATTTTCGGTACGCCCAAACGGCGCAAAATCACCAACAACCGTGCCAAGAACGCCCGCAACGGCAACAAGGAACAAGAGGCCGAGGCACCCGCGGAGACCGGTATGAGCAATCCGCTCAATATACGTTTGGACATCTCTCTGCGCAACCAGAGTGCCGTGAACCGCAACATCGTGACACAGCTTTCGCAGGCCACGAGCGGCAACAAGGCCTTTAAGCTGTCTCTGATGGCCGACTACACACTGTCCAAACTGCTTACGTTGAGTGCCTATTTCGACAGGCAGACCACCACACCGCTGCTCACCTCATCGGCCTACCCCACCACCACGCAGGATTTCGGCGTGAGCATGAAGTTCTCGCTGGCACGATAAACACATTCATTTACACCTAACTTCATCCCTATGAATTACCTTTCGGCAACGGCTTTTGCCGACACAAAGCCCCACTATCACCTGCTCGACGGACTGCGCGGCATGGCAGCTCTGCTTGTGGTCATATTCCACATCTTCGAAGGCTTCGCCACCACCGTGACCGTTGATGCCACGGGCGAAGTGAGAGCCTCCTACGTCATGGGTCACGGCTACCTGGCTGTTGACTTCTTCTTTATGCTGTCGGGGTTTGTCATCGGCTATGCCTATGACGACCGTCTGTATAGCAGGAAGATAACGGTTGGCGACTTCTTCAAGCGGCGCATCATCAGATTGCAGCCCATGGCTGTAATGGGCACACTCATCGGTGCCGCCTGCTTCTATGCGGGCAGCTGCGAAGCCGTTCCCATGGTAGCCGAGACACCGGTGTGGAAACTCGCCCTGCTCACCCTGCTCGGCTGCTGCATGCTGCCTGCCATCACTGCCTGCGACATCCGCGGCTACGGAGAGATGTATCCCCTCAACGGCCCGGCATGGTCGCTGTTCTTCGAATATGCAGCCTATGTTGCCTATGCCCTCTTCATCCGCCGACTGGGCACAAAGGCCCTCACCCTGTGGATTGCAATAACTGGCATCGGCCTTTGCGGATTTGCCCTCCGCTATGGTGACGTGTGTTATGGCTTTTCCTTTGCCGGTGCCAACTTTCCTTTCGGCATGCTGAAAGTGATGTTTGCCTTCTCCATGGGGCTCCTGCTTTCGCGCAACCTGCATAAGGTGCCGGTGAGAGGTGCCTTCTGGATATGCACGGCCATACTGGCCGCCGTCTTTACCATGCCGCGTCTCGGCGGCGGACACGGGGCTTGGATGAACGGGCTCTACGACTTTTTATGCATTGCCCTGGTATTTCCCGTCGTGATATGCCTGGCAGCTTCGGGCACCACCACCGACAAGGCAAGCACACGCATCTGCACTTTCTGCGGTGACATATCGTTTCCCCTCTACATGATTCACTATCCCTTTATCTATCTTTACATAGCTTATTTCACCAACAACGGCCTCGGCTTCATGCAGACTCTGCCGGTTGCCGCCACGCTGCTTGCGGGCTGCATATTGCTGGCCTGGGGGTGTCTCAGGTGCTACGATACACCTGTGCGCAGACGGCTTGGCCAACGTTGGTTGCACAAATAGCACATTGCAATGTGTGTCATGTACATGAAACAGGTAGTGATATGTACAGGAAACACGTTGTGTCATGTACAGGAAACAGGTAGTGACATGTACAGGAAACACGTTGTTTCTATACATGTCACCATCTTCAACCTGCGACACCTGCAATTGCTATGCCGCGGCTATTCGCCCAGATGGAAACGCTTGGTGGCACGCAACAAGTGACGAAGTGCACTGACAAGCTCCTGGGTTTCTTGTAAAGTATTAAGATAAAGGAAGTGCAGACGTATATTGGTACCTTCCTGATTAAACTGGTCTTGCTCTATGTGACGCATATCGGAGATGCGGCTCTTCAGTGAATTGCCCTCTGCAAGGAGTGCATCTATCTGACTGTATTCGCCGCTACGTATCACCTCACATGCCTTGGCAAACATCTCGACCACTTCATCGCGCACCGGCAGATACTGTTGTTTGCAGGTCTGAGGCAGCGGATTGAAATAGTTGTCGACGTGCTCCAGACACGGATCACTGATACGTTTGAGGCAATAGAATATCTCAGTGATGCTGTTGGCTGCCAGATGGAACCAGGTGTTTTTCTGCACAGCATCGTCGTAGCTCAGCTTGCGCATACCCACCAGCTCCTTTTGACGAGCCTTCTGCCAATTGCTCTTCTCATCGTTGATAGATACGGTGGCCTTGCGCAGCTCCTTGATATTCTCAGCCATCAATCCGTCGGTTATCTGATAGAAACAATTGTGGGTGTAGTCAAGGATGGCACTGTGTGTCATGGCAATATGGCGATTGAGCAGGTCGAGCACCTCCTCATCCGACTTGGAGGATATTATCTTTTGGAACAGCTTGTCACCGGCATCGGTCTCTTCTTTATCCTTATATTTCATGTTGTTTCTCACCAGAATGATGATGACCAACACAACGATTGCACCCATGGCTACGGGACCTCCGAAGTGCATCAGCATGGTGATGACGAAACAGGTGATAAAGGCTGCACCTGCCGTAATGAACCATCCTCCGATGACGGATATGACCCCCGTGATGCGATATACGGCACTCTCGCGTCCCCAGGCACGGTCGGCCAACGAACTACCCATAGCCACCATGAAGGCCACATAGGTAGTTGAGAGCGGAAGTTTCAGCGTGGTTCCGATGACGATGAGCAGGCCCGAAAGCACCAGATTGACTGAGGCCCTCACAAGGTCGAAGGCAAGGTCGGCCGTGGCACCGTCGGTGCGAGGTGAAAAACGGCCGTTGATCCACTGCTTTACTCCGGAAGGAACATAATTGAGCACTGTTGCAGCAGAATTGCCTACCATACGTACAAGGCGACGGGCTATGCGGGAACTGCTGAAAATCTCGTCACCCTCGTTCTGCTTGGCCAGATTGACCGAAGTGCTAATCACCTTCTTGGCCTTCTTGGAGACAAACAGCGAAATAATCATAATGACGCCCGCACCAATGAGATAATAGATGGGTACACGTGCCGACTCGGCCAACGACGTCATGGCAAATGTATCATAGTTGTGCTGGCCGTTAGCCATCATATCCTCCATAGATGACAGACCTGCGAGTGAGACCCCTATAAAGTTGACCAGGTCATTACCGGCAAATGCCATCGCCAATGAAAAGGTTCCGAACAGCACTATCAGTTTAAAGACATTCACTTTCAGCCAAGACAGCACCTGCGTCAAGGCAGTAAAGAAGATGAACGACACCAGAAGCACATGGGCACTGTTCTGGGCCAGCCATTCCTTTACGTCGGCCGTCATGAACGAAGCCTGTCCAAAGCCCTTTGTAATCAGAAAATAAGCAATCGACGTAATGGAGATACCGCCGAATATACCTATAGTCCACTTCATGTGCTTCTCGTAATGGAAGGTGAACACAACTCGGCTGATCCACATCACCACTAACCCCACAACGAAGGCTATGGCCACCGATACAAAGATGGCCATTATCACGGAAAGCACCTTCTCGGTGTTGATATAGTCGGCATAGGAGAAAAGACCCGTAGTGTCGTGTGCCAGTTTGATGACGGCCATGGCCGACGCACCTCCGAAGAGTTCGAATACCATCGACACCGTTGTACTCGTGGGAAGCCCCAACGAATTGAAAATGTCCAGAATCAATATATCGGCACAGACGACGGCAAGAAATATACACATCACTTCGCTGAACATGTAGTTCTGAGGACGCAGAACCCCGTGGCGCGCAATGTCCATCATGCCACTGCTCGTTGCCGTTCCTACCAGAATGCCCACTGCGGCAATTACAAGCACCGTGCGAAACGTAGCAGCCTTGGAGCCCACAGCCGACGAAAGGAAATTCACGGCATCGTTGGACACACCCACGAACATGTCGAACACAGCCAAAAACAATAGGAATGCAACTACAACTAAATAAAAAGTCTCCATCTTGAGTACATATTGTATTTTGCCGCAAAGTTACCAACACATTATTACAAACCTGTTACACAAGTGACCTAAAATGCAAAATTCTCACTCACAACCATATTTCAACGAGATGGCGCAAGCCAATCAAATAAAATTGCGTAACTTTGAAACCTGATATTGTATAATTTGATTTTATCACCATGACCTACGAAAGACTCCTGACATTAGCGTTGGTGCTCATGACTTCGGCAACAGGCATGAAGCTTGACGCACGGCAAATCTCCCTGGAACAGGCACGGCAGAAAGCCGCCGGATTCTGGAACAAACAGACCGGACAAACCCGACAGCTGCGGGCAAAAGCCGTAGCAGGTGAATCGGCACCCTACTACATCTTCAACGACGAAGAGAAAGGCTTTGTCATCATTGCCGGCGACGATGCAGCCAAGACAGTGCTCGGATATTCCACCGAAAGCACTTTTGACGAACAAAACATTCCCGACGGGCTGAAAGCCATGCTCGACAACTACAGCCGGCAGATAACGGCCCTCCAAGCCGCCGGCGGCAACATCGCAGCCTACAAGGCACCGCAGACAAGGGCTGCTGTGGGAGAAAAACAACTGCAAACCGCCAAATGGGCTCAAACAGGTGTATTTGCCCAATACACGCCCAAGAATACTTACACCGGCTGCGCAGCAACAGCTATGGGTATAGTCATGAGGTATCACAAGCATCCCGCTGTAGGCAGGTACAGGAACAGATACCTAAGTAACTATGCAGGAGGCATGTTGGAAGCCAACTTTTTCAGGCACTACGCATGGAACAACATGCCAACAGAAGCAAACGGAACCAACAGTCAATTCGATGATGTGGCAAAGCTCATGGCCGACTTAGGCATAGCGACAAATATGTATTACGGATATAAGGACGGAAGTGGTGCCAGCGTCTATGCAGTGGAAGACGCTTTGAAAATCTATTTCAAGTATTCCATGAATGCAAAAGACCTGAGGGCAGACTCATATAGTGACGCAGAGTGGAAAAGCATGCTACGCAATGAAATCGACAATGACCGTCCCATCATCTACCAGGCAACCAACGAAAAAAGCAACATAGGCCATGTCTTCGTCATCGATGGATATAAAGGCGAAGACATGTTCTCCTTCAATTGGGGCTGGGGTGGTTATTGCAACGGCTACTATGCCCTTGGGAAAATCACTGACAGTGAAGTGGCCTTCAACCTTGATCAAGTGGGACTGTTAGGTATAGAACCGGAGACCGAAAGCCCGCTGAAGCTGCATCTGCATGTAGACAAACCGGGGAGCTTCAGAGACTTCATGGAAAGCAACTATGAAAACAAACTCATAGAACAACTCGTGGTCAGCGGCAATGTTAACCACAATGACATTTCGGCTGCACGCAGCAATGCCTATATTGTGCTCAATGCCGACTTCAGCAACGCCACATTCACCAAAGAGCCAAGGTCGTACTGGACACTCACCGCCATGCCAAACCTGAAGAGCCTCATACTGCCCAACGGCATCACGGCTATCGAAAGCCCGGGATTCAGAAACAGCAAACACCTGCTCGACATAACCATTCCCGCCACAGTAAAGACCATCTGTGACGAAGCTTTCTCAGGCTGCAATACACTGGAAAACATCACTATCCTCGGACAAACACCACCGGCCCTCGGCAACGATGTCTTCTGGAACGTACCCCTTGAATCGGCCACACTGCATGTACCTGCCGGCAGCCGCGATGCCTATGCCGAAGCAGTAAACGGATGGGAACAATTCACCAACATCATCGGAGATGCCAAAGACATATATACGGGTATCAGCTCACTGGCAAACGATGGGAAAGACAACCTGCATAAAATCCTAACAGTAAAGAACAAACGGATTGCAACCACCGACGGCAGCAGCATAGACATCTACGACATGCTCGGACGGCTCATTGGCAGCAAATGCAGCAATGCCACAGTGGAAAGCGGCCTTTATGTCATTAAATCGAAAGGACAATCAGTCATGATTGCCGTGCCCTGACAACCGACACAGCCAAAATGCCAACGTGGGACACTCGGAATATCCTTCCAAGTGTCCCACGTTAGCATAATATGACACCGCACATATACATTGCTAGGCAGTCAACGCCGGCATACTTCTGCACGCAAAAAGCAGACAAGCCATGCAAGCAGACGTATCTGCCACAGCTGCACATGCCGACAAAAGAAGCCGCCTTGGCACAATCCAAAGCGGCTTCCTTTATATGTACAAATCAAATGTTGCTTTATTCAGAGCGCAGTGTGAAACGTTTGAAATCGGTTACTGTACAATCCTTGTCAGCTTCTTTCAGGAATGCGGCAACTGTCTTCGACGAATCCATGATGTAATCCTGGTTCAACAAGCATGATTCCTTGTAGAACTTGTTCATACGTCCGTTGGCAATGTTCTGAATCATCTGCTCGGGAAGATTGGCAGCCTTTTGCTCTGCTGTCTCTTTCTTTATCTTGCGAATCTCATCAGCCTGCTCTTCGGTAATCATCTTCTTCTGGATTCCTTCGGCAAGATGTTCCTCGTTTTCGGCGATATACAAGTTGAATCCGGCCTTCTTCAATGCATTCTGCACTGCCTTCTCCACCTGTTCTTCCTTGGTCTTCTGAACAGCAATCTTGTATTCGTTGTCTTTAACATCCTGCGGAACACTGTCTTCGTTGAGTGCAACCGGGTTCATCGCAGCCACTTGCATGGCAACACCGTGGCCATACTCGGCCGGAACAGCCTTGCTCAGGTTAACCATCGTGCAAAGAGTATTCTTGTTCTGATGATTATATACAGAGATATTGTCACCTTCGATAGTCATATAACCATCGAGCTCCATCTTCTCACCTGTGATACCGCTGCGGTCAACAATAGCCTGCTCAACGGTAACATCGCCCAACTTAAGAGCCTTGACCTCGTCCAAAGTCTTGCACTTGTTGGCAACAGCCAAGTCAAGAATGCTTTGTGCCAACTTAACGAAATCGGCATTGTTGGCTACGAAGTCTGTCTCACACTTCAAGGCAATGATGGCACCAAAACCGTTTTCGGCTTTCGTAATAACACAGCCTTCGGATGCTTCGCGGTCAGAACGCTTTGCAGCAACTGCCTGACCTTTTTCACGGATCACTTCGATGGCTTTCTCAATGTCGCCCTCGGTGGCCTCCAAAGCCTTCTTGCAATCAGCCAGACCCGCACCGGTCAACTTACGGAGTTTTGTAATATCTGATATGGAAACTGCCATAGTTTTCTATTGATTTTAGTTATTTGTTTCTGTTGCTTCCTCAGCCGGAGCCTCGGTTTCTGCAGCCTCGGTAGCTTCAGCCGGTGCTGCTTCGCTCTTCTCAACGCGGGCACGCTGGTTGCGACGACGATGGGGCTTAGCCTCAGCCTCGCCTTCCTCGGCCTGAGCTTCAGCAGCAGCTGCATCAGCCTTTTCAACCTTGCGCTCTTCCAAACCTTCGGCAATGGCTGCACAGCATGCATCCAAAATCACCTCGATGCTCTTGGTTGCATCATCATTGGCAGGAATCAAGAAATCAACGTTGCGCGGATCAGAGTTGGTATCAACAATACCAAACACGGGAATACCCAAACGGTTGGCCTCATGAACAGCAATCTTTTCCTTATAAACGTCTATAACGAACAAGGCAGAAGGCAGACGGGTCAAGTCTGCAATAGAGCCGAGGTTCTTCTCCAACTTGGCACGCTGGCGGCTGATTTGCAGAATTTCACGCTTGGAAAGGTTGGCATAAGTACCGTCTTGTGTAAGTTTGTCGATGTTAGCCATCTTCTTGACTGCTTTACGGATTGTCGTAAAGTTTGTCAACATACCTCCCGGCCAACGCTCTGTCACGTAAGGCATATTAACCGATGCTGCCTTTTGGGCAACGATTTCTTTTGCTTGTTTTTTAGTAGCTACAAACAGGATTTTCTTTCCTGATTTGGCGATTTGCTTCAAAGCCTCAGCTGCCTCATCAATCTTGGCAACTGTCTTGTGCAAATCTAAAATATGAATTCCATTGCGCTCCATAAAGATATAAGGAGCCATTGCCGGGTTCCACTTTCTTTTTAAATGGCCAAAGTGACAGCCGGCTTCAAGTAACTGGTCGAAATTTGTTCTTGACATTCTAATTAAATTTAATCGTTTACTTTCTTTTTTGTTTTGATGAACCAACCCTCAAGTAGTCGCACCCTATATAATAAAGGTAGGAATCTTGAAAGTTTAGATGCTAAACGGTAATTTCCAATCCAGAGAAAATTAACGTTTACTGAACTGGAATCTGCGACGTGCCTTGGGACGTCCCGGTTTCTTACGCTCAACCTCACGGCTGTCACGTGTCATGAAACCTTGTGCACGCAATGCACTCTTGTCCTCGGCATTAATCTTTACCAATGCGCGAGCTATTGCCAAGCGGGCTGCTTGCGACTGACCGGTAAAACCTCCACCGAAGATGTTGAGTTTGATATCATATTTTTCAGCAACGCCCAATGTCTCCAATGGCTGCTTTACAACATACTGGAGAATAGGTGAAGGAAAATATTCGTTGATGTCTTTCTTGTTTACTGTGATTTTGCCGTTACCTTCCGTAACATAGACACGTGCAACAGCGCTCTTGCGCCTGCCTAATGCATTAACTATTTCCATGCCTGTTTATTTATACTGATTAATATCAATTGTTTTTGGGCTTTGAGCCTCATGCTTATGCTCGCCTCCTGCATAGATGTATAAGTTATCCAGCAACTGTGCGCCCAATTTGTTTTTGGGAAGCATACCCTTCACTACTCTTCTCAACAAGCGATCTGCGCCATTCGGCTTTGCCATGATTGATGCAGGAGTTGATTCGCGCTGTCCGCCGGGATAGCCTGTATAACGCAGATAGATGCGATCGGTCCATTTGTTACCGGTCAGTTTGACTTTTTCGGCATTGATGATAATCACATTATCACCACAGTCTACGTGCGGAGTAAATGTGGGTTTGTACTTTCCACGCAGCAACTTTGCAACTTTCGAGCAAAGACGACCAAGCACCTGGTCGGTAGCATCTACTACCACCCATTCTTTCTGTGCCGTTTCCTTGTTAACGGAGATGGTCTTGTAACTTAATGTGTTCACTTTTAAAACTTTAATTTGTGTACTACTAAAAACATTATTTCAATGCTCTCCAAGCATGTTCGGCCAAAAACGATGCTTTTCGATGGCATTAACGGGAACTTTCGTCCCCATTGATAATAATCGGCGTGCAAAGATACTAATTTATAGCAATATGAAAATACTTCCGGTTATATTTTTTTCTCAGCCTTTTTGTGATTACCTTTGCAAACATGACATATAAATATGGAAAGATGACCACAGGATTGAAATACCTTATTTTATGCTGGTGCTGCATGAGTTTCATCGCCGCACATTCGCAAAAAGTGCTGAACATTGTTGATTTCGGCGGTGCTCCCGACAGCCGAAAAGACGTTATGAAAGCTGTGCGTGCAGCCCTGGATGCATGCAAAGGAAAAACAGGCATTACGCTACGCTTTCCTAAGGGACGCTATGACTTTTATCCGATAGAGCCAAGAAAATCCGACAAGAACGTAGGAATTGTACTCAATGGTCTGAAAGATGTAGAAATAGATGGCTGCGGATCCGACTTTGTATTTCATGGCTGGATGGAAGTGGCACGCATCGTTGACTCCGAAAACATCGTCATGAAGAATTTCACAACCGACTGGGATCGCCCTTTCATATCACAAGCCGTTATTGCCGGTGTATCCGATTCTTATTTGGATTTAAAAATTGACGCTGCACAGTACCCATATAAAATAACAAACGGGGAATTACGGTTCTACGGTGAAGATTGGGAATCTGGGATTGGGGATAGATACAACAACTTGTATGACAAAGGCTCTAAAGAAATTGCATACAACACCTGGGACTCTCCTTTAAAGAACTTTCTTGCCAATAGGGCCGAAGATCTTGGCAACGGCATGGTACGCCTGCATGGTACGCCTCCGATAAAACCGGAAATCGGTACATACCTATCCTTATACCATTTTTATTATGCCATGAACGGCATCACCATCCTTAATAGCAAAGACATAAAGCTGGAAGACATCACATTGTATCACACATTAAGTTGCGGTGTATGGGGTGAACACAGCGAAAACATCACAATGAAGCGAACCTCCACAACAGTCAATGAACGTAAGGGACGTGTATTCAGCACAGTTGCAGATGCCTCACACTTCAACAATTGCAAAGGAACCATCCTTGTTGAAGAATGTGCTCACACAGGACAAGGCGATGACTTTATCAACGTGCATGGTCGCAATGTGAAGATTGGCAAAAAGACAGACAAACACACTTTGGAACTTGAAAACAACTCGCACCTCTTCGACATCGGTGATGAAATCTGGTTGATTAACCATCAAACTGGTCAACGCGACATTTGCTTGAGAATAACAGGTAAAGAGATACTGACATGGCCCCAATTCAAAATCACCTTAGACAAAGAAATACCAGACAACATTGGTTCAAATGACTACGTAGAAAACAAAACCTGGTCGGCTGCCTTTGTCATGCGCAACTGCAAGGTGCTGAAGCGCAACCGTGCGCGAGGTGTTTTAGTAACCACACCCAAGAAAGTCATCATTGAAAACAACTATTTCAAAACAGCAGGTACGGCACTGCTGATTGAAGGAGACCTTGACCATTGGTATGAATCGGGAGCCTGTACTGATGTGCTTGTACGCAACAACACTTTCGACAATTGTCTTACATCGGGCAACAAGACAGGCAACCGCTGGGAATGGGGCGATGCCGTGATTACCATAACACCTTCGCAACGACCTGCAGATGAAAAGGACATACCATTTCACCGCAACATCCGCATCCGCAACAATCGTTTCCGTGTATTCGACGCCCCGATTGTAAGAGCTCGGTCTGTCGATGGTTTGAAGTTTGTTGATAATCGGATTGAAAAAACAACCGACTACAAGCCCTACACATGGCAAAAATCGTCATTCCTGTTGGACGGATGTCGTAATGTAACCATACGGAACAACAAATGGGACAAAAACTATACAAAGCGTATCATCGAAATAGAACACATGTGTCCGTCAGATATTCATGGAAAAACAGATAAAGGATTCGGCACCCGTTTTGTCAGTGGTTTCAATACCTACTTGAACTGATATTATCCACTACAAGACCAAACCATTATTTTTGTAGCGTCAAACGATAACAGGCTTTACTAACCTACAGATTCAGCCTATCTGAATCTGCATAGGAAAAAGACAGAACGTCTACTCTCATAGGGAGTAACTCGAATACCTGTCCTTCTTTTCTGTAGCCATTTTGTGGATATGACAACCTTTTTAGGAGGTAATCACAAGAAGTGTCTATTGATTCAGTTTATCTATAGAAAAACCGTCTATTAAAATCAGGAAAAGACAATATACTTTCTGGCGTGCTCTCATATAGTATCTGGAAGGCTCTCATATAGTATATAAGAAGTCCCTGTATAGTATGTGAGGATTTCTCATATACTATCTGACAAATTCCCCTATTGCAAGTGAGAGTACATCATGTACATTATCTGATACGCTGATGTAGTATGCAGCTATGATTAAAATTGCTCTTGGCAATACGCGTTCTGGCATTTCAAAGCAACTTTTTCCGCATCGGCAAATGACGTATAACAAAAATAGTGTACTTTTGTAACCGTTTTGACATAGGTTTGTAACACACGTTAGCTCTATTCATGGAAACTTTTTATATCATAGTCGTTTTCTTCTTGCTTGGTTTGGCCGTTTTCGATTTGTATACCGGAGTGTCAAGCGCGGTAGTTTCTTTCCTGCCTCCGGCCATCGGCGCAAAAGCAGCCAAATTGCGTACACTTCTTATTATTGCCGGCATAGGAATTTTAGTCGGAACTGTAACAAGCAGCGGCATGATGGACATAGCCCGACATGGAGTATTGCAACCGCAGAACTACTCGTACACAGAAGTCATGTGTATCTTTCTTTCAGTTGTTTGTGCCGATGTAATCATTATAGACATATTCAACTCCTTGGGCATGCCAACCAGCACAACGGTATCGATGATGTTCGAACTGTTCGGAGGTACAACGGCCATTGCCATCTACAAAATAATGCGCGACACCGGCGGAACACTTACCTACGGAATGCTGGTCAATACCGACAAAGTTCTGACTGTAGTCATGGCCATATTCCTTTCGGTTGCCATCGCCTTTGTAGTCGGAACAATCGTAATGTGGATAAGCCGCCTGATATTCACTTTCCACTATCAAAAGCACATGAAATGGGCAATCGGCCTTTTCGGTGCTTTTTCTTTTGCCTCCATCTTGGATTTCATGTTGGTAAAAGGATTTGGCCAAGCCACTTTCATGACTCAGGTAGAAAAAGATTGGATTGCCCAAAACCACACGACCATATTGCTGTTGCTTTTTGTCGGGGCATTCATCTTTACACAAATGCTTTACTGGTTAAAGGCTAACGTTTTTAAGATTATCATTATCTTTGGAACATTTGCGCTTGCCATGGCTTTTGCAGGCAATGACCTGGTCAATTTCATTGGAGTTGCCCTCGCCGGACTTTCTTCCACTGAAGACTTCTTGGCTCACGGCAATGGCAATCCGTCCGAATTCATGATGACTTCGCTTACACAATCGGCAAAAACGCCGGTAATATTCCTCATCATGTCCGGATTGGTAATGGCCGTAGCACTGTTCATATCTAAAAAGGCACGTAAGGTCATCAACACCACCATCAATCTTTCAAAACAAGGTGGTGGAGAAGAGGTGTTCAGCTCATCACGCCTTTCACGCAGACTGGTAAGAGCAACGCTGAATACCACAAACACTTTGTTGGTTTTCGTTCCTGTATCTGTCCGTAAATGGGTCAATTCAAGATTCACCAAACCCGAGTACGAAAGCTCTTCAGAAACAGCATTCGATATGGTGCGGGCATCCGTCAATCTGGTTCTTTCTGGCTTACTGATTGTATTGGGAACATCCTTGCAACTGCCGCTTTCTACAACATATGTTGCTTTTATGGTAGCCATGGGAACATCCTTGGCTGACCGTGCATGGGGACGCGAAAGTGCCGTATATCGCATCACCGGTGTATTCTCGGTCATCGGCGGTTGGTTCATCACTGCCGCCGGAGCTTTCATGCTGTGCTTTGTCATCACAAGCATCATGTATTTCGGAGGTCCCATTGCCATGACGGTGATCGTTGCCATCGTTGTAATGATTTTGGTACATAGCAGCATACACTTCAAGGAAAAAGCACCAGAAGACACTTGTGATGCCATATACAACGAAATGGTTACGATACAAGACAAACAAAGACGCCTGCAATTGCTCAATCAACATATCGCCATCACCCATAGCCGTGTACTTGCGTCTGCCCGCAATTGTTACTATCAAATTACCGATGGCCTGATGTCGGAAAACATCAAAGAACTTCGCCACGCAGCCGAAGACTTGAGCCTGACAAAAAATGCCTGGCTCAAATCTCGTCAAAAGGAAATTGCAGGTACTCGCATGATTGACTATTATGAAGCAGTAAAGAAAAACACATGGTTTCATCTGGGCAGCAACAGCGTTACGCAACTCGTATATTGTCTGAAACGCATGTCGGGTCCATGCATGGAACATGTCGACAACAATTTCAGTCCGCTTCCAAAAGAGTATATACATGCTTTTATGCCTATCCGCGATGAAGTTATCGAAATGATTGAAAAGGCCGAAGAAATCATCAAATGTCAGGACTATCATCAAATAGACATTCTGCTGGACGAAGGCAATTCAATGAAGAGTCGTCTTTCGGCCATACGCCATCGTGAACAAATCAACTACAGCAAAACGGGAAGCAATATCCGCCTTGACTTGCTTTATTTGAACATGCTGCAAGAAACGCAAGAACTTGTCAGTGCCTTACGGCATCTTTTGCGTGCCACCAAATATTATTGCCAACCGGCCGATGAGACCGAGTTGGTTGAACTTGATACAATGCCGGAATAAGCGGAGCCATTATTTCTTTTTCGGCTACTTGTTCAGTCGGTATATCACATGCAGCATTACATAACGCGGTACCACGTTGTAGCGAGTCTCTGTCCTACCATGCGCATTCACGCTACGCCTTACATTCGAGAGATTACCCAACAGGTCGAATCCTTCAATGAAGCATGTCAGACTGCCGCCGAGGAACACACGGCTCAAACGGGCGTCCCATACCAAATCGTCCGTATTCATCGAAGCCGACTCATAACCGCGACGACTGAACATCGTCAAATCCGTATTCAGCTGTAACTCCAGGGAAGATTTAGCAAGGCTGTCAAACCGTAGCTGAAATCCGTTACGTTCATCGATGAAAAGCCGGAACGCTCGCTGTCTATGTTCGACCAGGCGGCCTTGCCTTTCACGCCCAACGTATTCTTGCCTATCTTATCCTGAACTGAGGTAAAATCTTCCTCTCGCGCGTACCTTATAATCGCAACTTGTTCATTGGCGCAACAGCTATTAGCTGACACTCTGAATAACGTTCTTCTCCACTTCTAATTGCCAGTAACTATTCAGCGGTAGGCATATGCCAAATCATCAAACCCCAAATAGGGCTTGAATAGCATTGTAAGGTGTCTTGT
>CAKRYD010000028.1 GCA_934426255.1 uncultured Bacteroidaceae bacterium | reverse complement strand
GCCAACAGCTACCCGGCAAACGCCCGTCCGATATTGGGTGTCCCCGTTGCAGCCTTATGCGAAATGGCTCGCGAATATGCCTGCCAAAAAGATTGGCAGGAAATTGTAAGCAGCCTGACCGACAAGACTTTTGAAGAAACCCTTTTGCAAGTGCTGATAACAGGATATACGACACAGAGTTTTGAGACAGCTCAAAAGCATTTTTCGGAATTCCTGCCCAAAATCGACAGTGACAAACTGTGCGATGCGGCATGTCTCGCTTTTCGTACAGCCATCGAGTATCCCAACGAAACTCTTGAATGGGTCGAGAAATTGCTGCATGAGCACGACAGCTACAAGCAACGTTTTGCCATAGTCATCCTGTTAGACCATTTCGTAACGTCAGACTACATAGACCGCGTACTTTCCCTCTTTGCAACTGTCAGCCCCTTATCCGAGACATCCATGCAAGCCTTGGCATGGGGATACTTAGTGTGCTTTCTCGGTTTCGGAACAAAAACCATTGCCTCATTGGCTTCATCCGGTCACTCTCGCGAGCTGCAAACATACATTATCGATTATATGCTGGCATCTCCCCGACTCTCTGAAAGCCAGCGACAGACTCTTCATTCACTTAAATCACATATATAAAGATGACACGTCTGTTTCCCTTATGCATTCTGCTGCTGGCAACGGTCATCGCCTCTGCAAAAAAAGACCTGAAGAGCAGTGTTAAACTGCCTCTCACTCCTGTTCCGGCAGACAGCATTATCGTACAAGACTTCTTTTGGCATGGACAACAGCAAGATGCATTCAAGGCTCATCCCAACACTGAAGCTGTTCCTTTTTCAGAAAAAAGACTGAGTTCAAAGAAAATAAAAAAGCTGTCTGCGGCATGGGCAAAAAAGATACAGAATCTGGATGTATGCGGATATATCAAAACCGAAAGCGATAAAAGCAAATTGCAGTCTGCCATCGATTTGGCCGAAGAAAGTGCTTGCCTGGCTTGGGCCACAGGAGATGCACGCTATGCCGATGTCATGTCGCGCGCCCTTTACAACGGTGTTTGCGGATGGCAGAACGAAAAAAACACTGATGGAGAAAAAGCAGCCCAAACCTTAGCGGGCATAGCAGGATATGCCCTTGCCACTTCCGGCGAACACGTATATATAAATATGTATATCCGAAGTGAGGCGCACATCAAAACCGAGAAACTCGATTTCAATCTCATCACCATGACGAGTACGCCTTGGTACTATCAAACCATCCTGCAATTCAAGTTCAACGAAAAGAAGCAACAACACATCGTTTTTCATTTCAGATTGCCGGAATGGTTGAAAAAAGATGCTGCACTTACCCTCCCCAACTATATATGCAAGACACAACAGCCATCCTACGCGATAATGCTAAACGGCAACAGACTAAAGCCTAAGGAAGAAAACGGCTATCTGGTAATCGAAGAAATACTAAGCGACACCGATATCATAGGTATACAGATGCCGGTACCCATCATAAGAATCATTCCAAAAGACAACCCCTCAAAAGCAGTCTTGCAAAAAGGGCCTTTGGTTTATTCTTTCATCAACATGCCCAAGGACATGGAGCTTCGTGAAAAAGACGCATATCATTCGGAATTTGACAAGCATCGGCACACAAACGTGCTGTCAGGAGCCTTTTATGACAAAGGGCAACACGCCGGACGCTTCACAGCAGAACCATTCCTGTTTAATCGGAAACTACCTGAAAGCTCTCTATGGGCACCCATCCGTCCATGACAAAAGTGGCATGTCGTGGCTGAAAACGGCAATTTAAAGCCCAAAACAATATTGTTGGCACGCTTTTTGCAACTCACAAAATGATTTCAAAAAAGAATCATTATAGAGATTACTATATTACTTAAACATACAAATTATGAACATTCAACCATTATCAGACAGAGTTCTTATTTCTCCGGCTCCTGCTGAAGAAAAAACAGTTGGCGGCATTATCATCCCTGATACAGCAAAAGAAAAACCATTGCAAGGAAAAGTCGTTGCAGTTGGTGAAGGCAAAAAAGACGAGCCTATGATTTTGAAAGCAGGCGATAATGTCCTCTACGGTAAATATGCCGGAACGGAAATAGAGTATGAAGGAGAAAAATACCTTGTCATGCGTCAAAGCGACGTTGTGGCCATTCTCAAATAAATCACAAAACAACATTTAAACACAAAACATCATGGCAAAAGAGATTAAATATGACGTTAATGCACGCGAATTGCTCAAAAACGGTGCAGACGCTTTGGCAAATGCCGTTAAAGTAACATTAGGCCCGAAAGGCCGCAATGTGGTTATCGACAAGAAATTCGGTGCGCCTAAAATCACCAAAGACGGTGTAACCGTAGCAAAGGAAATCGAATTGGAAGACTCCTTTGAGAATGCAGGTGCACAATTGCTGAAGAGTGTAGCCAGCAAGACCGGTGACGACGCCGGTGACGGTACAACTACAGCAACCGTTCTTGCACAAGCCATCCTGACAGAAGGCATGAAGAACGTTGCAGCCGGTGCTAATCCGTTGGATGTAAAACGCGGTATTGACAAGGCTGTTGCCACAGTCGTTGAAGAAATCAAAGCACAAGCTGAACAAGTGGACGGCAACTACGAAAAAGTAGAACAAGTTGCAACTATATCAGCCAACAACGACCCTGAGATTGGTAAGCTTATTGCCGATGGTATGCGTGCTGTCACTGTAAACGGTGTCATCACCATTGAAGACGGGAAGTCAAGCGAAACAAAGCTGAAGACAGTAGAAGGTATGCAATTTGACCGCGGTTATCTGTCACCTTACTTCATCACAGATCCTGAAAAGATGGAATGCGTTATGGAAAAGCCATACATCTTGATCTATGACAAGAAGATTTCTAATCTGAAAGATTTCCTGCCTATTTTGGAGCCTGCCGTACAAAGCGGACGCCCTCTGTTGGTTATTGCCGAAGACGTTGATTCGGAAGCTTTGACAACTTTGGTTGTAAACCGTTTGCGTTCTCAGTTGAAAATATGTGCTGTTAAAGCTCCCGGCTTCGGTGACCGTAGAAAGGCCATGCTGGAAGACATTGCCATCCTGACAGGCGGTGTTGTCGTTTCAGAAGATAAAGGCTTAAAGCTCGAACAGGCCACCATCGACATGTTAGGTAGTGCCGAAAAAGTTACTGTCAACAAGGACAATACAACGATTGTCAACGGAGCCGGTGACTCGAAGAACATACAAGATCGTATCATGCAAATCCGCAATGAACTTGCCAACACGACTTCTTCCTACGACAAAGAAAAGTTGCAAGAGCGTTTGGCCAAGTTGTCAGGTGGTGTTTGCGTACTCGAAGTCGGTGCATCTTCCGAAACAGAGCAAAAGGAAAAGAAAGACCGTTGCGACGATGCATTATGCGCCACTCGTGCTGCCATTGAAGAAGGTATCGTAACAGGTGGTGGCGTTGCCTATATTCGCGCTCAGAAAGCTTTGGAAGGATTGAAAGGTGACAACGAAGACGAGACAACAGGTATTGCTATTGTTCGCCGTGCGATTGAAGAGCCCTTGCGTCAAATTTGCCATAACGCAGGTTTGGAAGGTGCCGTCATCGTCAACAAAGTTCGTGAGTGCAAAGGCAATGAAGGTTTCAATGCCAAGAAAGAAGTCTTTGAGGACTTACGTAAGGCTGGTGTAGTTGATCCTGCAAAAGTTACTCGTGTAGCTCTTGAAAACGCTGCTTCTGTTGCCGGAATGTTCTTAACCACAGAATGCATCATTTGCGACAAGAAAGAAGAACATCCTGCAATGCCGGTTCCTCCACAGGGCATGGGCGGCATGATGTAATCAATAAACGCACTTTATAAGAAAGCCGGTTTGCAAACAAGCCTTTGCAAACTGGCTTTCTTATGCTTTGTTTTTAACATCTCTTTATGTTAAACTCCAAAGCCGGCATTAGATTCATTCTTACTTTTTTGGTAATTTCGCGAGCCATTTGAAACGCAAAAGAATGAAGAAAGACATACAGATTTTTGTTCCGACTACCTTAGGAATGTTGACGGCATTCGGCCCGTTTGTAACAGACTTTTATTTACCGGTACTTCCTGAGATGGCCGGCTACTTCAACACAACGGCATCCAACGCATCCTTGAGCCTGACCATGGGCATGATAGGGCTTGCCATAGGGCAAATATTCATCGGGCCTCTTACAGACAAATATGGAAGAAAGAACATTTTAGTGGCATCGATGCTCCTGTTCAGTCTGTCATCCATTTTCTGCATTTTAGCTTCTGATATTATCATGTTCAATGCCATGCGCCTTCTGCAAGGCGTGGCCGGTGCCGGCGGCATTGTGATATCCAAGAGCATTGCTACCGACATGTACAGCGGGAACCAATTGGCCGCATTTATGGCTATACTGGCCGCCATCAATGGTATCGCTCCTGTTTGCGCACCGGTCATAGGTGGCTTGATGGCGGGCATTGCTTCATGGCAGGGTGTGTTTGGCATATTGTTGGCTGTAGGCATTGTTCTTGTGATATGCAGTGCTTTCCTCAGTGAAACTTTGTTGCCGGAAATGCGTATTCATAAGAGTCTTATACACGTGTATGCCAACTTGTTTCATGTATTCAAGAACCGGTGCTTTGCATTATGTGTGCTTTCTACCATGTTCTGTTTCTTTGCTTTTTTCGGCTACATAGCCTCTTCGCCGTTTATTCTTCAGCACGAATATGGGCTTTCACCGTTCCATTTCAGCCTTTGTTTCGGCATCAACGCGCTCATGATTGGCGTTGGTTCAGCCGTTTCAACACGCTTCAAGCACCCATCGACAAGCCTGAAGCATGGGGCACTTCACCTTTTTCTGTCATCCATTGCCATATCTGTCTGCCTGACAGGTCACTTTCCATTGCCTGCCCTGATGGCAACATACATCTACATGATGGTTGCTTTCGGCCTTATGCAGCCGTCATTAACTGCCATCGCCTTGGATAGCGAAAGGGCAAATGCCGGAGCGGCAAGTGCCATTTTCGGCGCATCAGGATTTGTGGCAGGTGCCCTTTCAAGTCCGCTCGTGGCTGTCGGCAACATTGCCATATCGTCGGGAATTGTTATAGCCACAGGTTCTCTTGTCTGCTTGATTTGCATTCTGATGCTATGCAAACAGACAAGAGAAGGTCAGGGCTTGCAGGGATTTTGCTAACCTGCGGGTTATTTGGGTTGCTGTTGTGCTGACCTGCGGGTTTTGGTTGACAGCGCATCGGGTGTCACTTCGGCATCACAATAGAGTGTGTAGCCCAAGGTTATTTGATGACCCGGTTCTACCAGATTTGTATAAGGCCTGTTGGCAAACTCTCCGTTATATGTTTCTGCATCACAAAGTCCATACCACGGCTCTAAGCAAACAAAGGGGGCATTAACACCGTAGGGAGACCACAGCAGCAAAACCGGTGCATCAAAGTCCATAGATACATATGGGTTCTTGTTGGCATCGAAGATACTGATATTTTCCACTTGGTTTTCATCGATGATAATTGCGTCGTTGCTAAAGCATTCATCGGTGATTGGCAGGAAGCCGCTTTCCAAGGGCAAGTCGTAACGATCGGGGCCCAAGCAGCCGGTGTCGCACACGGAGGCACTTTCTATTGGCGAAGGCTTACGGAATGAAGCATAGGCTTTGACCTTTGCCTGCGGGTCAAAATTGGGATAGTTAATGCCAGGGTGACCGCCAATGTGGAAAGGCATGAGGTTGAGACCTGTATTAAGTATTGTCCAAGATACGGCAATGTGGTTGGCACGCAGTTTATAGGTGACATCCAGCCGGAAGGGAAACGGATATATGCGATGCATAGCCGGTTTGCTCTCCAAACGGTAGGTTACGCTGCTGGCTGTGGAGGAAATGCGTTCAAAACGTTCCCTGCTTACGAAGCCGTGTTTTGGGATTTCATAAACCTTGCCATCTATCAATGCCTTGCCGTCACGCAGTTTTCCAACGAGAGGAAACAATAAAGGGCTATGCTGATCCCAATACTGTGGGTCACCATTCCATATATATTCATTTTTGGTGCGCAGACCAACGATGCGACACATCTCGGCTCCAACTTCGCTAATTTCCACATGAAGCCACTTGTTATTTAGCTCATCCATAAGACTGTTTTATTTCCAATTACAAAAATAACAGATTTTTCGATTACAAAGAGCTTGGTACAAAACAAAAAAGCCTTTTTGAATAAAACAAATCCTAAAGCAGGCGTTTTCATAGGTATTGGCAGCTGCTATTGACATGTTGGGTTTTACCGGAGGGCCTATGCGGATACGTAGCAAAAGGGGGTGCAGGCCTTCCATGAAAAATCCCGGAATTGTGTCTCCAACTCCATGACATTGGTACAATTACTTTGTATTCCGGTTTTTTATTGTAACTTTGTGCTATCAAAATACTACACGCATGTTTAACAAAGATACTTATACCAAACGGCGAGCAGCCCTGAGAGAGCAAGTAAAGGGCGGCATAGTTTTGATTTTAGGCAATAACGACAGTCCGGTAAATGGCCCGTACAATTGCTATACCTTCAGGCAAGACAGTTGCTTTCTCTATTTCTTTGGAGCGAAGCGCGACGGGCTTGTCGGAATCATAGATGTCGACAACGATACGGACTATTTGTTTGGAAACGACATTGACATTGACGATATCATCTGGTTCGGGTCGGTAGACAGCATTGCCGATATGGCCGAAAAGGCCGGCATAGAGCAGCACGGCAACCTTGCAGAATTCCGTTCTTTCATTGAAAAGGCCAGGAGCGAAGGGCGCAAAATCCACTTTGTGCCGCCCTACCGTTTTGACCATCAGATGTTGCTGCAGGAGTTACTGGGCATAAAGGCCTCGGAGTTGCAGGCCGCAGCTTCGGTAGAGCTGATCAAAGCCATCGTACAACTGCGCTCCACAAAGAGCAGTGATGAAATCAGAGAAATAGAACGTGCATGCACCATAGGCTTCAAGATGCACACCACAGCCATGAAGCTTTGTCAGCCCGGTGTCACCGAACACTTCATCGGAGGTATGATAAGCGGCATTGCCGAAGCGTTTGGAGCCATGGTATCGTTCCCTTCCATCGTCACCACACATGGCGAAGTGATGCACGGCTGCCCCACCGATGCACAATTAGAGAATGGCCGGCTTCTGCTGTGCGATGCCGGTGCAGAAACCATCAACCATTACTGTTCCGACAATACGCGCACTACACCTGTGAGCGGCAAATTCACCGCCCGTCAGAAAGAGATATATACTATTGTAGAAGAATGCCACGACCTGGCACTCAAGTCGGCCAGGCCGGGTGTGCTGTGGTATGACGTACACATGGATATCTGCCGCCACATGACCAACCGTCTCAAGGAGCTGGGGCTGATGAAAGGCGACACGGAAGAGGCTGTCAAGTCGGGGGCTCATGCCCTGTTCCTGCCTCACGGTCTGGGCCACATGATGGGTATGGACGTACACGACATGGAGGCCTTGGGTCAGAAATATGTGGGGTTTGACGATGAAATACAGCCGTCCGACCAATTCGGCACAGCCAGCCTGCGCATGGGACGCCGCCTGCAAGAGGGCTTCGTTGTCACCGATGAGCCCGGCATCTATTTCATACCTGCACTCATCGATTTGTGGGAAAGCAACCACACCAACGAGGAATTCCTCAACTTTGATGTAATCAACAAATACAAAGACTTCGGTGGCATACGCATCGAAGACGACCTGCTCATCACGAAAACCGGTGCACGCTTTCTGGGAAGTGACAGGATTCCCTATCACGTAAGCGACGTTGAAGAGTTTCTGGCAAAGCACCAATATTAGCAAGATATCATTCAATTCAACCACTTTGATAGCAATATGACAATCACACTACCAAAAACAGCACTCCTTGCTGCCGCGTTGCTCATGGGCCATGCCGCCTATGCCGACGACAACAAGACAGACACCAAAAGCGACTACCAGTTTACCGTAGTCATCGAAAATCCCATCACCTCCATCAAGAACCAGAACCGTTCGGGTACCTGCTGGGCATTCTCGTCATTGGGATTCCTTGAGTCCGAACTGCTGCGCACCAAGAAAAAGACCTACGACCTCTGTGAAGCCTTCCTGGTACGCAAGACATACATGGACAGAGCTGAAGCAGCCGTACGCATGCATGGCGACATCTCCTTTTCACAAGGCGGAAGTTTCTATGACGCCATCTACTGTCTGAAAAACTACGGTATATGCCCCGAAGATGCCATGCCGCGACCCGGCACTCTCTATGGCGACACACTGTTCAATCACAACGAGCTCGATGCAGTGAGCACCGCCTACGTAGAAGCCATTGCAAAAAGCAAGCTCAAAAAGCTTTCCCCGGCATGGAAACAGGGACTTTCGGGCATCTATGATGCCTATATCGGCAAAGAACCCGAAACATTTACCTATGAAGGCAAGACCTACACCCCCAAGAGCTTTGCCGAAAGTCTGGGACTGAACCCCGACGATTATGTAAGCCTCACATCCTTTACTCATCATCCCTACTACACAAGTTTTGCCATTGAAGTGCAAGACAACTGGCGCTGGGCCCACAGCTACAACCTGCCACTCGACGAATTTATGGAAACCATGGAAAGTGCTGTCCGCAATGGCTACACCTTTGCATGGGGAGCCGACGTGAGCGAAACCGACTTTGCACGTGCCGGAGGTGACCATGAAGGCATTGCACTCGTGCCGTCCAAAACCACCGACAACGACGCAACAGGCTCTGACCAGGCTAAATGGATAGGGTCAATCTCTACTAACAAAGAGCAGGCCGAAAAGGATGTTAAGGGTGAATTGACCATCACCCCGCAACTGCGTCAGGAGGCTTACGACAACTGGACCACCACAGACGACCATGGAATGATTATCTACGGACTGTCAAAAGACCAGAACGGCAAAGAATATTTCATGATGAAAAACAGTTGGGGCAACTATGGTCGCTATCACGGTAAAGCCTATATATCAAAGGCATACGTGGCCTACAAAACCATGAACATTCTTATCAACAAGAACGCCATCCCCAAGAAAATAGCCAAGAAACTGGGACTTGACCGATAGACCCGGAAAGTCTGCATAAACGATCTGTACATGTTGCACGTGCGATGTGTACAGTTTGTGCGTGCGATGTGTACAGATCGTAGCCTGCAATGTGTACAGATCGTAGCCTGCAATGTGTACAGATCGTAACCTGCGATGTGTACAGATCGTAACCTGCGATGTGTATAGATCGTAGCCTGCAATGTGTACAGATCGTAACCTGCGATGTGTACAGATCGTAACCTGCGATGTGTATAGATCGTAGCCTGCAATGTGTATAGATCGTAACCTGCGATGTGTATAGATCGTAGCCTGCAATGTGTATAGATCGCATCAGAAAGGTATTAAATCGCCCTTTCACTCGATTGTTAGCCGTTTCAACCTCATAGCACACATAATATTCAAAGAGCCGGATTCCGCAACGCGGAACCGGCTCTTGTCGCATCAACATCTACAGTAACATATCAGCCTTGCATTAATTACATACGCTTTATTGTCGTTATCGGAAAGTTCAAATAAAGCCGGGAACCAAATTCAGATTGCCACACTCAATAGCAATCATTCGATCACACACACTAAGACATCAATGGTTCCCGGCACACATGAAAAGGCTCACAGGGGGAAATAAATGCCTTTTCATCCTCTGACCTGTGCTGAAAAAATAACAGCACCTCCAAAGCCTTTGTTGAAGCTCAAATCGCTTTTAGGCCAAAGTTTACGGATGCAATATTAGCACCACCTATTTGTTCAACGGTAAAATTGCAGCACACACAAACGTAAAAAGCGTGTATTTAACACTTTGTCATGCATTCATCATCACTCATATGACAAAAACATGAAAAACGTTCCTCATAAACGGCATTGCCGCCCATAAAATCACAGCAAGCACAAAGTAAACAAAAATGTTTTTATACCTTTGCAGCATGAATAAAATCTCTCTTTGCGGCGATTTGAACACAAGCTTGATAGTCTATGCCACCTTTTTTCTGACTTTGGGCATGGCATTGTCATTCGTACACATACCCAATAAATACAAAAGCGAGAACTATCGTACGAGCATCAGCATGTTTGGATGCGCCTACCTATTATTAGGATTGTCGGCCATTTTCACGCCATACCTTTCAAGCCTTTCCAATTGGGGAAAAGACTACAACCGTATCTACCTATCCCTGATGGTAAGTCTCACACATGCATGGCTCAACGCCTATGCCTACCTGCTGATACTCCATCCGCACAAACGCGACCGACGCCGGTTCCTGCGCAATGCCAAATGGCTGTATCCGGCAACAATACTGATGGGAGCCCTGCCGGCATCCTTTCCGTCATGGCGCGGCACAGTGGAATTGACCATTTCCATATTATATATGGTACAAGTGGCATGGATGACATTGATATGCCTGAAAAAATACCGTGAATGCGTCAACGTCCTGCAAGACTACTACAGCGGAACAAAGGGCTTCCAGTGGATACGCAACATCCTTATAATGATTATCACACTCGACATAGTGAACTTAATCAACTTCCACTTCCCCCATTTCAACTGCCCGGAACAAGCAATCACCCTCATACTATACTCATATCTTGCCATCCGGCTCCTCAACTACTTTCCTTATTACTTCTACATCGAAGAGGCACGAAAAGCAAAGGCAGAAACCGAGAAACTGCTTGCCGAGAGCGAAAAAGACACAGGAACAGAGGAAAAGACTGCGGCAGCAGCGGGCAAGCAATACGAAAAGGTCGAACCGCTCATCACCGAATGGATCAACAACGAAGGCTATTGCAAATCGGGCATCACCCTGACCGATGCGGCCTATGACATGGGAACCAATCGCAACTACCTCTCGTCCTACCTTAACAAGCACTTGGGCATCAACTTCCAAAACTGGCTCAACAGCCTGCGGATAGAACGCTCCAAAGAATACCTCTCGGAATACCCCGAGATGACAATAGACGAAATAGCCCACAAAGTAGGCTTCGCCCAAAGCTACAACTTCTCACGTTGGTTCAAACAAATCACGTCAGAACCACCAATAGAATGGAGAAAAAAGCGCCTGCAAGACTATCAGGATCCACCCCGGAAATAGGAAAATCATTCTTACTATTTAACAATGCGCTCTCAAAAAAGCAGCAGGCAACCGGCTTTACTGCTTTTTTTTCCCTAACTTTACGTGTCAAATCAGGCGCATGCCACTCACGTCTGCATCGCCAAGGTATCGGCATATTAAGCAACTGACAACCAGACCTGTTTGTCAGTAGTCCTTATATGAAGTCGAAAAGTACCGTTTACGGTTGTACAGAAGTCACACAGCCGCCCTCATAGAAATAAAAATAATGACATATAATGAATCACAAATGGAAGTATCAACCTCCTACGCCGGAAACAAAGGAAGCAGCTAAAGAACTGGCAACCGAGGTGGGAATCAGTCCCATATTGGGATTGTTGCTTCTGCGGCGCGGCATTACCACCGCCCGGGATGCCAACCGTTTTTTCCATCCTCAGTTGAGTGATCTGTACGACCCATTCATGATCAAGGACATGGATGCCGCAGTAAAACGTCTGAACAATGCCATAGCGCAAAAACAGAAAATAATGGTATGCGGCGACTACGACGTAGACGGATGCACGGCAGTTACGCTGGTATACAAGTTCCTGCACGACATCTATCCCAACGTAGACTATTTTATCCCCGACCGACAAGAAGACGGTTACGGCATCTCCATCAAGAGCATCGACAGAGCTTACACATTAGGAGTCAAAGTTATCATCATATTGGACTGCGGCATAAAAGCCATCGACGAGATAGCCTATGCCAAAGACAAGGGCATAGACTTTATCATCTGTGACCACCATGTGCCGGATGCCAAGCTGCCGCCCGCCTATGCCATACTCGACCCCAAGCGCAAAGACGAGACCTACCCCTATTCCGACCTGTCGGGCTGCGGCATAGGCTTTAAACTGATGCAGGCATTCGCACAAAACAACGGCATAGAATTCAACAAGCTCATTCCCCTGTTGGAACTGTGCGCCGTAAGCATCGCAGCCGACATCGTGCCCATACGCGGTGAAAACAGAATCTTGGCCTATCACGGACTGAAACGACTCAACACCAGCCCAAGCACAGGCATGCAAGCCATCATCAGCATCTGCGGACTGGAAGACAAGGAAATCACAATGAACGATGTTATCTTCCGCATGGGACCACGCATCAATGCTTCGGGACGCATCAGAGACGGCAGAGAAACCATAGAGCTGCTCATTGAAAACGACTTGAAGACAGCCATCGAAAAAGCCAACACCATCAACACCTACAACGAAGCACGGAAAGACATCGACAAACAAATGACAGAAGAAGCCAACCGCATTGTCGACAACATGAAAGACCTGGACAAACACCGTTCCATCGTGGTCTACAACGAATCATGGCACAAGGGAGTCATTGGCATCGTGGCATCGCGCCTCACCGAACTCTACTACCGTCCCACAGTGGTCATGGCCATCGACGAAGCCGGCATCGTCACCGGTTCGGCACGCTCAGTAGCAGGCTTCGACATCTACTCGGCCATCGAAAGCTGCCGTGACCTGTTAGAAAACTTCGGCGGACACACCTATGCCGTAGGACTGTCGCTGAAAGAAGAAAACATCAAGGAATTTTCCAGACGTTTTGAACTATATGTCGAGGCACACATCACGGAAGAACAAACCGTACCTACACTTGACATCGATGCCAAAATCGACTTCCGCGACATCACAAAGCGTTTCTTCCACGAGCTAAAACACTTTGCCCCCTTCGGCCCGGGTAACCCAAAACCACTCTTCTGCACCTGCAACGTATACGACTATGGCACAAGCAAAGTAGTCGGAAGAGGCCAGGAACACATCAAGCTGGAACTCGTCGACAACAAATCAAACAACATCATGAGCGGCATAGCCTTCGGACTAAGCTCACACGTAAGGTATATCAAAACCAAAAGAGCCTTCAACATCTGCTATTATATAGAGGAAAACACCTACAAGCAAGGCGACGTGCAACTTCAGATAGAAGACATCAAGCCCATGAAAAAGGAAGAAGAATAGAATGCAACGCCCCGACTATATCCAGATACTTCACAAATATTGGGGCTATGACAGCTTCCGCAGCATTCAACTTGACATAATACAAAGCATCGGAAGCGGCAAAGACACACTGGGACTGATGCCAACCGGCGGAGGAAAATCAGTCACTTTCCAAGTGCCTGCCTTGTCGCAAAAGGGACTTTGTCTGGTCATCACACCCCTCATCGCGCTGATGAAAGACCAGGTTGAGAAACTTCGCTCAATGGGAATAAAAGCAACCGCCATCTACAGCGGAATGACAAGAGACTACATCCTCGCCGCTCTGGAAAACTGCATCTTCGGAGATTACAAGTTCTTGTACGTATCTCCTGAGAGATTAAAGTCGGAACTGTTCATCACCAAACTTGCCCACATGCACGTGAGCTTCATCACCGTAGACGAAGCCCACTGCATTTCACAATGGGGCTACGACTTCCGCCCCTCATATCTGGAGATTGCCAACATCAGAAAACTGCTGCCCCACTGCCCCGTACTGGCCTTGACGGCAACAGCCACACCAAAAGTCGCAGCCGACATACAGAAGCAGCTCGGCTTTCCCCAAGACAACATCATACGCACAAGCTTTGAACGGAAGAACCTGGCATATATCGTACAACACACGGAAGACAAACCAAGAGAACTGCTCAATATCCTGAAAAACAACAGCGGAGCTGCCATTGTGTACACACGAAACAGAGACCGCACCCGCGAAGCTGCGCGTTGGCTCAACGACAATGGCATTTCATCCATACACTACCATGCCGGATTAGAAAATACAGACAAGGACTTGCGCCAGTCGTTTTGGCAAAAAGGCGACATAAGAGTCATAGTAGCCACAAATGCCTTTGGCATGGGCATCGACAAAAGCGACGTAAGACTGGTCATACACCTTGACGTGCCCGACTCCATGGAAGCCTACTTTCAGGAAGCCGGACGAGCAGGACGCGACGGAAAGCCCGCCAAGGCCATACTTCTATACAACAAGAGTGACAGCATACAACTGCGCAAGCGGACCAACGAGAACTTCCCTTCCATCGAATACATCCGGAATGTCTATGAGGACATGGCCTGCTACTATCAACTGGCTGTCGGCGACGGGTATAATGTCACTTACGAATTCAATGAAAGTGACTTCTGCCAAAAATTCCACTACTTTCCCATACAGCTCGAAAGCGCCCTTGGGCTGCTTACACGCGCCAACTACCTTTCATTTCGCGACAAAAGCGACAACCAATCAAGAATCATGTTTCTCCTCGGCCGGGATGAACTATACAGGTTGGACCGACTTTCGGGACAACTCGACACGTTGCTAAAGGCCATTCTGCGATTGTACAGTGGTCTGTTCAGCCAATACGTCACCATCGAAGAGAAATCATTGGCCAACGCCACCGGCTTTGATTCGGAACTGGTATATACCTTACTGAAAGCACTCAATCAACAACGCATCCTGCACTATGTGCCGCGCAAAATGGTTCCGCACATCACATACACAACAAGACGCGTAGAGACTTCAGAAATTGTATTAAACAAGGACATCTACGAGGACCGAAAGGCCGATTACGAAACCCGCATTGCCGCCATGCTACACTACATTGAGTCAGACAACGAATGCAGAAGCCGCATTTTACTGGATTATTTCGGTGAATGGCAGAAGCAGGACTGCGGCATCTGCGACATTTGCAGGCTGCACCATCATCCCGAGATACTGCGAAAAGAAATAGAACATGCCGCCGAAGGCATTGCACAGCTGCTTTCCGACAACAAGCCCCACACCTTTTCAGAACTCCACGCATTGCCTTTTGCCTCTGATATCCTTTCACAAGCCATGCAATGGCTCATGGATGATGGAGAAATCAACCTGAGACAAGGCTTTGTATATCTTAACTGAGAAACCGGCTTTTATTATTGCAATACTTTATTAAGTGACTCTTCTGACACGACACGCTCCTGAGCAACAAATAAGTTGCTCAGGAGCGTGTAAGGACATTAAATTATAATGCTACGGATTAAGGCCTACATCCTTTCTTATTTCTTTGTAATAGTCGGCGGCATCCAACTATCAAGCTTGTTTAAGTCGGGCAGATACATACGCATGAAAAGATGAAAGCCCTTATCGCCAGTAGGCAACCAGTAAGAGCCATCCTTAGGGGCGCTAGCAGACAATGTGACATCGAGTGTTCCGTCAGCATTGAGTTTGTATTCACTACGATCAGTAACATTATATCTGTTGATAGGGTTATCTATCAGATAGTCATCGTCTCCATAGGCTGTTATCGACCAGAAGCCACCTTCCTTAACTGGAGGAAGTGAACTGAAATGCAATGTATAGCTATTTGAACCATGAAGAGCTTCCTTGTTGGAATCGTAGTCGGCACGAGGATAAATAGCCACCTCGTTGGTATTGGCGCCAAGTCCCACCAGCGCTACAGCAGCACGATAATCATAGGCTTGTCCAAAGTCGCCTATCGGATCCTTGAAATACGACCATACTCCTCCTATACTCTTCTTGTTGATTGCAGCAATCTTCACTGCATCAGCCTTGAATGAAGCTTTTATGTTGACAAACATCTCTGCTCCATTCTCTATTTGCTTCAGTTTAAGCCCCGGCCCCACTCCAAGTTTCTTCAATCGGTTTATAATCTCAGTGTCAAAGCTTAAAGGAGGGTTCTTCTCCATGAGTGAGTTTGCCTTGGCGAAATACTCCTCAAGCGACATCGCCATACATTTCTTCACAGGGTTCACATCCTTCGATGCATCGTAGGTTCCCTTTGGAGCGACATATCCAGCATTGCCATAAGCCGAAAGAGGATAAGCCTTCATAGCATCCTGGATCTTCTTCACATTAGCGTAGTCACCCTCACCATTATTAAGAATACGTATAATACACCATCCCATCGTCGTTGGCATCTCCACAAGAGTGGCTCCCGACGGTACGGAAACCGTCTGTCCCTTCTTGGCAAATACATAAGTGCCACCATCGGTGATGAGTTTTGTTGTATTGGTCCATGCGTCGAGCACCTGAACATTGCAGAACCTGTCTTTGACATCAGGAAATTCGAACACAATAGGTTCCTCATTCATATCTATCCATAGTCTACTGTAATAAGTATCTACGTTAGGTGTCACCACCGATGTGCTTGATGCATCCGCCATCTTTACAGCATGAATAAGCTGGTTTATCGGTGCACGTGCTGTGCCCGGCACAAATGCCTCGGTATTTGTTTCTACCGATTCGGTTGCATCCATAATCATCAGTGGAAAGGTGTAATAGACAGCCTCTTTCAACTCATTCTCAGTAACGAAGATAGGAACATCAACCGAGTCGTTATCAGAGCATCCTGTAAGCACACCTAATGCCACGAGAATAGGAAGGTATAGTCGCTTTGTACACATATATATTTTTTCTTCTTATTTTAGGGTGGCGCGGAAAGGTCCTGCTACAGAATTAAACAATAAGTCTCCGTTAGGGAAATACTGCAAAATGGCATAAGCACCATTTCCACGATTGCTCTTGCCAAGTTTTACCTGATGACGTGTAGCACCAGTAGTCCAGTCGAGACCTGTTATCTCCCAGCCACTGTTATTATACCATCCGTTCACAAACACCATCTCGGATGCTGTGCTCACTGCAGGAATCATGCTTACAGAACTGATATCTGCTCTTGTCCAGAGTGCTTCCCACTTGTTTTCTTTCACATTCCAGCGCACACACTCTACACCCGTTGAGCTTTCCAAGAGAGGACCTATGGCCAGCACGCCTATAATCTTATCACCGGCTTTCTCTGAAGTTTCCTGAATATTGTTCACAACAAAAGCTTCATAGCCTGCCACTACTACCGACTGCTCAGATTGTATCCACTCAGTGGATTCAGGGAGACCACAAGTAATGTTAAACAAACCTGCCAGCCTTGGGTTATCTTTTTCTACAACCTTTGCATCAGCAGGAATCTCATCACGCCAGAATGCTGCTATCTTCATGCGTTTGCTACCATCGGTGATAACCACCAACTTGTCCTCGTCATCACCAAAGCCCATCAGCGTAGGTGTAGAACCGGTGCCAAAGCCAAGTTTGATACATGGAGCGAGTGGACCGCCATCATACGTAGCCTGCCATGCACCATCAGCAGGGTCAGTAGAGAATTTTCCGTTCTTACAAATGACACGCTGTATGATGCCCTTGCCACCAGCCACGTCACTATTGCTTGCCACATATACCGAATTTTCATCCATAGTAATGGAGTTGGTGAGAATTTGTCCCTCGGGCAAAGCATAATTGTCTTCTATGGTGGTGAGTCCACGGTCCAGTACGAGCAAGTTGCGCTGAGAAGCCACCACCAAATGACCGTCAAACGACATGGTTGCACCTACCAACGTATATGAGTTTAATATGTTGGAAGAAAGGTCTATCTGACTATCCAGTATGATGCCTTCCTCTGGCTTTGAGGCATTCTTCAAGCGGTAGCGAGCCATTTTTCTTCCAGCGTTGGTATATACATAGTTATCCTTGTCGCACAACACATAGTTGCCGTTTGCCATCGACATCTGAGGCATTTGCCCTAATATGCCGGTAACAACATTCTTCAGTTCACTCAGCGAAGAGTAATCTGCAGCCAGCTGCAATAGCTGTTCTTTGGTCTTCATTTGTACACCAGGAAGTGAAGCCTCTGCAATGCGTTCAAACTTGCCATCCTTCACCCGAAGATACGAAACACGATCGCTGCTCATTCCCCACATATAATCTGAAGATGTGGATGATAGAGTCATTAGGTTGACAGGACCACTCCATGTAGATTGGCACTCTTCCGGGTTTACTGTGAAGACTCCGTCTTTTACGGCAAAAGGAAAGGCATCAGTCTGTGCAGAATTGAAGTGAGTGATGCTGTAGTGCTCCGAAGCAAGATAAGGATTACGTGGTGCTACCTGTACTGACGATAGTGGGGTATGCCCAGGCTGTGGATCTTCTCCGCCCGACCCTTTATCATCGTCGCTACATGCATTCATTGTCACAAGCAATCCTAATGCTGTAACAATAATGGCTGACCTATTCAGCCAAAAATTCATTTTGGTTCGTTTCATTATACCTTTAATTTAGTGTTTAAAAAAAAATAGAACATGCAAAAGTACAAATTAAATCTTAGGAACTCACTAATTCGGAGGACTATTTTCCGTTATGGAGCAATTCGACGCTCTTTTCCTGCATACAAGCCCCTAATTGACTAATGTCTTGTCATGAAGAGCACGTGTTATGGCATGAAACGCAAACCGATTTGCAGACTGAAGCGCGTGGGCGAATCCTTATATATATTAGACAAGGAACTTGCATTATCGAAATAATGACTAACCCCCGGTTCTACGTAAATGCCGGCAAAGCCTGCCAATTTATACTGTAGGCCGACGGTTGCATTGACCGACCATTGCCACCGTTTCTCATCCAACGAATATCGGAGCTCCTGGCTTTTCCCATCGTCATATCCCTCTTTGGCCTTTCCGGCTACACATTTTTCGAGCATTCCGCCGGCTGCCGCATACAATGAAAAGCGGCGGTAGCTCCACACGTTGTACACTATACGGAGAGGAACGCCCACATATTGCAATGTCTGATCATAAAAATAATCTCTTTCGTTATAGTCTGAGCGCAAGCGCGAATAAGAAAGCCCGGTTTCAACTGCCCAACTCCGGTTCAAGGCATACGAGAGCGACAGACCTAAACGGATGGGCATCTGATGGTGCATTCTCACATTTTTTCTGCTTCCCATCACCATACCCGTATAATAAGGATACTTGTATCCTACTGTTGGCGCGCTTGCTTGCGCACTTGTTCCCAAAGAAGAGACGTACAGGCTTCCTCCTAACCTGCGTTCATTCTTTACAATGGGAGCTATGCTTTTTCCGTCATCATAAACAGTTCGCTTCTCCGCCAATTGTCCGAGTTTTCGAGACACCTGTTTGGATTGTCTTTTACCAGCATACGTCTTTGCTTTAGACTGTATTGCAGAAACGGCGTTGGGCATCACTTCTGAAAGCAGCGTATCAGAATTTTCAATATGCTTCATTGCTTTTCGAGTTGAAGAAACAGCTTGTAGAGAAGCCATCGGTTTCGTACCCCGGCGAATAAGGGAGTGTGCAACGGGAGGTTGTTTATAAGGCAACGTATCAATAGCAGCAGAAACTTGGTCTTGTACTGAAGACGCCAGGCGATATACGGCTATGGAAACAACCGCTATAACTGCAGCAGCCGCACATACTGATTTCAGGTAATAGAAACGATGACGACGCTTATCAATCGCTTTTTGACGATCGGCTATATTCTGTTCCAATCGGCTCCACAGGCTTTCAGGCGGTGCCATCTGATGACCCTCCATGCGCTTGCTCAATTTGTCGATCCAGTCTTTATTCATAATGCACCAGCTGTTTGTTTATTGTTACGGTATGTCTTGATATGCTGTGCAAGCACCTGCTTGGCCCGATGGAATTGCGATGCTGACGAACTTTCACCGATGTTCAACCGACGGGCAATCTCGGCATGTGTCAAGTGTTCGAACACATAAAGATTGAATATTGTACGATAGCCCACAGGCAATTCGCAAATCATCTGGTGAAGAACCGAAATAGGTATTTCGTCAATGTCCGGGTCATCCTCATCGGGAATATCGGGAAGCGTTTCGGCTATTTCCACACGCCCCAAGCGAGCTGTTTCCTTTAGAAAATCAATGGACTTGTTCACAACTATGCGCGTCATCCAAGCCCTGAGCGAGCCTTTGCCTTTATATTGAAAACTCGAAATGGACGTGAATATCTGTACAAAACTCTCTTGCAAAATGTCGCACACGTCATCGTTATTGCCCACATAGCGGAAGCAAACAGACGTAAGAGTGCCGATGTATCTGTCATACATAGCTTTCATGGCTCTCTCGTCGCCCGCTACCACTTGATTGCGTAAGTCTAATTCTTCGCTTTCCACGCCCGGTGAACAACTTTGGAAAAAGCAGACAATAGATATCCGGCAGTCACCGTTTGAAAACGACGACTGCCGGACCGATACTATTTCTTTTTAGTTTGCAAGAAGGTATATTGGATAGGCTTCACCGACTTTTCGGTTTCACCGTTGACTTGGATGCTATCGGCAGTCAATGCTACATTCAAGATTCTAAATGTATTATTATACAAGCACTCACCTTTGGCACCGAAAAAAACCTTTACGCTCTTCTTCTCGTTATTGACAGTCATGTCAAAATCGGCAACTTGCGCACCAAGCTTCAAACTCGCGATGTCACTGCTCACCGTACCGGTATAAGCCATCCTGATGGAACATTCTGTGGCCGATTTGAGAGTTTCGGCCTGCAAAGACGAATCTACAAGGGCCTCGACGATGGCTTTCACCGGGAATCGGGGTATCTGCACCGTTTTGCTCACACTGTCAACTGTTACTTTTACTGTATCCTGAAAGATCTTTCCGGCATAGACAACACCGGTATAGGTTCCATGGGCATCATTGGCCGAACGCGCCGGAACGATGGGCGTTTCGTTGTCATTGTCACACGAAACGAAACCAAACACTGCCATGCACATGGCCAAGGCAATGAAACTGCTTTTCAATGAAATCTTCATTTTACAATCCATGATTTGATTAAATTGTTATTGTACTTATTTCTGTTCTCTATTAGGTAAACTGTGAATCCGAAAATCCTTGCATGGATTTCCTGATTATTTTCCGCGCCGGCATAAATGGCTGAAAAGAAAGCCTGTGAAATTCAACTTGCTGCCCATAAAAACATAAAGCCTCCCTACGAACTTTACAGAAAAGCCCGCCAAGACTTTCGCTCAACGGGCAACTATTTTCAAGAAAGGGATGCGATACTTCATGCATGCTTCTTATACCACATAAAGAACCATATCAGGGCCACAACAAGCACGGCAATACCCATCATATAGGAAAACATTTCGCCCAAGTTGAATGCTTGCTTGGATATAAACAGGAATGTGGAGCAGATAACCGTCATGAACAAGGCCGGCACCAAGGTGATGACAAAGGGCTTTTTCTGTTGTGCCAAATAGACTGTCAACGTCCATAGCGTAAATACTGACAATGTCTGATTGGCCCAACCGAAATATTGCCAAATGACATTGAATCCGTCGGGGTTCCCTATCTGCCAAAGCAGCAAAGCTATCGACACGGCAAAAAGCGGAATGCAAATATACAGGCGGTGACGCATGGATTGCTGTTCCAAATGAAGGAAGTCTGCTATGATGAGACGCGCTGAACGGAAAGCCGTATCACCACTCGTTATAGGAGCTGCCACCACGCCCAACAGTGCCAAAGTGGCGCCTAACACACCTAACCAGTCGTTACAAACAATATTTACCACAGCCGGCGCCGATGTAAAAAATCCGGTATCCTTGGCTGCTGCTATCAGTTCATAGCCGGGTGCAGGACTTCCATAGAAGAAATACATGGAAACAGTGGCCCATATCAAAGCAACAATGCCCTCTGTAATCATTGCGCCATAAAAGATGGGACGGCCCATCCTTTCATTCTTCATACAACGGGCCATCAACGGGCTTTGCGTTGCATGAAAACCACTAATGGCACCGCATGCAATGGTAATGAACAAACAGGGGAACAAAGGTTCCGTAAAATCAGACGGGTGAGTTGCTGCGCCCAAATTGCCGATACCTTCCCAAATTTCGGGCAAATCGGGCATCTTAACAAACAGACATACCAACAACGCTGCTGCCATAAACAACAGGGAAAAAGCAAAAAGAGGATAAACCTTACCGATTATCTTATCAATCGGCAACAGCGTGGCAACAAGATAATAGGCGAAAATGACAACAATCCACATGGTCTTGCTGCCCCACATGCTATGAAGAATTTCAGCAGGACTGTATACGAACACGGCACCCACCATTATCAGGAGCAAGACGCTGAACACGAGCATCACCCGCTTAGTGGCATTTCCCAGATAACGGCCAACAAGCTCGGGCAAGCCCGCACCTCCGTTACGCAATGAAAGCATACCGCTCAAATAGTCGTGAACAGCACCTGCAAATATGCAGCCGAACACAATCCAGATGTAGGCTGCTGGACCGAACTTGGCTCCCATGATGGCACCGAAGATAGGACCTGTTCCGGCAATGTTTAAAAATTGAATCATGAAAATCTTCCAACCGGGCATTACGATATAGTCAACACCATCGGCCTTGCTTACAGCCGGTGTAATGCGATCGTCAGGACCAAAAACACGTTCGACAAAACGCCCGTACAAAAGGTAGCCAAAGACCAAAGCTACCAGAGAAATAATAAATGTTATCATTTACGCTTATCTTTTATCGCGTGCAAATATACTACTTTTCAATGTCTTGAAATGACAAAATGCTAACATTTTAAAGCAAAGATCCGCCAATCAGTAACGATTAGCGGACCTTTGACAGGGAACTATCAGGTTAGACCTTGGCTATAAAATTATGCTTGACGGTAGTCTGCCAAATCTTCAGCCGTGGCATTTGCAACAAACAAAGCATGTTTTGCAAAATCGGCCTCAGCATAACGCACATAATTGCGTGCACTTTTGCCAAAAAGTTCTGGCGAACGCGTAGCATCGTCAAGTATTAACAACGACATAACGATATCGGCAGTCATTTCATATAAATGACGGGCTATAAAGTCGTGCTTTTCCTGCTCTGTATCGGCTTTCAATGTATCCAAAACAGATTCATACTGCGCAACAAGAGCTTCAACGCGGGTTTTATATGCCTTCAAATCGTCAGCCACACTGTTTTGGAGCATTTCCTTGATGATGGCAAGATATGTTCCGTTGGTGACAAAACGAATGGCAGCAACGACTTGCAGCTGCGTTGTACCCTCATAAATAGAGAATATGCGCGCATCACGATAAAGTCGCTGGCACTTATACTCCATAATGAATCCTGAACCGCCATGAACGGAAATTGCATCATAGGCATTCTGGTTTGCATACTCGGAATTCATGCCTTTCGCAAGCGGAGTGAAAGCATCTGAATAGCGGGTGTATTTCTTCAGCTCCTGACGCTCTTCGGGTGTCAGCTTACGCTCACGCTGTATATCCTCAAGAGCTTTATAAATGTCAACATAGCGTGCTGTCTGATAAAGCAACGAACGTCCGGCATCAAGTTTGGCTTTCATCGTAGCCAATATCTCGTAAACAGCGGGGAATTTAACGATTTTCTGCCCAAACTGGGCACGTTCCTTAGCATATGCAAGGGCAACGTTGTAGGCCTCTTGTTCAACGCCTACACTTTGAGCGGCAATGCCAAGACGGGCACCATTCATCAATGCCATCACGTACTTGATCAAACCCATACGTGTGTTTCCACACAATTCGGCCTTGGCATTCTTATAAGTAAGTTCGCAAGTAGGACTTCCGTGGATACCCAGCTTATGCTCAATATGGCGGACATTTACACCTCCCTGACGCTTGTCATAGATAAACATGGACAATCCACGTCCGTCTTTGGTGCCTTCCTCACTACGAGCCAACACCAGATGTATGTCTGAATCACCATTTGTGATGAAGCGCTTCACACCATTCAGCAACCAGCATCCGTCCTCTTCTGAATAGGTGGCTTTCAACATGACACGCTGAAGATCTGAACCGGCATCAGGCTCGGTAAGGTCCATACTCATGGTTTCACCGGCACAAATGCGAGGGATGTATTTGGCTCTCTGCTCTTCTGAGCCGAATTCATAAAGTGTATCGATACAAGATTGGAGTGACCACACGTTTTGGAAACCAGCGTCGGCTGCCGATATTACTTCAGAAAGCATCGAAAAAGTGACATTGGGCAAATTCAAACCGCCATAACGACGAGGCATGCTGATGCCCCATAAACCGGCCTTACGCGTCACATCAAGATTCTCGTATGTTTTTGAAGCATAAATCATGCGGCCGTTCTCAAGATGGGGCCCTTCAAGGTCAACACTCTCGGAATTCGGTTCTATTACATTGGCTGCAATGTCTCCTGTAATGTCAAGGATGCGCTTATAGTTTTCAATGGCATCATCATAGTCAACAGGAGCATCGTCAAACTTGTCTTTGTCGGCATAGCCACGCTCTTTCAGCTCGACTATTTTCTCCATCAAAGGATGATGAAGGTGAAATTCCAACTCTGGGTGATCTGTATAATAGTTTGCCATGATTATTTGCTGTTTTGCTTGTAATACTTGATTAGTTTAGGAACGACCTCTTCAACTGTACCAACAATTACATAATCGGCAATTTTATTGATAGGTGCCTCAGGGTCGTTATTCACAGATATAATGATACCGCTATCTTGCATACCTGCTATATGTTGAATCTGTCCGGAAATGCCACAAGCGATATAGACTTTTGGATGTACCGTAACACCCGTTTGACCGATTTGACGGTCGGAATCAACAAAACCGGCATCAACGGCGGCACGGCTGGCTCCTACTTCACCATGAAGCTCCTTTGCCAGTTTGAATAGCATGTCAAAACCTTCCTTGCTGCCCATTCCATAACCTCCGGCTACTACTATGGGAGCTCCTTTCAGATTATGCTTTGCGGCTTCAACATGGCGATCTATTACTTTCACGACAAAATCTGTTGTCGGAACATATTTGGCTACATCGCAAACAACTACTTCACCTTTATAAGCTTCATCCAGAATTTGCTTTTGCATTACGCCACTACGCACTGTGGCCATTTGTGGACGATGATCGGGGTTCACAATCGTTGCAACGATATTGCCGCCAAATGCAGGGCGTATCTGATACAGCAGATTGTCATAATGTTTTCCCATCTTATTATCATCGTAAGAGCCGATTTCCAGTTGTGTACAATCTGCGGTAAGTCCGCTTGTCAAAAACGAAGACACACGGGGTCCTAAGTCGCGCCCTATCACCGTTGCGCCCATCAAACAAATCTGCGGCTGCTCTTCTTTAAACAAGTTCACCAAAATGTCTGTATGCGGTGCTGATGTATAAGGGAACAGCCCCTCTGCATCAAAAACGAAAAGCTTGTCTACACCGTAAGGAAGTATCTGTTTTTCTACTTTCCCCTTTATGCCGGTTCCGGCTACTATTGCGTGAAGATCCACGCCAAGCTGGTTGGCCAGCTTACGACCTTTTGTCAGCAGTTCTTGTGACACTTCTGCTACCGTCGTGCCTTCTATCTCGCAATATACAAATACGTTATTCATAGTATCAGCCAATAATCTTTTCGTCCAACAATTCTTTTATCAAACTTTCGACATCTGCATCACTTCCTGTCAGTGTCTTGCTTTCTTTAGCTTGAAATGCTATGTTTTGTACGGCCTTTACTTTTGTCGGAGAACCGGCCAATCCACATTGCTTCGGATCACCGTCTACATCGGCCACACTCCATTGGTTCAATGTCAAATAAGGGCGTTCGTCATATAATGCACTCCAAGGCTCGTCACCTTTACGCTCTGACGGACATGTGGCTCGTTTGTATTTCATCACCAATTTGGCATTGCAAGGACGGCATGTGGCTGCACTTCCATTTACCGTTATCACGATGGGCAGTGGGGCTTCTACTGTTTCTACTCCTCCATCTATATGGCGGCGTATCGTTGCTACCCCATTCTCGATTTTCAATATTTCTTCTGCATAAGTCACTTGATTCAAGCCGAGCTTTTGAGCGACTTGGGGACCTACCTGAGCTGTATCGCCGTCGATAGCCTGACGGCCACCTATTACGATGTCAACGTCTCCAATCTTCTTGATGGCTGTTGCCAATGCATACGAAGTTGCCAATGTATCGGCTCCTGCAAAAAGGCGATCCGTAAGCAACCATCCGGTATCTGCTCCACGATAAAGACCTTGTCTTATTATTTCACCTGCACGGGGAGGCCCCATTGTCAGCAATCCTACTGTAGTGCCGGGATTTTGCTCTTTGATACGCAATGCTTGCTCCAAGGCATTCAAGTCCTCCGGATTAAAAATGGCTGGAAGGGCTGCACGATTCACAGTGCCTTCGGGAGTCATCGCGTCTTTGCCTACATTCCTCGTATCAGGAACTTGTTTGGCAAGAACTACTATCTTAAAACCCATATTTGATTGTTTTGATTTTATTGTTTTCCTAATTCTTGATGAACAATATAATGTAACACTTTATACGGCCGGCAAAATTACGAATTTCTACCGAAACGCCCAAAATGATTACTTATTTTTCACATTAAAGGCTCTCATGTGCAATGATATACTCAAAATTCTGATTTTTGCAGATTTCTGCCAACAAGAATGCCGTCTGTCATTTTCGGCCCAAAAGCTCCGGCCTTCTTGACCTTGAAACGCAAGACGAACAAATCGTCCGATCCCTCAAGCAAGGGTTTGTTGCCCACATTGATAAACGTAGGATACAAACTTTTCTGTCCATTTGAATGAAGGCGGTCGTTAGTAAAATTACGCATCTCTTTGAGTGCTATCGACGTTGCCGAAACGAATTCATATTCTGTCGGAGCATAAGCCAACGCAAAACTTAGGGCGTTAACGGCCTGCAATCCGAATCCACGCACTGTAATTTCAGCCGTATCACCGGCTTTGTATGTCTTTTTATCCGGAACGAGCAACAGTTTTCCTCCAACTGCCTTGCCGGCCTCCTGACGGGCGCGGCCTTCCAATTCTACAGCCACATTTGAAATGTCATAGGCATCGATCAACCCATTGCCATTTATATCGCCCTTACTTACATAGCCTTCAAAGTCTTTGTCGCCTTGGCGCAAGCCTGTATAGTTTAGATAAGATGTCAAATCGTTTTCATCTAGCTGGCCGTCATTATTGATATCACCGGGTATATAGCTCGGTGTTCCTTTTACCTTGAATACGTATAATTCTTGTCCGGAACCGAATCCGCCGTAGCCCTTTTCCACTTTTATGCGGATATAGCGCGCTGTGGGATGCTCTTCGAATACAAAGGCCTTATGGCTTGCGTCCATTGCCCATTCTATCTTGCCGGCATCCGTCCAGCTGTTCTTGTCCATGCTGCATGCCACTGTTCCCGACATTATCATGCCGTTGGCACCTACCTGGCGTGGTATGTAAACCATCTTGTCAAGCGTGTTGACCGAGTGCAGATCAACCACCATCTCAAACGGCACAGCCTTCGTTCCCCACTTGGTATGCCACATGCTTTGGTCGTCCCAGTCAAACAATTTCCTAATGCCATTACCCGGTTGGTCGGTAGCCGTACAGGAAGCCGTTATGCCTTTGATGGCAAATTCCAACGGATTTTCGCTTGTCTTCGCCTGCAACTCCGTCCAATCCGAATGCCCGTCGCCATTGACGGCACGCACACGGAAGCGATATTCGGTGTTGGGTTGCAAATCGGCAAATTCCAAACTATTCTGCCGTATACCGGTATACACCATACTGTCATAAAGAATTTCATAATAGTCTGCGCCATCCACTTTTCGCCACGAAGGAACTAGACTGTAGGGCTTGCGATTTTCTTGGGTCACGGCAACATCGGATGGTTTGGAAAGAGTCCCCTTGTGAGACGCCAACGGATTGCGTTTGTCAAGGCCATATCCCCTCATTGTTACCCTGATATCGTTTACGGTAACATCGGTTGACGGTATCTTTACAAGTACCTGCGGATTTTTCTTGATACTAACATGAGAGGCTTCGCTTCCCGGAGTCGGGAAAAGGTTAAGCTCGGGAGCCGCATCATAATAGTATGCTGCATCGGCCTTATCGAAATCTTCGCGACTCTTTGCCTTTTGCAGCTTTACACTGCGTTTGCCCACTTTCACCTTTATGCCTTTTAGCGGATGAGCCACGTTGACACGGAGCAGCGTACGCTTGTCTTTTACCATTCCGTTGAAATGGCCTTCCGAAGCTGAGATGCAGAAAGTAACGACATCTTTTCTTACCGAACTCGACAAATGAGTCTTCGCGCCTTCCCCCTTCAAATATGCCTGGGTGCGGCCGTCATCATCATACTCGGTAAAATCGGAGTCGCCATCGGGATAAAGCTCATAGATGCGCAAACGGCTGTCAATCTCCGACGGGTTGTTGTTGGGGGGCGTCATCGGAATGATAGCACCCGCCTTGACAAATACCGGAAGCTTCCACAAAGGAGCGGCATAATCATTAAGAACCGCACCTCCTTCATAGACATCACCGTTATAATAGTCCACCCAACGTCCGCGAGGCAAATATATGCCGTGGCGTATATCGTTGCCTTCGGAATCGATTGCCGTGGCCTGATAGATGGGCGCAACAAGAAACCACGGCCCCGCCATAAACTGATATTTTGTGGCCGTCCCCAGCGTAAACCTGTTGGACTCCTCAAGAAACATGGCGCGCATCATCGGCAGACTGTCGACCGCCACATGGGCCACGCTGTAAAAATAAGGCAGAAGCGCCGATTTAAGTTTCAGATAATTGCGATTGATGCTCGTAGCCGGTTCGCCCAAAGCATGGGGATATTTTTCGTTGCTGCCCCAGCCGTCCATGTTGAGCTGCATGGGTGTAAACGTTTTCCATTGGAAATCGCGGATATTCACAATCGGGTCTTTTCCACCGAAAATACCGTCCATATCGCTTGTAATGTTTGGCATTCCTGCCAGACCGGCACCAATATAGGTAGGTATATGGAAACGTATATACTCCCATTTGCCACCCGTTTGGTCGCCCGACCATACCCCGGCATATCTTTGCGTTCCTGCCCACCCGTCAAGCGTGATGATAAACGGACGGGCATCATCGCCATACTTCGTCATCAGATTGGCAGCATCAGATATGCCATTCAGGCCAAACGAATAGCCGGCTCCCACCCAGGCAACATCCGTCTTGAGCAGACGCACACCCGAAACTGCGATTTCCTTCACAATGTCGCGCTGGAGCAAAGCGGGGATGGTATCCACCGGATGAAGATCCGACTGCGTCCAAAGCCCAATTTCAACGCCGTTTTTGCGGGCATAATCGCCAAAATCCTTCAGATTGGCAATGTTGCCGTCGAGCGTAGACGTCTGTCCGTAGCCGGCACCATAGCCGTCGTTCGGCAAAATCCAGCCGAGAGGCAGGTCGTGAGCCTTATACCTATCTATCACCGCCCGTGCAGAAAACTGGTAATTTTGCTTTTCGCCATTCAGCGACTCCTTTGTGCCGCCGTTGTCTTTCTGGCTCTCCACATAGCGCTTGCCGTCCTCAAAAAGCACACCTCCTTTGTCTGTCTCCTTCCAATAATCGCGATTATAGGCATTCAAATGACCTTCATAAAAGCCGAATTTGGGCAGCAATACGGGGTTTCCCGTCAATTGGTAATAGTCGCGCAGCAAAGCCGTGGCCCCATCATCCACCATAACAAAAAAGTCCAGATAGTCCGTCCGGTGACTGAGACGCACCTCGCCTTTGTGCTTCGCCCCGAAATCGTATGTACCCGGCGAAAACGTATAAAACAGGATGCCGTAGCCGGCCGTTGACCAATACCAGGGACAGGGCGAGCAAACGCCGCCGTCGGTCCAGCTATTTTCGTTGACAATGTTTATCACCTGTCCCTTGTGCGAAAAGCGCCCGTTCTGCACGCCCCCACCATAAAAATATTCGCCGGGATTCTCGCGCAGCGTCAGCCCCGACTCTTTCTGAGCAATGGTCGGTAGTGCCGTCTCAGCCAACACAATTCTGCCACTTTTCAGATTTTTCACCGTCATGCGGCCGCCCATCTTATCGAAACATACCTGTATCCGTTTTGAAGTCACCCAAAAACCATTGTCTACAGCCTTCACGTCAATCCCCGCCACCTCCTTGCGGGGGTTGTCGACCAGTATCCGAGCTTCGGGGCGGGCTACGGGGTCACGAAAAGTCCCGCCGCGGCCATCTTGAAAAACGCGAAAAATATTATCGGCATAAAAATCCACATAGCGGATGCTTCCGTTGTCAAACTTCAACGTCACCGTCCCCTGATGCACCGAAAAACCATCACCGGCAGCACTCTTGGCAGATACCTGCATCAAGCCCGCAAAAAACACGATGGCGCCTGCCATCAACGCCCGGAATTCCCGGAATAAACGTATTTTGCCCATAAAAAAGTCTTGAACATGAATAACTAAAAACTTCAAGGGCAAAGATAGCTGTTTTTCAGTAGTCAATATACAGCCAGATAAACTTTTTTCGAGCACAAACATTCAGTGCCGGATAAAAAGTTGCAGCCATCTTATCCCCTTCCTACATGATGGGCTTCATAGCAGGAATGTAATAAGGGCAGGCTCTTTTTCAAGCCAAGAGAAAAGGCGGCACTATTCAACCGTGCCGTCCCTTGAAAAAAGCCTGCGTTTGTGTTTTACTTGTCTGCCCTCCTTTTTATTTTAGAAGCACTTTCCTTACCGTGCCGTCGCTTCTACGAACAATGTTGATTCCTTTTTGAGGAGCATTAATACGCGATCCGCCAATGGTGAAACGTTCCGTTTCCGTAACACCATCAATTGCCAAACCTTTTATGCCCGTTTCAATGGAACTAATCTTGAAAAACTCACTCCACGGCGTGGTAGCCTTGTATACATCAACCTTCTCAGTAGGCACCTGTAGAATGCATGTCTCTTTATCGATATCGTCCAATGCTCCATTGCTACAAGTAGGCGGCACTGACGCATTGGCAACAATCTTTTTTATTGCCTTACAGCGGGAAAAGGCATCCTTACCTATTAGTTTCAGATTTGTTCCAAATGAAATGTTTTCAAGCGATATACAAAAACGAGTATCTATTATTAGTTGATTATCAGCATTCTACGCTCTAAATGGTAGAAAAGTGGCTATGTGGATTCTGTTTAGATACGAAAAGGTGAAGATTTAACGTTTTTAACCTTCTGTGTAACTATTCAGCGGTAGTAAGAATGGTCTGATTCAGTCCTTCCTTTCTGCAAGATTTTCCTTGAAGATTATTTAA
>CAKRYD010000027.1 GCA_934426255.1 uncultured Bacteroidaceae bacterium | reverse complement strand
TAAAGATACAAAATATTTATTGGACTACCAACTTTTTCCTTCATAATTTTGCAGCTTTCTTATCCCGAACTGAGGTATTTACTATTCTATAATACAACAAACCATGAAGCCATTCTCAAAAATAAAAACAAAGAATCTTGGTGAAAACCTATCGATACTGATGGTTGCCATTCTTGCAATGACACTAATGTCCGGATGTGCGGCTTCATTAACCGACTATGGATATAAAGGCGGACCGACCACCACAGTCAATATTAACAAGCTGATTAATGACGGCTATGGAGAAACTGATAGCAAACCATTTTTCAGTATTTATCATTACGATCCTACACTTTCCGTATATTATCCTTATACCAGTTCGGGTACTTTTTCAAGCTCAAGGCAATATCGGCAGAGATAAATAAATCTCTGTATAAAGTAGCGTTAAGCTTATTCATAAAGCTTATTCATAAAATACACATTAATCGCTTTTGTTGAAAACATTGTTGGTTAGCAAGCGATTAATGTGTATTTTTGCAAGTGACAATATTGTCACAAAACAAAACCCATCACACATGAAAAGACTTTCAAGCATTTCTGCAGCCATTTTTTTACTTCTAACACTGTTACCACTCGCCACATCGGCCAAAAGCAAAGCACCGGCCAAGCCCAAAAAAGGCCTGCGCCTGCTTTATTGGAATATCCAAAACGGAATGTGGTCGGGACAAGGCGACAACTACAAGACGTTCACCAAATGGGTAAAAGCACAACGACCCGATGTGTGCGTATGGTGTGAAGGACAAAGCATCTATTACACGGGTACCAACAAGGCCATGAAGCCCGAAGAGCGTTATCTGACCGATCATTGGAAAGAACTTGCCGCCCGCTACGGACACAAATACTGGTACATTGGAGGACACCGCGACAATTTCCCGCAAGTCATCACTTCGCGCTATCCTATTCAAAATGTAGAACGTATCACCGGGTCTGCCGACTCTACAGTAATGCACGGTGCCGGTTGGGCAACAATTGATGTACACGGCAAGAAAGTAAATATCGTCACTCTGCACACATGGCCTCAAAAGTATTCGCCCAATGCCAAAGACCGGCAAAAAAGCGGACAACAACATGAAGGCACCAAATATCGCCGCATGGAAATGGAATATATCTATAAGCACACCTTAGGAAAGGTTGCCGGAGGCGAGAAAGATTTGTGGATGATGATGGGCGATTTCAATTCTGTATCACCATTGGACAATGACAAATACGGATATACGCTCGATAACCCGCGCTTCATGGTTCACCACTATGTTTTAGGGCAAACGCCTTACATGGACATTGTTTCACTGAAACACCCTGGAGAGTTTCTGACATCAATCGGTGGAGAAGCCCGCATCGACTTTGTCTATTGTACACGACCCATGTACGAACGCGTGGTACGTGCCGACATCATTACCGACGATTACACCAAGCCCGTGCGCGATGAAAAGAAAATTTCCAATTTCTGGCATCCTTCCGACCACCGTCCCATCTTAGTCGACTTCGATATGAAATAAAAGAGAACCTCCTATCATGAACATCAAATCCGTCTTATTTACAGTTATTTCTTTCTGTTGCTTCATCACTCTGTCGGCAAAACGCAACGGCGAAGTCAGGATATTTACCACAACCACCTCAGGACATTCATTGGAACAAACTGTAGCAAGAACTATAAAAGCCAACAAGGCTGCCGACTTTAAATTGAATCCTCAGCAGCAATTCCAAAGCATGGACGGCTTTGGTGCGGCCATCACCTATTCAACCGCTTACAACTTGCTGAAGATGGACAAGGAAAGCCGTCATCGCTTTTTGGAGGAGACCTATTCTGAGAAAAAAGGCTACGGCTTCAGCTACGCAAGGGTTTCAATAGGCTGCTCCGACTTCTCAAGCACCGAATACACCTGCTGCGACAAACCCGGATTAGACAATTTTGCATTGCACACGGATGAGACACAATATGTAATTCCCATTCTGAAAGAGATTCTGCAAATCAATCCCACATTAAAGATTATCGGCTCGCCTTGGACTTGCCCCCGTTGGATGAAAGTAAAGAATCTGGAAACACTTGAACCTTACAACAGCTGGACCGATGGCCATATCCATCCGAAATACTATCAAGACTATGCAGACTATTTTGTAAAATGGATTCGGGCCTTTGAAGCCGAAGGCATACCTATCTATGCCGTCACTCCCCAAAACGAGCCTTTAAACCGCGGCAATTGTGCCTCCACGTATGTTTCCTGGGAAGAAGAAGCCGAACTGCTACGCATCATGGCACCTACATTCAAGCGCAACAAGTTAAAGACCAAGATTTATGCGTTCGACCACAACTATAATTATGACAACATAGCTTCGGAGCGCAATTATCCCATCAACATCTACAAGAAATTGGGCTCTTCGGATGGCAATGAATATGTCGTTGGAGCAGCCTACCACAACTACGGAGGTTCATACGAGGAATTGGAACGCATTCACAGGCAAAACCCCAACAAGGAACTCATCTTCTCGGAAGCATCCATCGGTACATGGAATCACGGACGCGATTTGACAAAAAGCTTGCTGCGCGACGTGGAACAACTTTCTTTGGCTACTGTAAACCGTTGGTGCAAAGCCGTAGTGGTATGGAACCTGATGCTCGACACTAAGCGCGGCCCCAATCTGGACGGCGGCTGCCAAACATGCTATGGTGCAGTAGACATTGATGCAAACGACTACCGCACTATACACAAGAACTCACACTATTATGCCATAGCTCATTTGTCGTCAGTCGTAAAGCCAGATGCCTCACGGATTAAATATGAAAAACCGGAACTGAAAGGATTGTCTTCGGCAGCCTTTATCAACAAAGACGGAAGCTACGCCTTGGTTATTTGCAATAATCAGGACGCCAAGCACTCATTCACCATATCCGACGGCAAAAAACAATTTGAATGCACCGTTCCTGCATTCAGCGTAGTGTCATGCCGCTGGAAATAATTCCTACCACAAATATCATGAAAAGATTTCTTCTTCTGACCATCATCATAGCTGCGCTGCAACTGCAGTCTATGGCGAAAAAGACAGAAAATCCCATGACCGTAGTTGCCTATGTCACGTCATGGACACGTGTCATGCCCGACCCGCAGCGCATGACCCATATCAACTACGCTTTCGGACACGTCAATGAAACCTTCAACGGTGTAAGGATAGACAATCCCGACCGACTGCGTGCCATTGTAGAACTTAAAAGACAAAATCCGAAACTGAAAGTCATGCTTTCTGTAGGAGGGTGGGGCAGTGGATGCTTCAGCGAAATGGCTGCTACCAAAGAAAACCGCAAAGCTTTTGCCAAAGATTGCAAACGCGTTGTCGATGAATTCGCACTCGACGGCATAGACATTGATTGGGAATATCCCACCCAGAATAGTGCCGGCATCTCATGTTCACCCGACGACACCAAGAACTTTACCCTCCTGATGGCCGAACTCAGAAAGCATTTGGGCCGGCATCTCTTGCTTACGGCAGCAACCGTTGCCGATGCCAAATTCATCGATTTCAAAAGCTGCATCGGATACATGGACTTTGTCAATGTCATGGCCTACGACATGGGGAATGCTCCACGCCACCATTCATCCTTATATCCTTCAGAGCGTTCGGGCTATATGACTTCTTCGGGTGCCGTCGAAGCACATCTGAAAGCCGGTGTGCCGCGCGACAAGTTAGTGTTGGGCCTGGCTTTCTATGGAAAAGGCAGTAATAAGGATGGCTTGGGCAATTATGTAAAGACCCGCCGACTCGACAAGAAGTACAAGGAAAAGTGGGACGACAAAGGGAAAGTGCCATACATTGTCAATGAAAAGGACGAACTGGTGCTCGGCTTCGACAATACCCGTTCCTTGGCCATCAAGTGCCAGTACATACTCGACAACCGGTTGCGCGGCGGCATGTATTGGGAATACGGTGACGACAATACTCAAGGTGATGAAAGCCGCACCGTATGGCTCAGTCTGCTGAAAGAAAAGAAAGGTGTTGAAGCCCCTCGCCGAATTCTGGTATTGGCCGAACGCGGCGGCCTGCATGAAGGCTTTACGGCAGCAGCCTTGAAGTGGCTCGAAGGCATGGCTCCCAAACTAAATGCAGAACTGGTGGTACTCGAGTCTGCCAAAGACATCAAAGCGGGCGAAATAGACAGTTATCATCTGATACTGCAACTGAACTATCCTCCCTTTGCCTGGAGCAAAGCATCGCAGGAAGATTTGCAACGCTATATTGATAAAGGCTTAGGTGGCTATATAGGCTTTCACCATGCCAGTCTGCTCGGCGAGTTTGAAGGTTACGGCTTGTGGGGCTGGTTTTCGCAATTCATGGGCAACATACGTTACAACAACTATATTGCCGAGACAACCGACGGTATTGTTCAGACAGAAGACACCGACCATCCCGTCATGAAGAACGTACCTGCCACATTCACCATCGAGTCTGACGAATGGTATACCTATAACCGCAATCCCCGAAAGGAAGTGCATGTACTGGCCCATGTGGATGAATGCAGTTACAAGACAGACACCAAAGTCAGGATGGGCGACCATCCTGTGATATGGACCAACACGCAGAAACCGGCACGCAACGTTTATTTCCAGTTCGGCCACAGCAAGGCATTGCTTGAAAACGCGGCTTTCCTGCAAATGTTCGAAAACGCCATTCACTGGACCCTGCGCGACAAATAAACCTTTCTAATGTATACATCACCATGAAACATACCTGTAAAACCATTTCCATATGGGCAACCCTGACATTGATATGCCTTATTACGTTGCTGTCATCGTGTGCATCCCACAAGGATGAATATGCCGCCAACTATGCACGGGGCCCGCGCTTCAAAGCCTTAATCTGCTACGAGCCTCATGCCGAAGAAGCACATGTGCAGTTCGACAAGCAGGCCATCGGCTTCTTCCGCAAGCTCACTTACGGTGAAGGATTCATTATGCATGTGACCACTTCTCTGGAAGACTATCCATACGAACGCCTCAAGGACTATTCGATTGTCATTATGCTCAATGCCGCCCCTTCGGGCAAGAAGCAGCGCGAAGCCTTCGAAAAATACATGGAAAACGGCGGAGGATGGATGGGTTTTCATGCTTCGGCCTACAACGACAAGAACACACATTGGCCGTGGCTGAACCGCTTTTTGGGCTGCGGTCCGTTCTATTGCAACAACTGGCCGCCCCAATGTGCACTGGCAGTATGCGACAAGCGCCACACTGTCACCAAAAACCTGCCCAAGTCCTTTGTACTTCCACCCAGCGAATTCTATCAATGGCAGCCTTCGCCGCGCAAGAACAAAGATGTCGAAGTTTTGGTGTCACTGTCTGAAAAGAACTATCCCTTCGGCATCAAAGATGTAGTGAAGTACGGCGATTTTCCCATTGTATGGACCAACAAGCGTTACCGCATGATATATCTCAACATGGGTCATGGCGACGAAGAGTTCACAGGAACTGAGCAAAACCTGCTTTTCACCAATGCTTTCCGCTGGATAGTCAGCCGCGACCCCCAAGGAAATCCCTTCCTGAAATAGCCTTTTCAGCAAAAACAACAGTAAAACAGGCCTATTTTTTCTCTCAAATCGTACCTTTGCACCCCGGTATGAGTAAGAGAGGTCATTCAAATCTTTTGAAGACAAGCATTGTCATGTTGATGGCAATGCTTGTACCGTTTTCTTTACAAGCCGGCGAAGAAAGCAACGCACGCCGCATCCTGTTCAAAGCCCTCGACCTTTTTCAAAACCCCAAAGGTGCCACCATGGACTACGAAATCAAGCTGACGCGCTTCTTCACACAGACGGGAAGCGTTACACTGAAAGGGGAAAAGACCTATAATAATACCAGGAAATCCACTTTGTGGAGCGACGGCACCACCACATGGAAGCTTGAACCCGGCAAGAAAACCGTGACAGTCTTCACGACGAAGCATATGAAACGCAAGCCCTTGGGCAGCCAGTTGAACTCCGTGCGCCACAACTGCCGCTACTCCATGTCGCAGGATGCACACTACTATCATGTACACATCAAATCCAACGACAGCAAGGCCGACATCAAAGAAGCTGAGGTACAGATAAACCGGCACACCTTCATACCATCGCAATTCCGTATGAAAGCGGGATTCGTATGGGTCACAGTCGACATTCACAACTTTCATATCGGAAACGTTTCCGATGCACTTTTTCATTTCAACCCCCACGCTTTTCCGGGCTACAAGCTGGTAGACAAGCGCAAGTGAAAGCATCTTCGAAGTTGCTTTTCCCTTATTTTTTAAAGGGAGCATATTACATCTCTGACGCAGCAAATCACGGCTAAAAGGCTTTGATTTCTATACTTTTCATGAGAAAATACGGTTAATCTGCACCCAAAACGCATGTTTTCAGGATTACAATTTTGCCATTTGAAAATAATTCCGTATATTTGCCACATTAACACTAATTTATTGTTCAATGAAAAGATTTTATCATTTACTGTTTCTTTCTGTTTTGGGCGTAATGATGGCACTGCAGGCAAAAGCCGAAGCCGTCTATACTTACGACCCAAACTCCAAGCTGATAATCAGTGCCAATCAGCTATCAGCCAATGCAAGTCAAGTAGGTGAAGGAGACGACTGTATCGGAGTTTCCGCCCTGATTGACGGCATCAAGAACTGGTACCACACTGCATATAGCGGTGACGGACTGGTAGATGCCGACCACTACCTGCAAGTGCATCTTGACAATGCCTTGCAAAGGTTCTTCTATTCTTTTGTAGGTCGCGACGGTGTCAGTCACGACACATGGGACGATGTGGACGTATATGCCACCAACACTCCCGATGATGAATCGTCGTGGCAGAAAAGAGTTGAGTTGAGAGACATCATCAACGGAGACCCGAATGCACCCGAATATACCTCTAAAGTGGTTGACCTGGGTGAAAGCTTCAGCGACATACGTTTCGTAGTGATAAACACCACGAGCGGAAGGACGGAAGGAACATACAACCGTCATTTCTGGAATCTCGACGAGTTCCAGATGTTTGAGGCCTACGAAGTCAAAGACGAGAAAACCATGCTTTCACTGCTCGTTGACAGCATCAACGCACTTAAAATCAACCTTAACATAGGTACAGAGCCGGGCTACTACACACAAGCTGCAGCCGATGCCTACATGCAGGCCTACAGCAACGCACAGACAGCCGTAGACAACGGCACTTCGAGTGACGAAGAATACAAGGCTGTTGGCAACGCCCTGCGCAAAGCACTGGCCGACCTGCGTGCCAGCATCATTCCTGTCACCGAAGGATACTATTACATCCTCAACAGTTACGCTGAATACTTCAACCAACAAGGTGTTGAAAAGAGCATCTATGCCAATGCCTACGGCAAACTCTGCTGGGAAAACCATGATCCCGAAAGTGCCTTCCATCTGTTCAAGTTCACAGCCCTGAGCGACAGCTCATTCTCCATTCAGAACATGGCCACCAAGCAGTTCATAGGCGAAGCCGACGGCAACGATGCCCTTGTGCCCATGACCAATGAACAGAACGTAGCTTATTTGTTCAAGCATCTTGACAATTCGTACAGCTACAACATCCGCACCGTAGACAACGAATATCCATTCCATACCCGTGGGCACTCGAGCGGTGCAGGCATCTCGGGTGATATCTGCACCTATCCGGGTGGGGTAGGCTCAGCTTCGGCATGGAAGCTGATCAAGGTGACCGACGAAGAGCTGATAAAGAGACTCAGCGAAGAAGGAGCCGTCAAGGCAGCCACCGAACTGGTGAACGATGCCATTGCTACAGCCAAGGAAAGCATCAAGAAAACCTACGATTACGCAGGCCTCATCACCAATGCCGATGACGATGACCCTGAAAACTGTCAATTCAGCAGCAATGCCAAGGAGACCAAGGAAGGCTCGTTCAAGGGACTCATCGATGACGATCCCAACACATTCTTCCACTCGTTCTGGAGCCAGGCCGGACCCGATGAGCCGCACAACCTGCAGGCCGACCTCAAGGAAAAGCAGGAAGGGATATTCTTTAAATTCACTCCGCGCCAGGGCACCGCTTATTTTGACATGCCGAGCGACTTCTATATATATGGTACCAACGATGACGAGCTGGGCAAGGATCCTACGAGCGCCAACACAGACTGGACGGAAGTAGACCACATAACGAGCGGTTATCCCACCAATGCCAGCACTTCATATACATCTGCATTCTATACTTTCCCCTATCGTTACTTCCGTATGGTTGTGGAGGAAACAGTATCTGGACGCCCGAATACTACAACCGGATACAAATACTTTAACTTCAGTGCCTTCCAGGTATACAACACCACTCCTTTGGAGAGCTCGGAATATTATACGGTAAAGGGCATGAAAGAAGCCGTAGACAACCTTGAAGCACTCGTCAAGGCTGCAGAAGGAAAGATTGCCGACAAGACTGTTACAAGCAATGATACCACAGCTATCCTTGAGGCAATCAGAAACGTCAACAGCCTTTACATGGATCGCAGCATCATCTATAACAAGATGAAAGAACTGGTAGCCGAAGGACAGAAAGCCTATGAAAAAGCTACGCGCTCCTCGATTGAACTCATCACTGACGCAGCCCAGTTCAGCAGCAACAACAGCAGTGTGGCCAATTATTCAAGCTTTGAACACTTAATTGACGGCAATACACACTACAACAACAATTTCCACTCCATTTGGAATACGGCTATGCAGAATGCAGACATTACAGCCGAAGAGTGGATTGCCACAATGAACAGCGAAGCCAATGCCATACATACAGGAACAGGCTACCACAACCTGCAGGTAAAACTGAACAGACCTGTCAGCAGCTTCAAGTTTGAGTACATAGGACGTACCGGAACGCTTATTGTAGATAACCCGACCGACATAGAAGTCTATGTGACCAACGATGACGAGCTGGGTGCATCGACCGACCAGGCAGACATTGACAAGTGGACACTGTTGACAGAACTCACCGAAGGTTTCCCGGGAAAAGAGGCCGGTGCACGCTATATGTCACCTAACCTGAAGCTCGAAAGCGGCGAAACATTCAAGTATGTACGTTTTGTAATCAAGCACACGGCCATGGAGGGTACAGAGACCTACCGTCAATTTGCCAATCCCGATATCACCGGTATTACCTGGAACGTAGGTGAATGGCAGATGTATCAAGAACTCGACAAGCCGCAATCCGAATACATTGAAGGCATGAAAGAGGCTTGCGAAGCACTGAAAGCACTGATGGACAAAGCAGCCACCATCGACCTTTATCACTCTACCGACAGTGCCATCAACGTAAGTCTTAAAGAGGCTATCTTGAAACTGCAAAGCCTGTATGCCGACACCAAAGAACTGACTAACCTTATCAAGAAGTATAAAGGTTATGTTGAATCTTCTGTAGTGAGTGAAGAGAACTTCGGCATCGGCTATGTGGACAGTCAGGAAGCCATCGACGAATTCGACAAGAGCATAGACGAAGCCGGTAACATGGTAGACTATAACATGCCGACCACTACGGCCGTTGATGCAGCCATCGCCAAGCTAAACGAAGCTTACAAGACATTCATGACCCACGTAGGCCAGATTGAGCCTTACAAGTGGTACAACATCATTTCGGGCTCCACACGTGCCTTTGCCGTGAACCAGCCGGTATTCTTAGGTTCAACCTCCACAGGTGCAGTGCTCAAGATTGGCGGTTATCCCATCGATGAGGTATTGCCCGAAACCGATCCTTATGCCATCTGGCGTTTCGTACCCATCGAAGGACAGGAAGGTCAGTATGCCATCCAGAGCCTTGGCACCGGACAGTACTTTGGTGCATATCGCGGCAAAGGTGCCGACCTGGCTCCGCTGATGTCGCACGAAAAGACACCTTACCAGCTTTACTACTATGGCAACGGTAAATTCAAGTTGCAACAAGTAGGCGTTGAAGACGACTTCAACTGTCTGAAGGTTGACGGCACGAATCTTTTAGTGCTTAACTATCCAGCCAACGGTGACCACCAGCAATCGTGGATATTCAAACCTATTGAAGAAGGTCAGGAACTTTCTATCAACTACTATTTTGAAAACAACATCCAGATTATGACACTTCCGTTTGAAATCAACGACGACTGCCCCATTGCAGCCATCAATGAGGACGTGAAGACCTATGCTGTCAAGAACATCACTTTGGGCGAAGAAACCAAACTTGAGCTGACTGAAAAGAACAACTTCAAGGCAGGTGAACCTTTCATCATCGTTACCGGCGACTATAAAGCCTATGACGGAGAGACCAAACATCCCATCCGCCTGGTTCTGCCCACAGAGGTGACCGATACTTCTGCCATAGTTGCCAACGGTTTGACAGGTACTTTGGAAGGCATGACCATCAACAAAGTAGGTATGGGTATCTTTACCGATGCCAAGCTGATGGCCACCGGCGCACAGACAACCATTGAAGGACGCTTCGGATATATAGATCCCAAGCTGGTCGTTGACAACGCAGAAGCAACTGCCGACCTTATCATCACCACCAGCGAAAAGGTAGGTATCAAGGCTACCACAGTGGTCAATGCCAAAGACATCGTCAATGTTTACACCATCGATGGCAAGCTGCTGAAACGCAATGTCAAGGCCGGCGAAGCCATGAAGAACCTGAAGAAAGGCATTTATATCATAGGTAAGAAGAAAATTGCCGTCAAGTAAATTCTGAATTCATGATAGTTGTGGGCTGCGGGCTTCTTGAAAAAGAGCTCGCAGCCTTTTTTGTTTTCGGTCGTTTTCATAACTTTGCTACTCAAAAACTACACCCGTCATGCGAAAGCTTAAGGTAACCGAACTCGACAGACTCACCATAGACGAATTCCGGAAGTCAGAGAAACTGCCCCTCGTCATCATATTAGACAACATCAGAAGCATGTATAACGTGGGTTCCGTATTCAGAACTGCCGATGCCTTTCGCATCGAGAAAATCATTCTGTGCGGCATCACCGCAACCCCTCCTATGGCCGAAATCCACAAGACAGCCCTCGGAGCCGAAGATTCGGTAGAGTGGATCTACATGGACGATGCCGCTAAGGCCGTCACCTCACTCATAGAGGAAGGCTATTATACAATGGCGGTGGAACAAGTGGAAAACAGTCTGAAACTGCATCAATGGCAGCCACAAAAAGGGCAACGATATGCTCTCGTTGTGGGCAACGAAGTGAAAGGCGTGCAACAGCATGTGGTAGACCTGTGCCATGCAAGCCTCGAAATTCCACAACTGGGAACCAAGCATTCATTGAACGTTTCTAACACAGCTTCCATCGTGATGTGGGAGTTTGCCCGTCACTACCTCTAAGCATCTTTTTTCAGATATATAGGATTGCACCTTACGATGTGTACAAATCGCATGTGTTTCATGTAGGTGAAACAACGTGTGACATGTACAGGAAACAATGTGTTTCCTGTACAAGAAACAACCTGTTTCAAGCCAGGAACAACCTGCGATATGTACAGACCGCAACCGGCATTCGGCCACAACGCAGAAAAAAGCTGTGGAAAAGCTGTGGAAAAACAGCCTTTCCGATGTTCAAAACCCGTTGAAAAGCCTGTTGGAAACTATGGTTCAAGCAGACAAAAAAACCATCATTATTTTTACACCTCGCTAACACGCTTATGAACAAGTTGGCCACCGCAAAACCCGCCTTATACACATGCAGTAGCTGAAAAACAATGTCAACAGGCAAGTTTTCAACAGCTGTTAATAAGTAAGCCCAATATTTTCGCAATCTATATGTAGCACTTACATTTACAAGAGTGGGGCAGCTGTTGATTAACAGTGGAAACCTTTGGCTCTAAAGTTGACAACTTCACGGCCAAGAAAATTCAGGGGAAAGTATCAACAGTTTCCACAGGCCATCATCATATACATTATTTCTGGGAAGAAGAAACACTATCTTCTAACTATAAAAAAACTATGTTGATGATGGTGGACGGTGGAAAAGTTCCGTCGTGGTGTCGTGAAAGACAAAAAAACAAGTAATTTTGCTGTTACAAAACTGTAGTTGTCGCGTTATACCATAAGTAACATCAAAACCCTATAATATGAGAACTTCAAGGAAAAAGATGAGAAGATGGAAATCTTTAGGAGCCATTTTGATGATGGCGGCCATTATGCAACCATTGAGCGCATGCAGCAACAAGTCGGCTATTGACGGCAACATGCAGCAGCAAGCTCTCTTTGACAGCAACGAACAGATCTACCGGTCGAATGACAATGTTTCGAGGACGACAATCGACATAGACCGCAATTTCAGGGGTATAGACGTGGAGATGCAGACTTATGTTGTGTTTGAACAAAGCAACGAATTGTCGGTAAAAGTCAGCATTCCCAAGTCGATGCAGAAGAAGGTAAATGTGTTTTATGAAGAAGGCTGCATCAAGGTAAAGGCAAAAGGCAACATTTCCTCCGATGGAAAAAATGAAATTGTCATGATAAACATCAAGGCACCGCGGCTGCAATCTGTAGATTTGAGCGGTGCGAGCCAGCTTAATATAAGAGGTCGTCTGCAGCAAAAGGAAGAGCTCGAACTGGATGTTTCCGGTGCAAGCTTTATAAGATGCAATGAGCTGACCGGCTGCAAACAACTTGAAATTGACCTTTCCGGAGCCAGCAACATAATAATAAACAGCGTAGCCTGCGGTAGCATCACGATAGACCATTCGGGAGCCAGTTCGATGACTTTGCAGAAAATAGAGACAGGCAACGTATCTGTAGACTTGAGTGGTGCGTCATACTTGTTGCTGTCGGGCAACATGAAAGCACTGACATCAGAAGTGAGCGGCTGTTCTTCACTGATATTGAAGGGAAGCGGCGGCAAGGCTTATTTAGGCGTAAGCGGTGTTTCAAAGGTAGATTGCAAGGAATTCGACTGCAACAGTTATAAGGAATCGGTCAGCGGTAACTCGAAAATAATCCGCTGAAAACTATAGAACAAATCAACTCCGGCAAGGCACTGCAACGCCATTGTCGGAGTTTTTTTGTACTTTTGTTTGGATATTAGAGAAACAACCAATGGCCGACGAAACGCAGACCCCCATGATGGCACAGTACAGGAGCTTGAAAAGCAAGCATCCCGACGCCATATTGCTGTTTCGTTGCGGAGACTTCTATGAAACCTATCAGGAAGATGCCGAACTGGCCTCGTCGATATTGGGTATAACGCTGACCCACAGAAACAACAAGGGAATGCAGCCCAAAATCGAAATGGCAGGATTTCCGCATCATGCCCTCGACACCTATCTACCCAAGCTGATACGTGCCGGCCACAGAGTGGCCATATGTGACCAGTTGGAAGACCCTAAACTGACCAAGAAACTTGTAAGGCGCGGCATCACCGAACTGGTGACACCGGGGGTAGTACTCAGTGACAACGTACTTGAAAGCAAGCAAAACAACTTTCTTGCGGCTCTGAATATGGGCCGAGGCACCTGCGGCATGTCACTGCTCGATGTGTCGACAGGCGAATTTGCAGTTGCCGAGGGCAGCATGGACTATATGGCCAAGCTCGTCATGAATTTCCAGCCGAAAGAAGTGCTCGTCATCAGGGGAAGCAAGGAAAAATTCCAAAAGATTTTGGGTCAACGCACATTCACCTTCGAGCTCGATGAATGGGTGTTCAATGAAAAAAATGCCGTGGAAAGGCTTTGCCGCCACTTCAACGTAAAGAACCTTAAGGGATTCGGCATAGCCCACATGGAGACAGCTCTCACCGCAGCCGGTGCAATACTCTACTATCTTGAAGACACACGTCACACCCACATATCCCACATCACATCCCTGAAGCGCATAGACGAAGACCGCTATGTTAGGATGGATAACTTCACGTTGCGCAACCTTGAAGTGACAGCTCCCCTGAACGAAGGTGGCAGCAGCCTGTTGGATATCATCGACAAGACTGTCACCCCGATGGGAGGACGCATGCTTCGCCGTTGGCTCTCATTCCCCCTTTGCGATATAAACGATATAAAGCGCAGGCAGGATTGTGTGGAATACTTATATGGCGATGTGTCGCTACGCGAATCACTTATCGGTACATTGCAACCTGTGGGCGATATGGAACGATTGATATCCAAAGCCGCAGTGGGGCGCGTCAATCCCCGTGAAATGCAACAGCTGCGCCACGATCTGGATGCAGTTGCCTCAATTCGTGAATCATGTCTGGCAAGTTCGCTCAAAGAGCTGCGCAAAATAGGGGAGAGCATGGATGCATGTATACAGTTGAGAGACAGGATAGCCAACACACTGCAACCTAATCCTCCCATCCTGACAAGCAAGGGAGGATACATTGCCGATGGCGTCAGTCAAGAGCTGGATGAGCTGCGACAAATATCACAAAACAGCCGACAGTATCTTGCAGACCTGCAAGAGCGCGAGGCTCAACTTACCGGAATACAAAGTCTGAAGATAGGCTTCAACAACGTATTCGGCTATTATCTCGAAGTGAGAAATACGTTTAAAGACCATGTACCCAACGATTGGGTAAGAAAACAAACCCTGGTCAATGCCGAACGCTATATAACACAGGAGCTGAAAGACTATGAGGAAAAAATACTCGGTGCCGAAGAAAAGATACTGCTCATCGAAAGCACGCTGTTTCGGCAACTGGTAGATGAAACCCTGCACCACATAGACGCGATGCAAAAGGATGCTGCCGCATTGGCCACACTCGATTGCTTTCTCAGTCTTGCAGCCGTGGCCGAAGAAATGAAATATGTACGTCCCGTGGTCGACGACACCACTCAACTGGATATACGACAAGGTCGACATCCGGTGATAGAGACCCAGATGGAAGCCGGCGAAACCTATGTGCCCAACGATGTGTGCCTGGACACTGACAAGCAACAGATAATCATCATCACCGGTCCTAATATGGCAGGAAAGTCGGCTTTGCTGCGCCAGACAGCCCTGATAGTGCTGCTGGCACAGGTGGGAAGCTACGTACCTGCCGAAAGCGCCCGTATAGGAGTGGTAGACAAAATATTCACACGAGTAGGTGCAAGCGACAATATCTCGAGGGGCGAATCGACATTTATGGTAGAGATGAGCGAGGCAGCATCCATCATGAACAGCTTTACAGAAAGAAGCCTTGTGCTGTTTGACGAACTGGGTCGCGGCACCTCGACCTATGACGGCATATCGATAGCATGGTCCATAGTGGAATATCTTCATGAAAACCCCAAAGGACATCCGCGCACACTGTTTGCCACCCATTATCACGAACTCAATGAAATGGAAAAGACGTTTCCGAGAATACACAACTACAATGTGTCAGTCAAGGAAATAGACCACCGCATCATATTCCTGCGTAAGCTGGTGAAAGGGGGAAGTGCCCACTCATTCGGCATACACGTGGCACAGATAGCCGGCATGCCTCCAAGCATAGTGAAGAGGGCAGACCGCATACTGGAAGAGCTCGAAAAGAACAACAGCGGAGGAAATGTATCCAAACCCACCCGCGAAATCAGCCAAAGCAGGGAAGGGATGCAGCTCAGCTTTTTCCAGCTTGACGACCCTGTGCTGTGTCAGATCCGCGACCGTATAGTCAATCTCAATATCAATTCGCTCACACCCATAGAGGCTCTGAATATACTAAACGACATAAAAAACATCGTACAAAGTTGATTTGTCGTGTGAAATACCTATATTTGCACGGAAAAGACTCCTTAAAATCACCATATAATGAACAAGACAATCATAGCTCCCTTGGCTGCCGTCATGATAATTTCTGCCACGACGGCAAGTGGAAAGAAAGTATCCGAAGATGCACGTGCACGGATAGAAAAGGTAAGTGTTTCGGGATATATAGGCCAACGCATTGGCGACTGCATAGAAAACCGCGTAAAAAAGCAGAACGTGGAAGAGATAATTGCACCCTTTCTGAAACAGGACGAAGTGCACGAAATGTGGGGTACCGAGTTCTGGGGCAAATGGGTGCAGGGTGCCATGAGTAGTTATCGCTATACGCGGGATCCAGACATCTACGCCATGATTGAGCGTTCGGAAAAGGAGATGATGGCCGCACAGCTACCCGACGGCTACCTGGGCAATTACGACAAAGACCATCAGTTGAAAGGATGGGATGTATGGGGACGCAAGTATTCTACGCTGGGATTGCTGAAATGGTATGGCCTTTCGGGAGACAAGAAAGCACTGAAAGCAGCCTGCAGGCTGATAGACTATACCATGACACAAATAGGAGAAGGAAAGCACCATATCTATGAATGTGGCAACTACAAAGGCATGGCTTCGGGGTCAATCCTCGAGCCCGTGATGTTCTTGTATAAGTATACGAAAGACAAGAAGTACCTGGATTTTGCCAAGTTTATAGTATCCGACATAGAACAACCGGGCGGACCGCAACTGATAGCCAAAGCAGATGTGCCCGTATACAAGCGTTTTCCCGTGAAAGGAAACAAGGCATGGTGGACTCCGGCCAATGGGCAGAAAGCCTACGAAATGATGTCGTGCTATGTAGGACTTCTGGAACTTTACAAGGTGACACATAATGAACAATACCTTGATGTAGTAAAGACCGTGGTACGTCATATCATGGACGAAGAGATTAATATCTGCGGATCGGGAGCTGCAAACGAGTGCTGGTTTGGTGGCCGTCTGCGACAAACGTTGCCCGTTTATCATGCCATGGAAACCTGTGTGACCTTTACCTGGATGCAGATAAACGAACGTCTGTTGCAGATTACCGACAACCCTTTATATGCCGATAATATAGAAACCACCATATACAATGCCTTGATGTCGGCAATGAAAGCCGATGCCTCACAGATAGCTAAGTATACACCGCTTGAGGGTTTCCGCCACGAAGGAGAGAAACAATGCGGACTAAACATCAACTGCTGTAACGCAAACGGACCCCGTGCCTTTGCCATGATACCCCGTTTTGCCTACATGGTGAGAGGAAAAGACAGTATAGATGTCAACTTCTATGCCCCTTCACAGATGCAGGCATCATTAGGGAAAAACAGGGTAAACATCAGTATGGCGACACAATATCCCGTCGATGGTAAAATTGAAATCAGCGTTGATGCAGATTCTCCTACGGCTTTTCTCCTGTCATTACGTATACCGGCCTGGAGCCTGGTGAGCAAGGTCTCTGTGAATGGTGAAAATGTCGGCAATGTCAAGCCCGGCACCTATTGCCGTTTGCAGCGTGTTTGGAAAAAGGGCGATAAGGTAACTCTTGAATTGGATATGCGCACCCGTTTGATAGAACAAAACCACATGCAGGCCTTACAACGTGGACCGGTGGTGCTGGCACGCGACACACGTTTCAACGATGGCTTTGTTGATGAAACCTGTGTCATCCAACATAAAGACGGCTATGTCGATGCACGTCCGGTGGCAGCCCCTAAAGGAATTTGGATGGCATTCAGCATACCGGCGGTAATGGGAACCGATCTTGAAAGCTTTTCCAAGCCGGTTTCCATCAACGTCTGCGACTTTGCTTCGGCCGGCAATGAGTGGGATCGCAGCCAACGTTATCGCGTATGGCTGCAAAAGACATTAAGTGCAATGAACGAACCTCAACCATAACGAAATGAAGATGAGAAGAATTTGCATGTTTTTCTTTGCCTGCTGTGCATTGTCGGTGTGTATCTTCGGGCAGCACAGAGCAGATCGTCAGAACCTGCAGAATCCCGAATCGTTCATGATGGTTGTGTTCGGTGACCCTCAAGGCTATACCAAGTATGACATCAATCAGCCGCTCTTCGAACTCTCGACTGCCTGGATAGCCGATAATGTAAGCCATTTGAATATCAAAGCTGTATTGTTTACAGGTGACCTTATCGAGCAGAACGAAAACATCGTATTGAATCGTAGCATGCTCAATCAAACTAGCAAGCAAATGTGGGAATGGTCATCTCACTGTTTAAAACGCTTGGACAACAAGGTGACATATATAATAGCCGGTGGCAATCATGAGTATGGATATGTACGTGGAGATGAAGGCTTCACACATTATCCTGAGTATTATACGTATGAGCGGAATAGCCAGAATGCCAATCATGTTGTGGCTGCCTATCCCAATAGAAGCGGTGTAGCTTCGCTTGAGAACTGTGCATGGGAATTTGTTGAAGAGCATTGGGGCAAACTCCTTGTCATCAATACTGAATGGGCACCACGCGACGAAGTGCTCGATTGGGCCCGTAAGTTGTGCGACAGTGATAAATACAAGAACCATAAAGTGATATTCTTGACCCATTCGCTTCTGCGTGAGAAAACAGCCGAACGTACAGACAACGAAAATTACAAAATAAGTTCCCGCAACTTTGGAAAACAAATATGGGAGAAGCTGATATATCCATGTAAGAACATTCGCCTGGCAATATGCGGTCATACAGGACACCCGGCCAAAGTTCCCGGGAGCAAGGAAGACTTTGAAAATGCCACGGCTTATCGCTGCGATAAAAACAGTGCCGGCCTTGATGTGCATCAGATGATGTTCAACATTCAATGCCTTGGTGGAGGCTGGGAAGGCAATGGCGGTGATGGCTGGCTAAGGCTTTTGGAGTTTATGCCCGATGGAAAGACAATAAAGGCATTTACATATTCCGTCCTGTTTGGTATATCACCGGTGACCAAACATCTGGCTCATCAAACTGACCCTTGCTGTCAGTTTGACATGGTAATTGAGTGATTAGTGTTTGTCTTCAGTAAAAATTATTGTACCTTTGCAGCGGATGAATAAGAATTATTCGGATATTGTTAGATAGCAGGCCTGTGTGGCCAAGCCACAAGAGCCTGCAGTTGTTTTGAAATATCGGCACAAAATGATGCCGGTAAGTAATTTTTATATTTAATCCGCCCCTGTAATGAAGGGGCACAAAGCAACCAAAATCATGAACAATAACGATAATACACAATCAATTAACGAATTTGACTTCGATCTTATTTGCGAATATTTTTCATCGGTGAGCCGTCAAGGACCCGGCAGTGACGAAACAACATTGCAGGCATTGCGCTTTGCCGAAGAACTGAACTTGCATGGCTGAGCTGCAGATATAGGATGCGGAACAGGTTCGTCAGCCATGATGCTGGCCAAGCATACCGATATGTCGGTAACGGCAGTAGATTTGTTTCCCCGTTTTATTTCCATTTTGCAACAACACGTTAAGCTTGCCTCGCTTTCCCATCGTGTAGAAACTCTTGTAGCCGATATGGCAGCTTTGCCTTTTACCAGCGAATCGTTGGATTTGATATGGTCGGAAGGAGCCATTTATAATGTAGGCTTTCGTCGAGGATTAAAGCTGTGGAGACACTTCTTGAAACACGGAGCATACATTGCAGTGAGTGAGGCAACATGGTTTACCCGGCAGCGTCCTGATGAGATAGAACAGTTTTGGCAGGAAGCCTATCCGGAAATTGATACCATTGATGTCAAGATAAAAGTTATGCAGGAAGAAGGTTATGATGTGATTGCCGCTTTTCGTTTACCTGAAAAATGCTGGATCGATAATTTCTATATACCTCAACGACAGGCTCAACAAGAATTTTTGAAGCTTCATCCCAACAATGCAACGGCTACTGCACTTGTGGAAAACCAATGCCGTGAAGCAGAAATGTACAGCCGTTATCATCAGTACTACGGCTATGTATTTTATATAGGACGCAAACCGTTGAAGCGTAACTGATTTTTATAGTCAAAGGTAAAAACATGGCAACAGGCCGACGGCAATCTGCAAGCCGTCGGCCTATCCATGATATAGCAAAAGAGCAAGAAAGATTTTAAGCCGTAAAAATCACTCTTTTGAAAGTATATAACTACCTTTGCCAAATGAATCAATTGCGTAAAGACCCATGAGTGACAAGATAAACAGACGGAGCTTTATAAAAAAAGCGGGAGCTGGCTTTTTGCTCGCTACTGCACAACTGCCTGCATTTGCTGAAGACAATCCACAAGTATTCCCATCACGAGGAAAGTTTGAAAGGCTTGCATTGGCTTATGCCACAGTGGAAATAGGATTGGAAAAGCCATTCTCCATTCTCCATATATCAGACACTCATTTGACAGCTGCCTATGCTTATGAGAATGAGAAAAAGCAAAAACTACGTGAAAGCCGTACCAAATGCTTTGGCGGCAGGCAGGAAGAGGCCCTTAGAGATTCCTTGAATTGGGCAAAGGAGCATGTGGATTATGTCATTCATACCGGTGATTTGATAGACTGGCAAAGCGAAGCAAACTTTGATTTGGTACGCAAATATTTCGGACCCGGGCTTGCCGGAACAATGGGCAATCATGAGTTTACAACTGATATGTGGCTCAGTGAACCTAAGGAAGAGCCTACAGAAGCATACAAGGACAATACAAGAAAGTTATTGGAAAAAGTATATCCGTTTGATATTACGTTTCAATCGCAGGTGGTTAATGGCGTTAATTTCATAATGATAGATGATGTCTATGGCTATGTTACGCCCAAACAGGTGAAGCTTTTCAGACAGGAAGTGAAGAAAGGGCTTCCAATTGTACTTTGTATGCATGTACCATTCATGACCGAACAAATAAGGCGTGCAACGACTCGTTTCTGGAGTAAGCATTTGGCAAGTAGCATAAACGACAAAGTGTATGCGCCAGGTGGCGATTACAAAACACAGTTGAACGATGTTGTCACCCGTGACTTTATAACTTATCTGAAAAAAGAGCCGTTACTAAAGGCTATACTTGCAGGACATATACACGTTACGGTGCAAGAGCAGTTCTCGCCGACGGCAAGGCAATATGTAGTGGGTGGCAACTTTCTCTTTCATGGTGAAGAAATAATGTTTGTGTAGAACAACAATGCCAGTGAGATGTGCTGTGAAAAAAGGATATCCGTAGTGGTATGTACATACAATGGTGCGCGTTATCTGCGTGAGCAGCTCGATTCCATACTTGCTCAGGACTATCAACCTATAGAAATTATTGTTCAAGACGATGGAAGCAGCGATGATACTTTTCGCATACTTGAAGATTATGCCCGTATATATCCGTTGATAAAAGTATTCCGTAATGAAGGCAAACACGGTATAAACAATAACTTTTTCAGTGCCATGCAGAGGGCTTCGGGCGATTATATAGCATTGGCCGACCAAGACGATATTTGGGAGCATGACAAACTGTATCTTCAGGCCGAAGCCATTGGAGACAAACTGTTGTGCAGTGGGTTTTCCGTGCCTTTTTCAGACGAGAGCTTTCCTGTCGGTCATGATGACCGAATGCCTAATTATGATATTCTTCGTCTGGCCTACCTTGGTGTCTTGCCGGGACATACATTTTTGATGCATAGAAGTCTGCCTGACTATGTGCCTAACAAGAACAATTGCCCCTATTTATACGACTGGCAGCTTCAAATGGTTGCTGCCGCTGCCGAAAGCATAGTGTTTGTTCCGCATGTGTTGGTTCATTTTCGTCGTCATGGAGATGCAGCTACCGCCTGCCTGCCTGTAAGTCATCGTATGGTAAGTTATTCGGCTGTAAATTATGTACAAACAACACTCTTTTATCATGCTACCTTACAACGTTGCGTGCGAAAACGTTTTAGCTATATATTGCAAATGCTTGATGAGCTGCCGTTTAAGACAAAGGCAGTTGAAGAGTGTCGAGAGATGGCCCGTCTTCAGATGCAAAGCGGATTAAAAGGCTTTGCAAGGCGGGCGATGTTCTTTCTTCGTCATCAGACGCAACTCTTTCATGTAACTGAAAAGAAAAGTTTGCTGACTGCTTGCAGGGCTTTATACTTTACTTTTTCATGTGGATACTATTATAGGGCTATACTAAAACAACACAGATGAATCCGATGCCGACACTTTCTGTTGTAATGATAACTTACAACGGTGAAAAATATATCAGGGAGCAAATCGAATCGCTTCTGCAACAAACATACCCATTTACCGAACTTATTATTCAGGATGACCAATCTACGGATGCAACACGTGACATCATAGAAGAATACATGCACAAAGATCATCGCATACATCTTTATGTCAACCCAAGCAATATGGGATGGAATCGCAATTTCATTACAGCCATACGGCGGGCAACAGGTGATTATATTGCACTGAGCGACCAGGATGACATTTGGTATAAAGACAATCTTGAAAAGAAAATGGCTGCCATAGGAAAAAGCTCTTTGGTATATTGCTACCGTTGCCTGGATGCACAGTTCACCACTCACGGAACTTTGATACGAAAGCCGCAGAGTGACTTTGAAAGCCTGTTGTTTACATCTCATATACCGGGTCACAGTATGCTTTTTACTCGGACTTTTTATGAAAGCATAGATGTATGGGACGAAAGGATAGCTTACGATTGGTGGTTGGCATTGCAAGCTCACATGCACGATGGAGTGGCCGTAGTTCGCGAACCGCTCAATTGGTATCGTGAACACAGCGATTCGGCTTCAGTGGTGATGATGAGCAAAGATTGGGAACGTACAAAAGGGAATACATGGCAACCTTATGTTTATGGTTGGAAAGCCTATCGTGAATTTAGAAAGATACCCGTATGGCAATGGTTGTATGCCTATATTCGCGACCATACTTCGGCTGAACGCAATCCTATACCTTATAAAATGGCCACACTATTGTCAAGAAACGATATGTCAGCCTTGTTGCATTTGTGTTGGCTTACGATGAAATATAGAGCTAAAGTACATGACCGCTTTGCTGGAGGGAAAGGCCTTAATGCCATTGCCAACTGTATACGCGGTTTTTTCTATCCTCTTATTTGGACATACAATAATAACACCGCGTTTTTCGAGAAACCGAGAGTAAAATAAGAGCCCATTTCAAGGTTTATGCTTAACTTTGTCAGAACAAGAATTAACAAGTAACATATATGGCTTTCAATAACAAAAAATATTTGCCATCGCTGTTCAGAATAGTCCTGATATTGGTAGTAACGGCACTTGTGGTCTTTTTTCTGCCTCGCGAACAAACGTTTTCCTATGATTATACCATAGGGAAACCGTGGAAATACGGGCAAATCATAGCCGAATTTGATTTTCCAATTTATAAGTCGGATGAAGTAATCAAGGCCGAACGCGACAGTGCATATCATTTGTTTCAGCCTTATTATCTTATTGACGAAACGGAAGAAGAAAGCCAGTTGCGTCGTTTTAAGAATGATTATTCGTCCGGGAAAATGGGTAAGCTTCCTTATGCCTACATGCAGTATGTGGCCAAATGTCTGCACGAAGTTTATTCAAGTGGCATAATTGAAAGCCAAGAGTATACGGCATTGTTGGATAGCGGTGTAACATCAATAAAGGTGTTTTATGGAACAAATTCACAGCAACGTGCAGTAAAAGAACTCTACACAACGCGCTCGGCCTATATGCATATAATGTTGGGTGACTCAGCAACTTTCCGGCACGACATATTGAGCCAATGTAATCTGAACAATTACCTTACAGTCAATTTGGAATTGGATGCCCGAAAAACACGTGGCGCATTCCAAGATATGCTTTCTTCCATCTCTTATGCGAGTGGAATGGTGCAAAGTGGGCAAAAGATTATTGACAGAGGAGAGATAGTCACGGAAAGAACAGTGAACATCCTTGAATCGATGAAGAAAGAAAGCATAAAACGTCATGATAACAACGCTCAGGAGCGCCTTTTGCTGTTGGGTCAATTCATGTTTGTATTTCTTCTATTCTTTACATTCGTACTATATTTGAGCCTTTTTAGACAGGACTATTTGCAACAGCCGCGGTGCATCTTCCTTTTCTATTCCATGCTTACAGTATTTCCGATTGTTACGTCATGGGTAGAATATTCTACATCGCAAAGTGCTTATCTTATTCCTTATGCAATGGTGCCGATCTTTGTGCGTGTCTTTATGGATGCCCGTACATCGTTTATCATACATATTGTAAACGTGCTTGTTTGCTCGATTTCGGTACATGCTCCTTACGAATTTATTCTTGTGCAGTTTATTGCTGGTGCTATAGCTATCTTTTCTATCAAGGAATTGCTTTCACGCTCACAAATACTTCAGGCTGCGCTTCAAGTGACGATCGTAACTCTTATATTCATGCTTGGATATGACCTGAGCCAAGGGTTGACTCTAACAACATTCGATCCTTCCTGGTATATCTGCATTTGCATTAATGGGGTGCTGCTGCTCTTTACTTACCCGATCATGTATTTGATTGAACGTTTGTTTGGCTTTACATCGAGTGTGACGCTTATAGAATTGTCAAATGTCAATATGCCCTTGTTGCGTCAAATGTCAAAAGAAGCGCAAGGAACATTCCAGCATTCTATGCAAGTAGCCAATTTGGCAACTGAAGTAGCAGGAAAAATCGGAGCAAATGTCGAGTTGGTGCGAACCGGTGCACTTTATCATGATATTGGTAAAATGAAGAACCCTGCCTTTTTTACAGAAAACCAACGGGGCGTCAATCCCCACGACAGCTTGTCTGAAGAAAGAAGTGCGCAAATCATCATACAGCATGTTCCCGATGGCATTGAAATGGCCGAAAAGCATCATTTGCCGGCTGTAATACGTGGCTTTATTGCCACTCATCATGGACGAAGCAAAGCAAAGTATTTCTATATAAAGTATATCAACAATCATCCTGACGAACCGGTAAACGAAGAGCTGTTTACTTATCCCGGACCCAATCCGAGTACATTGGAACAAGCCATTCTTATGATGGCGGATTCTGTGGAGGCCGCTTCAAGAAGCTTGCAAAAAATTACAGACGAAGCTTTGCGCAAATTGGTAAATGACATCATTGATAACCAGGTAAAAGAAGGTTATTTCCGTGATTGCCCTATTACTTTCCACGATATAGAGGTGGCTAAAGAGCAGTTTATAACAAGCTTGAGAACGGTATATCATACCCGTATACAATATCCTACGTTGGAGCAGCATCAAGGTGAAGCTAAAGAAGAAAAGAATGTCAATTCAATCTTCGGTACATATAAGAACTGGAATCATATCAGACGCGATCGCAAAAAAGCCGTGCATTAGAATTTATTTGAAAATGAATCGTTTGTTTCTGTTCGTCGGTCTTGTGTTTTTACTTCAATGTCTGCAAGTGAAGGCAAACGGTTTGACCGACAAGAAAAATGGCGATACATTGCAAGTGGCTGTTTATGTCCATGTGAATCGAGCCTATTATCATGGCGACAGCATACCCAATGTCAGATTGCACGAGTTTTACCGCTATTCGCCCATGATATTTAAGAATAAATCCGAACGTGAGCGTTACAATCGCATGGTAAGGAATATAAAGTTGGTATTTCCTTACGCACAATTGGTGAGGACTACTTTGATAGAAACTCACGATTACTTGCAGTCTCTACCGAATGAAAAGGCCAGAAAACGCCATATAGCTCTTGTTGAAAAGGGAATCAAGGAACAGTATACACCAGTAGTCAAAAAGCTGTCGCGTTCACAAGGTAAGCTGCTTGTAAAACTAATTGATCGTGAATGCGGACAAACTTCCTATGAAATGGTCAAGGCTTTTCTGGGGCCGCTTAAGGCCGGAGTATATCAAGTTGTAGCAGGTCTTTTTGGTAATAGCCTCACTAAACATTATGACCCCGAAGGAAGTGACAAATATACAGAACGCATTGTACGTATGGTTGAGAGTGGTCAGATTTAGTTGATTGGTATAAATCTTTGAGAACCAAAAATGCCCAAAAGATGCTTGTTTCAAAGCAAAAATTATGCTTGTCTCATTCAGATATGAATTTTTGATGGGAAATAGCTATTGAGCCTTTATTTTTTAACAAAAAGATTGGACTTTAAAAATACAATCTGTATATTTGCAATCAGCAAAGCATTTAAGTGCGAATTGTATAGTTTGATACTATATTCCAAAACTAAGATATATGAACAAGACAGATTTAGTAAACGTTATTGCTGAAAAAGCCGGCTTAACGAAAATCGAGGCAAAAAAAGCCTTGGATGCAACGATTGATGCAATTGTTGAGACAGTAAAAAAAGATGAGAAAGTGGCATTGATAGGCTTCGGAACTTTCGAGACGGTAACAAGATCCGCTCGCAAAGGAATCAATCCGCTTACGAAGCAAGTTATTGAAATTCCTGAAAAGAAGCAATTCAAATTCAAGGCTTCATCAAATATTTTGGGATAAGATCTGGCATTATAAAAAGCCGTGGTGCATATTATATGTACCACGGCTTTTTATAATGCCATTCCGACGATATGTCGGTCTTGTCTTTCAACTAATATTCGTCCTCATTAAAGAAGAAATCTTCTTTGGTGGGATAATCCGGCCATAAATCTTCTATCGAGTCATACGGCTCACCTTCGTCTTCTATTTCTTGAAGATTTTCTACCACTTCCATTGGTGCTCCGGAACGCATGGCGTAATCTATGAGTTCGTCCTTGGTTGCCGGCCAAGGTGCATCTTCCAATTTTGATGCCAATTCTAGTGTCCAATACATGATAATTTGTTTTTCTTTACAGCTTATATTTTGAAGTACTCCTCAAAACTTCGGCAAAAATACGATATTCGTATAAACTTCCAAACGATTACAAGCTTTTTTCATCGGCTTTCTCTAAGAAGTTTAGCTTACGAGCCAAAACAAATAGGTAGTCTGATAATCTGTTAATGTAACATTGCAAAATCTCATCTACCGGTGAAACTTCAGACAATGTAACAATTTGTCTTTCGGCGCGTCGGCATACTGTGCGGCATATATGTGCTATAGATGCTGCCATACAGCCTCCCGGCAGAATAAAAGCTTTCAATGGAGGTAATAGGGCATCATTCGAATCAATGTGTTGTTCTATTTCATCAATCCAGGTTGATTTCATTTGATTCAAAGCTTTGCTGTCTGCATCTTCTGTTGCAAGAATGCCTCCGATGACAAAGAGCCGGCGTTGTATGTCAACCAAAAAGGCCGCTTCCTCAGTGTCAGTTGTGATGGATGCCAATAAACCAATCTGGCTGTTCAGTTCGTCTATGGTTCCATAAGCTTCAATCCTAATTGACGATTTACTTACACGTTTTCCGTTGGCCAATGATGTGTATCCGCTATCTCCTTTTCGCGTGTAGATTCTTGATTTTTTCATGTTCTGAAGAGATTAAAAACTAGCGACATAATGTTGTTTTACGTATTTTCTGTCGAAAAACACCAGTCCGCAATTATATAAATCAAAGGTAAGTACTGCAGATGAACTGTTGATAAGTTTGTTCCAAAAGTTCTTGGACTTGCTGTTTTTATGAATGTTTTCTACAATGAGTAATGAGTGCTCGTTTATTTGTGTGATGATATGGAGTAATGTACTTTCATCGCATGAGTCTCCTCGTACATACAATAGTTCAGTCTGGATACCCCATCGGGTTAGATGTGACAATTCACGGCAATCACTGTAAGAGACAGTTTGTGCAGCTTTGCATCCTGATGTAGCATAACGCTTGCTCATTGAAAATCCTTTTTCAGGAAAAATCATGATGGAAGGTTGTACGTAATTTGCTAAGCGAAATAACAACTTATCTGATTTTATATTGTTCCTAAGTTCGGATTTCGGCTTTTTCATACGCTCCTGTTGCAAGAGGTCATACGAATAATACATTCCTTTTTCATTGATGACGTTGCATATCAGGTTATAGGCGAATGGGGATTGTACACCGAATCCTTTTCGGCGTATAAATCTTGATATCCAAATTCGGAAGTCCAAAATCAACTTACTTTTGTGTTGTACAGCACAAAAGTAAGTATTTTCTGCCATGCTTTGTTGTCATTACACTAAGAGTTGTGTTAAAAAAATATATTTTCGAGTTTTTCTCTTGGATTATATTTGGAAGGAAAACATTTTGAGCGTAATTTTGCATTGTGTTTTTCATAGTATTAGATTTAAGGTTAACAAGGTTGGGATACGGTGGTATCCCATTTTTATTTTCTATGATGTTGTAGCCATATTCTAAATTCCTTGCTTTAAATCATTGCAAACCTGTTTTTATTTGTACTTTTGCTTTGAAAATCAAAATATATAGAGATGAAAAAGTTTTCTTTACTTACTGTTCTTGCCGTTGCTTTTATTAGCCTTTCGGCAAATGCTCAAGAAAAGCAGTATCCGAAACCGGAAGCCATGCGTCCCGGTATGTCCGAATTTTGGACACCCCAGCCCAAGATTATAACACCGGGTGATGCGAAAACAAATTCTGCGCCATCAGATGCTATCGTGCTTTTTGACGGGAAAGATCTTTCAAAGTGGGAACAATCGGATGGCTCTGATGCCGCTTGGATAGTAAAAAATGGAATCGTTACCGTAAATAAGAAAAGCGGAGATATACGAACAAAAGAAAAATTTGGTAGTTTCCAATTGCATTTGGAATGGAGCGTACCTGTTGATATTCAAGGTGAAAGTCAATCAAGAGGAAATAGTGGTGTATATCTGCAAGGAAAATATGAGATACAAATTCTCGACAATTACAAGAACGAGACTTATGCAAACGGAATGGCCGGTTCCATTTATAAGCAAACGGCACCGTTGGCAAATCCTATGCGGAAACCCGGTGATTGGAATGTGTATGACATAATTTATACAGCACCTGTATTTAAGGAAGACGGTACTTATCTTTATCGTCCACGTGTTACTATTATAATGAATGGGGTCGTTGTCCAAAATAATACTGAAATCCTTGGAACGACAGAATATATCGGCTTTCCAAAGACAGAAAAACATGGAGATGGTCCTATACTTTTGCAAATGCATGGAGACCCAAGCAAAGCCATTAGCTTCCGTAACATTTGGATTCGAAAAATGTAAACATTCTTACCGTATAGTACAAAAAAGAAGGATATCAAAAACGATATCCTTCTTTTTTGTACTATACGGTAAATCAAATCATATTGGATTTGACATCCTACATCGCTCATTCATTTGTGTTTCAAATCTTCCATTAGGATTTTTAACCACACACATTTGCAGTCATATCAGAGCAGCCAATGAAGTGACAACCATTTTAGGAGGAAATCCAAAGAATGTCGATTGATTCAGTTTATCAATCTAAAAACCGTCTATTAAAATCAGGAAAAGACAAGTTTTAATATGGAAGAATCTCAGATAGAATGTGGTGAACTCCGGGATAGTAAGTGAGAGGCTCTCATATAGTATATGGCAAGTCCTCAGATAGTACATGAGAACTTCTCAGATAGTACATGACAAGTACCCTTGTTTAATGTAGCAAACAACAAGATAGTAGGCAAGCCCTGCTTACTCTAAAGACGGAATATTACCAAAAGGCGCAGGACGTTTGTCGCCCTGCGCCTTGATGGAAGATGTTATTAACTGTTTGTCTTGCTACTACTTCACGGAAACCTTTTTCTTTCCGATGATGTAGATGCCTTTCTTCAGACCCTTTTGTGCGTCTGTTGCTTTGACGTTGCGCTTGAGGAGCTTACCGTCGATGCTGTAGACATTTACCTTATCAGTAGCCTTGGTCACGATGAACGGCTTAACGGCTGTTACTTGGTCTGCGGTTTCCAGAACGATGTCGGCTTCGCCTTCTTCATTTACCACCTTCTTCGGGTCGATATAGCCGTAACGTCCGCTGATGAAGAGGTTGGCTGTGCTTGCAGCGAGCTTCCAGCTTGTGGTTTCGGCATCGTAGTTGAAGATACCCATACCCGGAGCTGCCACTGTCATGCCCTGCAATGTTCCGATGAGTCCGTTGGCAACAATGGCAGATGTATCGGTAACGGTTGCCGGCAGGGCAAAGGAAATCGGTTTCAAATCTGTGTTGTTGCCGGCTTTGAAATCATTGACGGCAATGATGAATGGTTCACCAGCTTCAAAGGAAGACTTTTCCTTCAGCTCGAGACGGCTGCCTGCTTCCGTTGTTGTGAGGCTCTTCACGGCATAGGTTCTGACCTTGGCCCCGGTGAGGCCTTCGTTGATTTCTGCAAGTCCGTCAACGGCCCACGGAAGAACCATGGTGTTGAGGCTGTTGTCGAAATAGTAGGATATAGTTACCACGTCGTTTTCAACCGGTTTGAAGATGAACGACTGTTGCTCGTTACCGTCAGCCGGATAGTTGAGAACCACTAAGTTGGTCTTGTCGGTCTTGAGGCAGTCGAAGGGGTCTTCAACACCTACCTGCTGCATCTTGAACTTACCGTTACCATAGTAATAGATGTTGTAGGGAGTCTTCTCGTGCGACATCAGCGGTGAGTATTCAGCACCCTTTCCACGATAAGCACCGAAGTACTGTCCCGTACCCATGTTCTGGATGGCATAGCAACCTACGGCATTGCCCGTTGGCTCCTGTCCTTCCATGGGAACGAGACGCCAGAGGGCGTAGGGGTCGAATGCGGGGTCGGCAGTTTCGGTTGGATAGCCGCCTAAGTGCAGCTGGTCGCCTGTTGATGTGCTGCCCAGGAAGATGGGCTGTCCCTGCGTATATTCGAGTGTCGATCCTCCGAAGATGTTGTACCACTTGCCGGGTTCAAGCTTGCCCACATGCGTCATGAAAGTCTTGAAGGCCTCTTTCAGCTGTGTCATGGCATTGTCGATCTGCTCCTTGGTGGGACTGACGGGGCTTACACCGCTCTTGGCTTCGGTAACGGCATTGGCAAAAGCATTGATGGCGTCTTCGCTATCCACATAGCCCAAGCCGTAGTTATCAGTACTTACCACCGATTTGGCGATATAGCTTTCACGATAGGTCTTGGCCAGTGCTGCCAGTTCCGTGGTGTCGGCATAGAGAGCTTCCACGGCAGCGATGGCAGCTTCGAACTTGTCGTTGAACTCAGAAGTCACCATTTCGTGTTTGCCCATCTTGTCGGCTACGTCGAGGATGGCTTTCATGGCATCGCAGGCATCCTTCATTCCTGGGATGTAGTTGTATTGGATGCGATCCTTGTCGAGGCCCGAGTACATCTGCCATTCGCCTACATTCCATGTAATACCCGTGATTTCGGGGTTGGCAAATGTACGGTAGGTCTGTGTGCCTTCCATGGCAGTGTGCTTGATGACAAAGCGAACATACTTGAAGCTTTCACCACTTTCGAGTTTCAGGTCGGGTGAAACATATCGTGCACCTGCTTCAATGCCCGGAAAACCTTCGGTCAGCTCTTTCAGCAATGTCCATTTGTCTATGTCGGCCTGGTCGGTCGATGCACCCAGATTATCGTCATTGGTCACATAGACTTCTATGTCGGTCGGGTTGTCGACAATGGCAGTTCCGGTACGCCCTATGTATTCAAACCAGAAGCTCTTGACGGGCTCGTTGAGTTTCACCTGCAGGTTGTGATAGCCTGTTCCGGTATGTATCGAGTTGGCTTCACCGTCCATCGTTGCAATCCATTCGTCGGCAGTGATGCCGGCATTTTGCATGGCGGTGTTCCATATGGAGTGGAAGTTGTTGTGATAATCGATTACTCCGTCTATCAGGTGCTCGAAGCTTGAATGGTTGTTGGGGCTGCTGTTGTTGCTGCTCAACTGGGCTGCATCGGTGATAAGTGTGATTTGAGAGCCCGAAACGGTATTGTAGAGCTTCTTTGCCTTTGTGGTCAGTCCGGCCAGTTTGCTATCGAACACGTCACGGTCAACATAGAGGTCGGCGATGGCTTTGGCAGCTGCCGTGATGGCTTCAATGTCTGCTTCCGTCACTGTCAGGTTGGTCATCTTCTCCTGTGCCTCGGCCACGAGCTTGTCGTAGGTGTCGCAGGCCTCTTTCATGCCGGCTACCTTGTAGTATTCCGACGATTCGGCAGGTGTGCCATCATAAACCTGGAACTCACTGAGATTGAAAGTCACACCTGTGATGGAGGGAACTTTGAATGCATCTTTGCGGAGTCCGCCGTCCATGGTGGACACATGCTTTATAACGAAGCGCAGATACTTGTAGCTGCCTTTAAGGTCGATGACGGGCGATTGGTAGGATACGGCATTGTCGTTGCCGGGGAATCCGTATGCTTCTTTGGTCATGTCGACGATTTCGGTCCATTGCAGTGAGTCTGCACTTGCCGTGCTTGCACCGAGGGCATCATCGTTGGTGCCGTAGAGGGTGATGTGGGTGGGGTTGTCGTGCCAGCCGTTGGTGTTGTTGCGTCCGTTGAAGCGGAACTTCATCTTGCTGATTTCCTTGCCAAGGGATATCTGGAGGTTGTGCCAGCCGATACCTTCTTCAGTATTGTCATCTCCCATGATTGCATTCCACTCGGAGTGGAAAATGGTTCCGGTATTGCCATCGATGAGGTTGGCCAGGTTGCCATCCTGGGCTTTCGAGTTGCTGGCTATTTGGCCGGCCGAAGTGATGAGAGCCGTGTAGTCGTCGGCTTTCTGACGTGAAGCTGTGGAGTTTCCGATGGCTTTCTTCAGCCTGTCGGCGAGTATTTGCTTTGAACCTGCGGCCAGCAATCTGTCTATCAGCGCCTGATCGGTCACTTGGTTGAGATACCACGCCGAGCACGATCCTGCACCTGCACTCCAGGGCACGACATATCCGCTTGTGCCGGCACCGTTTTTATGGCCTTCGGTGTGATAGGATATAGGGTTGCTTTCGTTGGCAATGTTCCATTGGGCAGAATGCAGCAAGGTGAACGTCTGCGGTGTTTCCTGTGTTGCCGACATGGGGATGTGTACGCTTGTCCCTGCAACGGTGTTGATATATTTGCCGCTTGCCGTGTTCTGTATGCTGAAGTTGCCGTCTGCGAGTTTCGTGACTTTAAAGAGTTGCAGAGCCGAGTTGCCGTTGAAGACCTCCCATGTCAGTTCGTTGTCGTTGGTAGACATGGCCATTTCAGATCCTTGCAACTTGAAGTTGGGGTAGGCATTGATGAAGTAGTAGTAACCGTCGCTTATTGGGTTGGCATGCTCGTGAATGGCGTTGTATGCATTCAATAAGTCTGTGCGAAGTGTGATGTATTCGTCAT
>CAKRYD010000026.1 GCA_934426255.1 uncultured Bacteroidaceae bacterium | reverse complement strand
CCCGCCTTTGCCGCAAAGTTCAGCCGGTGAATGCCCGGCTGCAGAGCCGATGCGTCTATCTCTAAATCTATCACGCCACCATCGGCTGCCGCACCGCTCTTGCGGCCGGCATAATCCTCGTCTATCCAATATTCGTACGAGCATGCGCCCAATGCACCCGAATGATAAAAGTAGCGCGAGAAACCCGAAACTGCCTCGTCGCCGGCCAGGGCTGCAAAGTTCAGCCGGTGAATGCCCGGCTGCAGAGCCGATGCGTCTATCTCAAAATTTATCACGCCGCCGTTGGATGCCGCACCACTCTTGCGGGCGGCATAATCCTCATCTATCCAATATTCGTACGAACACGCGCCCTTCACGCCCGAATGGTAGAAATAGCGTGCCCAAGCCGGTGCATAAGCACTGTCTTTGGCCACCGGCACAATCGTCAGACGGTGGATGCCGCTCGCTAAGGCCGATGCATCGAGCTCCGCCACGATGCTATCGGCGGTCTGCGCCACAAACACCTTCGCGTCATCGGCCTCATCAAACCAATAATAGTAGCCCATGATGTCCTGCGCGGCAACATTCAGGCCACACAGAAAAATCATCAGGAGCCATCTGATTCTTTTCATCTCTTGGAATCTTGTGCCGTTACTTGTTGCCGACGCTTATCTCCACATTTACTTTCAGTTTGCCGTTCTCCGTCCGAGCGGCCACGGTCTTCTTCGTGATATGCGGATAACTCACGGACGGATCGTACGAATAGTCGCCGCCATAGATGCCCACCTGCCGGCCGTCCGCGCCCAGATATTTGGCTTTGGCCTCATCGGTCAGCTCAAAAGTCTCTTCGATGGTATAAGTTCCCGTGTAGGTTTTGAATACGGTCGAAATGCTGTCGTAGGGCAAACTTATGTTTGTCAAACTGGTTTGGTTTTCAAATATACTGGAACAATTATTAAGCACCAAACATTTGTTCAAATTCACTCTTGCATCAAAAGCAGAGCTGGAACCACTGATAGCAGCGATAATGCAATTATACATATTCGTCATGCCCCCATAATTATCTAAATCACTTACATAACTCTGCAACTGCACAAGGCAGTTATTGAATTCCGCTTGCCAATAACTCATACTAGCATTACAGATAAAGATTGAATTGAAAGCAGTAAACTTGGATTGGCTATTCACTGCCAAATTTTCCATCTTGCACTGTATGAAAATATTGTCGTTCAGATAGGTATCCCCAGCTTCTCCGCTTGAAGTATACTTTTTAAACCGGCACCTTGTGAAGGTCTTCTTAACGGGATTGGCACTAAACGTTGTACGGAAGTAGATGCCCTCCACATCGAGCTTTGCACTGCTTTTCAGTGTCGTGTTATCGCTTTGCACTGTGGTGCCCGTTCCGCCGTCCATTCCCGCTCCGCGTATCAGGATGTTGGGCATGTTGCTGACATCGAAATCGGAAGGTGCTTCAAACACGCCCGACGAAAGGGTGAGCGAACAGGGCGAATCGTCCTGTCCCCAGGCCTTGATGGAATCGACGGCCTCGACCAGCGATTTCACGCCGTAGAAAACCTTGATGCCTTTGCTCGATTTCAAAACTGTTGTCGGCAGATCCTGTGCCGATGCTCCCATGGCTGCCATCAGGCAGCAAACGAAAATAATAACTATCTTTTTCATCTTATTCTTTTTTGTTTTTGATTGTTGTTTGTGTTGTTGTGCCTTCTCTGATAAAGGCCGTATGGATATTTCTGCAGGCAACAGGACTTTATTCGCTGCGCCGGAGACTGAAAGCACAAGGCTCGAAAACGGATTTGCAGCCCCGAAAAATGCTGTGTCTCCCGTTGGTCTTGCCGGTTGTCCGGCAAAGCCTCATTCCTCTGCCGGATAGTCTATATCGCCGCCCGAGGGCGTGCGTTTCAATGTGGTAAAAGTTTTGGTTTCGCCATAGGCCACTCCGGCCTCATTGCGTACGTAGGCGCGATAATGGTAGGTAGAAGCCGAGCGGAGCGAAGCAAGTTCCAGTCTGAAAGCGTCACCTTCGGCTGCCTGATGGGCTGTCTCTATGGTCGGAGCCTCGTCGGTGAGGCTCCAGCAGAAGCCGCGCTCCATGACGGTGCCGTCGCCCGCATCATCGACCGTGGCCGTCAGAACTGCCCCCGAGGCGGTGACGGCAGAAGCATTGCCGGTAGATACCGTGGCCAATGCCACAGGCAGAGTGACCAACTCCTTAGCCTCGCCATAGAAGATGGTACCGGCATAATCGACGAACGGACGATAGCATACCCTCGAAGAGGGCTTCAGACCGGTCAGAAGATAAGAAAACTCCGTATCGTTGCCACCGACCAGCACATGACTGTCGGTAACGGTAGGCAGCGCATCGCCGGTGGTCCAGCAGAAACCGCGCGACTTGACGGTCAAAGCATTGCCGAGCACCATTGAGGCACGAAGGCGGGCCTGCGTGCGGCCGATGTCGGCGGCCTCGGCTGTGAGGAGGCTGATGCCGTATTCAAGGCGATAGACGGCCACAGGCCCGTAGGCGTAGCCCTCGCCGTTGCGAGCATAGGCACGTATGTAGTAGTCGCGTTGCGCCTGCACATCGGGCAAGACGGCTTCCATGCGGTCGCCTACGGAAACGGGCAGCACCAAATCGACAACGGTGGGTTCGCTCTGCTCGCGACTGTAGCAGAAGCCGCATTCGGTGACCGAACCAGTGCCGTGAGACAGAAGCCTTGCCGAAAGGCGCACGGAGAGCAACGTGGTGTCGCTGAAGGCCACCGACGAGAGCGACGGCAGGAGGGTTTGCGGCAGGGTGACCACTGCATTGGCGCTGCTACCGAAAACATCGTTGGACACACCGACGGCACAAATCACATAGGTGTGCGAAGGGCGCAGGTCGATGATGTCGGTCTGCAGGGATGGCGAGGAAATGAACACCACACCGGGTTGTCCGAGCGACAGCTCTGCCTCAGCATCATCGGTTTCCTTATAGAGAAAGCCACAAACGGTCAGATCGGAACCACCGTTGTCAAGCAGTTGCGACGACACGCGCAGCGAGGTGAAACCCTGCACTTCAACCACCGGTGGCGCAAAGACAGGACCATCAAGCAGAAGGGTGGTAAACTTGCGTATGTCGCTGCGCACTGTGCTGTAGCCGCTCGAAACATAGGCGCAATAGTAATAGTCGCGGCCGGCTTCAAGGCCGGTCAGGGTATAGGAGAAACCTCCTTCGGACACGGGCGATGGCAAAGACATGGTCTGAGCATCGGCCATAGACGGGAACGCAGACAGCAGGAAGCCGCATTCATGGATAACGCGCCCTTCGGGGTTGTTGACGGTTGCATGAAGCGTGGCACCGAAACGAGTCACGCCATCGGCATTGCCCGCCTGCAAGCCGGGAGCCTGCCTGAGGCCGTTCATATCATCGGAACAGGCCGCAAGCAGAAACACCGACAGTGCGTACAAACTATAATAAAATAACAATCGCTTCATGACTTAATGGGTATTTCGCGTCAGCACCACCTCATAAACATTATTGGTGCTGCCGAGCGTATTAGAATTGATGACCCAATCGCGGACAGTACCTGTAAGGCGTGTGGGATAGGCCGCATCGTCGAGCGTGCATTGGAAATCCTGTCCGGAATTGACATCACGCGATGCAATGGTGAAGGCGTTGGCACGCAAATCGGTACCACTGACACTCCAAGAAGAGGAGATGTAGTCGAGAGCAGATGACGTGAACGTGCCGTCGCTATTGAAGGTAACGGTATAGTCTTTGTAATAGATCTGTCCGAGACGGTCGGTATGCTCTTCGCGGCAATTCCACGTGCCGACCATAGCGGCCACGGTGCCGGCGGCACCGGAAAGGGTGGTAAACGTCTGGACTTCGCCATAAGCAATGCCACGGGCGCTCTCGGCAAAAGCCCGATAATAGTAGGTAGTTTCGGGGCGGAGCGACGAGAGAGTATAGCTGAACCCGTCGGCCGACGAAGAAACAACGGCATTGTTGTCGGTGATGGTAGGAAGGCTGTTATCAGCACTCCAGCAGAAGCCCACCGACTTGACGGCACCGGTGTTGTTGAATGCTATGGCACCGGCAACGGTTGCCGAAGCGGCCGTCACATCGGTGGCATCGCCGGTTTTCACCACGAGGCCATTCATAATGGTCAGCGTCGAAACGGGGCCATAGGCGTAGCCGCCGGCGTTTTGGGCAAAAGCACGCACATAGTAGGTTTCGCCCGCCTGCAGATCTGAAAGAACCGCCCGAAGTTCCACGCCGAAGTTGTTGTCGCGGACGACATGGCCCACGACCGTGGGTTCGGACTTTTCAAGACTGTAGCAGAAGCCACGCTCCACGACATCGGACGAACCCGAAGAAAGCAATCGGGCGGAAACATGTACAGAGGAGTTGGTGGTGTCGCCGAAAGCTACGGTGGAAAGAACGGGAAGTTCGGTGGCAGGAATTACGATAACGGCTGTCGGGCTATAGCCGAAGTGACTGCCGGAAAGCCCCATGACACAAACCATATACGATTTGCCGGGCTGCAGATCGGTGAGCGTGATTTTCAAGTCGGGCGAAGAGATGAAGGTGACACCGTTGCCGCTGAAAGAAAGGGTTTCATCGCTGGCTTGACCGACATATTCCTTATAAAGAAAACCACACATGGACAGGGAAGAACCGCCGTCATCGAGCAATTGGGCAGAAACATCGGCTGAAGAGACACCCGAAAGGGAAACCCGGACATCCGAAAAGACCGGAGTGCCTTTCAACGCGGTGGTAAACTCGCACACAGCGCTCCTTGCCGTACTGTAGCCGCTCGATGCATAGGTGCAATAGTAGTATTTGCGGCCGGCTTCGAGATTTTCGAGCTTCAATGAGAAGTCACCGTCGGACACAGGCGACGGAAGGGATAGGGTCTGACAGTCGGCCATAGACGGTGATGAGGCATAGAGAAAGCCGCAGGCACGGATGGTGCGGCCTTCGGCATTAAGCAAGCTGCCGTTGAGCGTGGCTTCGGTACGGGTAACGGCGGTTGCCCCCAGGGCTTCGACGCCGGGAGCCCGGCGCAGGCCGCTCAAATCGTCGGAACAGGCAACCGACAGCAACGGCAACAGCAATAAAAGCGGACGCAGAAAGATTTTGCAGGGATTCATGGCTTGAACGTTTTGAAAATGACGGTTAGAACATGAATCCCACACCGATGACTGCCTCCCAATACTTGAACCGGCACGACTGGACACCGCCGCTGACGGCAATGTTGTTGATGCGCCCGACAAGGCCGAGCTCGGTTTCGATGCCCTTGCAGCTGGCATCGATGTTCTTGGCCGGCTGTCCTTCGGAGGTTTCCCAAATCATGTTGCGGTTGCCATACCCGGTACCGGCGTAAAGGTAAAGGGGATTGGCAAGGCGGTAGAGCGCACCTCCCGTAACGGCAAAACGGCTCTTCTGCGTGTTGCCGCTGAACCAGATTTCTTCGCCCGATGGCACAAGCAGCCCCTGGCCGGTACATTCGAGCGTATTGGAAAGGGAATGAAAGTCGGAATGAGCCTTGATGTAGCCGCCGAACTTTTTGACGAGTCCGACCATGGCTCCGAACGAGGTGTTTTTGCCCAACGCCACAACGGGCATGACCAGGGTGCGCACTTTGTCGCGGTCGATGGCGATGACCAATTCATAGTCCTTGCCCGATTGCAGCAATTGGGGAAACTCGTAGGTGAAACTGCCGTAGCGGGCACTCTTGATGGTGATGTCGGAGGCGCCGGGACGCAGGTAGACAATGGCTTCGCCAACCTTGTAGTCGACTTCGCCCTCGATTTTTCCTTCGAAGGCAAAAGAGCGCGATTCGGGCAGAGCCACATGCAAACGGGCACAAGGCTTGCCGGTAACGGCTTTGTCGATGCGCTGCGTGGCGGCCATCTTGCCTTCGATGGAGTTGAGCACGCGAAGCTCTTTCTTGACTTTCAATGTCTGGGCGCCGGCTGCCACATATAGCAGACAGGCGGCAAATAAGAGACAGAATCTTTTCATCGTTTACGGATGGTTTGTTTTAATATCTAAAAGAATTGAGGTTGATGATGTCGTCGGGCGAACTGACGGCCTCGACGGGCTGCCACGTGCGCACGTGAATCTGAGGGTGGGACTCGTCGGAGAAGTCCCAGGCAAGGAAAAGGTAGCCCTCGTCGGAATAGTTCTTACCGGATTTGTTTTGGGAATTCCACACCTGTTTGAGCGTTACGCCGTAGATGTAGGGCTTTTCCTTGTCTTGCACAACGGTGACGCCGTTGTAGTCGAAATCGAGCTGAATGTATTTGTTGGCCTTGAACACACGTTCAAGGTTTTTGATGTATTCGGCCTTGTTCTGCTTGCGGTAGACCACGTTTTTGGACATGGTCATCTTGCCAAGGTCGCTTTTATGGCGGGTGGCCACGCGTATGACACGCCCGGTGATGATGAGGGCGTTGTTGTCGAAGATTTGTTCGATGGCCTTGAGGTTTTTCTCGATGTAGTAGTTGCGGTAGTTTTCGACAAAGGCGAGGATGGTGCGGCGGCGTGCCTCGTCTTTGACCTCGTTGCCGCCCTGTGCCGACATGATGCGGTTGTAGGTGGTTTTTTCGGCGGCGAAGCGCACGGCGGTGATGTAGCCCCGGCTGTTGAAGCTGATGCTGAGCGAACGGTTGAGGTTGCCCTTGTAGCTGTCGGAGCCGGTGATGCGCACGGGAATGTCGCGCACGTTGTATTCAGACACATCGCGCAGGCAATAGCAGAAATTGTTTTTGGCAGTACAGCTGAACTTGACATTTTCCCACGTGCCCGCGAGCCCGGTATGGGCCGTCTCGGTAATGGATATGCCGGAAAAACTGATGGGACGGCCGGCTTTCTGTGCCTTGTTGATGGCCGTAAGCAGCAATGAGAGGTTGCGCTCCATGGCGCTCTTTAGCGAAAGATCGGACAGACCGTCGCGAAAGCGGAATCTTACGGTGTCGGGAACCGTGGAAGACGCGGCAGGCGTATCGGAAGATGCGGGCGATGCCGCCCAGGCTTTTTTGCGCACATACATGAATATGCAGAACTTGCCGGAAGAGGTTTTCCTTTTCAACTCTTTGACATGCGGCTGCAAGGTGTGAAGGGGAACAGAGGTTTTGTTGTACATCTTGACCAAACGCACAAGGCGTCTTTCGGCTTCGCTACGCGCCGAATCTTCGGAGGCATGGTAGACGTTGACGTAGAGATAATTGCCGTCTGAACGGATTTGGTCTATCTGGTCAACGACACTTTGAGCCGATATGCCGATGATGGAAACGGCCGATATGAACAATGCAGACAATATTCGTTTCATAACTATTCTATTAATCGCCTATAATGATATATTCTAATTTCTTGCCGTCACGATACCAATGACCCGCGACGAGTTTTCCGCGGATATATTCTCCGGTCAGACAATCACCGCTTTGAGCCATATACTGCCGGTCTAAACGGCTGTCGATAAGATGAGAACGGGTAAAAGTCATGGTGCCGTGCCCATGAGGTAGCCCGTCTTTCAAAGCCCCGTCCCAAAGGGCATAGCCCAAATCGTGCGGACGGGAGGATGGAGGCTTTTGAGAGGAAGAAACGGGGCGGGTAAGATGCTGCCGGGCAGGAGAAGAGGTATTGGGAGCAGAAGCGGCTGCATGAGATGTTGGGCCAGCAGGCATGGCTGCCGGTATGGAAATCGGGCGGACACGAGAAGCTTGCGGCTCCTGCACAGAAGGTGTATCTGCCGGTTGGCTGCCGGCAATCGTATCGGTAGAAGCCACAACCGGCAACGGTGCGGAATCGCGATAAAGCCACTTGAAACCGATGGCACCCAACAAGAAGATAAATGCCACCAGCAGCAATATGCCGGCACAACGCAAAAAGCGCGATAAGGAAACAGAAGCGGAATGGTTGTTACCGCCGATGAGCACGGTGGCATTGGCATCGGCTGCCATCGTAAGGGGCATGAGACTCTGAAGCAGGCTTTCGGCTGAAGCATATCGTTGGTCGGCATTTTTCTGCATACATTTGATGATCAACGCACTGGTATCAGACGAAAGGGCTGCCGGAAGATGGCGGCGAATGAAATCGGAAGACATGTCGGCGGCACATACAGGCTTTGTTCCGGTAAGCATAAAGAAGAGCACGGCACCAAGAGCGTAGATATCGGCAGACGGGCTGAAACGGGTGATGCCGGCATATTGCTCAACGGGAGCATAACCGTCGCTGCAACCTGTGTGGACATTGTGAGTGGCTTTGCCGCCTGACTTGAAACGAAGCGACAAACCGAAATCTATCAACTTGGGAAGCCCACCGACCAACATGATGTTTTCGGGCTTTATATCGAGATGCATTCTCTTTTGAGAATGAAGAAAAGCAATGGCCGATGCCAAACGGGCAAAAACGGCCAAAGCTCCTTCTTCGTTGAGAGGTCCGTTGTTGGTTATGTATTCCTGCAAAGTTTCACTACCCAGGAATTCCATAACATAGTAAGAAGTCTGATTGGCATCAAAGACTTCATTGACGCGCACTATACCTTCATTAAGCGGCAAGTGGCGAAGCGACTTCGCTTCTTTCTGAAAATCGGAGCGGCATTTGTCAAAAGCAGGACGCTGAACAGGGTTTACTTCGACAGATCCGTCATCGTTGCGCGTACAGATGGAAGACATATAGAATTCCTTGATGGCATAATCAATTTTATGAACCATATTGCCGTCGATGAGTTCACCAATCGCTTTGTAGGTAATGCCGAAGCCACCTTTTCCAAGCACGGAAACAATGCGATATTTCCGTTTGCCGTTGATAAGAAGCGTATTAGGGGATAACGTATGTCGTATTTCCATAGATTATTGCAGGATTAATGTGGTTTGGCCCAAGACGAGCGCGGAACCGATGGACAAATAGACCGACTCGCCCTCTTTAACCGGAAGATTGTCAACCATGACGGGATTTTTTGCCCTCAAGACGGTCAGAAGATATTGCGGCACATCGTTGTCGGATGCTTTGACCACATTGACAGAGACTGATCGGCGGCTAACTGTGGGGTCGCTGAGCATGATGTCGGAAGGCATCAAGGTGTCCTTGCGGCCGATATACTGCAAACCGACTTTCAAAGGATGAAGAGCGGAACGATGAAAAAAACCTTTCTTTTTCTCTATCAAACCGCCAATGGCCAGAAACTTGCGATTGACTTCGGCATGTACAGGCTTAGCCTGTACAGAATCACTGCCGTCAACAGTTTGAGGATGACTCGCATCGGGAGGAATGCTGACAGCAAAAGGCTTGTCACATTGACGGCACCGTAGTTTGTACTTGCCGGCTTTTTGTGGCTTAGCTATCTTGAGCGTTGCATGGCAATGAGGACAGATGCAGGCTAATATGTCTTTTTCTTCTTTCATCTTCTTATATATAAGGTCAAGCATGAGACTTGCAAGCCGGACACTGCTGGTTGGCAAAATCATATTCTGACAAAGGTCGTCCGCATTTAGGACAGGCCAAAAGATGTTGCATGCGGCAGGAAAGCTCTTGAAGACGTTCGTCTTTGTTGTTAATCCATGCCACCAGTAAGCTAAGCACAGTTGTCATGGCCGACATGGAACCGATCAACAGCATCATCTCGTCTGGGAAAAAGATGCGGACTGTCAACCCAAAGAAGCACGATACGGTTCCGGGAATAAAGTTAAGCAACAGACGACGATCCTTGATTTGTTTCTCCAGCCGGCTCCGCTCGGAATGAAGCCGACCAAACTTTTCAATCAAGAAACGAAATTCAGCACGATAGTCGTTTGTATCATTTTCCAATAAGTGATGGGCATAAAACGAAGCTCCCATCGGCGTAGTATCGGAAAGCACTATACGGGTAAATTCTTGTATCTCCTTACGGCCGACACGCACCAGCTTGCCCGCGTCATCGTAAACGTACGTGCCGTTGGTGGAACATAAATCCTCAAGTATCCATCTGCCCGCTTCATCAATGGTGACACGCGCATGTTTAGCACTGACTCTTTCTCCATTGATAGGAAAGGGCTGATTTCCCGTCTTTCCTATTTCAAAAACTTTCACTTCTCGGTTCAGAATATCACTCGACAAGCATTCCCCGAACCTGACTTAACTATTTACTTTCACATAACAAAAGAAGAGCGTGGGGAATCCACCCGTTACACGTCCCAACATTCTGAGGCCTTCACATAACCTAATCCCGTAGAACGAGCAACACAGAGCCCACGCCATATTTATACTTTAATGAAGAAGGTGTGTCACTCTTATGAAGTGAACGTAGCACTGCTTACGCAATGCTACGTATCAACTCCATAGTGGCTCACTCTCAGCCATTACAGTTAAGTACCACGAAGGCATCTACCTTGCAAAGTTTTGACGGGATTTTCTTTGAAAGTTGTGAAGTTTCAGAATGTCAACACTTAACGTAGTAAACGCTTTCTCACATTGATATGTGCCCCACACCTCCCTTACCCCTCTCAACTGAAGAATATCAGCATGGAACTCTGCAAATTTAAAAAGTTTTCCACTTCCGCGCAAATTTATCCGCAAAAAAATATGATTATTTGTCGGCTTTTATTTACAAAAAAGGGAGCTGTTCCATAATGAAACAACTCCCAAAACAGAATGAACAAACTTTTTTAGAGCTTTGGACCAGCAGCTACGAGAGCTTTGCCGGCTTCGTTTTTCTCGTATTTGTTGAAGTTCTTGATGAAGCGCGCTGCCAAATCTTTGGCTTTTTCTTCCCACTGTGCAGGATCTGCATATGTATCGCGCGGATCAAGAATCTTCGGATCTACACCGGGCAGTTCTGTAGGAACTTCGAAGTTGAACATCGGAATGGTCTTTGTCGGTGCCTTGTTGATGCTGCCGTCAAGGATTGCATCAATGATGCCACGGGTATCGCGGATAGAGATACGCTTGCCTGTACCGTTCCAACCGGTGTTGACCAAATATGCCTTGGCACCGCTCTGCTCCATTCTCTTGACTAATTCTTCAGCATACTTGGTAGGATGCAGTTCAAGGAATGCCTGACCGAAGCATGCAGAGAATGTAGGAGTCGGCTCTGTGATGCCGCGCTCTGTACCGGCCAATTTAGCGGTAAAGCCCGAGAGGAAATAGTATTTTGTTTGCTCGGGAGTAAGGATAGATACAGGAGGAAGCACTCCGAAAGCATCAGCACTCAGGAAGATCACTTGCTTGGCGGCAGGAGCAGCCGAAATGGGGCGCATGATGTTCTTGATGTGATAGATGGGGTAAGACACACGTGTGTTTTCTGTCGTGCTCTTGTCAGCAAAGTCAATTTTTCCGTCTTTGTCTACTGTCACATTCTCCAAAAGAGCATCGCGACGAATGGCATTGTAGATATCGGGCTCGCTTTCCTTGTCAAGGTTGATTACCTTGGCATAGCATCCGCCTTCGAAGTTGAATACACCATTGTCGTCCCAACCGTGTTCGTCATCACCGATGAGCTTGCGCTTGGGGTCGGTAGAAAGGGTGGTTTTGCCGGTACCAGAAAGACCGAAGAAGATGGCGGTGTTTTCACCGTTCATATCGCAGTTGGCAGAGCAGTGCATGGAAGCAATGCCTTTGAGGGGCAAATAGTAGTTCATCATAGAGAACATACCTTTTTTCATTTCGCCACCATACCAAGTGTTGATGATTACCTGTTCCTTTGTCGTTACGTTGAATACTACGGCAGTCTCGGAGTTCAAGCCGAGTTCCTTGTAATTCTCAACTTTTGCTTTTGAAGCGTTATATACGATGAAGTCGGGTTCCTGATCGAATTCCTCCTGATTTTTTGGACGAATAAACATGTTAGTCACAAAGTGAGCCTGCCATGCCACTTCCATGATAAAGCGCACTTTCATACGAGTGTCCTTATTGGCACCGCAAAAGCCGTCAACTACATACAGCTTTTTGTTGGACAATTCTTTCTTGGCTATTTCCTTAACGGCAGCCCAGGCTTCTTTTGTAGCACGGTGGTTGTCGTTCTTGTATTCATCGGAAGTCCACCATACTGTATCGTGGGAATTCTCGTCATCGACAATAAATTTGTCTTTTGGGGAGCGGCCGGTATATACTCCGGTCATAACATTGATAGCACCAAGCTCAGTTTCCTGGCCTTTGTCATATCCAGTAAGGCCCTTTTGCGTCTCTTCGTTGAACAATACTTCATAGGAAGGATTGTAGAGTATCTCCTTGACACCGGTGATACCATACTTTTCTAAATCTTTAGCTTGCATATCTTTGAATGTTTGGTTAAAATGTTTCTGTCATGGTCTGCACTATTTGCAGCGCAACAAAATTACGATTTTGTTCCATGTATCAATGCAACAAATACGCGTAGGGATGATGACGCAGCACTTTGATTAAGTATTTTTTAATGAGACAGCCTGGAAACAAGTTTTTTTGCCAAGTGTTCTTTGCATTCTTTCAGCGCATTATATTTCCTTTACTGACGGTTTTACACAGCAAAATCTGTACCTTTGCAGCAAGAAATAATCACAGAACAATGAAACTGAAATTTATCCTTATGACACTTTTCATGGCTTTGCCCCCTTTTGCAATAAGTGAAAATATTGATTCCGACAATCTGACAGCCATTCTTTCACGCCGCCCCATCTTTTGCAACATTTTTCATTCATGGGGCTTCATCGGCGATTCGCTGGCAAGCGGTGAACATGAAAGCAGGGACGAGAAAGGCAAAAAACATTATCACGACCTTTACGAATACTCGTGGGGACAGCGCATGTGCGCCGCCATGGGAGTGAAAGGCGACAATTATTCACAAGGAGGAGAAACGGCTCGGGGATGGATACGCAATTTCTGGAACTCTCCTAAAAATCACAATCACAACATTGATGCTAAACAGAGCCCAAAGCAAGCTTACATCATAGCTTTAGGCGTAAACGACCAAAGACTGAAGATTCCGGTGGGCCAAATCGACAAAGACATCGACATGGATGATTTCAACAAGAATGCGGATACTTTCTCGGGGTGCTACGGCGGCATTATCCAGCGCATACGCAGCATTTCACCCGATTCCAAGATTTTTGTAGTAACCGATCCGGGCAGAACCGAAAGCCGGGTAAGAGGCGATTACAACAATGTGATTCGCAAAATGGCTGAAAAGTTCAAGGGCGTCTATCTTATTGATTTGGAAAAAGACATGGACAAGCTTTACAAACCGGGCACGGATTTTCGTAACCGCTTCTTTCTAGGCGGCCATATGAATGCCATGGGATATGAATATACGGCATGGCTTTTCATGACCTATATCGACCGCATCATCGAGCAACATCCCGACGATTTCAGACAAGCCGCCTTTATAGGGACGCCCTACAAATATTAAGTCTCTGACGAATCCCTATTTGTTCAATTTCCAAGTTGCGCCGTCTTTGGTATCCTTAACCTCAAATCCATAGGCGGCCAACTGGTCTCGTATTTTGTCGCTCGTCGCCCAGTCTTTGGAGGCTTTGGCCTGACTACGTATCTGCAACAGCAAGTCAACGGCCTGGCCGAAGGCTTCTTCGCGTCGGCTGCTACCTTCAGCCTCGGCTTTCAGTCCAAGAATGTCGAATACGAATGTATGATATATCTTTTTTAAAGCCGCAAGCGCATCGGGGGTAATGGTTGCCTGTTTGTCGGCAATTTGGTTGACTATACGCCCGGCATCGAAAAGATGGCTTATCAGAATCGGGGAGTTCAAATCATCATTCATAGCATCATAACACTTTTGGCGCAACTCGTCTGTGAAGCCGGTCGTAATGGTACCATCAGCTGACGGTTCTATGCGCTCCAAGGCTGCCACACAATCCATAAGGCGTTGGTATCCCTTGCGGCTGGCTTTCAGCGCATCATTGCTGAAATCAACCGTGCTGCGATAGTGTGCCTGAAGGATAAAGAAACGTATGGTCATCGGCGAATAGGCTTCATCGAGCGAATCATGGCTGCCGGTAAAGAACTGCTGCAGGGTGATGAAGTTGTTTAGGCTCTTGCCCATCTTTTGGCCGTTAATGGTAATCATGTTGTTGTGCAGCCAATAGCGCACCATTTGGTCGCCCTGGCTTGCCACAGCCTGAGCTATCTCGCACTCATGATGCGGGAAAACAAGATCCATGCCGCCGCCGTGAATGTCAAAATGATTGCCAAGGTACTTACGCCCCATTGCCGTGCATTCGCAATGCCAGCCCGGAAAACCTTCGCTCCACGGACTGGGCCAATGCATGATGTGCTGCGGGTCGGCCTTTTTCCAGAGAGCAAAATCCACCTGATTGCGCTTTTCTCCCACACCGGCCAACTCGCGCGAATGATTGATCACGTCTTCAAGGTTGCGGTGCGAAAGAATGCCGTAGTGGTATTTCCTGTTGTATTTCTCCACGTCAAAGTAGATGCTGCCGTTGCTTTCGTAAGCATAGCCGTTGTCCAGGATTTCCTTTACCAGTTGCTCTTGCTCGATGATGTGGCCGCTGGCAAGCGGTTCGATGCTTGGCGGCAACACATTGAGCGAAGCCATCGCTTCATGGAACCGGTTGGTATAATATTGAGCCACCTCCATGGGTTCCAGCTGCTCCAACCGTGCTTTCTTGGCTATTTTGTCCTCGCCTTCGTCGGCATCATGCTCCAGATGCCCTACATCGGTAATATTTCTCACATAGCGTACCTTGTAGCCCAAATAGCGCAGATAACGGAAGAGCAAGTCAAACGTTATGGCCGGACGGGCATGACCCAAATGGGCATCGCCATAAACCGTTGGGCCGCATACATACATGCCCACACGCCCTTCATGCAAGGGCTTGAAAAGTTCCTTAGTACGCGAAAGCGTATTATATAGCAAAAGCTTCTGTTCCATACCGTGATATATTTAAGCTCTGCAAAGTTACGGCTTTTAGACGGAAAGCGAAAAAAGACATCAACTAAAATCGAGCATCCGTTTCAGCAAATAAGAGGCGTTTTGGTTTTGCGCCACGCCCGGTGTTATCTTATAGGTATAGGAGATTTCATCCGAAAGTTTTATCTCAAAACAATAATTGTGAAAGCGGCCGGGACACCAATCCTCCATTTTTGAAAGTTCCAAATCGTGAGTCGCTATAATGCCGCTGACAGGCAACTTGGATATTGCCTCGAGAAACATGCGCGAACCGTTTTGCTTGTCCAACGAATTGGTTCCTTTCAAAATTTCATCAAGTATAATCAAGGTCCGTTCTGAGTGCTTTACATTGTCTATAAGGTCACGAAGACGCAACAGCTCGGCATTGAAATAACTGATGCCATGTGCAAGATCGTCTGTTGTACGCATGCTGCTAAACAAATCATACACTGAAACCCTTAAACTACTTGCAAAAACCGGCATACCGCACATGGCCAAAATATAATTCACGCCCAACGAACGCAGAAAAGTACTTTTCCCTGCCATATTGGCTCCTGTAATAATGTAGTAGTTGCCATCCACAATGTTGAAGTCATTGCACACGGCCTTCTCGCCCAAAAAAGGATGGTAAATGCCCTTGGCTTCGTAAATCACCTTGTCGTCATCAACAATGGTTGCTGCAACGCTTTCGGGCTCATTGTAGCGAAAGGTGGCCATAGAGACACGCGCATCCATTTCGCACACTACATCAAGCCATTTCTCCATTTGAGACAAGCTTTTTTCTTTCCAGCGTAAATAACGGCGCACAAGGAAAAAATCGCTGCAGCATATTGCATTGAAAAGCATTAATGCCAAAACGTTTCCACGTCGATTCAAGGCATCAAGAATGCCTTTCAGCTCTTTAAAAGAATCTTCGGCCGATATTTCCCCCTGCGCCAGGATTCGGACACACGCCTTGTTGTTTTCTGCTTCAAAACTGGTTTTCGAAATCAAGCCAATCAACGACAAGCAGGGTTGTATCTCGCCACAAAGACGGCTCACAGATTTGTTGATTTGACGCAAGGCTCTTGCATTAAACAGCAAACTCAACATCATTTGTATAAACACCCAATCTAACACAAACTCGACATTCAAATTAAAGAAAACGAACAGAATCAATAGCACGACAAGTAAAGTGATGGATGCCGCCACACATATCAAAGCCGGCACACTTGCAGTTGTTCGAAAATCCGACATTCGGCCGGCAGCTTCGATAACATTACCGATAGCAGCCGTATCTATCTTTCCTTGGCGTTTCAATGAGAGAAACTTTGTTCGCCACTCTTCCATACCGGCCAATTCATCCACAGACTTCCGGCGCGCATCAATTGAAGCAGCATTCCGTTGCGTCCTACTTTGCTCCAACGCGCAATTGTTCAACAGAGCTGCCAACTTATCGCTTCCTCCGCTGGTCACAGTGCGGCAGATACGGTTATAAAGAGACTGCGGTCCAAACAAATCCATATCGAACGAATATTGATGCTTCGAATCAACATAACGACTGCCATCATCAAAACCGGAAAAGCATCCGGACATATATTCCAATTCCTTAGCATACACATCACAATGAGCATCCAAGCTCTTGATGGTATTGCCGTTTTTCACATCTACATATCGCACAATAAAATATAGCACGAACAGCAAAGCCGCAAGCAATATAAAAAGCAGCTGACGACCTGCCGTAAAATAATACACAGCAGAAGCCGATGCCAAAATAAAAGCCGACAATTCCGCAGCAACAAACCAACGATTTTTACACTTCAGCATCCGGCTCTTCTCCGAAAGGTCAAGAAAACGCTTTTCGTAAAACTCTTTTATTTCTTTTCTTGTCATAACAGCTACAAAGGTAGCATTATTTTGGCAACACGGAGTTTAAGCAAAAAATCAAGACCTATGCCGCTTCAAGAAAATAACACCGACTTATGCTGCATTGATTCAGGCAAATCAAAAATCGGTCTTGTATTTTCTCAGTTCCTTGTTGATGCTGTCAAGAAACAAGGACGATTTTGAATTTTTCAAGGAAGATTCCATCGGAAAAACAGGGAAACGCTCCAAATCAACAGCAATTCCGAAAAAATCAAGGACAACTTACAGACCTTTCTGGAAACACAAAATTCTCTCAACAGCAAACGCCCGAAAAACGCTCCTTATAAATTCAAAAAGCCAAGCCAAGTATTATTATTTTGTCCGCTTGAGAAAAGATGTTTCCATAAAAGCCTTTCATCGCATTTCATTTTTCAAGAGCAAAAATCCATACCAACATATTCACGACAAGCCATGCAATTCAAAACAACAGCATTTTGCTCTCACGAAATGGCAAAATACAGCCACTCTACATCTGTTTGAACTAAAAATTCGGTACGAAAACATCAACTTATCCAAACAACAGATGCCCTTTTCAAGTAGGAAAAGCAAAGGTGTTGCTGCATTGTTGATAATTTTTACATACATAATTTCAGCACAACACATGCTACAGTCCTCGGATGACAATCATAAAACGTCGCTAATAACTGATTGCTAAAATACTAAAGAAGACAACCTAACCATTAACAAGGAGGCAACTCATTCAATAATAAAGTTTGTATGCAAAAATACTTGCCAAATACATTTTTATTCATACCTTTGTTGTCGAAGTAGCAATACCGGGGACTTGATGAACTTGCAAAGACATTGTCTTGCATCTCAATAAAAAGAATGTTATTATGTAAAACCTACAATTATGAAAAAAGAAAACATTTACTTCTCCTGCAAGAGATGCCGTCCCACTCTCCCTGTCTGGAAGCAAATTCTTTTCTCTTTGCTACTGATGGTATCGTTCGGTTCGTGCTCAGGATCGTTGTTAGACGAAGGCTGGCCGGATAGCACATCCAGATCCGGATATTTCGGAAGCCTGGGTTACGGTGATCTCTACCTGGCTCCAAAAGGCCCGAATGACAGATTGTTTTATGCTTTCACCGAAGATGTAGACTATGACTACACCGAAGAAATCATGCACCGCCATAACGACAGTCTGCGAAAAAGGATTCTAAGATACAAGATGTTGGTCTATCCATCGAAGCGAGAGAAATACGAACGTCTTCTCAAAGAGGAAGAACAAAGGCTTGCCCGACGAGACAGCATGATAGAAGAAGCCGGAATGGACCTGCTCCGCAACTTCTACGCTGACTTGTACCAAAAGACACAAAAAGAATTTACCAAACTGTACAAGAAGCGTTGTTCGACGGATATGCTGCGACTGCTGAAATACGTCTATATGCAACGACACAATGTAAAGGGATATGCGTGGGCGATATTCGGCAACAACGCTGTCCATAAGAACGCCGATGACTTTGACTATGCATACAATGGCGAAGGATGGTACATAGTAAAGATGGATACGAACAAAATCATGGTGCGGATAACGGGTCGGGAAAAGAAACAGCTGCAGATATGCGGTCTTGCTAACCCCGTACTGCGAATAGGTATGCTGGAATAAGACATCGCGCCACACAGAAACCGCAGACCGCACATAGGGAAAGTCTCCACCGATATTCTCGGAAGGGATTCACTTCTATGATTATCTGACTTCCAAGACCTGCTCACCACCATGCAGGGAATACTCTTTGCCGTTCCAAACGAAAGAACCGCCTATTTTGTCGGGCAAATTGATGACAGCTTTCATAGTGCCATTCCTTGACAACTTATATTTGACACGAATTGTCCCTTTCGGATGAGGAATGGAGCCTTGCGCCTCGCGAAGTTTTCCAAGTGCCGGAGCAATGCGAACACGATTGAACCCCGGCGCATCGGTTTCTATCCCCAAGAAAATACGGAAGAGTTCGATATTGGGACTTGCACCCCAAGCGTGACAGTCAGAGCGTGTGGGCTCGGGCATTTCAGCCCATGTTGTCATACCTTCTTTGAGCTGCTGCCGCCAAATGCCAAGTTCGTCCAGATAGCGGTCGGCTATACCGGCACGCTTCATGGCCAAAAACAAATAGTAGCGGAAATAGATGGTGGCCTGCGTCAGGCTCTTGTCTTCAAGTATCTTCGAACACAATGACGTGGCCTCTTCGCCTGTTACGATATCTGTAAGAATAGCCATTATGTTGACATGCTGCGAATAATTGCGGTGATCGTAGGTATCTGCAAACAGGCCACGCGAATTGTCCCAATATTTTTCTTTGAAGCGAGCGCGAATGCGTTCGGCCAAAGCTGCATAATGGTCGCCCATGGCAGCAATACCGATAGCACGCTCCAAACGTGACGCTTCATCAAGTGCCATCAGATAAGCTAGGTCCTGATAAGCAGATTTGCCGTCTTTCTCACGAATCGGTGTACCACCGTTGAAACCGGCACTCCAATCGCAAAAGAACCAATAAGGAACAAACGACAAACTGCCGTCGGGACGCATCCACTGCTCGTACCAAGACATGATTTGACGAACTGCCGGAAGCAGAGTACGTACATAAGACGCATCACCACGATACATCCAATAGTCGTAAACCATGCCTGCCCATGACAGGGCGTAGCTGGAAATGATCTGCGGAATATCCGTTGGATAGCGGCTGTAAGTGAGTCCGTCGGGAAGCATGGCTCGTCGGCCTTGCTCGACAGCCGATTTTACCATGAACGAATCGGTAGTATTATACATCGTCACCATGGTTTGGATCCGTGTATCTCCAAAATATTGCAGCTGCTCGTAATAGGGGCAATCCATATACGTCTCATTGGCACATAGACGCGCTGTGTGCCAACCCACATCGAGCATGCGCTGAAGGTCACCATCGCCTTCAACCTTAAAGGCACTCACCCGCTTGAAAGGATAAGCGCAGAACGTGCCATAAACATCCTTCAGGGTTAGCGGTTGGTCTTTTGTCTGTATTGTGAGTTCCACATAGCGCCATGTGCGCCACCACAACGGAGTAAAGTTGAAGTCGGAACGCCCGTCAGGCAAGATGCAATCCTGATAGCCAAAGAAAACCTTACCTTCTATATCGTTTCGATTGCCCAAGGGTGCTTCGTTTCCTTTGTCGTCACGGGTAAACAAGGTTTCGGCATAGCCGACATCGACCGTTGCACCTTTTCCGCCACCCAAAAGCAAGGTAAGATAGCCCGTTGTCTCCTTTCCTTGATCCAACAAGATTTTTACAGATGTATTTGACGGTATCACCAAGTTGGTAGGGCTTTTGGTAAAATTTCCGGCAGATTTTAAGCCTTCAATCCGGCGAACACATTGAAAACGCTCAAAAGCCATTTCCATAGGAGGCAGATTGTCTGGAACAAGCAGTCGGCCGGGATAATCGCTTGTTCCTTTGATTGCAGCTCCTTCCAATGCAATGGCATTGTGCCAGGAAGTGTCGTCAAAGTCTTCACAAGTCCATCTTTCGGGATAAAACGAAGCGTCAATCTGCTCGGTTGGCCCTGCTGCATAATAGCCCCTTACACGTCCTTTCACACATCTTGAATACGCTTTGTTCTGAACACATTTCCAAGAATTGTTTGTGTTGACGATTTTTTCAGCATCTGAATTACCCTGCAATAAGAAAGCCATTTCGCCTTTTGAAATCTGAGCTGCAGGACGATATTGTGCAAAATTCCAAACTACTGCAGCCAAGACATTTTTGCCGGGCTTGAGAAAACGGGCTATATCAACTGTTTCAAAATTCCAATTGCTCAAATCGCCACGACAGGGTCCTAATGAAACCAAGCTATCATTGACATACAACTTATAACGGTTGTCGGCCGACACATGTACGACAAATTTTTCGGGACAGGAAGTCATGTCAAACGTCTTTCTGAAATGGTAAACACCAAAATCACGTAAATTTGCCTCAGGCACACCTATCCACTGAGCCGGCCAACGCCCCTCAAAAAGTTGTGGATTGATAAGATGCTCATTATAGCCCTTCAAATGTATCTGTGACGTGGCAGAGACACAAATCAACAGAAACAAGGACAGAAATAGATATATTCTCTTCATTTTGATATTGTTTTACCTCTCCTTAATCCTACTCGAAAGCTTTTTGCTGACGTGACACTTCGTCTATCTTTTCCTGCTGGTTTTCAATGATGCCCTGATGATAGTTGACATAATGCACCGATGTGGGACGGGCGTCATCGGCCGGCACGGCTTTCGCGTCAAACAGCAGCGGATATTCGGGCGAAACGCTGCGGAGTACCAATTCGGCACCGTTGATCGTCATGTTGCCTCCCCGTGCAACTTGTGCGCGCACTTTGATAAGGCCGCTCTTGGTGGTGGTGCGCAACAGGATGGGAGCCGTACCCCACTCTATATTGACGGGATTGCCACCATTCTGCTCGTTGCCGAGCAGCTGCCCTTCGCCTTCCACCGTAAACAGGATGCGCTCGTTGTTGAGACGCTTTACCGTGCCATGTTCGTCAACAACAGAGCATATAAGCGTTACGATGTCGGAGCCATCGGCACGAAGCGGCAAACCGGCATTGTCGGCTTCAATGACAAGACAGCGAGGCCGTCGGGCGGGATATTTTTTCTCCGACACAACCACCTTTCCGCCTATCAGCCCTTCGGCAAAAAGGTAGGATTCGTCTTCTTCGGCATTGCGGCGGGCATTATATTTGTCGTCAGCATAACTCCATGCTCCCTTGAAAGTAATAATGGGATATGGCATTCCTTCACGCTGGCTTTCGCGCTGATACGAAAAGACTTTTCCGCCCTTGCGCACAGTAAGTCGCACTTCCTCGCAATTGGAATAGACCGAAACGTCCTCGGGCGAAAAGGGCGTAAGAGCATTTGCGATGTATATCATGGGACCATGTTCGGCTATCGGGTTCTTCTCGTTAGGATTGCGCTGGGAAGCAAACAGATAATAGGAGTATTTGGTTTGACGGAATGCATCAAACATGCCTCCATAAAAAGGATCAGGATGATAGCCCCGCTGATGTTCGAAAGGATGCCACAAGGCACCACCCAAATGTTTGGGCGGATTGCGATAGAGTGTTTCCAGGGAGGTATACTGATAAGGCGGATTGGCATAATGCCGGGCCTGAACCAGTTGCGGCACTTCTCCCCAATTGCGCGAAACTCGGCTGGGAGAATTATGCGAAGACCAGTCGTCCACCATATCACCGAATTCACGAGTAAAGTATGTCTTTGTAGTATCTGTCTCTTTATCGTTGTCGTCCGGATTGCCGTTGTATGGATGACAATAAAGCACTTCATATTTCTCGCGTCCGTTCATTCGGCTGTCACAGGCACAGGCACAATAGGCAAAAGGATACTCTTCACGCACCGTCTTTACGGCATTGACGGCAAAATCCTCGGGATAAGACGTTTCGTTTAAGATGGGTTCATAAAGAAATATGCTCGGCCTGTTACGATCGCGACGTATCATCTGCCTGATATCGTCATAAACATGGGCGGCAAACGACGGCTCGTCGTTCCAATACTGCCATCCGGGTATCGGGCAGATGACAAACAGACCTAATTCGTCGCAGGCATCCATGAATGACGGATCCTGAGGATAGTGGGCATTGCGTATGACTTTCATTCCGGCATTGCGCAGCTTCAAAGCATCGCGACGGTGCAGACTGTTGGTTTGTGCATTGCCGATTATAGGATAGTCCTGATGGCGGTTAGCGCCTATGAGCTTGCCCTCGTAAGGCTTTCCGTTCAAATACATTCCCTTGTTGCCACGAAACTCAATGCTTCGGATGCCTATACGCAGATAATAGCCGTCAATTGTCCGGCCTTTTTTATCCTTGATTGTTACGTAAAAGCGATACAGACTGGGACACTCGGGACTCCAAAGCATAGGCTTCTTCAGAGTGGTTGTTGCCGTCAGTGCGCAATCTGCATCAGTGCGCAAATTCAACCCCATTTGTTTTGTCCATACGCTTTTTCCATGTGGATCGACCAGGTTTAAATATACTTTTCCCTTGAATCCTTTTCGTTCCTCTGTTCTTATATCTACATCTACCCGCACATTCGCCTGCTGTTCAGACACATTACTGTAAGACACGAACAGGCCTCCGCCACTTTTCTTATCCACAAAATTGGGGTCGGTAATATAGGTCCTGGCATGCGCTATCAGCCAACAATCGCGATAGATGCCTCCGAAATACGAAAAATCCAATTGATATTGCGGCTTTCCGGGAGGATAAGAGCCATCATCACTGTTGTCGGCCATCACTGCAATGACATTGTCGGTGCCGGGCTTTAATCTGTCTGTCACGTCAATGATGACAGGCAGATAACCGCCTGTATGGCTTTTTACCTTTTCGCTATTAATCCATATTTCACTACGTCCCATGATAGCCTCAAAATGCAAAAAGAGCTTTTTCCCTGTCAGATTTTCAGGCAAGCGGAAATGTTTGCGATACCAAACAGGCCCTTGATAGTTTTTTCCTCCGCTGGCCTCAACGGGCAGAAGCTCAATACCGTTAGGCAAGCTCACACGTTGCCAATGGCTGTCATCAAAGTCAGAGCGCGAAGCTTCCTTAGAATTTCCACGCATGAACAGCCACCCGGGATTCATGGAAAAGACCTCACGACCACTTTCCTCAACGGGGAAGAATCCTGCCACACTGTTTTCTGTTTTCCATGTTGCCGCATTCATCTGAATGGTCATTAAAGCAAATGGAGCAAGCAACAACCAATAAAGTCTTTTCATAAGCACTTTCATTTATTCCTCTATTATCTACTATTTAATTACTACAAATTTCGCAACTGCACCGTTCTTACCTTCTTGGTCGGAAGCAATGACATGATAAACTCCAGTCCCAACACGTCGGCCGCGATTGTCACGTAGATTCCATGTAAACGTTCCGCCTACAGACTTTCCTTGAGCCACGACCTGACCAGATACGGTTGTTATCTTTACATCGCTATCAAAGCTCAGCCCGTCAACACGCAAGTTGCCCTCAAATGCAGGACGAACCGGATTGGGATAAACCTTGACGCTGCTCTTTTCCAAAGGCTCTACGGGTTCGGTAGCATCAGCCTTGAAACCAACAAGTCCGGCATCGGTGCCCATCATCACTTCTCCGGTCTCACCGTTAATGGCTATTGAATAGACCGTGTTGGAAAGCAGCGGAGAATTCTCTGCCGTAAAATGATGAACTGTCGTTTGCCCGTCGGCACTTATAAGATAAACCCCATTGCCGCTTGTGCCAAACCATTTGCGGTTGCCCCCGTCTATAGCGATGCATGTAATCGGAACTCCCGAGAGCAAATAGTCGGCATAGTCAGTCCCGTCGTTGCGTGCCACTTTTACTTGCGTAAACACCACGTCATTGTCGAAAAAGCTTGTAGGATTGTTCAGCACAAAAGGCCCTTGGTTGGTGGCAATCCAAATACGCCCTTCGCGATCTTCTGCCACATCATATACCTGATTAAAGGTATAACTTGTATTATCCTGATTGGTAAACTGATAACAAAACTTCCATGTATCATCACGCTCATCATCTAATGTGGCGTTATTATAAAAGCCCAAGATGCCGGCATGATGCTTTGACGTTGTGCGCCGATGTGTTATCCACATTATGCCGCGGCTATCAATCAGGATATGGTCAAACGTGGGATAGCCGGCAAGCGTATTGAAATAAAAGCCTTTCCACGTACCATCGGGACGACGAACCTTCAAGATGGTATCCACTTCGTTATTGAGCATCCAAAGGTTTCCGTCTTTATCATACGTAAGTCCGGAAGTTCGCACATAGTACTTCGGTGTGGCATCATTGGGAAGTATTGTTGCAAGGCCGCTATTGTCATAACTATAAAGTTTTACAAAACGGGCATCGCGGTATTCATACAGGCCGCCACCGGCTGCCGATGCGAAGTGATGGTTCTTGTCGTTGGGGTCTTCAGTCACCGAAGTGACATTTCTGAAGATGACATTTGTCTTTTCATAGATGCTGTCTTCCTGGAAATTCGTCCATTTTTCGCCATCAAACATCATCACCGTGCCGGGATAGTTCTGATAAGTATAATTCAGACTTCCGCCACCAACCAGCAACCTGTTATCGTCGGTATACTTCAAGAAATAGGCCAAGTTGCGTATAGGACTATTGGGTATTATGGCTGCCGAAACGGCTTTTACACTGTCTTTCTTCATTTCGAAAGCCTGCAAACCTTTAGTCCCTCTACTGGCCCAAAAGAGTTCACCATCATAAGAAAGGCTTTTGAAGTCGTTCACAAAGCTCATACGGTTCACATTGCCGCTTTCATCCATAAGGATAATCTCCTTCTTGTTACCTATTACAAAGACATCATCATAGGGATGAAAAAACGTGTAAGCACCGTGCAATATCTTAGAAATGTTGCCGGTAGTTTCATCTACAGTATAAATACCGTCACCGGCCTGCGCGTAAAGTTTCCCGCCAAAGACAAAGAGCCGGTTGAGCAGATACTCGTTCAAGTGCTTCCAATTGGCAGCATCAAGAAGATTGCCGCCTAAATCTCCGTTGTAGATTCCTTTGGATGTAAGAGCTACAATCTTGTCACCTACGCAAGCACAACTCAATACCTTTTGACCGAAATTGTAGGCATTGGTAAACTCCCGTCGCCGTATGTTGACCACCAACACACCGGAATTGGTTGCCACATAGGCATTGCGTCCGCCCATGGTCACATCATTGACAGTCTTGTCTTTCACATCGCTGTCCTTAAACTCAGGCATATTTGTAATGCTGTCGTTGATGCCAAGGACATCCATGTTTTGGTTTTTATAAACAATCAGGAATGCTTCCTCGTCTGCATTGTATTCCATCTTCTGAATACCGCAGTCGCTCAGACCGGTAGCCTTTGAAAATGTTTTCACCTCTGTTTCGCCCGGTTGGTAGGTATATATGCTACCATCACAAAGAGAGTAAACCAATCCTCCCGCAGGCTGGTTGAAAATAGCGTCGTGATAAGCCATATAGGTCTTCCAATCACGGGCATTCCCATTTTCGACCAATAGGAACACAGCGATAAACGAAAGCAGCATCCATTTCATGTCAAGAAGCTTTTTAACGGTTTAAGTATGACAACAATCCTGCAACAGCACGGGCACGATGGCTGATTTCATTCTTGTTGGCTTCACCCATCTCGGCAAATGTCTGCCCCGTCTCTTCGGGAATGAACACAGGGTCATAGCCGAATCCTTCTTTTCCACGGGGTTCTGTAGCAATAGTTCCGTCTACACGACCTGAGAACACATGCTCTTCGCCATTTTCTATCAGCGCAATTACCGTACGGAATCTTGCTTTGCGATTTGATTTTCCTTGCATTTCATGCAAAAGCTTCTGCATGTTTGCCTCCGGATCATGTGCTTCACCGGCATAACGAGCCGTATGAACGCCGGGTGCCCCGTCTAAGGCTTCAACCTCAAGCCCTGTATCATCAGCAAAGCAATTCATGCCAAAACGGTCATAAACATAGTGAGCCTTTATCAACGCATTTCCCTCAAGCGTATCGGCCGTTTCGGGTATCTCTGCCATGCAATTGAGGTCTGCCAAACTGAGAATCTCTATGTTTGCAGGCATAATCTCACGTATTTCACGCAGCTTATGTTTGTTGTTGGTGACAAAAACCAGTTTCTTTTTCGTCATACTATCGTTTGTTTTTAATTTCGGTTTGTTTAAATTCCAAATCCAAGCTCATTCTTTTCAAATTGTAGCACCACTGTTTGTTTCCGAAGAAAGGCTTTCGGTTACCACTTCAAATGGTATGTCCGACAGCTCGGCTGCTGTTTCTGAGAAGGATGAATAATAACTGCCCAGCAAACGGCTTGTGCGTGACAGGCACCACAAATCAATCACGGCGTCACGTATGCCTTGCAGGCTGTTGCGGTCAAGCACAACGCGTCGCGTTATCAGATGCTTACCGTAGGTCTTGCGAAAAAACTCACGCACACGATTGTCATCCGTAGAAAGGAACAATTGTTCCGCTTCACCACTATCAAACAAAGCGTCAATCCTTTGGCGAAAAGCCGTAAGCGGACTGTACCTGATGGCCTGCCTGTTGTCGGAACGACGAACATGCACGCCCAAAGTCCGTGACGAAAAGCCTGAAACGGTGTCTTCAACCTGCCTTTCCAATTCGGGACGCAAACGAAAGCACTCCCTAAAAAGCTCATGCGAATAGTTGCACAAAGCATAGCAAGTGTCCATATAAAAGGAATACCCCCTGCCGATGAGCGACTGCAAAGAAACAGTCTCCGTGGGACGGAAGCAGCGATATTCGGCCTGATAGCAGGATTTGCGAAGCAACATGGGCAGAAGCAGGTTGTCTTTTGTTGCAGGTGCATCCATGAAGTTGCCCCGACAAAGAGAGACATTTTCAAAAGAAAGCGGCAGAAACAAGTCGTCAAAGCCGGCACGACAATCCCAAGCCGGCTGCCAAACCACACGGATATGCACATTCATGTCACCGGCCATCTTTACGGCCGAAGCAACAACCCGCATACGGTTTCCAAGGCCTGAAACAGGAACAATCGTGATTCGTGGCATAGGTCTACTTACCTTTCATTTTGTCAAATCCCTCACCAAAGACACCGGCCACCTTTCCCTGCGACACAAAGGCATTGGGATCAATGGAGCGTATTATACGGAATATGTGTGTGCTCTCACGTCGCCGGCACAACACGACCAGCACCTTGCGCGGATGTTTTGTATACCAGCCTTCGCCGTCCAATACTGTTACACCGCGCCCGGTCTTGGCTATTTCGGTGGCAATCAGGTCATACTTCTGTGAAAATATCATGAATTGCACCGACTGACGAACGGCTGTCATGGAATAATCCAGTGTGGCCGTTTCGATAATCACGGTGCAATAGCCAAAAAGAAGCAGCTCGATGTTACTAAAGACCAGATAGTTTGATGATACGACCATCACGTCGACAAGCATGATAATCTGGCCGAGGCTGATGTCACGATTCTTATTGACGATGGCCGCAACTATATCAGTGCCCCCTGTACTCCCATTGTTCAGAAAGACAATGCCGAGTCCCAAACCTTCAAGCACTGCGCCAATGACACACGACATAAAGCTCTGCGTGCCGAGTATCTTAGGGAATGTTCCGTCGGGAAGCCTTACAAGGTCTTGCATGAAGCCAATCAGAAACGTCATGAAAAACACGGCATAGATGGTATTGACCATAAACTTCATGCCCAACACCTTCAATGCCACGAGTATCAAGGCTATATTGACAAGGAAATAAGTATACTGGGCCGGAAAGCCCGTAGCATAGAAGATGACAGCACCCAAGCCGGTTGTTCCACCCGTAGTGATGTGGTATGGCAACTGGAAACATACGAAGCCCGTCACATACAAAAAGATGCCTATCGACATGAGCAGCAAATCCTTGCCATGCTGCAGATATGTCATCTTCAGTGGGTTCATCGCAATTTCAATGTTATTTTATGACGATATTGACTATACGGTGAGGCACAACTATTACCTTCACAATCTGTTTTCCTTCTAGATACTTGCGTCCTGCCTCTGCCTCAACGGCGACTTTCTGTGCATCCTCCTTGGATATATCGGTAGGAAGTGTCAGGGTAAAACGTGTCTTTCCATTGAACGAAACACTGATGGTCTCGCTGTCTTCCTTCAAATAGCTCTCATCGCATACGGGCCACTCAGCATCACAGACAGTGCTGCTATGGCCAAGTTGCTCCCAAAGCTCCTCGGCCATGTGGGGTGCAAAGGGCGAGAGCAGAGCCACCAATTGCTCCATAACGCTCTTGTCGGTGCACTTTTGCTGTGCCAATTCGCCGACACAAATCATAAAGGCTGATATGGAGGTGTTGTATGAATACACTTCGATATCCTGTGTTACTTTGCGAATCAGCTTATTGATGCTCTTCAGGTTGTCGTTTGTGGCCGTGCTTTCCTTGACCAGAAACTCGCCGTTGCGGCCCCAAAACAGGTTCCACACTTTCCTCAAGAAGCGTGAGCATCCGTCTATACCATTGCTGTCCCATGGCTTGCTCAGACTGATAGGTCCCAGGAACATTTCGTAGAGGCGGAGTGTATCGGCGCCATACCTGTCTACGATATAATCGGGATTGACCACGTTGTACATGCTCTTCGACATCTTTTCTATGGCCCAACCGCAAACATACTTGCCGTTTTCGAGGATGAATTCTGCGTCATTATATTCAGGTCTCCAGGCTCGGAACGCATCAAGATCCAGCACATCGTTGGATACGATGTTAACGTCTACGTGTATCGGAGTCACGTCATATTGGTCTTTGAGGCCTAAAGAAACAAACTTGTTGGTTCCCTGTATGCGGTATACAAAGTTGCTTCTGCCCTGTATCATTCCCTGATTTACGAGCTTGTGGAACGGCTCTTCTTCGCAGCTCCACCCGTAATCATGCAGGAACTTGTTCCAGAAACGTGAATAGATGAGGTGGCCGGTTGCATGTTCCGTTCCGCCGATATAGAGGTCCACACATCGCCAATATTCATCTTTCTTCTTGTCCACAAGTGCCTTGTCGTTGTGCGGATCCATATATCGAAGGTAGTAGGCCGACGAACCTGCGAAGCCCGGCATTGTATTGAGCTCCAAGGGGAATACAGTTTTTTCGTCTATACGATTGTTATCTGTGACACAGCGGTTGACGGTATCCCATGCCCAATGTGTGGCATTGCCCAATGGCGGTTCTCCGGTCTCGGTGGGCAGGAACTTGTCTACGGCAGGCAGTTTGAGCGGCAGGCAGTCTTCGGGAATCATGCGCGGGCTGCCTTGCTCATAATAAACGGGGAAGGGTTCTCCCCAGTAGCGTTGCCTGCTGAAGATGGCATCGCGCAGGCGGAAGTTCACCTTTACTCTGCCGATATGATGTTCGCGCACATACTTTTTTGTGGCTGCAATAGCTTCTTTTACGGTCAGTCCGTTCAGGGAGAAATCGATGTAGGGCTTTGCATCTTTGCGTGGCGAATTGCAGACTATGCCGTCTTTTGCATCGAAACTGGCTTCGCTCACGTCACAGCCCTCTATAAGAGGTATGATGGGAAGTCCAAAGGCTTTGGCAAAAGCATAGTCACGGCTGTCGTGGGCAGGAACGGCCATGATGGCTCCCGTGCCGTAGCCGGCCAGCACATAGTCGCTCACCCACACGGGTATGGCATCACCTGTAAAGGGATTGATGGCATACGAACCTGTAAATACTCCGGTCTTTTCTGACGAGGACATCCGTTCGCGCTCTGTGCGTTTTTTGGTCTTTTCCACATATTCTTTTACCGCTGATGACTGCTCTTTGGTGGTGAGTTGCTCCACAAGCGGGCTTTCGGGTGCCAGTACCATGAAGGTCACTCCATACATGGTGTCGGCTCTGGTCGTAAAGATTGTAAACGTCTGCTCACTGTCTTTTACCTTAAATTCCACTTCGGTTCCTTCGCTGCGTCCTATCCAGTTGCGCTGCGTTTCCTTGATAGAGTCACTCCAATCTATTACATCAAGCCCGTCGAGAAGCCGCTGTGCGTAGGCTGAGACCCTTAGACACCATTGCTTCATCTTTTTCTGGATGACGGGATAGCCGCCGCGGACGCTCAGTCCTTCCACCACTTCATCGTTGGCCAGAACTGTACCCAGCTCTGGGCACCAGTTGACCATCATTTCACCGAGATAAGCGATGCGGTAGTTCATTAGCACCTGGTCTTTTGCGGCTGCATCCATGGCTTTCCATTCGTCGGCCGTAAAGTTGAGCTCGCGGCTGCAGGCAGCGTCGATGCCCGATGTGCCGTTGCTTTCAAAGGCTTCTATGAGGTTTTCTATGCGGCATGCCTTGGCGAGCTTGTTGTCATAGTAGCTCTCAAACATCTTTTCGAAGGCCCATTGGGTCCAATGATAGTATTCGGGGTCACAGGTACGCACTTCTCTGTCCCAGTCAAATGAGAAACCTATCCTGTCGAGCTGCTCGCGATAACGTTTTATGTTGTTTTCCGTGGTCACTGCGGGATGCTGACCGGTCTGTATGGCATACTGCTCCGCAGGCAGACCATAGGCATCATAGCCCATGGGATTCAGCACATTGAAGCCTTTCATGCGTTTATATCGCGCATAGATATCCGACGCAATGTAGCCTAAGGGGTGTCCAACATGCAGGCCTGCCCCCGAGGGATAGGGAAACATGTTCAGTACATAATACTTGGGCTTACTTGTGTCTTCGGTCGTTTTGTAGGTCTTTTGTTCTACCCAACGTCGGTGCCATTTCTTTTCGATTTCCTTAAAGTTATATTCCATTGTAATGCTATTCTTTCTTTCAATTCCTATATTATAATCGTGCAAATATACGATATATTTTTCTGAATGCCGCTGCAAACGAAGAAAACAGAACCGATTTGTCGGCTTCTTTCATGCTTTTTGGCTACATTTGCAGTCTAATCTTCATGTAACTTATGCGATTTAAAAGACTTTGTTTTTTGGCTTTTGCCATGATGATGATGGTCACCTTGGCCAAAGGTATGGGATATTCTGCCAAGAAGGGCTATGGTGAAGACTACTCCGACAAGCACGGATCGTTGCACACACACGCTGTTGTCAAAGACTTTCCTTTGGAGGGAACACCTTTATATAATGTAAGGGTCAACGGTGCCTTTGTGGGTCTTTACAACGACCGTAACTTCTGGGGCGGACTTGTACACTTCGGGAGTTTTGAGTTTGAAAACGGTCACGAAATCACCATCAGCATCAGCTATTACCGTCCCATCAAGGAGTTTGAAGTGCTTCCCGGCAAAAAGCTCAGCCTGCTCAGCGTCAGGAAGACGGGTCGCAACAGCATTGAAATCAAGATGGATAAGGCAGATCAGAACCTTACTGTCATAGTCAACGGAGAGCCCAAGAAGCATGTCCTCCACTTGTTTTGCAACAGCATCGACCACAAGGCCCCCAAGGTTGCCGGCAAGGGCTACCACCGCTACGACGACCGTAAGCTTCACTACTTCGGGCCGGGCTACCACGATTTGAAGAAACTGCTGCAGACCGATGTGCTGAACATTGAAGACGGATGGCACGTATATATTGCAGCGGGAGCCGTGGTCTATGGAAGCCTGAGCTTGAGCGAAACCACAAAATGGCCCAGAATCTCCGGCCGCGGCATGGTCTATAACGATGACAGCAACAAGCGTGTCATCCTGGCTGCCAGCTATTGCAACGGGGTCAATGTCGAAGGTGTCCTGTTTCACTGCCACCGCTCACAGGCATGGCAGGTTGCCCTCTCGCACTGCCGCAACGTAGAGTTCAAGCATGTGAAAATCATAGGTACACGCTATGCCAGCACAGACGGGCTGGATGTCATCAACTGCCAGCAGTGTGCTTTCCTCAACACCTTTATACGTTCCTGCGACGATGCCATAGCCGTCAAGGGACTGGGCGGCAAGAAACCGGCCGAGAGTGACCCCAGCCGCAACCTCACCTTCTGCGGCATGCAGCTGTGGAACGACTGCAACTGTGCCATGGGTATAGGAGCCGAGAACCATTGCTCCCTGTATGAGAACATACGCTTCATGAACAGCAGTATACTCTTCTCGTATGATGACCCCGACTATCATGAGACACTTGACGAACGGGCTGCAATGACCATCTGCTGCATTCACGGCACCTATTTCCGCAACATCAGCTACGAAAACATCGACGTATACCATTGTGAGAGGCTCATTGCCGCAGGATTCCAACCCAATTTCTGGTTTGGTGCGCTCCCCGGTGACCAGACAACGCCGGGTGGCATCAGCAACATCACCTACAAGAACATACGTTCGTTCAACAACAGCGGAAGCCACATTGCCAACAAGATACACCTCTACGGATGGAAAGGCGACAACGGAACACCGGGCAAAATCGTCGACGGTGCGACTTTCGACAACGTGACCATCGAGGGCAAAAAGCTGGAAAGCACCGACAGCCCCTACTTTTCGGAATGCGACATGAGCACGGTGAGAAACGTCACCTTCAAGTGAAACAGCGAAAAAGTGGGCTGAAAGCTTGCTCCAATCAAAACATTTCATTACTTTTGCACACGCAATCTTCACAAAAGATAAGCATCGGGCTTTTAGCTCAGTTGGTTAGAGCAACAGACTCATAATCTGGAGGTCCTAGGTTCAAGCCCTAGATGGCCCA
>CAKRYD010000025.1 GCA_934426255.1 uncultured Bacteroidaceae bacterium | reverse complement strand
AAAGATACAAAATATTTATTGGACTACCAACTTTTTCCTTCATAATTTTGTAGCTTTCTTATCCCGAACTGAGGTAAAGGTATCAAATTTACCCGTTGTCAAAACTAAATTAGCGCAGATTTAACTCTGTCAATAGGTCTATTATTTTTGCTGTTAATGTATCAGGGAAAAACATCCGTACTTACCATATCAAGTACTCCCCTATCAATTACGGTTGCGACTTTTCGTTTTGCAGATTCACAGTTGCTTTTTGCAAAACCAAGACTTGGTCGATAAAAATCAAGACTTGGTTTATTATAATCAAGTCCTGGTTATTAAAAACCAAGTCTTGATTCTGCAATTTATCACATCTGTTCTGCAAATATAACGGGCAAAACAGCGATATTCGGCATCGTATTCTGGATTTCTCTCAGAGAGAAAGGAAAATCAGAAGCTATCTCGTTTTCTTTTTATACTTTTGTAGTCTTAAACACATCCCAAATGATTACACTTTGCCCATTTTCACGTCTGATACAGGAGCAAGCCAAGAAATATGGCAGCAAAACAGCCCTCAGTTATCGTGATTATGATCACGGAAGGTGGATTCCGATTTCATGGAACCAATTTTCCGAAAAGGTCACGACCGTATCCAACGCGCTGCTTGAATGGGGCATAAAAGTTCAAGAAAACATAGCCGTATTTTCTCAAAACATGCCGGAAGATTTTTATGTAGACTTCGGGGCATACGGCATCAGGGCAGCAACGATACCATTCTATCCCAACAGCAGCTCTTCGCAAGTAAAATACATGGTTGACGATGCCGAAATACGTCTTATTTTTGTAGGAGAGCAACAGCAATACGACACAATCTTTCCCATATTCCCGTTATCGGACACGTTGACGCACATGGTTATCTTCGACCGCAAAGTAGTGCGCCATCCCTCTGACCATGTTTCCATCTATTTTGACGAATTTCTTGAAATGGGCCGTTCCCGCAAATCGCAGGACGAGGTAAACCGACGCACAGCATTGGCCACACCGGAAGACATAGCCAACATTCTGTATACAAGCGGAACGACCGGAGTGAGCAAAGGAGTGGTGCTCACCCACAAAATGTATCAAGCCGCCATGCGAGAGAACGACAGCGTCCTGCCACTGTCCGAAAATGATATCTTCCTGAATTTTTTGCCTTTTACCCATGTCTTCGAGCGAGGATGGGCCTATCTCGGGCTCTCGGAAGGTTGCCATCTGGCAGTAAACCTGCGTCCTGCCGATGTATTGCAATCGCTACAGGAGGTACACCCAACCTGCATGAGTGCAGTACCACGCTTTTGGGAAAAAGTCTATGAAGGAGTGCTCGAACGAATCAGCCACCTCTCCACCATTCAGCAAAAGCTGTTCAGGAAGGCTATGACAACAGGTCGCCTCTACCAGATAGACTATCTGAGCAAAGGGAAGAAACCGCCATTGTCATTGAAATTGAAATACAAACTATTCGGCAGGACCGTCTTTGAAACCTTGCGAAAGAACATAGGATTAGAGCACGGAAACTTCTTCCCCGTAGCCGGAGCGGCAATAGCCAAAGAAGTAGAAGCCTTCGTGCACATTTGCGGCATCAACATCATTTGCGGTTACGGCTTGACCGAATCGACAGCAACCGTGTCGTGCGACCGCGTCGGAGCACCCTTCAGCATAAGCTCGGTAGGCCGAACACTAAAAGGGGTGAAAGTGATGATTTCAGACAGTAACGAAATACTATTGAAAGGAGACACCATATTTAAAGAATACTACCGCAAGCCGAAAGAAACTCACGAAGCCATTGACGATGAAGGTTGGTTTCACACCGGTGATGCAGGATACCTGAAAAACGGAGAACTCTTCCTGACCGACCGCATCAAAGACCTTTACAAGACTTCAAACGGCAAATACATTGCTCCACAGCAAATCGAATCAAAACTCATAGTCGACCGCTACATAGACCAGATCGTAGTAATAGCCGACAAGCATAAATTCGTATCCGCCCTAATAGTGCCATCCTATACCCTGCTCGAAACCTACGCCAAAAGCCACAACATCAAATACAGCAGCATGGAAGATCTGTGCAACAACAAAGACATCCATGCGTTTATCATGGAAAGAATCAACACGCTTCAACAAGATTTGGCCTCATTTGAGCAGATAAAGCGTTTCTGCATGCTGCCAAGCCCATTCAGCATAGAGCGAAACGAAATCACAAACACCCTAAAAATAAAAAGAAAAGTCGTATTCGAACATTACCGGGAACAAATAGAAGAAATGTATGAAGCATAGCATTTCAATTGTTTTTTGTAACTTTGAGCCACTAAAGAATCAACATGATTACATCAGACCAGCTAAAAGACCTGACTGACAGAACTGAAGCACTCTACCACTATCTTGACATAGAACAAAAAAAAGTTGAAGTAGAGGAAGAGCAACTACGCACCCAAGCCCCCGGATTTTGGGACGATCCAAAAGCCGCAGAGGCGCAAATGAAAATAGTAAAAGGGCTTCAAAAGTGGATTGACAACTACAACAACCTGAAAATTCTGGTCGATGAAGTCACATTGGCATTCGACTTTTACAAATCAGACATGGTAAGCGAAGCCGAAGTCGACGAAGACTACGAAAAAGCCTATCAAGCCCTTGAATCACTGGAACTCCGCAATATGCTCCGCGAAGACGAAGACTCAATGGATTGCGTACTGAAAATCAACTCAGGAGCAGGAGGCACCGAAAGTCAGGACTGGGCATCAATGCTGATGCGTATGTACCTGCGCTATACAGAACGACACGGATACAAAACACGCATCAGCAACCTGCAAGACGGCGACGAAGCAGGAATCAAAACAGTCACCATAGAAATAGAAGGAGACGATGCCTATGGCTATCTGAAAAGTGAAAACGGCGTTCACCGCCTTGTTCGCGTTTCACCATTCAATGCCCAAGGCAAGCGCATGACATCATTTGCGAGCGTCTTCGTAACACCTTTGGTAGACGACACCATAGAAGTGGCGGTTGACCCATCGAAAATATCATGGGATCTCTTCCGCTCCGGAGGTGCAGGCGGCCAAAATGTCAACAAAGTGGAAACCGGTGTACGTCTGCGCTACCAATACACAGACCCTGACACTGGTGAGACAGAAGAAATCCTCATAGAAAACACCGAAAGCCGTAAACAGCTGGAAAACCGCGAAAACGCCATGCGACTGCTTCGCAGCCAGCTATACGACAGGGAACTACAACGCAGAAAAGCCGCCCAAGCCAAAATTGAAGCCGGAAAAAAGAAAATTGAATGGGGGAGCCAAATACGCAGCTACGTCTTCGATGACCGCCGAGTAAAAGATCATCGAACAGGTTACCAGACAAGCGATGTTGCAAAAGTGATGGATGGCGGCTTGGATGGTTTCATAAAAGCCTACCTAATGGAATTTGCAGGAAAAAGCAACGAATAACCACATATTACTAACATAAAAAAATTATATACTATGAGCCAAAACAGTAGGATTCGCAGCCAAAAACGCGAACAACAAGCTGAAAAGAAAGCAAAAAAGATTGTCAACGGCATCTTTATCGGATTAATCGTTCTGATGATATTGCTATTAGCCGTCTACTACACCGTAGCATCATAAAACAAGTCGTTTTGATGGCTGACGAGATAGAGCATAAATACCTTGTAAAAGGTAGCTTCAAGTCTCAGGCAAAGAATGTAAAACACATCGTACAAGGCTATATCTCAACAGATATAGCCCGTACTGTTCGTATCCGCATCTGCGACGATGAAGGATTCATTACCATCAAAGGACCAACATCGCCTGACGGACTACAACGCTACGAATTCGAAAAAAGAATCTCCACAGCCGAAGCCGGCGAACTAATGAAGCTATGTCTGCCGGGTGTCATTGACAAGCACCGGTACTTCGTCCCTTGCGGTTCGCATATTTGCGAAATCGATGAATTCCATGGCGATAACGAAGGACTCGTTATTGCAGAAATTGAAGTGTCAGAAAAGAATGAAAGCATACAACTGCCATCATTCCTCGGACAAGAAGTTACGGGAATCGTCCGCTACTACAATTCAATGCTACAGAAACACCCATATAAAGATTGGAACGACGACGAAAGAGGCCATTCGGTTCTACAATAATCCCCACCAACAGCCATCAAACGGCTTCAGTAAAAAAATAAAGCCTAAAATAACGGCAGAAAAGTGCACGCAGTATTTGAATAAAGTTGTAATTTTGCAGCTCGTACACCTTATAATGGGTGTATTGTGCTTATAAACTATCAAATATGCGTCAGTTAAAAATCAACAAAAGCATCACCAACCGTTCAAGTGCCGCACTTGACAAGTATTTAGTAGAAATCGGACGAGAAGAATTGATTACGACCGATGAAGAAGTCGAGTTGGCTCAACGTATCCACAAAGGCGACCAAAAAGCATTGGATAAATTAACAAAAGCCAACTTGCGTTTCGTTGTCAGCGTGGCTAAACAATACCAGAATCAGGGACTGGCACTGAACGACTTAATTGACGAAGGGAATTTAGGCCTCATCAAAGCCGCTCAGAAATTTGATGAAACACGTGGTTTCAAGTTTATTTCATATGCAGTATGGTGGATACGCCAAAGTATCCTTCAAGCTATCTCAGAACAAAGCCGCATTGTTCGCATGCCGCTCAACCAGGTTGGTTTTCAAAGCAAATTGAGCAAAGCCAAAATAAGCTTCGAACAAGAATTCGAGCGCAAGCCTTCCGTTGAAGAATTGGCCGAAGTAATGAACACACCGGAAGACAAAATAGCCGAAGCGCTTGGCAGCAATGGAAAGAAGGTTTCAGTTGATGCTCCTTTCCAAAATGATGAATCAAGTGCCATGATAGATATCATGACAGATGAGAATGCGCCTACCACCGACCAGGAAATGGAAAAAGAATCGCTGTCATCCGATTTAAATGCAGCCTTAAGCTGCATTACAGAACGTGAGCAAACGGTTCTCAAAATGCTTTTCGGCATCAACTACCCGGAAATGACAGCTGAAGAAGTTGCCAATTCCTTAAATCTAACGCGCGAACGCGTAAGACAAATCAAAGAAAGAGCACTGCGCCGCCTACGGGATCAAGAAAAAATCAAGATGCTTCAAAAATACTTGTAAGCATAGCTTCACCCATGCATTGACATACGATAAATAACTGTCAAAAGGACAAAGCAAAAAGCCTTGTCCTTTTATTTTGCCTTTCGACAGCTTTACCGTAACTTTGCCTTATTATAAGACATCCAATGATTGAAACAAAACACATCCAAATCAACGATTACGATTATGACTTGCCAGAGAAATGCATAGCCAAATATCCAGTCGAGATACGTGACCAATCCAAACTTCTATATTACAACCAAGGACAAATCAGCGAAAGCCGGTTTACACGACTGCCCGAACTACTTCCTTCGGGAAGTCTTATGGTTTTCAATAATACGAAAGTAATCCAAGCACGTCTGCACTTCAGGAAAGACACCGGAGCTCTGATTGAAATCTTCTGCTTAGAGCCTTTTTTGCCTAAAGATTACCAGCAGATTTTCGAGCAAAAGAGCCACTGCCAATGGGTCTGTCTCATCGGCAACCGCAAGAAATGGAAAAATGGCATTCTACGCCGCAACATACAATTAGGCGATAAAGAAATTATCCTACAAGCCGAAACGAGAGGCAAAACCGGCATAAACGAAATCATTGATTTCAATTGGAATGATGACACTGTCAGCTTTGCCGAAATCCTAGACATCGTCGGTGAGTTGCCAATCCCACCATATCTCAACCGTGAGACAGAAGAACGCGACAAAGAAACCTACCAAACCATCTATTCCAAAATAGAAGGAAGTGTGGCAGCCCCTACCGCCGGCTTGCATTTCACAGAACGCGTATTGCAACAGTTGGACAAACGCGGCATAGAACGCGATGAAATCACCCTACACGTTGGAGCCGGAACGTTCAAGCCCGTCAAGACCGAAGAAATAGAAGGACATGAGATGCATTCTGAGTACATTTACGTTCCTAAGACAAGCATCGAAAAACTTCTTCGGCATGGAGGCCATTGCACAGCCGTTGGAACCACCTCCGTACGCACGCTCGAAAGCCTGTATTACATAGGCATCAAGCTTCTTCAAAACCCCAACGCTCACGAAGACGAGCTACATATCAATCAATGGATGCCTTACGAATTGCCCGACCAATACAAGAGCGTTTCCACCTGCGATGCTCTTCAGGCCATAAACACTTACTTGGCACAAAACCATCTTGACGCGCTTCATACAAGCACTCAAATCATTATTGCACCGGGCTATTCCTACCATATTGTAGACAGAATCATCACCAATTTCCACATGCCCAAAAGCACTCTGCTGCTACTCGTATCGGCATTCATCGGCGAAGACTGGCACAATGTCTACCACTATGCGCTCAGCCACGATTTCCGTTTCTTGAGCTATGGCGACAGTTCTTTATTAGTTCCTAAATCTGACAGCAAGCAAACAATATGATAGATTCCTTAGACGATTTGGTTCCCATTGTTGACGAAGAAGGCAACATCACCGGTGCTGCCTCTCGTCGCGAATGCCACAACGGCAGCAAACTTTTGCACCCTGTCGTTCATTTGCACGTTTTCAACAGCCACGGAGATTTATATCTCCAAAAAAGACCTGACTGGAAAGACATCCAGCCCGGAAAATGGGACACCGCATGCGGCGGACATGTCGATCTTGGCGAAAACGTCGAGAAAGCCTTGCGACGCGAAGTTGAAGAGGAGTTAGGTATTACGGAATATGAGCCCAAGCGCATCGCATCATACGTTTTTGAATCCGCCAAAGAAAAAGAACTGGTATACGTACATTTAACTTGCTACGATGGAATCATAAAGCCCAGCAAGGACGAACTGGCCGACGGGCGTTTTTGGAGCAATAGAGACATTTGCCATGCCATCGGGAAAGGTATCTTCACGCCAAATTTCGAGAATGAATATAAGGAAATCGTTCTTCCCTATCTCGAGAAGCATCCTTTCGACACATCTGCTCCGAGTGACAACCACTCCGCTTAAACTACAGCAGAAAAAGATTGTCAAGGCTTTGCCTGTAACCGCGGTGAGATGATTTTCTTTCCGAATACAAGCCGGCCGTCCTTAGTCCACTTTGCCCTTACAAAATAAGAGAGGCGTGGGCCAACCTGCTTATCCGAAAAATGAGCATGAAAAATCATCCACAGACGCCCTTTCTTATCCATAAAAAACGAATGGTGCCCTGTTCCCACCAGACCTCCGACATTTTGAAATATAGGATTGTCTTCCGATTTTACCCACTCTCCTTTTAGGCTTTTGCTGGTGGAAAATCCCACTCCATACCTCTTGCTTCTAAAGTCGTTTGCCGAATAAGTAAGATAATACATCCCTGCATGCTTCAACACAAACGGCCCTTCATTGATGCGACTACCGGGAAATGCGGGGTCACTTTCCCACGGTTGGCTCGTTTGCAGGCACATTCGCATTGTCTCATATTTCAATGAAGCAAGATTATCCTCCAATTCGGCCATATATATCACATTTCCATTTTGAAATTTCACAAAAAAGAGGTATGGCGTGCCGTCATCATCAATAAATAAAGACGTATCTATCGAGCCCTCTGCCAATAACGGGCTGTTACCGATTTGTTTGAACGGCCCTAACGGTGAATCGGCCGATGCCACATAGATATGTTCATTGGCAGAATAGTACATAAAGTATTTTCCTTTCAAATAATATACTTCAGGAGCCCAAAACCAGCGGTTTTCGGTTGTATTATGCTTGTCCAACGCCAAAGTTTCATACTTCCAGACTTTCAAATCGTCTGAGGAGTAAACTTCTATACCACTATCCGAATGAGTACCATACGCATAATATTTGCCGTCTGCCACCAAAACATAAGGGTCTGCCAACGGCAATTCACTTTTTTTCTTAACGTCAGCAGCCACTGCCGTCGAGGCCGTGAATGTCAGCATCAAAACACCGAACACCATGCTCCGCCATAAAAAAGACACACTTTTCATTTGCATTTTCTTAAAAGAAATCCAATTCTGCCATTACAAGCTTTTCTTCTCCGGCCGTCTCAAGAGCTTCCACACGTACATAGCGCGCATGCAACGGCGACGTAAAATAATGGAACCGCCTGGACGGGTCGTTTATCATATTGCCAAAGGAAAACTCTCCGGTTTTTTCCCAGTTTTGGGCATCATTGCTAACATATACACGCCCTTTCGTTACCATTCCCGCGGCTTTTCCATACATCGGCGTACATGCACAACCGGTCAGCACACATTCGCGTCCCAAATCCAATTCTACAATCTGAGGCAAAGGAGCCTTTGTCTGCCAAGCGGTACGCTCATCCTCATCAAAAGCCTGTTTGCAAACGGCTTGCGCATCTTCTGATGAGCAATTCATTACTTTCCAGTCTTTCTTTATAAAGCCTAAGCGATGTTCCATCACTTCGCCCGCTCCACTCTGATTGACTGCTACAGCCCGCAAACGTGCAGCATCCAAGCGGAAAGGGCGAACATAAAGAGTTCCATTCGCAGCCGTCGGTTCAGAGCCGTCTGTAGTATAATAAATCTGATAATCTGAAACATTCTCATAGGAACGTTCTACCGGGCGAATCGTCACATCACCGTCAAGCGTGCGCCGGCAAACAAGACGCGGTGGGCGTTCAGGATAATAGCAAGCCGACATCGTACTTATGGCAGGAGCATCCCGCCAAGATAGCACACGCAGACGCACTGCACCGGCTTCTACGGCAGGAAAACGAAGTATGCGCTTATAACCAATATTTGTAGCATTTGCCACTTCCCTCCATTTTCCGTCCACGAGAGCTTCGACAAAGTGTTTCTCTACACGTTCTCCATGGCGGGCAATATCTTCTTGCAATACAATGCGATTGATTAATGCTGGTTTTCGCAGCGTCACTGTTATCGGTTTCGCGCCAACCACACACGTCACATCGTCATTGTCCAAAATTTTACGGGAGCCTTCACCGCCCGCCAACAGATTGCAGCCATACGTCGCACGGATGCGGCGGCCTACCTCGCGCAACACTTTGACATCTGCATCAGAAAAACGTCCCTCACGATTGGGAGGTATATTCAGAAGAAAAGTGGAATTGCCACCTACCGACCGCTCATAAATGTCAAACACATCATCTGCAGAACGCACATATTGGCGGTCATCATCACGGTAGAACCATCCGTCACGGATGGAAGTATTGGTCTCGGAAGGCTGATAGTGCAAATACTTGGCCGCTGCAAGAACCGAACGACTACCCAAATCCGCACCCGTCATATCATAAAACACAGATGCCGTATCGGGATTAAACGGATAGCCCATCACATTCCATTCGGTTGCCCGCGTGCGTCCCGCTTCATTGCCACACCAACGAATGTCTTCCCGGCCAAAGATAACAGCCTTAGGAGCCAGACGATGAATCAGAGTCTTCCAGGCTGTATAATTGTAACGCTGCCCGCCTTTTCTCTTGGGATGAGCGCCGTCAAACCATACTTCATAAATGGGGCCGTATTCCGTAAGCAATTCAAATAGCTGGTTGAGAAAATATTCGTTATAGTCGTCCACACAAAAGCGGAATGTGGTTTTATTGCGAAACGGCCGACCGGGAATCTTTCGCGGTATCGTCCGTTCGGTATAGGCACTGCCATTGCCATAAAGGCCATCGGGCGACTCAATCTGGTAAAGGTCTGCAGGCGACAGATAGATGCCTAGTTTCAATCCATACTTGCGACACGAAGCCGAAAGCGACTTGAGAATGTCTCCCTGCCCGCCTTCAAACGGCGACGACATGATGCCATGGCGTGTATAACGGCTTTGCCACAGTACAAAGCCATCATGGTGTTTCACCGTTAGCAGCACCTTCTTCATTCCGGCAGCTTTCATGGTTTCGCACCATTGGTCGGTATCCAAGTTCTTCAATGCAAAGACAGATGGATTCTCCATCCCGTTACCCCATTCGCGGCGCGTAAATGTATTAGGTCCGAAATGAATAAAAGCGATAAACTCATCGCGCAGAGCCGACAACTGATTTCTGGTAGGACGCAAGTTGGCGGCTTTGCGCGCTACGGCAGCTTCGTCATCATCCTCCGCAACAGCAACGGTATTGTGGACACGGGCATGCAGACACAACAATACCGACATTGCCAAAAGCGACATGCATACAAGCCTTTTCCGTACGTTCATCATAATGCCGCTTTCTTTTGTTTCAGGAAATCACGTATGCGGCACACTGCAGTCTCGGCATCAAGCGCATCCAGCGTAAGTTGTTCCATAGGACACATGCCGTTCATATCACGTCGTTTGATGTATGGAACCAACTGCGCATACGATACCGGTATTCCGTTTGACTGAAGCATTGAAAGTGCCCCTTCACTCATCAAATCGGCATACACTTTGGCTACACCACCGCAAACAAGCAATGCAGCAGCAGCTTTGCCAACTACCTTGTCGGCTACTTCGGATCCTTGCAAAATATTGTTTCCATCGGCCGACATATCCAACAAATCACGTATGCCTCGGCCGAAAAAACAGCGCATCGAATCGTTTTTGCCCACAACACACGAGCAAGCCCTTGCATGCAGACACTCTATCAGCTTCTCCATATGCATTTCTCATTTATTATATATAAAAACGCCACAACCACCTTTTTTATTGTCTGCGTCGCTCTTTAAATTTTAAGCGTCCCATTTTCAATTCAAAGCCTCGCCAGAAAGAGTAAATGCACTATCTTTGCAGATTGTAAACATGATAGGATGAAAATCATAGTAGTTACAGAAAACCGCAAAGAAGACAATAATCAGACAAATGGAACGTTAAATATAAAATGCCCGATTGTCATGATGAAAGCCGATTCTTCATTATTGAAAGACAATAAACCTCTGTTCGTTCCCGATTTTACATCGTGCCTTACAGGTGGGTTCCATATTGTGGTGCGCATCAGCCGTCTCGGCAAAAGCATTCCGAAACGCTTTGCCTACCGATATTACGACGGAGTAACCGTCGGGCTTGATGTAAGAGCCGACGACATAGCCGGGCAATTGTCGCGTGCCGGGCAGCCCTGGGACTTGGCTGAAAGCTTCGACGGAGGAACCATCATAGGAAGCTTCATCCCCACAGACGGAAGGCCTTTGGACCAAACGGCAGCAACGCTGCATGGCAAAGATGGCACTACATTATATAACGGGACCGACACATGGCGTTGGAATGTTGATGAACTGATAGAACAGATCAGCCGTTTTTTTCAACTGCGCCAAGGCGATTTGTTATTTTGCGGACCGGCAGCAAAACGTATTCCTTTAAAAATAGGAGAGCACATTGAGGCAGCCATCGGCAGTCGGTGCCTGCTCGACTTTAACGTCAGATAAGACCATCAACAGAGAATCAAGCCACCATGCGCAAAGGCCAACTATATATCTTAAGCATTCTTTCATTACTAATTGCAGGACTACCGCAGCTGCAAGCCAACAATTTCGCACACATAGATTGGAGCAGCCTGCTCAGCGACAGCATTATGCCGCATACTACCCAAACTATCGATTTGGGGATCAACTGGCAACAATACACCTACCATGTAAGCATAGACTACCCCGAATATGAACCTGTCACAAAGAAAGAGTTGGCTATTCTCAAAAGCATAAAAGCCATGCCATCCGATACCCTGCGCTACCAATGGCAGATAGGAATTTCGCGAAAGCGCGGCATAGGAGAAGTGGTCATATATCCGCTCATCCGGCAAAACGGGAAATGGCTGAAACTCACAAGCTTCAATCTGAATGTAACCTCCCGGCACAAAACAAGCGTGCAAGGTAAGAGATCGGCTCAAGAGACAAAAGCACGTTATGCCACGCATTCCGTGCTGAAAGAGGGCAGATGGGTCAAGATCCGTGTTTCTGAAGAAGGCATCTACCAGCTGACTCCGTCACTGCTCAAACAAATGGGATTCAACGACATCTCACGCGTAAAACTATACGGATATGGGGGACGTGTGCAAAACATGGTTATTACATATTCGGGCAAAGATGCCGACACTGACGACTTGGAAGAAGTTCCTACCCTGCGACGGGCAGACGGGTTGGTGTTCTATGCTAATGGCACCCTGCGATGGAGCGATTGGAACTATTCAAGCCAGGCCAAACGCTACGTCAGCACACGAGAAATCAATCCCTACTCGTCCTACTCCTATTATTTCGTTACCGAAGGCGACAACCCTCAATCCATAGAAGAAGAACCGGCCATCAATAGCACAACAACGGCCATTACCACGTATCCGGAACGCATCTTGATAGAGAATGATGCCTACAGCTGGTACACAAGCGGCAGACATCTGTTTGACAGCTACAACTTCGCCAACGGCAACTCGAAAAGCTACACGCTGGCAACACCCGACAGGGAAACAGGAAAAACAGCCTGGCTGACATTCAGAATGAGTGCCGCCGCATCGAGCACCACAACAATCAACAGTTCCTTCAATGCAACAAGCTTGAAATCGTTTACCATCGGTGCCACGGGACAATACGACCACGCCATTACCAGAGACGGCCTATACAGCATCGACAGCCTGAAAAACGGAGAAAATACCCTCAACATCAAAACGACAAACGGTCATAACGCCCGACTTGACTATATCTGCCTGAATTATGACCGGCGACTGCGACTTAACGGCAAGTATCTCGTATTTTCACACTATCTGACGGGCACGCACACCATGGCATTGGAAGGAGCCGATGCATCAACCAGAATTTGGTGCATAGGGCAGGCCGGCGAACCCATGAAACAAATTCCGGCATCATTGAGCGGAAATACTCTGACATTTAACGTAGCCGACCCCACACGCAGATTCGTAGCCGTAAACACAAGTGCCACCTACCCTACACCAGAGATTGACGGCCGCGTGCCCAACCAAGACCTACACGCCGACTCCACTGCCGATATGGTAGTAATCATCCCCAGCAGCGGAAAGCTGGAAGAACAGGCCAACCGTCTGGCAGAATACCACCGACAGGCAGACAACTTGCGTGTACGCGTTGTCAAGGCCAATCAATTATACAATGAATTTTCGTCAGGAACGCCCGACATAGGCGCATACCGCCGCTACATGAAAATGCTGTACGACCGGGCAGAAAACGAAAACGATTTGCCACGATACTTGCTGATGTTCGGTTCGTCCCTATGGGACAACAGAATGAAAACGACACATACAAAAGGACTGAATCCCAACGATTATCTGCTCTGTTACGAGACCGAAAACTCGGTAAACGAAGTTTACAGTTACGTTGTAGATGATGTGCTCGGTCTATTGGATGATGGAGAAGGCCGTAACATTTTTACAGAAAAGATAGACCTTGGAATAGGGCGGTTTCCAGTAACAAGTGCAACCGATGCCAAAACTCTGGTAGACAAAAGCATTGCTTATATGAAGAACATCGAAGTAGGGGCATGGAAAAACACTATATATATGCTGGCCGATGATGGAGATTACAACGGACACATGAAAGATGCCGACGCCGTCTACAAAAATATCATAGCAGACAATCCCGCCATGCTCGTCAAGCGCGTCTATTGGGATGCTTATCCCAGGGTCACCACTGCAACAGGCAATTCCTATCCGGAAGTAACCGAGCTATTGAAAAACGCCATGAAAAAAGGTGCCCTCGTCATGAACTACTCCGGACATGGAGCGCCCTATACCATCTCGCACGAGCAAGTGTTGAAACTAACCGACTTCAAAGAATTCAACTCAGCGCGCATTCCCATGTGGATTACCGCTTCGTGCGAACTGACACCGTTCGATATGCCCGAAGAAAACATTGGTGAAACCAGCATGCTCAACAAAAACGGTGCCGCCATTGCATTCTATAGCGCCACACGAGCTGTCTACGCAGATGAAAACCGCATCCTCAATGACAAATACATGTATTATTTATTGGAGAAAGACAAAAACGGCAGACGATATACCATAGGCGATGCCGCCAGACTGGCAAAAACAGCCTTAGTCGACATCAACAGCAATGTCATAGACACAACATCGAACAAATTAAAGTACGTTTTGATGGGCGATCCTGCGCTTACACTCAAAATGCCTACCGAAAAAGTCATTATTGATGAAATAAACGGACAAAAGACAAGCTCCGGCAACAGGCCGCAGCTCAAAGCCGGTAGCATTGCCAGGATAAAAGGACACATAGCATCGGCCACCGGCAGCAAATTAAAAGACTATAATGGAATCGTATCGCTTCTATTGCAAGATTCAAAGGACACAATCATTTGCAAAAACAATACCGGAGACAGCAAGACCCAATATACCTTATATGAACGCAATAAAACATTATATGAAGGCAGCGATTCTATCAGAAATGGCATATTCGAAACCACCATTCCCATACCTTTGGACATCAACTACAGCAATCAAAGCGGACGACTGAACTTCTACGCGGTAAATACAGACAAGACCATTGAGGCCAATGGCTTCACAGAAGATTTTACGGTTGGCGGATCAGAAGACATCGCCCATAAAGATTCCATCGGACCGGCTATGTTTGTATATCTAAACAATCCCGATTTTAAAGACGGTGAGACAGTCAACGAAACGCCCTATTTTTATGCCATTCTGTCAGACTCGGACGGAATCAACACAACGGGTACAGGAGTTGGACACGACCTACAGCTTGTCATAGACCATAAAGACACCTACATCCTAAACAGTTATTACGAAAATGACTTCGGAAGTTACACACAGGGCACTGTTACTTTTCACCTGCCTGAACTCGAAGCCGGCAAGCACCATCTGTTTTTCAGAGCTTGGGATTTAAAGAACAATTCTTCCTCCACCGTTCTTGACTTTAACGTAGAAGTCGGACTCAGGCCACAATTATTAGATGTAAAGACGAGCAAGAATCCGGCTTCGACACAGACAACCTTCATTATTTCGTATGACCGGCCTGAAACGGAAACGCAATTCAATATAGAAGTGTATGACGCATTCGGACGACTATGGTGGACACACAATGAAACAAACAGTACAAACAATGGCTATCATACTATTGATTGGAATCTGACGTCCAACAGTGGAGCAGCATTGCCAAGCGGCCTATACTTATATAAGGTAAATATCTCCTGCAACGGAAGCAAAGAGACAACAAAAACGAAGAAATTAGTAGTACGAAGACAATAAAAGCAACGCTGGCGAGTTTTTATTATAGGCTCAAAGGGCAAAAACAGGAATATGAGAAAATCACTACTTATAATAATCGCATCCTTCTTGGTTTGTATCACTACCAAAGCACAAGACCAAAAAGACAAGTTCAATCCGGTACAAACAGCCGTAGTGTCACAAAGCATCGCCCCCGATGCAAGAGCCGGTGGTATTGGCGATGTGGGAGCAGCTACAGATCCGGATGTCAATTCACAAGCATGGAATGCGGCCAAATATCCTTTTTGTATCAGCAAAGCCGGTGTAGCACTCAACTACACACCGTGGCTGCGCCAATTGGTCAACGATATTGACTTGGCCTATTTGGTAGGTTACATGCGTTTGGGAGACTTTCAGGCCGTAAGCGCATCCATGCGCTATTTCTCTTTGGGAGAAGTATTTGCTAATGATGGGACAGACTCTGATGATGGCATCAGCATGACGTTCAAACCTTACGAATGGGCTTTCGATGCAGGATATTCTCGTATGCTCAGTGAGAAGTTTTCCGCCTCTGTCACTTTCAGATACATATACTCCGACATTTCCGGGCACTTTGATGACGGTTCCGAACCGGGCTCCGCGTTTGCCGTTGACTTAGGAGGATTTTATAATACATATCTCAATATGGGAGCACGCGAATGCCAACTGTCATTAGGTCTCAACATTTCTAACTTAGGCAGCAAAATCAATTATGGCGATGACTACTCATTTTTCATTCCGACCAATTTGCGTTTAGGTGTCAACTACATGGTACCGCTCAATGAGTACAACCGCATTTCATTTGCCGCTGACGCCAACAAATTGTTGGTGCCCACCTATCCCACCGATGCCCAATGTGCCAAAGCTTTGGGATACAGGACAGATGACGGACAAGACCATACTGCAGAATATCAGACCTATCGTGAGGAAAACTTTTATAACATCTCTCCCATTACTGGCATATTCAAAAGTTTCAGTGATGCGCCCGGCGGATTCAAAGAAGAACTGGAAGAAATACAGTGGAGCCTTGGTGTGGAATACACTTACAATGATAAATTTATACTACGTGGAGGTTATCACCACGAAAGCGAGACGAAAGGAGGCCGCAAGTACTTTACAGTCGGTGCCGGCTTCCGTATGAATGTATTCAGTCTTGATGCAGGATATGTCATTTCTACGGCAGCATCCAATCCACTTGATCAAACATTGCGCGTTTCACTTGGATTCGACTTCGATGGCATTAAAGATTTGTTCCATCGAGGACGTTAAATTTCGATTGTTTTAAAATGGCCAAACTAAGAGTAGGTTTAGGATATGACGTACACCAGATAGTAGCCGACAGACCTTTATGGATTGGTGGAATAAGAATTCCTGCTCCATTCGGACTTTTAGGGCACAGCGACGCGGATGTACTTATTCATGCTATTTGCGATGCACTGCTGGGTGCAGCCAATTTGCGCGATATCGGATATCATTTCCCCGATAACGACCCAAGATATGCAGGCATTGACAGCAAAAAGCTATTGGCAGAAACCACATGCTTGCTACAGCAGCATAACTATACGATAGGGAACATTGATGCAACCATTTGTGCTGAAGTACCGAAAATCAATCCATTCATTGAGCAAATGCAAGAATGCCTTGCTCCATTGATGAACATTGACAAACAGAATATTTCCATTAAAGCAACAACAACAGAGCGTTTGGGATTTACCGGGCGCAAAGAAGGTATTTCAGCCTATGCCATAGCTTTGATCGAACGCGAAGCACATCATCCTTGATGCTACAAAAAATTGCGGCTTAGTATTGCCGCTTTTAAAAGATTGTTGTAATTTTGCAGTGTCAAAAAGAGATTATATACACTGACAATATGGCACATTATTACTCATTCGGCTTTTACTTTTATTACTTTGCTACAGTTAAGAAGTGAAGCGGATGCCTGTGTGCCCCAAGGAAATACAAAAAGAAAAAGATTAAGGTCCCGCTCCAACAAGAGCGGGATTTTTTGGTACAAATAAAAAGAGGATGAAAAAAGTAGCAATACAAGGCATCAAAGGATCGTTTCACGACATTGCAGCTCACCGCTTTTTCAAAGACGAAGACATCGAGCTCGTATGTTGTGACACATTTGAAGACCTCTTTGAAGCAATGAAAAGAGACAGCAGCCTATTGGCCATGATGGCGATCGAGAACACGATTGCAGGCAGCCTGCTCCACAACTACGAATTACTGCGCGCAAGCAACTTGACCATCATAGGCGAACATAAACTTCATATAGAACACAGTTTGTTGTGTCTGCCCGATGAAAGCATAGACGATATCAAAGAAATCAATTCGCATCCGGTAGCCCTAATGCAATGCCGCAACTTTTTAAAACAATTCCGCGATCGGAAAATAGTAGAAACCGATGACACAGCCGGAGCTGCCGAAATGATAAGCCGCCGTAGGCTGAAAGGACATGCGGCCATTTGTTCGAAATTCGCCGCACCCATTTACCATATGAAAGTGTTGAAAGAAGCGATCGAAGACAATAAGCACAACTTTACACGTTTTCTATGCCTTTGCGATCCTTGGAACGCAGACACGTTGCGCGACGCAAAAAAATCAAACAAAAGTAGCATCGTATTTTCAATACCTCATGAAAAAGGCGAATTGTCACATGTTCTTTCCGTCCTGTCCTTTTATGATATAAATATGACCAAAATCCAATCGCTTCCTATAATAGGACATGAATGGGAATATCTTTTCTATGTAGATATTACTTACAGCGACTATTCGCGCTATCACCAATGTATCGAAGCTATCAGACCATTAACAAAACAAATAAGGATTCTTGGAGAATATGAATCAGACGATCACTAATTCGCTCATCACCCCGGCACAAAGACTGGAAGCTGTCAGCGAATACTATTTCAGCAAAAAACTAAAAGAAATCGCCAAGCGTAATGCCAATGGCGAAAACATCATCAGTCTGGCCATCGGAAGTCCTGACATGCCTCCGTCACCACAAACCATTGAAACTCTTTGCCAACAGGCAAAACGCGACGATGTTCACGGTTACCAACCCACAGTAGGAATTCCGGAACTACGCAAAGCGATGGCCGATTGGTACAAACGCTGGTATCATGTAGACTTAGACCCCAACACTGAAATTCAGCCCCTTATAGGTTCAAAAGAAGGTATTCTCCACGTCACTTTGACTTTTGCCAATCCCGGTGACAAAGTATTAGTCCCAAATCCCGGGTATCCTACATATACATCGCTATCCAAGCTCTTAGGCTGCCAAATTGTCTACTATGACCTGAAAGAAGACAATGATTGGCAACCCGACTTTGAAGCATTAGAACGCATGGACCTATCCCATGTAAAAATCATGTGGACCAATTATCCCAACATGCCCACAGGTGCTAATGCGCAAATGGAAACGTACGAAAAGCTTGTCGACTTTGCCCGTCGTCACCATATTTTGGTTGTCAACGACAATCCATACAGCTTTATTTTGAACGAACATCCCATTAGCTTATTGCAAGTACCAGGAGCCAAGGACTGTTGCATAGAATTCAATTCAATGAGCAAAAGCCACAACATGCCTGGATGGCGCGTAGGACTATTAGCCACTAATGCCCAATTTGTCAAATGGATTCTGAAAGTCAAGTCCAACATTGACTCGGGGACCTTTCGCCCACTGCAATTGGCTGCTGCCAAAGCATACGAGAATGACCCGGAATGGCACAGACAAGCCAACTTTGAAGTATATCACTCACGCCGCAAAATAGCAGAAAAGATCTTGAAAGCCATCGGTTGTACTTACGACCCGAAACAAGTAAGCATGTTTCTTTGGGGACGCATTCCCGACTCCTATACTAATTGTGAGGAACTAACAGAAAAAGTCTTGAACGAAGCTCATGTCTTCATTACACCGGGCTTCATCTTCGGTTCGAATGGGCAACGCTATGTACGCATTTCCCTTTGCGCCAAAGAACAACTTCTTAATCAGGCTCTTGAAAGAATTCAGCATGTTTTCAACAACAACTAAACTATATAACTAAGCATCTCATAAATATAAATATGGAACTCGATTTACTGCCCTTAAATCTACCGGGAGTCCCCAACGAACGCCCCCTGATTATAGCCGGCCCATGCAGTGCCGAAACAGAAGAACAAGTATTAGAAGCAGCCAAGCAACTAAGCAACAACGGCATAAAAGTGTTTAGAGCTGGAATATGGAAACCTCGCACAAAACCAGGAGGCTTTGAAGGAAACGGTGAAAAAGCCTTACCTTGGATGCAACGCGTAAAAGAAGAGACCGGCATGCTTACGGCTACCGAAGTTGCTACGCCACACCATGTAGAATTAGCATTAAAAGCAGGCATCGATATTTTATGGATTGGCGCAAGAACCACAGCAAACCCCTTTGCCGTACAAGATATTGCTGATGCACTGAAAGGTGTTGATATTCCTATACTTTATAAGAACCCTGTCAATCCTGACCTCGAATTATGGATTGGTGGCATGCAACGTCTCAACGGTGCTGGCATCAAACGATTGGCTGCCATTCACCGCGGATTTACTTCATACGATAAATCCATCTACCGCAACATTCCTATGTGGCACATGCCCATAGAACTACGTCGCCGCATCCCTAACCTGCCCATCATCTGTGACCCAAGCCACATCGGAGGACGCAGAGAATTAATCGCTCCGCTTTCACAACAAGCTATGGATCTTGGATTTGATGGTTTGATTATTGAGAGTCATTGCAATCCCGATAATGCATGGAGCGATGCGAAACAACAAATAACCCCTGATGTTCTTGACTTCATTATTGATAAACTGACCGTCAGAAATACTGTTGATACCACAGAAAGCCTGAAATCGCTGAGGTCGCAAATAGATGACTTAGATAATGAGCTGATAGAGCTGCTATCCAAACGTATGCGGATTAGCCGTGAAATCGCCCAATACAAAAAAGAACATAATGTGGCAGTAATGCAACCACATCGATACAATGAAATCATAGACAAACGTGGTGCACAGGGTGCTCTCTGTGGCATGTCGGTCGACTTCATGAAAAGCGTCTTTGAATCTATCCACGCTGAAAGCGTACGTCAACAAATTGACATCATCAATAAATAAGAAAAGGTCACACCTATGAAAATTCTTGTTTTGGGCGCCGGCAAGATGGGCTCCTTTTTTATAGATCTGTTGAGTTTTGAACACGAAACAGCCGTATATGACATTAACCCTAAGCGTCTGCGTTTCATGTATAATACTCAGCGTTTCACAACACTTGAAGAGATAGAAGCTTTTCGCCCTGAATTGGTCATCAATGCCGTGTCGCTTAATCACACTATTGATGTTTTTAAGAATATCACCCCGCATTTGCCTGCCGATTGCATACTTAGCGACATTGCTTCGGTCAAGACTAATCTGAAAGACTATTATACCCAATGCGGTTTCCGCTACGTATCGACCCATCCGATGTTCGGCCCGACATTTGCCAACCTTGGTGCGCTGACCAACGAGAATGCCATCATCATTAACGAAGGCGACTACATGGGACGTGTTCTTTTCCGCGATATTTATAGTAGGTTGGGACTGAACATCTGCGAATACAGCTTTGCTCAACATGATGAGATAGTTGCCTACTCTCTCTCCATCCCTTTTGTCTCGACCTTTGTATTTGCCGCAGTCATGAAGCATCAAGATGCACCCGGTACGACATTTAAACGCCACATGGCCATTGCCAAAGGCGTATTGAGCGAGGACAGAACGTTGCTGCGCGAAATACTATTCAACCCACACACAGGCGGACAAGTATGCAAAATACGACAAGAACTAAAAGACTTGATTGAAATCATAGACCACAAAGACGAAGCTGCACTCAACAGCTATATTGACCGGATAAAGCAACACATAAAATGATCACACATGAAGAATAAAAAACTGCCTTTTCTCAGCGATTACATGTATGCCTGCCATCCTCTTATTTTAAAGAGATTAGCCGAAACTGCCGAAACCCCGTACTTCGGATACGGCGATGACGAGATTTGTGCTTCCTCCAAAGAAAAAATCCGTAGCTCCCTTCATTCCCCTGATGCTGAAATATTTTTTCTAATAGGCGGCACTCCAACCAATGTAATTGCCATTGATGCACTGATTCCGCCCTATCAAGGCGTACTTGCAGCCGATAGCGGTCATATCAGTGTACGCGAAGCCGGAGCAGTGGAAGCAACCGGACATAAGATTGTCACATTGCCTCCATCAAACGGAAAAATAATGGTGCAAACCGTTCAAGACTATTTAAAAGCATTCTATGCAGATGAAACATGGCAACATGGCGTAGAACCCGGAATGCTCTATATTACCCATCCAACCGAGACAGGCACACTCTACACATTAGCCGAACTTACGGAACTATCCAAAGTTTGCCATGACAATCATCTCAAGCTCTACTTGGACGGAGCACGTCTCGGCTACGGACTCGCTGCCACCAAAAACGACATTACCCTGCCCGATATTGCCCGCCTTTGCGATGCGTTCTATATCGGCGGCACTAAAATAGGTGCCCTCATGGGTGAAGCCCTCGTATTTCCTAAACCAAATACTGTCAGCCACCTTTTCCAACAAGTAAAACGCCACAACAATCTGTTGGCCAAAGGATGGCTACTCGGGCTACAATTTGAAACGTTGTTTACAGATGGCCTTTACCTCAACATCGCACGGCACGGCATCTTAATGGCCGAAAAACTCAAAAAAGGCGTTTTAGGCAAAGGTATCAAATTGTTTGCCGACTCATCTACCAATCAGCAGTTCATTATTCTGACCGTTAAAGAATACCATCGCCTGCGTGAAAACGTAGACTGTGAAATATGGCAAGAACTTCCTGACCAACAAGTCGCCGTACGTCTCTGTACCTCATGGCACACTACCGAAGAACAGGTAGATCGGCTGCTCGATTTGCTTTAGCTCTCATAGCATCGGCTTTTCTTCTTGCAGCCATGCTCTGAGAGAATCATCATTATTCATAAGAAACACATTCAATGTATGGAAGTATATCTGATACGCCACACCAGTGTTAAACTACCCGAACCAACATGCTATGGACAGACAGACGTAGACGTAGCCGACACATTCGAATCCGAAGCAGCTCAAACCAAATCGCATTTACAGGGACTACATTTCGACAAGGCCTATTGCAGCCCTCTCAAACGTGCTGCCAAATTGGCTGCTTACTGCGGATTTCCTGATGCCGAAAGAGACAATCGCCTAATTGAAATGAGTATGGGCGATTTGGAAATGGTGCCGTTTCGAAACATTCCCGAGAGCGACATCGACCAATGGTACAACCATTACATGGATATAAAAATGCCTGGCGGCGAATCTACGGCAGACGTTTACGCCCGTATGGCCGACTTCTTTGGTGAACTGCGCAAAAAGCCCTATCACAGGGTAACGGTGTTCTATCACGGTTGCGCCATACTATGTACACGCATTATGCTCGGTCTGCTCCCTTACACAGCCGGATTCGACGATGTCACTCCAAACGGTGGCATCGAAATCATTCAATTGTAACTCAAGCACAATATGCTCCTTCACCTTTCTTTTAGAACATGACAATCTGGAAATAGACTGAAGGTCGAGTTATAAATCAAGTATTATTTCTCCTAATTTGCCTGCCGAAAATTCTAAAACAGCGGTACAATTACAACGTCAAAGAAGATATTTTGAAAATGGCGATTGAAAATTGCAAATTTATACTGGGAAATTACAGAACCAGGACTTGATTTATAAAAACCAAGTCCTGGTTACTTAAAATCAAGTCTTGGTTTTTAGTAACCAAGACTTGATTCTGCAAAACATGGCAACGAAATGGCAATATAAAGCAATGGAAATGGAATAACTCCGAACATTGCTGCAATAAAAAACGTCTTACCTTTTCATCATGAAAAAGTAAGACATGCTGTAATGAACAGGTTAATTGCAGGAAACTATCTGAAAATTTCCACAGTTTATGCTCAAATGCCTTTATTGCCTATAGGCATACGATAAATATAGACATTGGTATCAAAATGCTCAAAGCCAAATGTCTTACAGAACTGATTGCCAGCCACTCGACGATTGCTTGCAGTAAGCATCACGCTCGGTGCGCCCAAATAATGGGCAAATTTGAGAACCTGATCCATCATTGTATGAGCCAAACCATGACGGCGATATTTTTCATCAATCACAAAATCATCAACCCAAGCACGAGGTGAAGAACATGTCTGACAGATATTTACCGTAACCATACCCCACACTTGGTCTTTTTCGTCTGAATCTGTTGCTGTGTGTTCAGGCCGTAAGAAGAACAAATGAGACGACGTTGAATTAAGTATTGTGCAAAGCGTATACTTTAAAAAAGCACTCCTATTAGGTGTATATTGCGCCAATAGCCTTTGTACGTTTTCTAAAACGTCTTCCGAAAACTCTGTTACTTCTACAAGCTTTGCATGTAGCCGTTCGGGATTTGAATGATGTTTTTCCATTTTATCTGATTATATTTGTTTACTTCATTATCATAAGAAACATATCCTTATTGACAGCACGAAGTTAAGAATAAGATTCGTCTCAAAGATTACAATATCACTATTTCTTCAACCTAAATTCAAGCATTCGTGCAATTCACTAATAGTCGTTATTCATTTATACAACGCCTTTTTTTACCTTTTAGTATGCCTGTAGTGAAATTTCTATTGAAAAAATGCCAAAATGACAGGACTCAAAAATTTTAGAACCGTCAAATGCATGGCATACTTTTTGATTATACAGTTTCAGAAAACGAAAAATATAACTTATATGGATATAGACAAATACACTATCAAAGCACAGGAGGCCATTAATACCGCTCTACGCAAGGCCTCATCAGGAGGGCAACAAGCTATCGAACCCGAACACCTACTATATGGTATCATGGAAGTTGGTGAAAACGTAACCAAATACGTTTTCGACAAACTTAGTGTCAACGCAAGGCAGCTACAATCCGTTTTGGAAAGTCAGCTACGATCCTTACCGAAAGTATCGGGAGGAAGCCAGCCATATCTTTCCAACACATCAAATCAAGTACTGATGGAGGCAGAAAGTATTGCATCAAAGAACGGAGATGAGTTTACCGGTCTGGAAGCCATGCTACAAGCCTTATTAAAAGTCAACAGTACAGTAAGCGGTCTAATGAAAGATGCGGGCATTACAGCCGATGGCTTGTCAAAAGCCGTTCAAGAATTGCGTGGTGGCCAGAAAGTAAACAGCCAAACTGCAGAGGATACTTATCAGGCATTGTCAAAATATGCGCGCGACCTTGTAAAAGATGCACGCGAAGGCAAGCTTGATCCGGTTATCGGACGTGATGAAGAAATCAGACGCGTTTTGCAAATCCTAAGCAGACGAACAAAAAACAACCCTATTCTAATAGGTGAACCGGGAACAGGTAAAACTGCAATTGTCGAAGGCCTCGCCGAAAGAATCATGAAAGGTGACGTTCCTGAAAACTTAAAGGACAAACGGCTTTTCTCTCTTGATATGGGCGCACTCATAGCCGGTGCAAAATATAAAGGAGAATTTGAAGAGCGACTCAAAAGTGTCATCAACGAGGTAAAGAAGAGCAATGACAACATTATACTTTTCATTGATGAAATCCATACGCTCGTAGGAGCAGGCAAGAATGAGGGTGCGATGGATGCCGCCAACATATTGAAACCGGCATTAAGCAGAGGCGAGATAAGAACAGTTGGCGCAACGACTTTGGATGAATACCAGAAATACTTTGAGAAAGACAAGGCCTTGGAACGTCGTTTTCAAACTGTAATGGTTGACGAGCCAAGCACTGAAGACAGCATTTCTATCTTGCGTGGTTTGAAAGAACGCTATGAAAATCACCATAAAGTAAGAATCCAAGATGATGCAGTCATTGCCGCAGTACGATTGTCACAGCGTTATATCAGCAACCGTTTCCTACCCGACAAAGCCATTGACCTGATGGATGAAGCCGCAGCCAAATTGCGGATAGAACGCGACTCACTGCCCGAAGAATTAGACGAAACCGTCAGACATCTTAAACAGTTGGAAATAGAGCGTGAAGCCATCAAACGTGAAGGCGATGAAAGCAAACTGCAGCAGCTGACGAAAGAAATCAGTGACTTGAAAGAGCAAGAAGAAGCTTATCGCGCAAAATGGCAGAGCGAAAAGGCTATGGTCGACAAAATACAGCAAAACAAACAGGAAATAGAACAATTAAAATTCGAAGCCGACCGTGCCGAACGCGAAGGCAATTACGGACGTGTAGCCGAGATACGATATGGCAAATTAAAGTCATTAAACGACGAGATTCAGCAAATTCAGAAAAAACTGGCTGAAACACAAAACGGAAACGGCATGATCAAAGAAGAAGTTACCGCCGATGACATAGCTGAAGTAGTTAGCCGTTGGACAGGTATTCCCGTCAGCCGTATGCTTCAAAGCGAACGCGAGAAATTGCTTCATATGGAAGAAGAGCTCCACAAACGCATTGTCGGGCAAGATGAGGCTATCCGCGCAGTAAGCGATGCCGTAAGACGGAGCCGCGCCGGTGTACAAGACCCTAGAAGGCCTATTGGCTCGTTCATATTCTTGGGAACAACAGGTGTAGGTAAGACCGAATTGGCAAAAGCATTGGCTGAGTACCTTTTCAATGATGAAAGCATGATGACTCGAATTGACATGAGCGAGTATCAAGAGAAATTCAGTGTCAGCCGTTTGATTGGAGCTCCTCCGGGTTACGTAGGCTACGACGAAGGCGGACAACTGACGGAAGCAGTAAGGAGAAAGCCTTATTCTGTAGTTCTTTTTGACGAAATCGAAAAAGCTCATCCGGATGTATTCAACATCTTGCTCCAAGTCTTGGACGACGGGCGTTTGACCGACAATAAAGGACGTACAGTTAACTTCCGTAATACGATTATTATAATGACATCCAACATGGGAAGCCAGTATATCCAAAGCCGTTTCGAAGAAATGAAAAATAAAAATACGGAAGAGCGCGAACGGATACTGACAGATACCCAAAAGCACGTCATTGAATTGCTCAAAAAGAACATTCGCCCAGAGTTTCTCAATCGTATTGACGAAATCATCATGTTCCGCCCTCTTACACAAGACGAGATTTCAGACATTGTCAGACTGCAAGTCAACAGTGTCCGTAAGCATCTGCAAAGCAACGGCATAAATTTAAATGTTACCGACAACGCTATCCACTTGCTTGCGCAAGCCGGTTACGACCCTGAATTTGGTGCACGCCCTGTAAAAAGAGCTATTCAACGCGACTTACTAAATAGCTTGAGCCGTATGATTCTATCTGGAACTATTGACCGCACGAAACCTGTCGTAGCGGATGCGAAAGACAATAACATCGTATTTTCGAATTAAATTACTCATAACGATTTGAGCCGGGAAGCTTTAAAGCTTTCCGGCTTTTTTGATTGCACAATCTCAGTTTGTAAGTGCATTTATCGCCAATGTTGCTCAAACATGCCTTATTTTGTTCGTTTCATTAGAAACCGATTTATTTGAGCCTATCTACAAATATAAATCAATGCCTTATGATAATTTATACTTATAACATACTTAAATTTTCTGTTAATGATTACTTAAACGCAAATCCGTTCATTCTATAAAAGATAATTCGGAGTATTTTTGCGTAAAACAAAAATGATGCGAGAAATAGACAACATTTGCAGACTTTTGGACGAAGGAGAAAACGATAAGGCCATCCGCATCCTCAACGTTCAGATAGACAGCCATAAGTCTGATGACAGACTTTATTATATGCGTGGGAATGCCTATTTCAAGTCCGGGAATTGGCAATGTGCCATGGAAGACTATATGCAAGCCATATCTATCAATGCCGAAAGTCCGGCTGCAGAAGCCATCAAAATGGCTCGAAACATTTTAGAGTTTTACAACAAGGAGATTTACTGTCAATAATATGAGCAAGATGAGAGGTGCAATAATAATCGACATTGACCGATGCAAAGGATGTTGCCTTTGCGTGGAAGCATGCCCTTTTGATTTATTAGAGCCGGCTCCCCACAAGGTAAACAGAAAAGGTTATACTTATATTCGGCAAAACGAATGGGAAAAATGTACCGGATGCGCATCATGCGCGATTGTGTGTCCTGATGGTTGCATCAGTGTATACCGCAAAAAAGGAAACTAATACACCAGAAAAGACAATGGAAGAAAAAGTAGAATTGATGAAAGGCAACGAAGCTATCGCCCATGCAGCTATCCGTTGCGGCTGTGACGGCTATTTCGGTTATCCTATCACTCCTCAGTCCGAAGTTCTTGAAACTCTTACGCTGCTCAAGCCTTGGGAGACAAGCGGCATGGTAGTTCTTCAAGCGGAAAGCGAAGTGGCTGCCATCAACATGCTTTATGGTGGCGGCGGTTCAGGAAAACGTGTAATGACATCTTCATCGAGCCCCGGCGTAGCCCTTATGCAAGAAGGCATTAGCTACATGGCCGGTGCAGAGATTCCGGCTCTCATAGTCAATGTACAACGCGGAGGCCCCGGTTTGGGAACCATTCAGCCCAGCCAGAGTGATTACAGGCAAGCCACGGTCGGCGGTGGAAATGGCGACTACAATGTAATCGTTTTAGCCCCCGATTCCGTTCAAGAGATGGCAGACTTTGTGGACTTAGCATTTCAGTTGGCTTTCAAGTATCGCAATCCTGCCATGATTCTTTCGGATGGTGTCATTGGCCAAATGATGGAAAAAGTTGTACTTCCTCCCCTAAAGCCCCGTCGCACTGAAGAAGAAATAGCCCGTGAATGCCCGTGGGCCGTCAATGGGCACGGCTTAAGAAAACGGAAGCCTAACATCTTAACTTCATTGGAGCTTGACCCGCATGTAATGGAAGAGAAGAACCTCCGCCTGCAAAAAAAATACCAGGATATATGCAACAAAGAAGTAAGATATGAAACTTATCGATGCGACGATGCCGACTATTTGATGATTGCTTTCGGATCAATTGCACGCATTGCCATGGATGCCATCGACAAGTTACGCCGGACTGGCATCAAAATCGGATTATTCCGCCCCATTACATTATGGCCGTTCCCGAGTAAAGAAATTGCAGAGATTTCCCAACGCCTCAAAGGCATACTTGTGCCGGAAATGAATGCCGGGCAAATGATTACAGATGTGCGCCTCGCTGTTGAGGGGAGAACTACCATAAAACATTTCGGACGTTTAGGCGGCATTGTGCCTACTCCTAACGAATTGGCAGATTCGTTTAATCAGAATTTCATTCATACGATGTAATCCACAAAACAGGCACCATGACAAACGAGAACAAACCGCAAAAGGATGAAACACGCCACTTATGGCATCGACCTACGCAACAAGATGACAAGCTGAAGCTGCGCAATACACTTAACATCATATTCATGATTTTAGCCGTTGCTTCCATCATTATTTACTTCGTTATACCTCGTCCAAATGGGTTACCCTATTTTTTTATTTGCTGCTTCCTTGCCATCATCATCAAGGGCATCGAAGTTTGCATACGCATGGTAACCAACAAAAAAAATAAAAGATGACAAAAGAAGAAATCATACAACCTGAAAATCTGGTCTACAAAAAGCCTGCATTAATGAACGACGTCAGCATGCACTATTGTCCCGGTTGTTCACACGGCGTTGTTCATAAGTTAATTGCAGAAATCATTGAAGAGATGGGGCTGGAAGAAAAGACCATAGCCATCTGCCCTGTAGGTTGCGCTGTTTTTGCTTACCGCTACCTTGATATCGATTGGCTCGAAGCCGCTCATGGACGTGCTCCGGCCTTAGCTACAGCCTGCAAACGAATGTGGAACGACCGTCTGGTGTTTACCTATCAAGGCGATGGTGATTTGGCTTGCATCGGAGCTTGCGAAACCATCCACGCATTGAATCGGGGTGAAAAGATTACAATTATCTTTATCAACAACGCCATTTATGGTATGACAGGTGGACAAATGGCACCCACCACGCTGTTGGGTATGAAAACATCAACGTGCCCCTACGGACGTGACCCCCAATTGCATGGATACCCGTTAAACATCACCGATTTGGCGGCATCACTCGAAGGAACGGCATTTGTTTCACGGCAAAGCGTCGAAACCGTAGGCGCCATCAGAAAGGCCAAAAAGGCCATCCGCCATGCTTTTGAAAATTCTATGAACGGAAAAGGATCGAATCTGGTCGAAATCGTATCAACATGCAACTCCGGTTGGAAGACTTCGCCTGTCAAAGCCAACAAATGGATGGAAGAAAACATGTTCAAATACTATCATTTGGGCGATTTGAAAGACATTTAAAGCATTCAACATGAAAGAAGAAATTATTATATCGGGATTTGGTGGACAAGGCGTCTTGTCAATGGGAAAGCTATTGGCCTACGCTGGTCTGATGGAAGGAAAAGAAGTTACCTGGCTTCCGGCTTATGGCCCTGAACAGCGCGGCGGAACGGCCAATGTCACGGTAATCATCAGCGACAACAAGATTTCTTCACCGATTGTCAATACCTATTCCACCGCCATACTGCTAAACCAGCCATCGTTAGAACGTTTTGCACCTTTAGTACGCCCAGGAGGAACACTTCTTTTCGATAATTATGGAATCATCGCCCCTCCCCAACGAAAAGACATCAATCTTTTCCGAATTGATGCAATGGATGCGGCTGCTACTCTGAAGAATATCAAAACTTTCAACATGTTTATTCTCGGCGGACTTGTCAAGGTTCTCCCGGTAGTCACTGTGGAAAACATCAAAAAAGCTCTTTTTCACACCCTGCCCGAGCGCCATCATAATCTCATCCCCATCAATGAAACGGCTTTGCAAAAAGGTATGGAAATAATCCGCAAAATATAGAGCCACACCATTTTCCTTTTTGCCTGAAAGTACTAACTTTGCAGAATGAAGAAGTTTCTTTTAATTCTATCATTCATTCTGTTGCTTCCGGCGGCAATTTACGGACAAGGCTTCGACGACGACAACAGATTTCGCCGAATTGGTCAAGGAAGTAACCAAAACGACAGAAACCGCCAAGGCAACACAGACGAAAACGATACGGACGGAGAAAGGAGCAACATCTTCGGGCGCCATTCGGACTCAAGCAAGAAGAATGACAAAACGCCCACAGGTCTGCGCGTTTGGGAAGCCGATCCGAGATTTGGCACAATCGATTCGGTTCAAATAGATACGTTTTCGCACAGTTTCCAAAATACAAATTTCACTGAAGGTATCCACGGGCAATACAATACGTTAGGAAACCTCGGTTCACCACGTCTGCCAAGACTTTTCGCTAATCGCCCACTTGATTTCAGCTACTTCATTTTTTCCGAGCCTTACGACTATTTTATAACGCCTTTTTCCAAGATTCATTTCACCAATACAAAATCGCCCATCACCAACATCTCATACCACGAGTCCATGGGAAGCGACAATGGCGAAGACCGTATCCGCGCATTATACGCCATCAATATGGGAAAGGACATCGGATTCGGGTTGAAGCTCGACTATCTGTATGGGCGCGGCTACTATGACCATCAATCTACGTCCAATTTTAATGCCACTTTATTCGGTTCCATTCTCAAAGACCAATACAAAGCTCATTTTGCTTTCTATGCCAATTACCTGAAAACCGGGGAAAATGGAGGAATTGAGAGCGATGATTATGTTACTAATCCCGAGAATTTTCCTTCAAAATTCGGAACAAACGACATTCCGACCCGTTTAGACAAAGTTTGGAACAAGATGCACGTCAACGGCCTGCAATGGACTCACCGCTACAGCATGGGATTTCATAAGGTCATCGAAAAGAACGACTCTACAAAATCACAGGCCGCTTCACCTTCCACCACCTCACCGACAGACTCTGTAAGGACTCTTGAAAACGCGAAAGCCTCAGCGAAACCCTCGCCAACCGATACGGCCAAAGTTGCACCGCCAAAGACCTTGTTCATACCTGTTACCAGCTTCATACATACGCTGAAAATTGAAGACAATACACGGAAGTTCATTGCCAATGAGCCCCTTGACGATTTTTATACAAACAAATATTTCGAAGGCGATTCAACGGCAGATGTCATTAAAAACACCCTTGTTTCCAACCTTTTGGCCATTGAACTTCACGAAGGATTCAACAAATGGGCCATGGCCGGTGTCCGTCTCTATGCCCAGCACGATTTTAACTCTTTCAAACTGCCGGCGGCCTACCGTCTCTCCCAATCCTACAACGAAAACCGCATTACATTAGGCGGCCAATTGTTTAAAGAAAAAGGCCGAAACATCAATTATACGCTTCAAGCCGAAACTTCGTCAGACGGAAGCACATGGGGCGACTTCAAATTAAGCGGATACGGACTTCTGAAAACACGCTTTTTGGGCGATAGCATCCGACTGCGCCTGCATGGCTCAATCATTGGCCGCCAACCCACTTTTTTTTATCGCACCTACCATTCTCATCACCTGTGGTGGGACAACAGTTTGGACAAGCAGTTTACGACACGGATTGGCGCAATTTTGAAAAGTGAAAAGACAAGGACACGTTTATCGTTCGATCTGCAAAACATTGAAAAATATACGTATTTCGCCACAACTGCCCAACAGGTAACCGGTGGGACATCCACCTATTACACCTACGACACGGAAGTTCGGCAATCCTCGAACAATCTGCAACTCATCGGTGCTACCCTCAATCAGGACTTCTCCCTTGGCATTCTGAATTGGGAAAACGAAATTGCCTACCAAACTTCCACCAACCAGAATATTCTTCCCGTTCCGGCACTCTCGCTCTATTCAAATCTTTATCTGCTTTTCCGCATAGCAAAAGTATTGCGTGTTGAATTAGGCGGTGACGTACGCTTTTTTACCTCCTATTATGCACCGACCTACAGCCCGGCTATCGGCATGTATGCCACACAGGCCGAAAATGAACGCACAAAAATCGGGAACTATCCCATCATTGATGTATATGCCAATCTGCATCTGAAACATACACGATTCTATTTCATGGCTTCACACGTCAACTATAGCAAGAATGGCAGCGGCAATCAATTTTTGGTGCCCCACTATCCCATCAATCCCTTCGTGATACGTTTGGGACTTTCATGGAATTTTTTCAATTAACGGTTCATTCCGAATAACCAAGCTCTTTTCTGCCAAAACTCTCGGTTCGAATAATTTTTCATACGCAGCAAATCCATTCTCAAAGGCTCTAAATATGAACTCCAGACAAACCTTTTTTATCTCCGTGCTGCTTTGCACGTTACAAATCCAACTGACAAAAGCTTTTCCATCGGAAGCCCGGCAAAACAAACGAAGTTATGTAGAAAGCATAAGATTGCTTTCGCCATCCGTTGGATGTGACATTAGCGGGAAAACCGAAGTTAAATTCATAGCAAAAGGCATGACAACGGCACATGCCCTATGTTGGAACGCGCCCGACCGAAAGAACCGCTCGCCATGGGGACATGATACCAACCTGACGCCAGGAGGAATTCATCTGGACGCGACAGGAATTGGAAAATTCGTTTTCAATGCCAACAAATTGCCTCATGGCCCTTTAAACATACGCATCCACGCACAAAATTCGGCCGGCGAGTATGATTTGTTTGAACTGCAGGTTTACAACAAAAAAGGAAAACGATGGAAAGAAGGCATACCATCCTCACCGCCACCTGGTGCAAAAGGTCTGGAACTGATTTTTTCTGACGATTTTGATAACAAAGAGCTATCCATATCAAACGATGGGCGCGGAACACGCTACAATGCCCACAAACCAACGTTCGGCGATTTCAGCGGCTGGCCTTTCACCGATGTAACAAGCCCGCTCAATCCTTTCAGCCAACGCGATACCTACCTGAAAATAGCGGCACGCAAGCCAATTGGCACACGAGGAAGTTCCGGTCTGCTTGCTCCGGTCGACATGGATGGAAAAGGATTATGGGTTAAAGCACTCTGCTACTTTGAATGCCGTTTTCTGGCACATTCCGCACCCGGCACATGGCCTGCATTCTGGGTGCTGAATCAAACTAAGAACTTGCCGGGTAACTATTCAGCGGTAGTAAGAATGGTCTGATTCAGTCCTTCCTTTCTGCAAGATTTTCCTTGAAGATTATTTA
>CAKRYD010000024.1 GCA_934426255.1 uncultured Bacteroidaceae bacterium | reverse complement strand
GGCTATAACTTCGCCGATGCCGTCTACAGCAAGTAAATCGTCGGTTGTTGCTTTCATCAAGGAGTCAATGTCATGAAAATGGCGGGCAAGCAGTTTTGCGGCCACTCTTCCTACAAAACGAATGCCCAGTGCGAAAAGCGAACGCTCAAATGGAACTTTTTTGCTGCTTTCTATACCGTTGATAATCTTTTGTGCCGATTTTATTTTCGTTCCCCAACGCCCGGCTATGTCGGCCACTTGTAGCCGATACAAATCGGAGGCATCGTGAATGAGCCCGTTTTTGAAATATTCATCAACGGTTTCGGGTCCAAGCGATTCTATATTCATGGCATTCCGACTGATAAAGTGCTCGATGCGTCCCTTTATTTGCGGTGGGCATCCGGTATCGTTCGGGCAATAGCAGGCTGCTTCTCCGGGGTAGCGCACCAGCTTTTCGCCACACTCGGGACAGTGTGTAGCAAACTCCACTTTGGGGCCAAGAAGAATGTTGCGTGCCTTCACATCCACGCCAACGATTTGTGGAATGATTTCTCCGGCTTTTTCTACAAAGACTTCATCTCCTATGTGCAAGTCGAGTTGTTCCATGATGTCCTTGTTGTGTAATGAAGCGCGCTTTACAACGGTTCCTGCGAGCAGTACCGGTTTCATGTCGGCAACCGGCGTTACTGCTCCGGTGCGTCCCACTTGGTAAACGACGTTGACGAGTTGGGTACGTGCTCGTTCTGCCTGGAATTTGTAGGCGATGGCCCATCGCGGTGTCTTTGCGGTGTAGCCCAGGCGTTGCTGCTGTTCCAAGGAGTCGACTTTAAGAACAATGCCGTCTGTTGCCACCGGCAAATGGCTGCGCTCCTTGTCCCAGTAGTCTATGAAATGGTATATTTCGTCTAAGCTTCTGACGCGCCGCATGGCATCAGACACTTTAAATCCCCAGGAAGCGGCTTGGCGAACATTGTCGTAATGGCTGTCTGAAGGCAGTTCCGCACCGAGCAGATAGTAAAAGTAAGCATCGAGATGCCTTTGTGCCACAACAGCGGGGTTCTTGCTTTTCAATGTGCCCGAAGCGGCATTGCGCGGATTGGCAAAGAGTGGTTCTTCGCGCTCTTCACGTTGCATGTTAAGCCTTTCAAAGCTGCTCCACGGCATCAGTACTTCTCCGCGCACTTCTATGTTGGGCGGATAGTTGCCTTCAAGTCGCAGCGGAACGCTTCGGATGGCTTTTACATTGGCTGTCACGTCGTCTCCGCGCGTTCCGTCTCCGCGTGTTACGGCCCGGATCATTGCGCCATTCTCGTATGTGATGGAAATGGACAGTCCGTCAAATTTCAGTTCGCAGCAAATGTCAAATGGTTCTCCGTCCAGTCCGCTGCTTACACGTTCATAGAATGCCTGTACCTCGTCACGGTTGTATGTGTTGGCGAGCGAGAGCATCGGGTACACGTGTTCTACTTGCTTGAAATCGTTGTCCAGGTCGCTTCCTACGCGTTCAGAAGGTGAGTTAGGGTCATACATCTCCGGATGAGCCGCTTCTAAATGCATGAGTTCGTGCATCATGTCGTCGAAGTCCTTATCGCTGATTTCAGGGCTGTTTTTGACATAATATAAATAGTTGTGGCGATGCAGTTCGTTGCGCAGGTATTTTATTCTTTCTCTTTCGTCCATATGGCACTCTATTTTGCTCCAAAATTATAACAAAAACTTCAATATCGAAAGGGAAAACATTTTAACTTTGCACCTTAAAATCGACAATTCATGAGGATAGATATTATTACGGTGTTGCCTGAAATGCTTGATGGCTTTGTCAACCAATCCATTTTATTGCGGGCTCAGAAAAAAGGACTGGCAGAAATTCATGTTCACAACCTTCGCGACTATTCTCATGACAAGCATCGTCGCGTCGACGACTATCCGTTTGGTGGTTTTGCCGGTATGGTGATGCAATGTCAGCCCATTGATGACTGTATTTCCGCTTTGAAGTCTCAGCGTCATTATGATGAGGTGATATTCACTACGCCCGACGGTGAGCAGTTTGACCAACCTATGGCCAATGCCTTTTCCATGGCTCAAAATCTGATCATCCTTTGCGGGCATTATAAGGGCATAGACTATCGTATCCGCGAGCATCTCATTACCAAGGAGGTCAGCATCGGCGATTATGTGTTAACCGGTGGCGAACTGGCCGCTGCGGCCATCACCGATGCCGTAGTGCGTGTGATTCCCGGGGTTATTGGTGATGAGCAGAGTGCATTGTCTGATTCTTTCCAGGATAATCTGCTTGCTGCCCCCATATATTCGCGTCCTGCCGACTACAAAGGCTGGAAAGTGCCCGACATTTTGCTTAGCGGCAATGAAGCGAAGATAAAAGAGTGGGAGCTCAATCAGTCTTACGAGCGTACCAAACGTCTGCGTCCCGACCTTTTGAAAAAAGATGAAAGGTGAAGCCTTGCCTATCAAGGCAATTCGGTGTGTCCTGAATCTATGTAGCGCTGAAATTGCTCCGTGCTGCCGTTGAATACATTGATATCGACATAGCCGCGTATGCCTTTCACACGTCCGTAAGGCGTCAGCTGCCAATATAGCAGCTTTACGTAGGGGCGGTATTCGCTATAGCGTGCCACCCATATGCGGTAGCTTTTCAGACGCTGTGTTGCATCGGCCATATATTCATTGATAAATTTCTGGCTCAGGTAGAGGATAGGGCGTTTCCCTGTCTGCCGTTCTACGATGTCGAGCCACACTTGCATTTCGCGGCGCATGGCACCGGCTCCGCCCATACGGGCTATTTGGGCATGCGTCAGTTCTACGTCGAGCATGGGTGGCAGGTCGTTGTGCCCGATAGGTGTGTTTCTTAGGAACCATCCGGCTTGCAGTTTTCCTGATACAGGCGACATAAAGTGGTAGGCTCCGACTTGTATGCCGGCTTTGCGTGCGTCTCTGGCGTCACGTCTGTAGTAGGGGTTGGTTATTTTCAGGCCTTGGGTGCTTTTGATGTAGCAGAACGACACGGGAAAATCTATTTTCCCGATGCTGTTTTTGGTGTTTTTCCCCAGATGCGTAATTCTCAGGTCTTTCCATTTGATGGGTCGTCCTTTAAATCGCCGTCGCGGCCTTCCTCCGTGCTGGTAGTGCGATATGTCTATGCCGTACACGCGTGTAGGGGTATAAATCATGCGTTCGCCCATGAATTTCCCGTTGTTCCAATGGCCGCATTGCACTTCGGTCAGTGGCGACAGCCCCGTTCCGAAGCCTTGGCGTTTTCCGTTTTTCCAAAGTCCTTCATAGCGTTCGTAGCCTGTTGCCGTTGCATAGATGCCAAAGCCTTCCGGTTGTTTGTCTTTGCCGAACTGCCCTGTATACGTTCCCATGCTGTCGGTTTGTGTGCCATAGGCCAGAGTGTCCGAGCGCCATTCGCCTGTCCAGGTGCGTCCTTTGTCATCGGTCAGTGTTCCCCGTCCTTGGCGTATGCCTTTTTGCCATATTCCGGAGTAGGTGGCGGCATCTTTTTTCCATGTAAGTTGTCCGCGTCCGTGGCGCAATCCGTTTTTCCATTGTCCGCGATAACAGGTGTCGCCTTTTTGCCATATGCCCCATCCTTCGGGCTTTCCTTTGTGCCATTGACCTTCATAGATGATGGTATTGCCGCGGCTCAGTATGCCGTAGCCTTCGGGATGTCCATCGTTGTCTGTCTCACCGCTATAGCTGCCTTCCGGCAGTTGCACCGTGGTGTCGACACAGGCTGCTGTCAGAACTGCCGTGCAACAAAGAACCAAGATTCTGAATGCCCTTTTCATCTGATTTGCTTTTTATCTGACAGGAATGATGGTGTTGCCGTCTGCCAATCCTACAAGTACGCCGCGGCTGTTGACAATGGGAACTCCGCGTGCCGACTTCTGGAGAGCCAGCGATGTGGCATAGTCCGTACTTTTGTCTGTTTTCCAAGCCCTTCCCTCGATACGGTCCGGTTTCAGACCGGTGATTGTGTCGGGGCGGAATGGCAGGTTGAAGCCTGCCAGCCATACTTGCATGGGACGCCTGGCCGAAGTGAGCATCATGCCGTTTACAAGTGGGTATCCGAGCGAGACTGTTCCGCTTGGCGTGGTTTCGTCGGTCGTTTGCAGCGTGACAAGTCCGTCGTTGTCCACTTTGATGCGCCTGCATGGCGTTTCTGTGGCCGACAGCCGGCCTTCCCGAGTGATATGGCGGCAAGTGTATGTGCCCATGAAGCTCACTTGCGGTGCAGACGACATGACTATTTTTCCCAATATCTCCCGGGCTTTTTCCCATCGCTTTTTGTTGGCCTGATACTGGCCTTCATATTGTGCAATATGCGTATAGCCTTCGTCTTGCACATTGTGGGTGTTCATATAATAGACAAGGCGGTCGTCCAGCTGCGCCACCGCGTTGAGCTGTTGCTCAATCTGTTGCATGGCGGTGCCGGCCAGTTTGGCTGCATCCTGTTCTAATTGTTCCATAACGGTGTCGGGTCGTGCCACGGAGCTTGTCGTCAGGATGTTTCCCCTTGAAAAATGTATGGGAATGAGACTGCTGTACCAGCAGCCTTGTCCCCATTGTGTGCGTTCGGCTTCCTTGCGTGTTGGCGAAAGCCCTTGCAGCATACTATCACCGGCTGTGATGTTGAAATATACGGTGTCGCATCCCGGCGCGTGCAGGGCGTAGCAATAACGGCACTCTATCCATACCACACTTTTGACCGCATTTTCGTTTCTGAACGGTGGAATGGGGAGCAACAGCAGATAGGCTGCTATGGCGAGTGCCGCAACTGAGATGCAGATGGATTGTCTGCGGCTGAGATGCAATGGTCGGATGATTTTCATGGTAGGGCTGTCAGATTTTCAAATTTTTCCAGGCAATATTGGCCTTTGCCTTTTGTGAAAAGTCCCATGCGGAGGGCATGGGCAGGGCAATGGTGATAGCAGCTCAGGCATCCTGTGCAGTTGTGATGCCATTGTGGGCGGTCTTTCTCTATGCTGATATTGTGCAATGGGCATGCTTTGGCGCATCGTCCGCATCCCGTGCATTTTCCGGTGACATGAAACAGACGGTCTGTGATGAGAAAACGGTGAAACAGCCTGCCGAGTATATATGTCTTGAGCCATGCGTGTGAACCGGGGTGCATCATGGAAAAACCTGTCTGTTCTTCTCTTAGCTGTCGCTCCGTTGATGCCAGATCGGCCAGTCCCTGTCTGATTTTTTTCTGTACAAGGTGGTCGTTGTCGGTATCGAATCCAGGCAGGCATACGTATGTGTTGGGCATTATAATGGCGCGGCCGAAATCAAGGTGCCAATGTTTCTTGCTGAGCAGGCGGCCGAACTGGCGCCAGGTCTTCCCCGTGTCGTCGCCACATGTGGCGATAAGAAAAGTATACTGCCTTTGGTAGTTTTCAAGCGTCAGAGCTTCGACAAAATGCCTTGCCACGGGCGGAATGTCCCATCCGTAGACCGGCATGACGAACCCGACGTGCTCGTTGTCGGCTATGCTGAACGCCGTGTGGCCTTTGCATAAGGATTCGGCCATGTCTATGACACGTTCTCCCCGGCATGCACCGAGGCGATGTGCCACCAATTGTGAATTGCCTGTTGACGAAAAAAAGAAGATCATGAAAACGTGGGGCGAAGATTGCTGATGCGCTTTTGAAAAACAAAACAGTCTTTGAAAACTTCTTCTGCTTCGGCCGGCGGATACCTGAAAAGGCCGAACACGCTGCTTCCGCTGCCGCTCATCGATGCATAGAGTGCATGCATGTCGTACATGGTTTGTTTGATGGCTGCTATCCCGGGATATTTTGTGAATACGCTCCGTTCAAAGTCATTGCCGATGGTGCGCCGCCATTCTTCCATGGGCTGCCGCAAAGACTTGACCAGGTCAAAGGCCGGCTTTTTCGGTGTTACCCGCGCGTAAGCGTCACGCGTAGCCACGGCGACCGAAGGTTTTACCAGTAGCAAGTACAATCCCGAAAGGTCTATGTCGACAGGTGTCAGTATATCTCCGATGCCCGTTGCCAACGAGGGCTCGTCGCGAACGAAAAAGGGGCAGTCGGCTCCGTAATGCGACATGCGCCGTTCCATTTCGTCGTTGCTGAGCCCCAGGCGGAATTGCTCGTTCAGCAGACGCATCATAAAGGCTGCGTCGCTGCTGCCACCGCCCAGGCCTGCGCCGGTTGGAATGCGCTTGTAGAGGTAGATGGTTTGCGGTGGAAGGTCGAACTCATGCTTCATGTCGAGAAATACACGTACCACGAGGTTTTCTTTCTCGGAGCCGTCAATGTGTATTCCGGCCTGTTGCAGTTCGTATTCGGAATCATAAAAATTCAGAGGCTTGATTTCTAAAACATCACGCAGGGGAATCGGCAGAAAGACGGTTTCAAGGTTGTGGTAGCCGTCATCGCGTTTTTCTGTAATGTACAGCCCCAAATTTATTTTGGCATTTGGAAAGCATATCATGGCGCAAACAGTCTTTTTTGAAAGGCAGCCGTCGGGCTGCGTTACAGATGCAAAATTACAATGAATATTCATTTTTCGTTGTTGCCTGTCGCCTTTTTTTATGCAAAACATGGGCGGCGTTATTTTCCTGTCGTGTAGCTTGTGGGCAAGGCTGCCAATTCAAAAGGCAAGGCTGTGAATTGAAAGTGTTGGCTTTTCTTTTTCCATGAAATGGCAGATGTTTTTCGGTTATGGGATGAAAGGAAAATAGTAACTTTGCCGAAAATCATTAGAACATGCCGGAAAAGAAAACGTATACGCGGGCAGCCAAACGGGTTGCCTCTGAGGAAGAAAACTTTACGCATCTGCAACCGCAGGCCACCGACCTGGAACGTGCCGTATTGGGTGCTGTGATGGTCGATGGCGACGCCTATCCCATGGTGAGCGAGATTTTGAGACCCGAAAGCTTTTACGAGAAAAGGAATCAGCTGGTCTATAATGCCGTACAGTCGTTGGCGATGGAAGAAAAGCCCATCGATGTGCTGACCGTGACCAACCGCTTGAAAGAGACGGGCGACCTGGGTGAAGTGGGAGGCCCGTACTATGTGGCAAAGTTGTGCGAAAGTGTTACAAGTTCGTCGCATATTGAGTATCATGCCGCGATAATCGCTCAAAAATACCTGGCACGTCAGCTCATATCGTTTACCAGCAGAATTCAGACGGAGGCTTTCGACGAGACAGTCGATGTGGCCCAACTGATGCAGACGGCCGAAGCTTCTCTCTTCGAGCTTTCGCAGAACAATATGAAGAAAGACTTCACACAAATCGATCCTGTCATCAAGCAAGCCTACGAGATGTTGCACAATGCGTCGAAGCGTACCGACGGTATGAGCGGTTTACCTTCTGGGTTCAGGGCATTGGACAAGATGACAAGCGGCTGGCAAAATTCCGACCTCGTAATCATTGCCGCACGCCCTGCAATGGGAAAGACGGCTTTTGCCCTGAGTATGGCAAAAAACATTGCGGTGGATCAAAAGGTGCCTATGGCGTTTTTTTCGCTGGAAATGTCGAACGTGCAGTTGGTCAACAGAATGATAGTGAATGTGTGTCAGATTAAGGGCGAAAAGATTCGCAACGGCCAGTTGGCCCCTCACGAATGGGGGCAGCTTGATTTTAAAATCAACGAGTTGCGGGGTGCACCGTTGTATGTGGATGACACGCCGTCGCTGTCGATTTTTGAACTGCGGTCGAAAGCACGCCGCCTGGTGCGCGAACATGGCGTAAAGCTCATAATGATTGACTACCTGCAACTGATGAATGCGAGTGGTGCAAAGTTCGGAAGCCGTCAGGAAGAGGTGAGTACCATCAGCCGGTCGCTGAAAGGACTGGCCAAGGAATTGCAGATACCTATTATTGCCCTGAGTCAGTTGAACCGTGGTGTGGAGCAGCGTGAGGGTAACGAAGGCAAACGTCCGCAGCTCAGTGACTTGCGCGAGTCGGGTGCCATAGAGCAGGATGCCGATATGGTGATTTTCATCCATCGTCCCGAATATTACCATATATATAAGGACGAGAACGGGCGCGACCTTCGCGGCATGGCACAGATAATCATTGCCAAGCACCGTAATGGTGGAGTGGGCGATGTGCTGTTGACGTTCGAGAAGGAATATGCGCGCTTCCAGAATCCTGATGACGGCACATTCGGAGCCGAAGGCGACGGACTGCAGGAATATGTGTCGAAAATGAATGCCGCCTCCCTGCCCGGACCAGACGATGACGGGATGCAGGGAGCACTGCCCGGTGATTTTCCCCCACCTCCCATTCCCGGCGAACAAGTACCGTTTTGAGTCACTTTTCGGACTGCTCATGGACTTTGACGGGCTCAGACTTTGCAGATTAAGAAAATTGGAGTAATTTTGCGGTGCAGTTTTCAGTAAACAAAAGACATAAGTTTCATGAATATATCATACAAATGGTTGAAGGAATATGTAGACTTTGAGCTTACTCCGCAAGAAGTCTGCGAAGCCTTGACCTCTGAAGGCCTTGAAGTGGGCTCGTTGGAAGAGCATCAGACAATCAAAGGCGGTCTGAAAGGGCTGGTAATAGGAAAAGTTGAGACCTGTGAAGCTCATCCCAACTCGGATCATCTGCACGTATGCACTGTTGATTTGGGCCAGGGCGAACCACAACAGATCGTATGCGGTGCTCCAAATGTGGCAGCCGGACAGAAGGTCGTAGTAGCCACCGTGGGATGCAAATTATATGATGGCGACAAGGAATTTGTCATTAAAAAATCGAAATTGCGTGGCGTTGAGAGCAACGGTATGATATGTGCTGAGGACGAAATAGGCGTTGGTACAGACCACAGCGGCATCATTGTGCTGCCCGAAAGTGCAAAGGTGGGAATGCCGGCGGCCGATTACTATCACGTTGAAAGCGACTATCTGATTGAAGTTGATATAACTCCCAACCGTTCGGATGCTTGTTCGCATTATGGCGTGGCTCGCGATCTATATGCATGGCTCGTGCGCCATGGAATGAAGACATCGCTTCATCGTCCGGGATGTGAAGCATTCAAAGTGGACAACCACGATTTGGATATACCGGTGGAAGTGGAAGACAACAAGAAATGTCCGCGTTATTGTGCCGTAACGTTGAAAGGATGTGAGGTGAAAGAAAGTCCCGCATGGTTGCAGGAACGTCTGCAAGTCATCGGTTTGCGCCCCATCAACAACATAGTTGACATTACCAACTATATCATGTTTGCCTATGGGCAGCCATTGCATTGCTTTGATGCCGACATGATAAAAGGCAACAAGGTGATTGTGAAATCCCTGCCCGACGGTACCCCCTTTGTGACTCTTGATGGAGTGGAGCACAAACTGTCGCACGAAGATATCGTGATTTGCAACGAGGAAGAGCCGATGTGCATCGCCGGAGTCTTTGGCGGTAAAGGTTCGGGCACATACGAAAATACAACGAACGTACTTTTTGAAAGCGCATACTTCAATCCGACCAGTATCAGAAAGAGCGCGCGCCGTCACGGACTGAACACGGATGCCAGCTTCCGCTTTGAAAGAGGAATAGACCCCAACGGACAAATCTATGCATTGAAACAGGCTGCGATTATGGCTCAGGAACTGGCCGGCGGAACAGTGTCGACGGAAATCAAAGACACACATCCGGAGGCATTCCCGGGATTTGAAGTGAACTTGTCGTATAAATATGTACACGACCTGATCGGCGAAACAATTCCGGTAGAGACAATCCGTGAAATAGTGAAAAGTCTGGAAATGGAAATCGTTGACGAAACATCGGAAGGCCTTCGTTTGATAGTTCCTCCATACAGAACGGACGTGACGCACCCATGCGATGTGGTAGAAGACATTTTGAGAATTTACGGATACAATAACATCGAAATACCCAACAGTCTGAATTCTACGCTAATCATAAAGGGTGAGGACGACCGCAGCAACAAATTGCAGAATCTCATAGCAGAGCAACTGGTAGGCGCAGGCTTTAATGAAATACTCAATAATTCGCTGACCAAGAAAGATTACTATACCAATCTTGAGCTTTTTGCAGCGGATCGTTGTGTAGCCTTGATGAACCCACTCAGTGAAGATTTGAACGTAATGCGTCAAACACTTCTCTTCGGCGGTTTGGAAACGCTCAAACGCAATATCAATTACAAGAATCCGAATCTGAGAATGTTCGAATTCGGTAATTGCTATGCATATGATGCTTCCAAGCGCGATGCAGACAATCCTCTGAATGCATATAGTGAAGAGATGCACATGGGAATCTGGCTCACCGGCAAGAGCGTGGAAGGCTCTTGGGCGCATTCCGATGAAGAAAGCAGCTATTACCAATTGAAAGCATACGTAGAGAATATCTTTACAAGATTAGGGCTTAATCCCGGTCTGGTAAATACCGAAACCGAGGCCGATGAGGTCTTCCGGCAGGCATTGGCCATGCACAATCGCGAAGGAAAGCTGCTTTGTCGTATGGGCGTAGTAAATAGTTTGCAAACAAGCAAGTTCGGAATATCGTCACCGGTTTATTTTGCCGAATTGAATTGGACAAATCTGATGCGCGCAACACGGAAAAACCACGTTACCTTCAAGGAAATCAGCAAATACCCATCGGTAAGCCGCGATTTGGCCTTGCTGGTAGATACGGGCGTTACATTTTTGCAAATAGAAGCAGTAGCTTACGCAACCGAGCGCAAACTCTTGAAAAAAGTAGAACTTTTTGACGTCTATGAAGGCAGCAAATTGCCTGCCGGAAAGAAAAGTTATGCAGTTAACTTTATCTTGCAAGACGATACACACACATTAAACGACAAGCAAATTGAGAAAGTGATGCAGAATCTGGTGAAAAATCTGCAAGGTAAGCTGGGTGCAACACTGAGATAAGGAAAGAAAATCATTAATACATTTCGAAAAAGATACATAACCAATGGGAAGAGCATTTGAATATCGTAAGGCCACGAAATTGAAGCGTTGGGGGCATATGGCAAAGACGTTTACTCGCCTTGGCAAACAAATAGCAATAGCCGTAAAGGCAGGAGGACCCGAGCCGGAGAATAACCCGTCGCTTCGTTCGGTGATAGCTACGTGTAAGCGCGAAAACATGCCAAAAGACAACATAGAACGTGCTATCAAAAACGCAATGGGAAAAGACCAAAGCGATTACAAGGAAGTTACTTACGAAGGATATGGCCCGCATGGCATAGCGATATTTGTTGACACCCTTACAGATAACACAACACGAACGGTAGGTGATGTGCGTTCAGTATTCAATAAGTTCAGCGGCACACTTGGAACGACAGGGTCACTTTCATATCTGTTCGACCACAAATGTGTTTTTACCTTTAAGAAGAAAGAAGGGTTGGATATGGATGAACTTATTTTGGAACTCATAGACTTGAACGTAGAAGACGAATTCGATGAAGACGAAGAGGAAGGAACCATCACAATCTATGGAGATCCGAAAAGCTACGCGCAAATCCAGCACTTTTTGGAAGAAAAAGGTTTTGAAGACATCGGTGGCGAATTTACATACATACCCAACGATTTGAAAGAAATATCGGGAGAAGCACGCGCAACCATTGAAAAAATGGTTGAAAAGCTTGAAGACTTTGATGACGTGCAAAATGTTTATACAAACATGAAGCCTGTCGAAGAATAATAATCAGGAAATAGTTTTCATATCATTTGTTTTTATAATTGTGATGAGGGCATGCGGGGAGCCGACAGCCCTCATTTTTTATAGTTGCGGACCCCTGCAAGTCTAAACGCTTTTGTCTGTAGGCCAATTCACCAGATCGAGCGAACATTCGGCACGCGTAAAAGCGGTATAAAGCCAGCGGTAGTAATCCGAATTGACACTGTCGCCGGGAATCCAACCCTGGTCAATGAACACATGCTTCCATTGTCCGCCTTGAGCCTTGTGGCAGGTTACGGCATACGCATATTTGATTTGAAGAGCATTGTAATTGGGATCCATACCCAATTGTTCCAGTTTTTGCCTTTTTGTGGGATAGTCGGAAAGGTCATCTATGACTCCTTGATAGAGTTGCTCGCTGAGGGAATCGGGCAAAGCAGGAGTTTCACTGTGTAAAGCATCCAAGATAACACGAACATTCATTTCAAACCCGTCGTAATCGGGAAATGTCAATGTCGTGTCGGCAAAGTGAAGCCCATAAAGTTCAGTAAAATGCTTGATGTTGCTTACTATCGCAATATCGCCGTTAGCAATAAAGTCCATGGGCAAACGGCTGGCTTGCCCCATTTCGGATTGAAGCTTTTCGGTCCAATAGTAATTGTTGCGTGCAATCATTACTACATCGCCTTTCGTCAGCATACCATCGCGGCCGAAAATCGTAGAACGTATGCCGCGATTGTATACGACAGCTCTTTTGTTGGAACGCGTTATTACAATTGTCTGTTCGGTGCCAAAATGATCGTAGCTCTGTTCAAGAGCCTCGATGAGCTCATCTCCCGGAACAGAACGCAAGTCGTTAAAGCCGCTAAAGCGCAAAGAGGGCATTTGGGCCGTATCAAAAGCCGTTAAATGCTTTCTTAACAGTGTGGCATTATAGAGGATTCCGCTTTCTTGGCTTTGCCTCATAACTTCAGATAGCTCAGATGAAGAAACGTTGAGGCCATATTCGGCCACGCATGCGGTTTGTAAGGCCGGTCCCTCGCTCTCGCCGACAGGCGGAAGCTGAGCCGTATCACCCATAAATAGTATTCTGCATCCGTTGCCGCTGTAAACAAATTCTATAAGGTCATCCATGAGATGACCGCTGCCGAAAACTACGTGGGGAGCGGCCACATTGGAAATTAGTGACGATTCGTCTATGACAAACAGTGTGTTTTTCCATTTATTGTGATTGAGAGTGAAGCCTGCTGAGCGGTCATTGCGTCGTTTTTGCCTGTATATGACTTTATGAATGGTGTAGGCCGCGTGTCCGGCCTTTGAAGAAAGCACTTTTGCCGCTCTTCCGGTTGGTGACATTAGGATAACTTGGCGCTGCAACCGTTGCAAAACGCGAACAAGTGCTGAAATCAGAGTCGTTTTCCCTGTTCCGGCGTAGCCACGCAAGATAAAAGCACTGCGTGAGTCGGGCGTTAATATGAAATCGCATAATTGGCGAGCCACTTTTTCCTGCTCTTGTGTGAAAGAAAAGGGGAACTCTTTTTTTATGAATTGCAAAAAAGCATCTTTTATCATGTCTGCTGCGATTGATTCTTTGTTTCAAGGGCAAATTTACGAAATATAATCCACCATGGAACTTTACCCGAATTTTAAAAATACAGGGAAGTTTTTCGGGGCATGCTATCAAAAAAAGGCGGAAATGTTTTGGCGTTAAATCAAAACTTCGTAATTTTGCACTCGTTCCTCAGAGAGTTGGGAGAGCGCATTTAATTATATATTGGGATATGGTGTAATGGTAACACAACAGATTCTGGTCCTGTTTTTCCTGGTTCGAGTCCGGGTATCCCAACTTTAAAAGATTCGATTGTGGTTATCACAGTCGTTTTTTTGTATACAGATGCTTAGTAAGCATGGTTATGCTTGAGGTTTAGAAGCTATAACGTAAAATAGATATAAGTATGAAAATGAATCGTTTGGTTTGTACAATGGCAGCGTCGTTGCTGCTGGGTGCGGAAACGGGATTTGCCGCGAGTCATAAGGCTGCGGCCAAAAGTGAGTCGCCTATTACTATTGGTACTATTGTTTATCATTTGGATGACATCGACAAGAGCTTTAAGGAACTCCACGATGCTCAGTTTACGTCTTGCCAGTTGAATTATAATGCGGGCAAGATGACTTCGGAGTTTGCCGAGCAAGTTAAATTGGCATCCAAGAAGTACAATATTAAAGTTACAACCGTTGTTGGTGTTCCCGGCCATTCTGTATGGAACTTCTTGCAGGGCCCATCTACTATTGGCCTTGTGCCGGCTGAAGGCCGCGAGGCAAAGATTGCCACTTACCATAAAATGATTGATTTCTGCCAAAAGGCTGGTGTTCCTGCCATGCATTCTCATTTCGGCTTTATTCCGGAAGATCCCTCTTCCGAACAATATAAAAATTTCATTTTCGTCATGCGGCAGTTGGCCGGTTATGCGAAAGAGCGCGGTATCATGATTTATTTCGAGACTGGTCAGGAAACTCCGACCACATTGATTCGTGCTTTGAAGGATATAGGTACAGGCAACGTCTTTATCAATTGTGATGTGGCCAATTTGCTGCTTTACGGAAAAGCCAATCCTACCGATGCCATTCGTCAGTTCGGTTCGTTGGTCAAAGACATTCATGCAAAGGATGGTACATATCCTTCGCGTGACAATCCCGATCAGCTCGGGGCCGAGAAGCCTATTCCCGAGGGCGATGTTGATTTTCCCGCCATTATCAAGTTGTTGAAAGAGCAAGGCTATACGGGAGCACTTACCATTGAGAACGAGCTAAGTGAAAAGAGCAAGGACTATCTTACGAAGACCCGCAAATATCTTCAGGACTTGGTAGACAAGAAATAATTTGTTCCTTTCAATAATAAATCCGGCCGGTACAGAAGCAAGAGCTGTATCGGCCGGATTTTGTATATATGCTTTTTTATTGTGCGTAGTCTTTTGATGTGAACAACTCGTCAATGAGTATTTTTTTAGTGCTTTTGGATGTATATGTATATCTGAAAGCTATGCCGTTGTCTTTGTATTTTTTCAAATCGATGGAGTTTTTGATCTGGTTTCCCAAGGCTTTGACAAAATCGTTTTTGCCTTTTGCTATGGTTGCCGTATCATCGTATCCTCCTTCCATGGTATAGTGATATTGCATGGTCCGTTGTTTTGTGTCAAAGGTTATGCTGTCGAGTGTGATGCCGGGAGTTATGACTTTGGGGCATACTTTTTTTGTTTGCATCTCTGCTTCTTTCTGACATCTTTCATCAAAGTTCATTTGTCTGCTGCATCCATATAAAGTAAGCAGTATGGCGGCAGAAATCAACGGGAATAATTTTATCATGACGATTTATTGTTTTAACTTTGCTTCTGCGAAGTTACTTTTTTAATGTAGTATATCAAAGAGCGTTTCAGAAAAAATGTACGAGGATAGAGTTGAAAAAGCCCATGAGCTTTTTATGAAAGGTTTTAATTGCTCCCAGGCTGTAACGGCGGCTTTTGCCGATTTGTATGGAATTACGGAAAAGCAGGCTCTGCTTCTTTCTGCTTCTTTTGGAGCCGGCATGGGGCGGATGCGGCTTACGTGCGGCACGGTGTCGGCCATGTTTTTGTTGGCAGGGCTTGAAACTGGCACTTCCAATCCTGACGACCGCGAAGCCAAAGGGTTCAATTATTCCGTGGTGCGTGAGCTGGCCGATCGTTTCAGGCGCGAAAACGGTTCTATCATATGCGGCGAGTTGCTCGGTTTGGGGCATAAGCAAGAGGGCGCGACGCCGTCGGAGCGTACGGCTGACTATTATGCCAAACGGCCTTGCCCCGAGCTGGTGCGTTCGGCCGCGCGCATATTTGCCGATTTTCTGGAGAAACGTAAATTGGAAGGCTGATTTTAATGCCGTCAATTTGTTATGCGCTGTTAGCAAACGATTTATAATAAGACTTTTTCGGTTTTTCTTTATTACATATCTGATTTTAATTGTAACTTTGCAGTTGAAATGCGAGCCTGTTGGCTTCGTATCCTACATTCTGTTTAACTAAAAATTAAAACGATGATGGAAAAGAAAGCTGGTCTTTTGGCTGGTAAAGTCTGGGAAATTCTCAATGAGAAAGGTGCCATGACCGAAAAAGAGGTTATGAAAGAAATGAAAACCCGCAAGAGCAAGGATTTCTACCTTGCCATCGGTTGGTTGTTGCGTGAAGGGAAATTGAATTGTACAGGTTCTGACGAAAACATGAAGTTTGAGTTGAAATAATAATACGTACACGTCATTTAGAAAACGGCTTTCGTCCATGTTTGGAGCGAAAGCCGTTTTTGTTGTGTGCTGTCTGTTCTGTTTTCTGTATATTTTCAGAGCTTGAAGCTCAGGTCGAAACCTATTTGTAGAGGATTTCCTTTTTGGTAAAAGCTCTTTTCCATTGATTCAAAGTAGAATGTGTGGTATTTGGTCTGTGTCAGGTTCTTGCCCCATAGGTCGAGTTGCCATCGGCCTGTTTCGAGCTGTATGTGCGCCCCACTTGTGGCGTAAAAATTCTGGTAGGCATTGTTGGCTTCAGTCCAGTAGATGCGTCCGAATCCTTTGGCATTGATGCCGAATGTGACGGCTTCGAAGAGTCCATGTTTGAGTGGCAGCCGGTAATCTATGAAGGCTCCGGTGTTGTGCTCCGGAATAAAAGGTACTTTGTTGCCTGTATAATCGTTTCCGTTTCCGGCATCATATTTATGGAAAACGGCATGAGTATAACCGTAGTTGAGTGCAACAGACAGCTTGTCGTCCAGAAAATTGCCGCGCAGCGACAGTTCGAGTCCGCAGCTGTGGCTCTGACCGGCATTGACCATGGCGCGTCCCATTCCGCTATCGGTAAACCGGGCAATCTGTTGGTCGTGTGTGTCTATGAAGAAAAACGAAAGGTCTGCCGTCAGCGTGCGATTCAAGAAGTTCAGGTGTGTTCCTGCTTCATAGTTCCAGCAATATTCCGGTTTATAGCTGACTGTAGCCCCCACATCGGGCAGGGCTGCCTGCGGAATACCGTTGTTCATGGCCGTTTTAATGCCCAAAAACATTTGTCTCAGTTGTTCTGTGCGTGCGTTGTCGGCTTGCTGTTGCAGCAGGTCGTTGCAATATTGCCTTGTCACGTCTGTCATGTCGGTCTGCATGGCGTTGCGCATCACATCGGCCATCATCTGCACATTGTATCCGCCCGAACGATGGCCTTTCGACATGGTGGCATATATGTTGCCATGGTCGTTTTTCAGGTTGTATTTCAGTGCCAATTTGGGCAGTACTCTAAAATAATTGTCATTCAATTTTCCGTTGAGCACGGGCGATGATACAAGTTGTGCAGGCCTTATCATATCCATGGAATACCGGAAGTTTATGTCGGTTGCATTTCCGGTATAGCTCATTTCCTGATGCTCATAGTCAAGGCGTGTTCCCAGTGTAAAGTCAATATTCCGGACAGGGAAGTCGCGCATTGTTCCTTGCATAAAGACAGCTCCGTTCAGAACGGGTGTGTGCATGCGACTGTACAATGCCATTTTGCTGTCGGTCAATGCCAAACTTTGAGCCATGGTCATGGGCCGTTGTGTCATGGGATTGGTATAGGTAATGGCCGGCAATGCGTTGGCAAGGATGCCGTTAACCATATCAATGCCGTCCTTATAGAATGTTACGGGTGCCTGGGTATATAGATTTTGCCACATTCCGAACAGGCCGCCTGTCCATTGCAGTCTTTTCCCCGACAGGCTTTTGGCAATCAGTTCTTCGGTCAATGCATTCGAGGCCTGGCGTTGCTCCAAAGTGTAATAGTCCATGTAGGTGAAATCCTGATCCATCATCATTCTGTCGTCCATGTGCTGATAGCTTGTGATGGAATAGGCCGTGAAAGAGCGTGCCTTGTGCTCGGCCTTGAAGGCGGTGGTGAGCATATTTCGGCGATAACTGCTTTCGCGGTTGGCTGTGATGGTGTTGACAATGCCCGGCATGGTTTCAGTCGTGCCCGTTGTTCCGCCGTAGAAGTAGGGATAGGCGTTTTGGTCGGTATATTGGTAGGCGGCGTTCAGGTCGAAGTTCCATGTTTTCCCCGGACGGTATACAATTCGCAGTTTTCCTCCGGCTTCGTTGCCTCCACCTGTCTTTTTTCCCAATGTATCGTTGCGATAGATGCCGCGGCTGTTGCGATAGTAGCCTCCGAGCGAAATGGCGGTTTGCTGGTTCAGCTTTTCATTGAGGATGGCCGATAAGTAAGTTGCCGCGTCGCGCGACGATGTTCCTGTCTGCAGGGATAGTCCTTGTTTAGTGAGTGGGTTGTCGGTATAGATTCTCACGATGCCGCCCATGGCGTTGCGTCCATACAGGGTGCCTTGCGGTCCGCGCAGTATATCGATGCGGTTGATGCCCGTGGGATACATGTTGTATGCGCTTTTGTCGGCCACCGGAACATCGTCGACATATAAGGCCACGGCCGGGGTGTTGATGCGTGAGCCAATGCCGCGGATGTATATGGCCGAAGTCTGGGCCGAACCGTAGGCGGGCATATACAGGTTGGGGGCATTGCCCGAAAGTTCGCTGAGCGTTTTTACGCCTTCGCTTTTGAGTGTTTGAGCTGAGAAAAGCGTCACAGACGATTCGGTTTGCCTGAGCTGTGTGTTCTCTTTAGGCGATGCCACCACCACAACGTCTTCTATTTCGACCGTTTTTGACGAATCGGCAGGCAGAGGTTTTTTGAGAGTTTCCGCATGAATGCCTGTCGAAAGGGCAATGGCGGCGATGAAAAGCATGTTTGATTGCATGTACATTGGTGTTACGTCTTTTTGTTCGAGGTGCAAAATTAGAACTTTGCCGATGTTCCTGCAATCCCCTGTTTTAGGGATTTTCTCCGTTGGGCTTGCCGGAGCGAGGCCGACGCAGTGATTTTGGTTTTATGTGCTGCGAATTTGTTTTCCGGCGCAGCCTTTTTATGAAGGCGTGTAAGGTGGCCGATACAGTAGGGTGGGAGAGGAAAAAGGGTCGTGTTATTTGTTCATTGCGCCGCAATGGGGGCAGCGTCCCAGGTGCTTGAGCGGTTGTCCGCATTTGCCGCAAAGATATGGGGCGGTGTTGTGGCGCATGCACAAGGCAACGGCAAAGACGGCATAGGCTACGAAAAATGGATAGCCTATGTAAATGTGAGTGGTCAAAGTGAAGAAAAGGTAGAGAATGAAGCTTATACAGGCCATGCTGAACAAGTAGCTGATGGCTTCTTCGAGCTTGAGCTGCTTGCGTACGTCGTCGACGGCTGCTAATCCCGTGACGAGCATGAGCCATACGCATGTGAGGAACGCGGAGAGGATGAAAGGCTGCCCGAACGGGTTGAGCGTAGGGTGATAGTAGAATTCCACCCAGGTTTCGGGGACGAACGTCTGAAGGCTTCCATAGAGCATGGCTGCCGTTGCCGTGGAAAGGCAGAAGCATGTTGGATATATCGATTGGATGTCGTTGAAATGGACCATGTAGATGCGTTGCCGGTGCTGCAGGCGGTAGATGTGGATGCCGGCGGCAAAACCGAGGATGATGAAGAAGGCCAGAAGGTGGCGGTTGCTGAATGCATGGATGAAGCGCGAGATGGGATCGCAGGGGATGGCCGACCGGAGCAGCTCTTTTTCGGCTATCCATCCCATGGTTTCCTGGTCGTGTGCCACTTTTATCCAATATTCTTCAGTTGAATCACTTTTGACGGGCACAATGTCGGCTACAACGATGTTTTCGTTGCGCATTACGGAAAAAGTGTCGGGCGAAGCCAATGCAACGGCAGGCTCATATGGGTCGGTGGCAGGTATGGGAAGTTCGGAAAGGAGGCGGATCGAATCGCTCACTACAATAAAATTATAGTTGAGCGAATAGTGGTGTTTGATGGCAAAGGCCATCGAGTCGCGCTGCTGCCGGGTGAGATCCCAATGCTCGCTGGGCTCCGTGTGGCGGTAGTGACACGACAGGAGGCAAAAGGCCGAAATCAGCAGCACGAAGAGTCTATTCACAGGCATAGACCGACATTTCGCACGCTGTGCAGTTGAATTCAAGGCGGAAACGCCGTCCATCGTGCATTCGCAGGAAGAGATGCCTGAGCGGTTCGGGCAGTTTTTTCCCGCCAAACTTGCTGCAATAGCCCAATGTGTATCGAATGCAATGGCGGCAGATCATGAGTGGCGCGTCGGGCCTTGGCGACAGTTCAAAGGCCATGTCGGTTACCTTTGCTCCGCATGATTCGTAAAAGCGGCGGGCTTCGTCGTTGGCCACATTGGCTGTCCAATCGATGGTGGCCGGCAGGTTGTGAAGCGGCTTGTGAGGCGGAATTTCTTCAATGGGTTCGGTTGGGATGGGCGAAGCGAGGAGCTGTTCGATGGCTTCGCGGCGCATGGCCGACAGTCGGGAGGCCGGTATGAACCATTCGTTGGAAAGCTCGAGCCTGACGCTGCGTGCTTCGAGTCCGGTGCCGCCAAGTTTGGATATTTCGGCAGCAATGCGGCTGCGTTGGGGGCTGCGTGCTTCCGTTTTGGCCATGTCGATGTCGGCATGGGAGCTGCGTCCGCACTCGTCGCTGACGGTGAGGCGGAATCCGGTGGGATTTTCGTCGAAAATGATGTCGGCGGCCAATGTGCGAGGCTGTGTTGAGCGGGACAGCTGTTGCTCGAAGGCGGCATCGTGGTTGCGGAAAAGTGGCGTGCGAAGTGACAGCTCAGGCTGAGGGGCGGTTAGAAACAGCAGGTTGTTGTCGGCACTGTTTACACGGAATCCGTGAAGTTTTCCCTGCCGGTCGAAATAGCAAAGACCGTCGCCGTTGTGAAAGGCGGCCGTACCGGCAACACGTATGCAGCGGCCTTTTATCTCTTTGACCTTTCCTACAGGTTCGCCTATTGATTTGGGCGTATGGATGGAAGCAACGTTTTCATTACGTCCATGAAGAAAATATTCGGTGAAGCCGCGGTTGAAACTCTTTTGCGGCTGAGGGTCGAAACCGTTATGGGCGATGCCGAATGAAGACCTTATGTAATTGGGATGGGCATTGATAATATCGTCAAGCTTCCGGCGATAATAGGCCGTGATGTTCTTTACGTAAGAAGCGTCTTTGAGGCGTCCTTCGATTTTGAACGAGCGAATGCCGGCTTGCAGCATTTCGGCCAGATGACTGCTGCGGTTCATGTCTTTCATGGACAATAAATGTTTGTCGGCAAGGACAACACGACCGTCGTTGTCCTCTAAATCAAAAGCTAAACGGCAGAATTGGGCACACTCTCCGCGGTTGGCACTGCGCCCGAAGCAGTATTGCGAAGCATAGCAGCGGCCGCTGTAGCTCACGCACAGGGAACCGTGGACAAAAGCCTCAAGCTCTGTTTCGGGACAGGCTTTATGAATGGAACGTATGTCGTCGACCGACAATTCGCGAGCCAGTATGACGCGCCTGAAACCGGCATCGGCAAGAAAACGCACCTTTTCGGGCGTGCGGTTGTCGGTCTGGGTGCTTGCGTGGAGCGGCAAAGGCAAGTCCATACGCATGAGTGCCATGTCTTGCGTGATGAGCGCATCGACACCTATGCTGCTCAAATCGAGAGCCAGTTGGCGTGCACATCCTAATTCGTTGTCGTATAGAATGGTGTTGAGGGCAACATAGACTTTTGCGCCGAATTGGTGGGCATAATCGGTGAGACGGGCAATGTCGTCGAGCTGATTGGCCGCTTCGGCGCGTGCACTGAAATGGGACGCACCGATATATACGGCATCTGCACCGCAATTGATGGCATCAATGCCGCAATTTGCATTGCGTGCCGGTGCCAGAAGCTCTATGCGCTGTGGATGGGTCATTGGATGGGAATTTTGTCCAAACAGGGATTGTTGACATAATACTTCACCCAATTGGTATAGAACAGGTAAGCATGGGCTTTCCAGGAAATGCGCACGGGCTTTTGTGGGTCGTCGTCTTCAAAATAATGGAAAGGCGGACGAATGGGAAGCCCCTTGTTGACATCGCGGTTGTATTCAAAGGCAAGACGGTCACGGCCATACTCCAAATGACCGGTAACAAAGAACTCACGCCCTTGGAAAGCCGAAATGATGGCGGCACCCGAAATGGGGGATTCGGCAAGCACATCAAGCTCCTTGACAAAGCGGATGTCTTGCAAGCGCACCTCAGTGTGGCGGCTTTGAGGCATATTGAAATGGCTATCGAAGCCGGTGAAAATGGGCAGCGACAAATCGCGCGGAGTCTGTTCGTAAATGCCGAACATCTTGTGGTGCAGCCAAAACTTGGGCACACGGTAAAGCGCATAGAGAGAAGCCTGGGCGCCCCAACATACAAAAAGAGTGGAACGCACATGAAGCTGTGTCCAGCGGAATACACTTTTTAATTGTTCCCAATAGCTGACCTCCTCAAACAACAAGTGCTCCAAAGGTGCTCCGGTAATAATCATTCCGTCGAAACTCTGGCTTTGAAGATGGCGGATATCCGTGTAAAACTGATCCATATAGGCCTGAGGCGTATTCTTGTATGACAGGTTGCTCATCTTGACGGGTATGACCTGTACATACAGGGACGTATACGAAAGAGCGCGGTAAAACTCCATTTCGGCAGCCTCTTTTTGCGGCATCAGATTGAGAAGCAAGATTCTTGCCGGACAAACACCCGACGGAATCCTGTCGGAAATGTCTATACCCTCACGCCGCAAAACATCGCAGCAAGGCAAGTCTTTAGGAACAATAAGTGGCATGGCTGGACTCTCGGCGTAAAATTACCAAATGTTGACGCGCTTCTCTTTCGGAATATAAAGCTTGTCTTTCGGAGTAATGTTAAAAGCCTTATACCAGGCGTCAATGTGCGGAAGAGAACCGTTGACACGCCATTCGGAAAGCGAGTGGGGGTCAGACTTGACGCGCTTGCGTATTTCGGCTTCGCGGATACTGCCGGCCCAAACGTTGGCAAAAGCAATAAAAAAGCGCTGATCAGGCGTAAAACCGTTGACTTTCTTCTGTGGAAGCCCCTTTGTTGCGTTCTTGAAAGCCGTGTAAGCAACTTGTAGGCCGCCATGATCGGCTAAGTTCTCGCCCGCTGTGAGCGAACCGTTGCCATTAAGGTCGGGAAGCACCTTGATATTGTTGAAAAAGTCGACAATTACTTGCGCGCGCTCATTGAATTTCTTCGAGTCCGCAGCAGACCACCACTCGCGCATATTCCCGTCCTTATCGTACTTGCGTCCTTGGTCATCGAAGCCGTGCGTCATTTCATGGCCAATGACTACACCGATAGCGCCATAGTTGAAAGCATCATCGGCCTGCATGTCAAAGAACGGGTACTGAAGGATTCCGGCAGGGAAACAGATTTCATTTGTCGGGGGATTGTAGTAGGCGTTTACGGTCTGCGGTGTCATATACCATTGGTCGCGGTCGACGGGCTTTCCAACGGTTTTGGCTGTGTAGTAATCGGAATTATAGCATGTAATTTCGAAGATATTGTCTAACAGGGGGCTTTCGGCTTTAAAGGGCAGACCGGAGAAATCTCTCCATTTGTCGGGGTAGCCTATCTTTACGTAGAAAGTTCCGAGCTTTTCCAAAGCTTTTTGCTTTGTTTCCGCGCTCATCCAGTCTTGTGCCTGGATGCGTTCGGCAAGGGCGCTCTGGAGATTCTTTACGAGCGTTTCCATCCGCTTTTTGGCCGCTTCCGGAAAGTATTTTTCGGCATAGACTTTGCCAACGGCCTCACCGAGAAGCCCTTCGACAAGATTCACTCCGCGTTTCCAGGCCGGTTGTTCTTGTTCGGTGCCTGACATTACTTTCCCGAAGAAATTGAATCGCAGTTGGCGCAAATCGTCTGAGAGATAGTAGAAGCTCTCTTCGCTCAAACGGAATATCAAATAGTTCTTGATGGCTTCTATCGGTTCTTCGGCAATGATTGAACTGGCTTCGGCAAGTGCTTCCGGCTGCCCCACATTGACTTCATTGAAACCTGCATATTTGTTTTCTTTGAAGAATGTGTCCCAATTGATGGCGGGGTAATTGGCTTTGAGTGTGGCGATGGTTATTTTGTGGTAGTTGTTCTCAGGAACGCGTAGGGCTGCGCTTGTCTTGAAACTGCCGGCCAGACGTGCTTCTAAGGCGATAACCTGATTCATTCGTTTTTGAGCTTCTTTGTCATCGATTTCAGGGTAGAGCTTTTTAAAGACATTTTGTCCGAATTCGCGATAAGCGTTACGTATTTTCATCGTGGCTTCATCCGTATCGAGATAATAGTCCCGCTGTCCGAGGGTAAGGCCGCCTTGCATGATTTGTACAAGGTTCTGTTTGCTGTTTTCGTTGTCGGCTTCTGTTCCATAAAGGAAGAATGTTGTGATGCCGGCGCGCCCCATGAGTGCGATTGCCTGCGACAGTTGTCGGCGTTCGCTTATTTTTTCCAGCATTTTCACGTATTTGGTCAACGGTGCGATGCCTTGCTCGTTCAGTTTCTTTGTGTCTGTCACTTGATTGTAGAGCATTCCAATTTTTTGTTCCAGTGAAGATTCTTTATTGGCTTTTTTGCTCATTTCACTGATTAGGTCGCGAATGCGTTTGTTGTTGTCATCGATGAGTTTGTTAAAGATTCCGTAGCGTGAGTTTTCGGCCGGCATCGGATATTTGTCGTTCCATTTTCCTGTTGCAAACTTGTAGAAGTCGGTTCCGGGCTTCACTTTCAGATCCATGTTGCTTGGATCGATGCCGTGTGGGTGTGTGTCTTTTTTGTTGGCTGCCTGTGTGCAGGTTGCTGCGGCCAGCATGGTGCATGAGATAATCAAGGAAAGTTTCATGTCGGTATTAATCATTATTGTTTTTGTCTTGTTCTTTTAGTTCTTCGAGCTGTTCGCTGTATTTTTCCCATTGTTGCATTTTGTCTTCGAGTTGCCGTCTGAGTGATGCATGTTTGATGGGCAGTGATGCGTCTGTTGCTCCTTCGCTTGTCGACATTTTGTCTTCAAGAAGGCGAATGGCTGCTTCGAGCTCGCTGATTTGTTTTTCTTGTTCTTCTATGTTTTTTTCGAGGGTGCGCAGTTTTTTGCGGTATTCCTTTTGTTGTTCATAGGAGAGTTTTCCGGATGTCTGTTTGTTGGTTTTGGCTGTTTCGGCCGGTGCGGCAGATGTGGGATGCTCCAATTCTGACAGTGTTTCAATCTGCTTTTTTTGGAGGAAGTCGTAGACTCCGCCTAAATGCTCAATGACATGTCCGCCGCCGAACTCGTATATTTTTGTTACGAGGCCATCCAGAAAGTCGCGGTCGTGGCTTACGATGATTACTGTGCCGTCGAAGTCGCGTATAGCGTCTTTAAGCACGTCTTTTGTGCGCATGTCGAGGTGATTGGTCGGCTCGTCGAGTATTAGGAAGTTTACCGATTGCAGGAGCAACTGTATCATGGCGAGTCTGCTGCGTTCGCCGCCCGAGAGCACTTTCACTTTTTTGTCTGATGCTTCGCCGCCAAACATGAAGGCGCCTAATATGTCGCGAATTTTGGTGCGTATGTCGCCTGTTGCCGCCTGGTCTATGGTTTCGAATACGGTCAGGTTGTCATCCAACAGTTGAGCCTGATTCTGGGCATAGTATCCGATTTGAATGTTATGGCCTATTTTCAGATTTCCCGAGTAGGGGATTTGGCCCATGATGCATTTGACGAGTGTTGATTTGCCTTCGCCGTTTTTTCCCACGAACGCCACTTTTTCGCCACGTCTTATGGTCATATTCACATGGTCGAATACGGTGTGGTTGCCGTAGTCTTTTCTTACGTCTTCGCAGATGACCGGAAAATCACCGCTTCTGTTGCAGGGAGGGAACTTCAAGTGCAGTGATGCCGTGTCGATGTCGTCTATTTCGACGGGCACGATTTTTTCCAGTTGCTTGATGCGGCTTTGTACTTGTGTTGCTTTTGTGGGTTTGTAGCGGAATTTTTCTATGAAGTCCTTTATGTCGGCTATTTCTTTTTGCTGGTTTTCGTAGGCTCTTATTTGGCTTTCGCGTCGTTCGGCTCTGAGCTTGACATATTCATCGTATTTTACTTTGTAGTCTACAATGCGTCCGCACGAAATCTCTATGGTCCTGTTTGTTACATTGTTGATGAAAGCCCGGTCGTGGCTTACCAGTACAACGGTGTTGGCCTTGCTTTGCAGAAAGTTTTCCAGCCATTGTATGCTTTCGATGTCGAGATGGTTTGTCGGCTCGTCAAGCAAGAGCACGTCGGGGTTTTGCAGCAGCAGCTTGGCCAGTTCGATGCGCATGCGCCATCCGCCGCTGAATTCGCTTGTGCTGCGGTCGAAGTCGGTGCGTTTGAATCCCAGTCCTGTTAGGGCGCGTTCCATGTCGGCGCGTCTGTTTTGTGCTCCGGCCATTTGCAGCCGCTCTGTCAGATGGCTGCTGAGTTCTATCAGAGTGTTGTATTCCTTGCTTTCATAGTCTTTGCGCTCGGCCAGTGCACGGTTGACACGTTCGAGCTCGCTTTCCATATCTTTTACTTTGGCAAAGGCCGTCTCGGTCTCTTCGATGAGTGTTTTTGTGTCGGCCAGCTTCATCACTTGCGGCAGATAGCCTATGGTCAGCCCGCTTGAGCGGCTTACGCTGCCGCTTGTTGGCTGTGCCGTTCCGGCCAGTATTTTCAACAAGGTTGATTTTCCGGCTCCGTTTTTGCCTACAAGAGCTATGCGTTCCTTGTCGTTGATGACAAACGATGCGTTGGTGAACAGGGGTTTTGCGCCAAACTCTACGGCCAAATTTTCTATGGAAATCAAAATGCTATGTTTTTGTTTGCAAAGTTACGTTTTTATGGTCATATTTAATGACTATGGTTTTGGAAAGTCTATCTGAGCTTGTTTTTGAGATAGTTTTTCCTCACGTAGGCAAGGTAGAAAGCCACACCGAGGCCATTGACCATCCAAGCGGCCCAGAACACGGCGTTGTAGCCGGCGGCTTCGACAATCGAGCCGCCCAGCAGGATGCCTATTCCTATGCCCACGTCCCACGAGGTCAGCAGTGTGGAGTTGGCCGTGCCCCGCTGGCTGTTGGGTGCCAGATTGACAAACATGTTTTGGAATGCCGGAAACATGTGCCCGTTTCCCAACCCGATGACAAGGGCCGCGCCATAGTAGCCTATGCTGTTGTGCAGGCTTGCAAAGAGCAGGTAGCCGATGAGCGAGATGAGGGTTCCCAATGTTGCGTTCTGGGTGATTTTTCCTTGTCGCAGCGTGCGGCTCCCTATCAGCCGCGACATGATGAGGCCTGCCGACAATAGCATGAAGAAAAGTCCCGTGCCTCCCGTGATGCCCAACTGTTCCTTGCCGTAAATGGCCAGATAGGTCGATAAGATTCCATAGGAAAACGAGAAACAGGCCAACGACAGCCCTTCGCTCCAACCTTTAAGCAGGAAAAAACGGTCGAGCGAGAGTTTGCGCTTTTCCCTGATTTTTTCGCGCGGCTTCAGTTGCAACGTGCTGTTGACGCCCAGCCCTATGGCCGAGCAGAGCAGCGAGAGCAGAAATATCATGTCGTAGTCGCCGGTTGCTTCATACAGATAGATTCCTATTGAGGGACCGATGGCAGTGGCTATGTTGTTGCTCAGACCGTAATAGCCTATTCCTTCAGCGCGCCGGCTTGTGTGAAGCACGTCAATGGCTACCGTGCTGTTGGCCACGGTGGCCGCTCCGAAGGGCGCGCCGTGCAAGGTGCGTATAACGGTAAACAGCATCAACGACCAGCCGGTAATGAAATAGCCTGCGAAAAACAGGCTGAACAGGGCATAGCAGGTGAGCAATACGACTTTGCGCGGAAAACTGTCGACCAAATATCCGCTCAGGGAACGCGATAGCAGTGCCGTCAGTGTGTAGCCGCTCAGAACTATTCCGATGGTGTTTTTCCCGGCCCCGAATGTCTCACTGAGATAGAGCGGCAAAAGCGGTGTGAGCAACATGAACGAGAAAAATAGCATGAAGTTGGCCACCCATACCTTCTTGTAATTGCTGTTCCAAAGCTTTTCAGATATTTGTTGTGCCATTTTGCTGACGGTTTTAATGGTTGCTTTTTGCTATGCGGGTGCAAAGTTACGACTTTTTCGTGCTTGCTGGTGCGTTTTGCCGCCTTTGAAAACGAATTTGCCGCCTATGAAAACCTATTTGCTGCGTTTGTCTATAGAGAAAAAGCGGCATGGCCGGAAGTTGGTGCTTCCAGGCCATGCCGCTATGGGTGGGTGTGCGCCGCAAGGGGTGCGTAACGGCTATGGACGATTGATGGCTTTTAGGGAGTTGCCTTTTCCGTCGGTTACGATGTAGATGCCCGGTGGCAAATGCCCTGTTCCATTATAGGCTGCCACCTTTTCGACAAGGCGTCCCGACAAGTCGCTGATGGTTGCCGGACGGCCTTTCAGCGAGGCTTCGCTGCCGGTGGTGGCGGTGTGGATGGCTGTCGGTGCGAGCCCTTTGAAATTGAAGGATATGAGCCCGTCTTGGTGCGTAATATCCATGATGGATTGATCCAAAAACAGGCTGCCTTGAATGTTCTTGTTGTAGACTGTGGCGGCCGGCGTTGTCGTGTTGGTCAGTGAGTTGTTGCCTTCATAAGGAAACGGATAGCCGGCACTTTGTCCGTAGTCGTTGTTGGCGGGAATGATGGCGGCGCGTGGGTGTAGCGGGTCCGTGTTGACGGTGTTGTAGGCCCAGGCATCCGGGTCGATGTCATAGTGGGTTATGATGAGTCCCGCGGCCGGTATGTGCTTGTCCCAACCTGTTTTCTGCCTGTTTTCAAGGATGTAGAATTCTGAGATATTTTCGTCTGAGCATTTGTTTTCTATGTAATAGGCATCGCCGCCATAGCTCAGCGGTTCAAGACGGGCAACGGTGGTATCTTTGGTCAGTTCTATAGGGTCGTACCATCCGCAGTTGAACCTTTCGTAGGCTGTGAAGTTGCATGGAAACCATCCTCCGCCGTTGTTGTTGCCGCTGTCAAGCAGGTCATAATTGCCTAAATAGTCGTAATCTCCGGTGGTGTCGTAGAAGTCGGGAAATCCGAGGCAATGGGCAAATTCGTGGCAGAAGGTGCCGAGGCCGCTAAGGTTTTTTCCGTAGCTGAGTTCGGGTGAACATGCGTAAGTGTCGATGCGCATGCCGTCGATGGTGTAGCCGTTGGGATATTTGGGGTAGCCGCTAAGTGCAAATTCATGAGGCCAGATGTAGTATTCGGGATTGCCTTGATAATGTTCGCCTTGTCCGGCGTAAAGAATCAGTACCATGTCTACTTCGCCATCGTTGTCCCAGTCGTAATCAGCGAAGTTGACTTTTCCTTTGGCCGCATTGCAAGCTTCGGTCACCATGTCGCACACATTGATGTCGTCGGTAATGTCGTCGCTGGGATTCGAAGAATTCTGCCCGTAGTAATAAAGTGGCTTGGAGAGGCCTACAGGCCCGATTACATCGAATGTAATGTCAAACATGCCGTTGCTCTGGTTCATGAAATAGTCGTGTACGGAACCGGGAACGTTTCTGCGCACCGTAAAGTCGGAGCTGTTTTTGATGCTGCTCCCGTTAAAACCTTCTTCATTCAGGATTTTTGTCCACGAATCGAGTGCGTGCAGTTTGAATTTTATATCCTTGAACTCAGCCAAAATGACCAAACCGCGTTTGCGGCTGTTGTCAGACAGAACTTTGCGCCTTTTATAGGAACTGAAGCGCTGCTTGCGCGCATTCCGGCGCATGTTGCTCTTTGGTAGACGCTTGCTGACATTTCTTAAAGCTTTGAGAGAAGAGATGTAGCCTTGTTCGGTTGTTGAGCGAAGCTGTTTTTCGTGGGCGATGACACCCGAAGATGAAATTTGGTAGCCCGAAGCACGCAGATAATGGAAATCGCCATTTTGGGCACGGAGCAGGGGCACACTGTCGCGGGTGATGTAATAATGCAGGCCTTTGTCGCCGCACAGCTTGGCTTGCAGGGTGGATCCGTCAGATTGCGTGTAGGTTGTCCAACGCCCGATGGCAATGCTTCCGTGGGCGGAAAGGGTGGCGCATAGCAGGATTGAAATCAGAAATGGCAATTTAAAGTTCATCGGTACATGTTTTATGAATGAATAGAATAAAGGGGCGTGTTCATATTACCCACGCCCCTTTTAGCTTTATTGTTTACAAGTCGGATTCCAGGGCTTCAACTGCTGGAAGAAATCGTTCCCCTTGTCGTCGACAAGGATGAATGCCGGGAAGTTCTCAACCCTGATTTTCCAGATGGCTTCCATGCCGAGCTCGGGATATTCCACACATTCGATGCTCTTGATGGAATTCATCGAAAGTACGGCGGCAGGTCCGCCGATGCTGCCTAAATAGAAACCTCCATGCTTCTTGCACGAATCTGTAACAACTTGTGTGCGATTGCCCTTGGCTATCATCACCATGGAGCCGCCGTGACTTTGAAACTCATCAACGTAAGGATCCATGCGATTGGCTGTGGTCGGTCCCATAGAGCCGCAAGGCATGCCTTCGGGCGTTTTGGCCGGACCGGCATATAGCACCGGATGGTCTTTGAAGTAGGCCGGCAGGTCTTCACCGGCATCAAGCCGCGCTTTCAGCTTGGCATGTGCAATGTCGCGGGCTACAATAATCGTTCCGTTGAGGCTGAGGCGTGTCGATACGGGATATTTGGAAAGCGTTTTGCATATTTCGGCCATAGGCTGATTGAGATCGATTTTTACGGCATTGCCTTCGCCGGCGTTGCGAAGCTCCTCGGGAATGAGCGAACCGGGATTGTCGTCAAGCTTCTCAATCCAAATGCCTTCGCGGTTGATTTTCGCCTTGATGTTGCGGTCGGCAGAGCAGCTGACACCTAATCCTATGGGGCAGGAAGCACCGTGGCGGGGCAGACGTATGACGCGGACATCGTGGGCAAAGTATTTGCCGCCGAATTGTGCGCCGAGTCCTATTTTATGTGCCTCGTCCAAGAGCTGTTTTTCCAAATCCGTGTCGCGGAAGGCACGGCCTGTTTCGTCGCCTGTGGTAGGCAGGCTGTCATAATAGTGAGTGGAGGCCAGCTTGACGGTAAGCAGATTTTTCTCGGCACTGGTTCCGCCAATGACAAAGGCGATGTGGTAGGGCGGACAGGCTGCGGTTCCCAACGTCTTCATCTTTTCAACCAAAAACGGAACCAATGTTCCCGGGTTTTGGATGCGGGCTTTGGTCTCCTGATAGAAGTAAGTCTTGTTGGCAGAGCCGCCGCCTTTGACAACACAGAGGAATTTATATTCGCATCCCTCGGTGGCTTCGATGTCTATCTGAGCCGGCAGATTGCAGCGGGTATTGACTTCATCATACATCGTGAGCGGAGCGTTTTGGGAATAGCGCAAGTTCTCTTCGGTATAGGTCTTGTAAACACCTTTGGACAAGGCTTCTTCGTCACAAAAGCCGGTCCATACCTGCTGTCCCTTTTCGCCATGGATAATAGCGGTGCCCGTATCCTGGCAGAAGGGCAATTTGCCTTTGCAGGCGACTTCGGCGTTGCGCAGGAAGGTGAGAGCTACATATTTGTCGTTGTCGCTGGCTTCGGGGTCGCTTAGAATTTTTGCCACTTGCTCATTGTGTGAACGGCGCAACAGAAAGTTGACATCACGGAAAGCCTGATTGGCCAGCCGGGTAAGGGCTTCCGGGGTTACTTTGAGGATGGGCTTTCCTTCGAACTCGCTGACAGAAACGCCTTCTTTTGAGAGAAGGTAATATTCTGTGTCGTCTTTTCCCATTTGAAACATGGGAGCGTACTTGAAATCTGGTGTTTTTGCCATGGTTATGTTATTGATTAATTAGATTGTCACAATATAATTTGCAAAGGTATTACTTTTTGTTGAGCGTATTGTGCTTGCAAAAGCGTTTTTTTGTGGTCGAAAAGAAAAACGCAGCCTTTGATTTCTTCAAAAAGCAGCTTTCGCCCATCATCGGAAGCCCATTTGATACATTCAAAAAAAAAGAAAATCAGCCTCTCTATTGGAAATAAATGAGTAATTTTGCGTGCAATAAAAACCAAACAAGTATATGGCTTCATTTATTGCAGATAAAATTGTTTCTGACGGACTCACATATGATGACGTCTTGCTGATTCCGGCTTATTCGGAAGTCTTGCCTCGAACCGTTAAGCTGGGGACTCGTTTTTCAAGAAATATTGAATTGAATATACCATTTGTCTCCGCAGCGATGGACACGGTGACAGAAGCTCCTATGGCCATTGCGATTGCCAGGGAAGGCGGCATTGGCGTGATTCATAAGAACATGACGATAGAAGAGCAGGCCCGGCAGGTAGCGATGGTCAAGAGAGCTGAAAACGGCATGATATACGATCCCGTGACAATACAGCGCGGTTCTAAAGTGCGCGATGCATTGGCTCTGATGAACGAATATCATATTGGCGGCATCCCAGTTGTTGATGCAGAAAGCCATTTGGTGGGAATCGTTACAAACAGGGATTTGCGCTTTGAGCAAGACATGGACAAGGAAATTGATGCCGTGATGACAAGCGAGAACCTTGTTACAACTACGCAACAAACCGACTTGGTGGGTGCAGCACGCATCTTGCAAGAAAACAAAATAGAAAAACTGCCGGTTATTGATGAAAAAGGTCACATAATCGGCCTTATAACCTATAAGGACATTACAAAAGCTAAAGATAAGCCGATGGCCTGTAAAGACAGCAAGGGACGTCTGCGCGTTGCGGCCGGAGTAGGCGTGACAAACGATACATTGGATCGTATGCAGGCTCTGATTAAGGCCGGTGCCGATGCCATTGTCATCGATACGGCTCATGGGCATTCCAAGAATGTGGTGGATAAGTTGGTTGAAGCCAAGAAACGATTCACCGACGTTGACATCGTTGTCGGTAATGTTGCAACGGGCGAGGCTGCCACAATGTTGGCAAAAGCAGGTGCAGATGCCATCAAGGTGGGCATAGGACCCGGCTCGATCTGCACTACTCGTGTAGTGGCCGGTGTGGGCGTACCTCAGCTTTCTGCCATTTACGATGTAGCTTCAGCTTTGAAAGGAACAGGCATACCGATGATAGCCGATGGCGGTCTGCGCTATTCGGGCGATGTTGTGAAAGCACTCGCTGCCGGTGGCGATTGTGTGATGATAGGCTCGTTGGTGGCAGGAACAGAGGAGTCGCCGGGCGAAACCATCATACTGAATGGTCGAAAGTTTAAGACATATCGCGGTATGGGGTCTTTGGAGGCAATGGAAAATGGTTCCAAGGATCGTTATTTCCAATCGGATGTAAAAGAAGTGAAGAAGCTGGTACCCGAGGGTATAGCAGGGCGTGTGCCTTATAAAGGTACAGTGCAGGAAGTGCTTTACCAATTGGTTGGTGGCTTGCGCTCAGGCATGGGATATTGCGGTGCAGCAACGATTGCGGAACTGCATAATGCAAAGTTTACACGCATAACGAATGCCGGTGTATTGGAAAGCCATCCTCACGATATAACCATCACCAGCGAAGCACCTAACTATAGCCGTCCGTAAGGCATTGTAGGCTTTCTTGCAAAAATGAATAATGATTAAGACCGAAGAATGAAGAAGAGCGTTTTTGTCCTTTTATTAGCATGCATGCCTTTTGGTAACGCAATGGCGCAAGAAGCCGATCCTGTCGTAATGACAATCGGTGGAAAGGATGTGCCTCGTTCTGAATTTGAATACTTTTTCAACAAGAACAATGATTCAAAAGATGGCGAAGCGGCCAAGACCGTAGAGAGCTATGCTGATATGTTCATTAATTATAAGCTAAAGGTATTGGCAGCCCAGGATGCCCATTTGGATACATTGTCATCCTTTAAAAAGGAATTTGCCAATTATCGTGATATTCAGCTGAGAGATTATTTGAAAGATCCCGAGTTTGAGGATTCGCTCGCATTGTCAGTCTACAATGTTATGAAGCAGCAAGTTGGTGATGCCGATATGATTCATGTGGCTCATATAATGATGTTGCTCCCGCAGAAAGCCACAGAATCAGTAAGACTGCAGAAAAAAGCCCGTATAGATTCTGTCTATACAGCATTGAAGAATGGAGGAGATTTCGGAGAACTGGCTAAAAAATGTTCGGAAGACTACACTACAGCTTCCAAAGGCGGTGATTTGCCTTGGATAGCACCCAAGCAGACTTTGCCCGAATTTGAAAAGGAAGCTTATGCATTGAAACCGGGAGAGTATTCCAAACCTTTTTTGACGCCTGTCGGTTATCATATTGTATATATGATTGAGCGCAAGAAGCTGGAGCCTTTTGAAGAAAAAAAAGAGGAAATAATGCAGCTTCTGAAATCTCGCGGTTTGAAAGAAATGGCCGCAGAGCATAAAATCAAACGCATGATAGAGGCATCGCACGGCCAAAAAACACGCGAGGATATTATATCGCAAGTACAAGCTGAGGCTTGCAAGAAAGATCCGAATTTGAAATATCTGATAGAAGAGTATCACGACGGCTTATTGTTGTATGAAGTCAGCAATCGCTTGGTATGGCAGCAAGCAGCAGAGGATAAGGCGGGCTTGGAAAAGCACTTCAAGAAAAACAAGTCAAACTATCAATGGGACAGCGAACGTTTTAAAGGCTTTGTGATATTGTCAAAGTCAGAAACATTGATGAATGAGGCAGAGAAGTTCTTGAAGAAACAAAAAGATGAATCGGGAATAGAAGCGTGGAACAAAGCTGTTCCCAAGGATTCGTTGAAGAAAATCCGTGTGCGTTATGGAATATTCAAGGCCGGTGACGACGCAGTTGTTGACAGTCGCGTTTTTGATAAATCGGATTCCAAACAAAACAAGCTTTATCCATATTCCGCCTGTGTGGGAACAAAGCTAAAAAAGCCAAAGACCTATACAGATGTGAAGGCTCAGGTTGTATCTGATTTCCAAGATTTGAAAGAGAAAGAGTGGCTGGAAGAGCTTCACAAAAAGTACTCTTTTAAAGTCAATAAGGATGTCTTGTCTACAGTAAATAAGCATTAATATCGCAAATTGAATGAAGAGATATATTTGTAAAAGCTTTTGGCTAAACACATTGCTGCTGTTAGGGACGAGCCATGCCGTAGCTCAAACATCTAATAAACCTAACAATGTGATTGACGAAGTGATATGGGTTGTAGGTGACGAGCCCATATTAAAATCGGAAGTTGAATTGCAGCGAATCAATGCAGAGCTTTCAGGACAAAAGATTGAGGGCGATCCTTATACTGTAATACCCGAACAATTGGCCATTCAAAAGCTATTCTTGCACCAGGCGTCTATAGACAGTATTGAAGTTACAGAAGCCGATGTCATGCCACAGGTCAATTCTCGGTTGAACTATATGATAGAGTATGCCGGTTCACAGGAGAAGCTGGAAGAATATCGTGGCCTTCCGTTGAAACAAATCAGACAGGAGCTAATCAAAGCCTTTATTGAGTCTGCCAAAGTAGAGCAAGAGCGTGAAAAAATAATAGGGAACAAAAAGATATCGCCTGCTGAGGTGCGACGCTATTTCAAGAATATGCCGAAAGACAGCCTTCCTTATATCCAACCACAGGTTGAAGTGCAGATTTTGACGCAATCACCGGTTGTGGAGCCATCTGAGGTTGAACGGATTAAAAAGGAATTGTTGGATTATGCCAAGCGTGTCAATGATGGCGAAACGAGTTTCGCAGCATTGGCAAGGCTCTATTCTCAAGATGAGCAGTCGGCCCGACAAGGCGGTGAATTGGGCTATCATGGTAGAGCCGAATTGGTTCCTGAGTTTTCGAATGTCGCTTTTTCCTTGACCGATCCTAAAACGGTTTCTAAAATCGTGCAAACAGAATATGGTTTCCATATAATGCAGCTGATCGGGCGCAAAGGGGACAAAGTTAACGTAAGGCATATCTTACTTCGACCAACTGTTACGTCAAAGGCCATAAAAGCATGTATCAACCGTTTGGATTCCATTGCTGATGACATTAGAAAGAACAAGTTTACTTTTGATCGCGCGGTGTATGCTTTGTCGGATGATAAAGATACGAAGAACAACAACGGATTGATGGTAAATAGCCAGGCAGAAACGTTGACACAGACATCTCGTTTTGAAATGAAAGATTTGCCGCAAGAGGTAGCGAAAGTCGTCGATAAGATGCATGTGGGAGAAATTTCAGATGCCTTTACGATGATGAATAAGAACGGCAAGGAAGTGTGTGCCATAGTATTGCTCAAGAATCGCATCGAAGGTCATAAAGCAGATATTACAGAGGACTTTCAAGCTTTGACTGATATCGTGTCGCAAAAGAAGAACGAAGAAAAGTTGGAGCAATGGATTAAGGAAAAGCAGAAAACCACTTACATCAGTATAAAGGATGCTTGGAAACGGAAGGATTTTAAGTATCCAGGATGGGTAAAATGAAATTTGAATTGCAAGGCACCGAATATAAAAGGAAAGGAGTTATGGGCTGTTGCCTGTTGCTCTTTTTCTTTCTGATATCCGCAGTTTGTGTATCATATGCCAAGACCGACAAACGCCCTGATGCCGGAAAGATAGAGCTACGCTATGCCGACAAAGTCGAGTATAATCAATACAAAAATCCCGACATGCAGATATTTACCGGTAATGTCTCCTTTTACCACAACGGGTTGGAGTTGTTTTGCGACAGTGCAAACTTTTTTCAAACGACTAATTCGTTTCAGGCCTTTGGGCATGTAAAGATGTTGCAAGGAGATACATTATCATTGAACAGCGAGTATCTTTTATATGATGGAAATTCACAGATAGCTCAAGCCCGTCGCAAGGTGGTACTGAAACATCGCAATTCAGTGCTGTATACCGATAGTTTGAATTATGATCGTGTATATCATGTGGGGTATTTCTTTGAAGGAGGAAAATTGATTGATGAAGGCAACACGCTGACGTCTGATTGGGGTCAGTATGATACTTCTACCAAAGAAGCGTTGTTTAACTATCATGTGCAGTTGGTGCGAAAAGACATGACGCTCACATCAGATACAATGTATTATGATACTCGGACAAAGGTGACACATTTGCTCGGCCCTTCGAATGTAGTGAGTGGCAATAGCCGTATATACACCGAAGATGCCTATTATAACACAATGTCAAAGAACGTGACATTGCTCAATCGTTCCGTCGTTGTTAATCAAGATCAGCAGATGGTTGCCGATTCTCTTGTCTATGACCAGGCGGCAGGCATTGCTCATGCTTATCGCAATATTGTATTCAATGACAAATCCAACAAGAATATTTTGACCGCCAACTATTGCTACCATAACGATAGCACAGGTTATACCATCGCATACGATAGTGCTGTCGTTCGCGATTATTCTCAGCAGGACACCCTATACCTTCACGCAGATACCTTTAAGATTTATACTTACAACCAGAAGACGGATTCTGTATATCGTGTGCTTCAAGGTTACTATCATGCGCGTTCGTTTAAGAGCGACATACAGAGCGTGGCGGATTCATTGTCGTATAGTACAGCCTCGTCCATACTTTCGCTTTATGGAAATCCAATCGTTTGGAATGATAAACGCCAGATATTAGGTGAAGAGATACATGCTTTCATGAACGACTCGACATTAGACAGCATTCGTGTAATCAATCAGGCCCTGATGGTCGAAGAGTTGGATTCGCTTCATTACAATCAAATCACAGGAAAGGAAATGCGCTTTTTCTTTGATAACGGAAAGTTAAAAGAAAACCATGTGATGGGAAACGTTCAGGTAGTATATTATGCTTTCGATGAAGACAGCATTATGATTGGGATGAACTACATGGAAACCAGCTTGGCCAAGATGTATATGGAAAACAAACAGGCTTCAAAGATATGGACACGCGAAGCGACAGGAACGTTTTATCCCCTTGCGTTTGTGCCGCGTGAAAAGTCGTTTCTCAAGAATTTTGCCTGGTTTGACTATATACGTCCACGCGACAAAAACGACATATTTCAATGGCGTGCCAAGACTTCAGG
>CAKRYD010000023.1 GCA_934426255.1 uncultured Bacteroidaceae bacterium | reverse complement strand
GAAAGCCTTCCGGTCACGCCATGGCGGCCTGTGAGTTCATGAAGACTCACAGGCCGCTTTTTGGTATTTGCAGGTCGTTTGTCAGTCATTGAAGAGGCCCATCTGCGAGGGCAGAGACGCCGATGTGCAGGGGCGCAGGTAGTTTTCTGTACATGAAACAAGTAGTTTTCTGTACATGAAACAAGTAGTGACATGTACAGGAAACAGGTTGTGTCCTATAGGGGAAACAGGTTGTTTCATGTAGATGAAACACCTTTCAATGTGCCGCATTGCATAGGGGGCTGCTTAGGGTTGTGCCGGAATAATCTGCATGGGGTTGCCTATCACCTTGCTGTAGGGTGGTACGTCTTTGGTGACCACGGCGTTGGCTCCTATGATGCTGTTGTGTCCGATGCGCACGTTCTGGAGTATGGAAACGTTTTCTCCTATCCACACATTGTCCTCGATGATGACGGGGCCCTTTGACACGATGGGTCGCTGTCCGGGTGGTGTGTCAAGGTCTTCCCTGCGGGTGTTGCCGTGGGAATGGTCGGTGATGAGTATGTTGCTGCCAATAAGCACGTTGTTGCCAATCTCAATGCGGTCTATTACTCCGATGTGTACGTTGAAGTTGACCGTGACATTGTTGCCGATAATCAGCTGAGGGTCGTGGTCGAGGCGTCGGAGGCATTCGATGCGCAGGCCGGGTCGTGTGTTGAAGTTTTGCCCAAGACGGATATATTCCGGCCCGAATATGTGGAACGGCCTTTCGATGTAGCAACGCACATGTGTGGGTGTGCGATAGGCAAAGCGGTAGGAGGCAATGAGGTTGCACGTCACCTTGATGCGTTCGTAGGGCACTACGGGGCACAGCCACAGCGACATCCGTCCGATGATGCGGCACAGCAGTTCCTTGAACATGAGGATCCTTTTGGTGAGCACTTGCGATATGAGCTGCGGGTTGAGCAGCATTTTGAGAATGGACAATGCCAGTCGTGGCCAGCCGAGATACTGACGCAGGATGCTCCATCCCCGGTTCAGGTCGAAGTTGCTCTTGCGTCGGAGTATCATATAATTAAAGACATAAGGGGCAATAAAGTCGCTTGTGCTGTTGCGAACCATCATGATGGTGTGTGGCGATATGCCTTTTTCTTCGTATTCGTCCAGTATATTTGAGAGGTTGACCACAAAGACCCTAATCAGGTTGTAGCCGCCGTTGCTGGCCATCATGGTGGGGGCGTCGTAGAAAGGCAGGTGCATGATGATGTTGGTGCTTGCCGAGAGTGCCGCCGAAAGATACATGGGCACTTGCAACAGGTTGGTCTTTTCGTAGGGCGTATAGTCGAGCCGTATGGCAGCCTCGCGCAGGAAGATGTTGCCGCTCATAAAGGTGATCATCACTCCGATGTGCGACAAAAAGGTGTCGATGTCGTTATATGTGGTGTAGGGATGAGCCTTATCGGCTTTTCCGATATGTAGAAGTCCGGGCTCCCGGTCTTTCAGGACGTCGAGCAGGATGTGTATGTGTTCGGTGCGCAGATAGTCATCGTCTCCCAGCAGCCATACATACTTTCCGGTTGCTTTTCTCAGACATTGCAGGAAGTTACCATCGGGACCTATGTTTTCGCTGTTGCGCAGATAGACGAAGGGAATGCTGTTGCTGAATTTCTCGACTGTCTGCCGGGTATGGTCGGGTGAGCAGTTGTCGGATATGATAATCTCTATCTGTTCCAGTTCGTCGTGCGACAACTGTTGCAGCCTTTTCAGTTGTTGGTATATGCAGTCTGCGCGGTTGTAGGTGGGCAGGCATAGGGAGAGCAGCTTGTTGTGAAACGCTAATGCGGGTTGTGCCATAGTCTCTTTTTGGTTGAATATATATAGTAGCCCCATGGAGTGACGGCCAATGTGATGATGCAATATCCTATGGTGATGCCGTTGACCCCGAAGCAACGCCCCAGCCCTATGGTTGACAGGCAACAGAGGATGCCTGTGACAATGGAGTTGACAAGGAAAGGTTCGCGTTTGTGACATCGCAGATAGGTGGCCCAGGCCGATATATATTGGTTGACAAATTCGGGAATCATCATCATGAGCAAAGGCAGATAGGCCAGGAAACGGTCGCCGAGATAGAGCCCGAAAATGGTGATGTGGTAGTGGCGTATGGCGAAAATCACCAGGAAGAACAGCATCAGGCACAATGCGTTGATGCCGATAGACTGGTTGAGTGTTCGCCGGAACAAGGTGTCGAGCTCGGTGTAGCGTTTCATCTCTATCATGCCCGAATAGGTGGGAACCTTAGTGGATGTCCAGCTGTATGACAGGGCCTGAATGCCTGTGAGTGCGGCAAGTGTCATGCCCATCTGGCCGGCCACCACTGCTCCGTCGGTGGCAAAGAGCACGGGGTTGAACAGCTGGAAGATAAAGTAGCCGCTGATCCAGCTGAGGGCTATCTTCCATTGGAAGGGAAAAATCTCGCGGATGTATGACACCTTTTCCACCACTTTGATTCTGTAAACCTCGCGCAGTATGGAGCCGAACGAGGATAGTGTGAAGGCCAGCAGAGCCACAACGACCCATGTGAGGCTGTTGATTGCAGCCGTGAGGAGCTTGGCACCGCAGCCCAGACAGAGCCACACGATGAACAGCCCCAGGCCGATTTGCCAGAAACGGTATTTGGCCACTTCCTTCACCTTGCCCAGGCCTTCGAGGAAAGCAAACAGGGGGGCTATCATGAGGTTGGCCGCAGTGGTGGCACTGAGTATTATCCATGGCAGGCGCCAACTGACGGTGCCTCCGGTGTGGTCGTAGCGGTTGAAGAACACAAAGCCCGCAATCATCAGCACGACAAACAGCACAACGGCGAAGCAGCTGTACCACTTGAAGCAGAAATGCAACAGTGACGAGAGGCGCGAACGATAGACGGATTCACCTTCGAGACACCGTCCCTGCCATGTGAGATGGGAAGCCTCGTGGGCCACATATTGCGTGATGATGCCGTTCAAGCCCAGCTCGAAAAAGGTCTGTATGGCCAATATGGAGCCGAAGGTATAGTAGAAACCTTGCTCCACACCGGTAAGGAAACGGGCGATAAACAGTGCCGTAATCACTCCTCCCGCAGCCTGTAGGATGCGGGCTGCCGATGTGTAGGCTATGGACTTGTCCATTCCTATCTTGCGTGCGAGAGATCGGAGCAGCGACATCAGTCTTCTATGAAAAGATGTTTGCTGAGCTTCAGGTTGCTATAGTCGCGCAAGAACTGCTGGTTGCCCGAAACGCTGACATACCTGTTGGGGATGGCAATGCGGTGAACACGAGGAAAGGTGTGGATGAGCCCTGCACCGTAGAGGTCGCCGAGTGTTTCCAGAACGGCCGAACCCAGTCCGCAGTTCTTCTGATGCTCCTCGACGATGATGACATTCGGATGGCGTTCAACCAAAGCTGTGATTTGTCCGCTTCGCAAGGGATTGAGAAACGGAGCACTGTAGATGGCCGTGTCAACACGAAGCTCTTTGACTTGGTTGACAACATCATAGAGTATCGAACCCGTAGCAATGACGATGTTCTTGGACGAAGACTCCTGCAGGCAGTGCAGCTTGTAAGGCTCCAGCGGGTCTACTGTGTCGGGAAAGACCTGCTTTTCACCGGCTTTTCCAAGACGTATATACATGCTTCCTTCGTGGCCTGCGGCGAATGTGGCAATGCTGCGTGCCTCACTGGGGTCGGAAGGCGATACCACCGTCATGTTGGGCAAGGTGCGCATGATGCCAATTTCCTCTGTGGCGTGATGCGACATGCCCAGGCTTCCGTAGGCATAGCCGGCACCCACGGCCACGATTTTCACGTTGGCATTATAATAGGTAATGTCATTGCGTATCTGCTCTAAGCAACGCAGGGTGGGGAAGTTGGCTATGGAATAGATAAACACGTTGTAGCCTTCACGGGCCAGTCCGGCTGCCATGCCGGTCATTTGCTGCTCGGCAATCCCTGCGTTGAGGAAACGTTCGGGGTAAAGGTCGCGGAAGGGCTCTACCACATTATAGCCTAAGTCGCCTACGATGAGGAAGATGCGTTCGTCTCTTCCGGCTTCCTCTATCAGTTGTTGTATGAATGCTGTTCTCATTGTCCTAATTCCTCCATTGCTGCTTTTAGCTGTTCGTCGTTGGGAGACTTGTAGTGCCATGCCAGATTGTCCTCCATATACGATACGCCTTTACCCTTAATGGTGTTGGCGATGATTACGGTCGGCTGCCCGGGTTCGGCTTCGAATTGGCGGAAAGCCGTGAGCAGTTCTGTGTGGTTGTGCCCGTCGATGTCAATGACGCGGCAGTTGAAGGCTTTCAACTTGTCGGCCAGCGGCTCGAGGGTCATGACTTCTTCGGTTGTGCCGAGGCTCTGTATCTTGTTATAGTCGATGATGGTGCAGAGATTGTTCAGGTGATGGTGGCCTGCAAACATGAGTGCCTCCCAGTTGGATCCCTCGTCCATTTCGCCGTCGCCCACTACAACGAAGCTCCTGAAGTCCTTTCTTTTGCGCTTGGCTGCCAATGCTATGCCCACGGCAAACGGGAGTCCGTGGCCCAGGCTTCCGGCCGAAAACTCCACTCCGGGAACATGGTGCGAGATGTGACAAAGCAGCTCGCTGCCGTTTTTTCCGTAGGTGGCCAGCTGCAGTGTGGGGAAAAATCCCTTCAGGGCCAGTGCCGCGTAGAGCGAAACGCAGGCATGTCCCTTCGACAATATGAAGCGGTCGCGTTCGTCCCATGCGGGATTTTGGGGGTCATACTTCAGTATGTCGGTATAGAGTACGGCCAAAATGTCGGCCATTGACAGTGCTCCGCCGATGTGGGAAGCGTTGGCGTCGTGCACCATTTGGACGGATGTCTTTCTGATTTGTCGGGCAAATGTGATGCTATCCATTAGATATTGTTGTTTGGTTGGGTGATGGCCTGCCGATGCTCGCGTATGACATTGGCCAGGCCTTCCTCAAGAGATGTATGTTCGAATGTGCCGAATGCGTTGACAAACTTGTGACAGTTGCCGAGTATCACCATGGATTGGTTCTCGCGATAGGGCAGTGTCGCACTAAAGCTGATGGGAGCCTTTGTCAGCTTCTTGATGAGGCTGAACAGGTCTTTCAGTGCAATGGGATGTGACGACGAAAGGTTGTAGATGCCGCTTTTCCCTGTTTGTCCTATGCAGGCGGCTATGGCTTCGGCAAAGTCGTTGCAGTAGAGATAGGAGTATATTTGTTCGCCGGGGGTGGTTTCCATGACACTTTCACCGCTCAGGCACTTGTCGATGACTGAAGGTATGAGCCAACAGCTTTGCTGGCCTTCGCCATAGATGCTGAAGATGCGAATCCATTGCCATTCGGCTCCGGCGGCCGTGGCATAATCTTCCAACATGTTGCAGCAGGCAACTTTTGCTTTGGCATATTCCGATAGGGGGCATGCGGGTTGCTGCTCATCGATTTCGCGGTCTATGCGTCCGTATTCGTCCTGGCTGCCCAGCATGATGATTTGCCGGTAGGGGTAGAGTTTCATGATGCGCTGCGTCAGGTCGATGTTGGCCTGCTGCACTGTTGCATCGTTTCTTCCTTGGGCCGACACGCCTCCCCATGCGGCATGGATGAGCACTTCCGGCTGCAAAAAGCCTATACGATTACGGGCTTCGTCTTCTGTGACCCAAGTGATGCGGCTGTTTTCTGTGCCGCTAAACGGATTTTGGGATGCCGGCCTGTGCAGGCAGACTACGTCGTGTCCTTTGGCCAAACATGTGCGGGCGATGTGATAACCGAGGAATCCCGTTGCTCCTGTAATGAATACTCTCATGCTTCGAATTGTATGATTTGTTCCCGGCAAAGCCCGTAGACGTCTTCGTCCCTGTAGCGTTTGTACCAGTCAGCTGTCAGGCGCAGACACTCGTCGAGATTCAACTTGGGCTGCCAGTCGAGGCGGAAACGTGCCTTGCTGATGTCGAGTAGCAGCAGCTTGGCCTCGTGGAGAGCGTCGGGGTCAGAGGCATCGTGCAAGGTGCCCTTCCCGTAATGACGTGTCAGTCCCGTGGCTACGGTCCACACATCGGCTATGCTTTCGGCATCGGGGCCGAAGTTCCATGCTTCGCAATAGTGAGTGGGCTCCTCCCACATCTTCATGGCCAACAGCAGATAGCCGCCGATGGGTTCCAGCACATGCTGCCAGGGGCGGATGGAATGTGGCGAACGTATGTCGATGGCCTTTCCTGCTTCGATGGCACGTATGCAGTCGGGGATGATGCGGTCTTTGGCCCAGTCGCCGCCGCCTATCACATTGCCGGCACGCACACTCGCGATGCTTTTGCCATGAACAGCATACTGCTCAGGGTTGAAAAAGCTGCGGCGCCATGCACTGATAGCAATCTCAGCAGCTCCTTTGCTTGCAGAGTAGGGGTCGTAACCTCCCATGGCTTCGTTTTCGCGATAGCCCCATATCTGCTCTTTGTTCTCATAGCATTTGTCTGTTGTTATCATGACTGCGACACGCGTTTCGGCTTGTTGGCGCATGGCTTCCATTACATTGATGGTGCCCATCACGTTGGTCATGAACGTTTCTGTGGGCTGTTCGTAGCTCAGGCGCACCAAAGGCTGAGCCGCAAGATGGAAAACCATGTCGGGCTTCCATTCATTGAAAACAGACCTGATCCTGGTTTCATCGCAGATGTCACCGCGCAGGTCGGCTTCGATTCTGCCACCGATACCACTCAGCAGATAGTTGTCGCGTGGTGTCTTGGGGTCGAGCGAAAGGCCGATTACCTTGGCCCCCATCTCGTGGAGCCAGATGGACATCCATGAACCTTTGAAGCCTGTATGTCCTGTTACCAATATGCGCTTGTCCTTATAAAATGCTCTCAATTCGTTGTACATGGTCATCTTCTTGTAGGGTGCGTGTGTTACCATATTTTCCACGGTGCTTTCCCTGTTTCCCACATGGCATTCAGCTCTTTGTTGTCGCGCAGCATGTCCATGGGCTTCCAGAAGCCGTGGTGCTTGTAGGCTTTCATCTTCCCGTCGCGAGCCAGGTTTTCCAATGGTGTTTTCTCAAAGGCAACGGTGTCATCGTCGGCCGGGATATAGTCGAACACTTCGGGCTCGCAGACAAAGTAGCCTATGTTGATCCAATTGCCGTCACCGTCGGGCTTCTCGCGAAACGAACGCACTGTGTTGTCGGCTGCGTCGATATCGACGGCTCCGAATTTGCCTTCGGGCTTGTAGACACTCATGGAAATGGCTGCACCACTCTTACGGTGCTCCTCAATGGTTCTTGCAATGTCGATGTCGGCAACGCCGTCGCCGTAGGTCAGCAAAAAGGGTTCTTTGCCCACATATGGCTCGATGCGCTTTATGCGTCCGCCGGTCATGGTGTTCAGCCCGGTGTCTACCAGCGTAACACGCCAGTGCTCGGCGTGGGTGGAGTGTATCTCTACGGAATTAGCTGCAAGGTCAATGGTCATGTCACTGTTGTGAAGGTAGTAGTTGGCAAAGTATTCTTTGATGACATACTGCTTGTAGCCGCAACATACTATGAAGTCGTTGATGCCGTAACTGCTATAGGTCTTCATGATGTGCCACAGGATGGGCTTCCCTCCTATTTCTACCATGGGCTTTGGTATGAGCGATGTGGCTTCGCTGAGGCGCGAACCGAATCCTCCTGCTAATATGACTGCTTTCATTGTTTTTTGTGTTCTGGTGAATGCCACACAGGCTGCTTTCTTATTATAACGCAAGAACAGGATTTCAATTGTGTTTATCCTTATTCATTTGCAAAGATAACATTTCTCTTTTAATTTTCGTTAGGTACCTTGCGCGTAAAAAGGGCTTTGTCAGGTAAAAAATCCGTAGGGAGACTTTTTGAAAGGGTGTGCGGCAATTTGGATGACGCAGGGAGACTTTTCAGCATTTGCGGATGCCGGTGTTATGGCTTGAGCTTTTGTCGGTTCAACAGAGAGAATATAATGGAGGCTGCGCGTTCAGACGAGCCTTCGGGACCTAATTGTTTGGTCATCTCCCGGTAGCCTTCGAGCATGGCTGCGCGCGCATGTCCGCCTTTTATTATGCTGGCGAGATGAGAGCGCAGTTGTTTTATGTTCATTTGGTCGGCAATGAGCTCGGGCACAACTTCGCGCCCCACAATGAGGTTGACCAAGGATATGTAGGGGACATGAAGCAGATGTTTTTTCAGGAAACGCACAAGAAAACCCAACGGTGCGTAGTAGCACACTGTTTGCGGTGTGCCGATGAGGGCAGTTTCGAGGGTTGCCGTGCCTGATGTGACAAGGGCTGCCTCGGCATGGACAAGCAGTGGGTAGGTGGCTTCTTCGATGAGGTGGAAAGCAGCATCGGTTTGCAGCATGGGGCAATGTTGCTCGTAGTAGGAGCGCGGCAGGTCGGTTACACCCGCGATGACTATTTGGTAGCCTTTGCCGACAAAGGGTTCTGCGGCTTTGCCCATGCGCCGCAGATTGTCTTTGACCTCTTGTCGGCGGCTTCCCGGCAGGAGGGCAATAATCGGCTGTTGGGGCGAAAGGCCGTAACGGGCGGCAAAATCGGCTGACGATTCGTGATAATTGTGCTTGAAATGTGTGATTTCGTCGACTGAAGGGTTGCCTACGTAGTGGATGGGGTAGTGGTGTTTTTCCTCGAAGAATGGAACTTCGAATGGAAGAATGGAAAACAGCTCGTCAACGTTTTCACGTATCTGCTTGATGCGGTGTTCTTTCCATGCCCAGATCTTAGGGGAGATGTAGTAGTAGACAGGTATATCTGTATGCCTTTTTACGAACTTCGCGATAGAGAGATTGAATCCCGGATAGTCGACGAGTATGACTACATCGGGTTTCCAATGCAGGATGGATTGCTTGCAAGTCTTCATGGCACGCAGTATGACCCGTGCATGCAGCAGCACAGGAATGAAACCCATGTAGGCAATTTCCCGGTAATGGCACAGACGAATGCCGCCTACGTCACTCATCTTGTCGCCGCCGTAGAAACGGAATTCTGCATTGTTGTCAATGCTGCGCAGGGCTTGCATGAGTTGCGAAGCATGCAGGTCGCCACTGGCTTCTCCTGCTATAAGAAAGTATTTCATAAGTCCCAGTTGCCTAACATATCTTTCAATTCAAAATCGGTGGCATCGACTTTGATGGGCGTAATGGCAATGAAGTCGCGCTCAAGTGCCCAACTGTCTGTGTCGCTCTCGTCAGGTTCATCGTTGATGCATTCACCTCCGAGCCAATAGTAATGCTCTCCGTGAGGATGGTTGCAAAGGGTATATTCGTCAATCCAGCTTGAATAGGCCATGCGGCAGATGCGTGTTCCGGCAAAAGCTTGGGCAGATGGGAAGTTGACATTCAGGCACGAACCGAACGGAAGCCCCTTTTCAAGTACCAGACTTGTGATGCGCCGGATGTAAGAGGTCAGGGGCGTGAAATCGGCATCGGCACTTTGGTTGTCCAGAGAATAGGCTATAGAGGGAATGCCGTGTAGGGTGCCTTCAATGGCAATGCCTACGGTGCCAGAATAGTGTATGTTGATGGTTGCATTGTTCCCATGGTTGATACCGCCGACAATGAGGTCGGGCTGTCGTCCTAACATTTGGTCGAGAGCCAGTTTGACGCAGTCGACCGGAGTTCCGGTGCAGGTATACATGGTCAGACCGTCCTCAGATTTGACGAGGGTCTGTTTGATGGGATATCCGGATGTGATGCTGCACGATGCTCCCGAACGGGCTCTGTCGGGAGCGACGACGAATAGGTTGCCAAGAGGGCTCAACATGCCGATAAGCGCATGCAGCCCTTTGGCATTGATGCCGTCATCGTTGGAAATCAGAATGAGTGGCCTCATGGATGATGTCTTTTTAAAAGAAGAATGAAGTTGTACGGGTTTTTGCCTGATGACATTCTATTTGTTCCATTGGTTGGGCATGCCTTCGTGGCCGCACATCCGCTTGACGGGTTGGTCGTAGGGCTTGAGCTTGCCGTTGTGGATGTCATAGAGGCGCGTGGCTGTTTGTGTCATGGCTTCCACCTGTTCTTTATAGGGGCGGTCGGTGACGTCGACAAGCCCGCAATTATAGTTTTCGCCGTCAAAGCGTCCGGTAAGGTCTTGGTCAGACCATTGGAAGTAGGCAGTTCCAACCAGTGACGGGTGAGCATAAGCCTGCTCCACGTAATAGCGGTAAGCATTGCCGCGATCTCTTTGAGAGTCCGTTTGCCAAAGCGACTGTGCGTAGCCGCGGTCAACAGTTCCAAAATGGAATTCACCGATAATGATGGGAAGTCCGGTCAGTTGCTTGATGCGGTCGAGCCCTTCCTTGCGCGGTGCGCGGTCGTAGCAATTGAAGCTGTATAGGTCGAAGGCCTTTCCGCAAAGTTGCAGCATTCTGTCGCTCAAGCCATAGGGGTCGCCAAAGCGCATGCCCAGATTCAGATGATTGGGGTCATGGCGTTTCAAGGCTTTGTCGGCTTCAAGCAGGAAAGTCTCGAACGTTTTGAAAACAAAGTCGCTGCGCGATTGTTTTGTGTCGCCGTGCTCTGCCAGGAACTTCTTGAGTGCCGTCTTGATTGGAGTGTCATTTCCGTCAAGAATAGATTGTGTAAGCTGCCCTTCGCGGCCCAACCATGCAGGCTCGTTTCCTAAAAAATATCCGATGAGCCATGGATTGTCCTTTAGGGAAGCGGTTTGCTTTTGCATGGCCTTGTCTAAATCTGTAAGGAACGAAGGATTGTAGACATCGGCAAGCCCCATTAAGGAGTGCGAAAGCCCTATACCGTATAATTGGCGTAAAAAGGCCTTATGACCGGCTTCTTGAATTCTTCCATCAGACCAGTTGGCAATGGTATTGATTCCCCATTTGTCCATCCGCTTGAAAATCATGTTCATGGATTTCTGTTGCCAGTCGTCACCATAGCGGCGGTAAAGATTCCAAAGTCCGAAAGAAAGGCTCACACTCCCATCGTTGCGGTTGGCTTGTCCCATTTTACGCATAATGTCCGTAGGAGGAAGGCTCTGGAACATGCCGCCACGCTTGTTGACATCACGGATAGTGCCACCGTTGCCGGGGTGTACGCAATCGACTCCTACCGATAGAAATAGGTAGCCATCAGGGTCAACGAGCCACCAACGGTCTTTTATCTTCTGTGTCCGGAAAAAGCCGGTGGCTTTCACTTTCTTTTGTTTATAGCCTCCGTAGCGCGAATAGTTGAAAGCAGATGTCGTTACCTGCTCATTGCTTTCCTTATTCCAAGCTTGCTGCAATTCTTCCAGAGAGTGTGCTTTGTCGGGATAGTCTATCAGGTTGCTTTGCCCGAATTGGTCGACGGCAGGGCGGCTTTCCATATACAAGTCACCGGGATCTTCACGGCTTAGGTATACATTGCGAACCTCCAGAAAAGGATTTCCTATGGGGTTGCGCATGCGGAAGCCTATGGAGTCGATGCCATGTAGCGGGCAACGATGTCCGCCGAGATTGATCCAACCTGTATAGCGAGGCTGGTTGTAGGTGGATGCAAGGTCTACGGCAGAGCCTGGTTGTTGAGTGAAAAAGCGGAGAGGAATGGCAAAACGGTTCCAGGCATTGGGCACGTAGCTCATGATGCGGAGTTCGTTGTATCCTCCATCTGTTGTGAAACCTACGTGGAATCGCTGGGACGTGGAAATGCGGTATTCTATGACTACGTAGCCGAAGCTGTCCCAATTGGCGGGCAAATTGGGGTTGATGTCTTTCAATGCGATTTTTTTACCAGTGATTACTTCATTGGGGTTGAAAACAACGCGATGAATTTTTTCTGCCTGTATAGACAAAGAAAGCAGAATGCCGGAAAGGAGAATGGTATACTTTTTCATTTGTGGGATTTATTGTAACGGCAAAAATACGAAATCTATGGAAACAAGGCAGTTTTGAAGAGATTTTTTTTACTTTTGCAGTACATACACTATTTTAAAGTTACAAGTATGACATTTATAGCACCTACTTATAAAAGATTCGTAGCATTTGCAGTGGCCTTGACAATGTCTTTGCCTGCGTCTTTGGCTCAGTTGAAAGTGACCGGTTTAAAAGTAGAGCACATGGTTGCTCCTACAACGGTTGATGCAGAGCAACCTCGTCTTTCATGGATAAATGAAACATTGAACAAGCGGCTTCGCGGTTGCAGGCAGACTGCCTATCAGATAGTTGTCGCTTCAAGTATGAAGAATTTGAAAGCCGGGCGGTATGATGTTTGGAATTCGGGCAAACGGCAGTCTTCAGAATCAAATTTGATAGAGTATGGCGGAAAGACTTTAAAGTCGGGTGCCGACTACTATTGGCGGGTGCGCACATGGGATCAGGCAGGAAAAGTATCGGCTTGGAGTGAAGCCTCTAAATGGGGCATGGGACTGTTGTCACGTTCAGACTGGAAAGGTCGTTGGATAAGCTCTGAGCAAAATAATGGCGGCGCTCCGCTATTGCGTAAGGGCTTTAAAATTGGAGGTAAAGTGAAGCAGGCAAAAGTCTTCATCTGCGGATTGGGCTTTTTTGAGCTTTATCTGAACGGCAAACGCGTTGGTGACGATTATTTAGTACCTAATTTGAGCAATTATACGAAGCGCAAGCATCTGACAGACCCATCGGTCGCGCTCAAATTATCGGATAACTTTCGAGCATATAGAGTGCTGTACATGTCTTATGATGTGACATCTCAATTGCAGAATGGAGAAAATGCCATGGGTGTTATATTGGGAAACGGCTTTTACAATCCAGATAAGGCCATAGCCGGTTATTACGGACATCCTTGTTTGCTGTTGCAAATGGAGATAACCTATGAAAATGGAAGCAAGCAGTTAGTCGTAAGTGATGACAGCTGGCTTACAAAGCCTTCAGCCATCAAGTATAATGGCATTTATCAGGGAGAAATATATGATGCAAGTTCCGAAACGCGTGGATGGGCATCTGCTTCGTGCAATGAAGAGGGATGGAAATCCGTTCAAACTGTTGACGGACCAATCGGAGTGCTTACAGCACAAACGTCTCCCGGAGATAAGATTACTGAAGTCCTTTCTCCTGTCAAATTGAAAAAGCTCGATGATGGGAAGTATGAAGTAGATTTTGGAAAAGAGATTGCCGGCTGGATACGTTTCAAGAACATTCAAGGCCAGCGTGGAGACACGTTGCGCGTAAATTATGTTTGTGAGTCGCCGCAAGGAACGCAACAGTATATATATAAAGGAAACGCAGAAGAAAGCTATGCGCCTCGTTTTACTTGGTTTGTTTTTAGCAAAGCTGTCATTTCCGGTGTAAAAAATCTGACGGAAACTCAATTGCAGGCTGAGGCCGTAAATACAGATGTGAAGCTTTCTGCAGAGTTTAGCACGTCTAATCCTCTGTTTAATAAGATCAACGAAATATGGCGTCGTTCTCAAATAGATAATATGCATGGATGCATTGCCAGCGATTGTCCGCATCGTGAACGATTGCCCTATACAGGAGATGGCCAGGCAGCTTGTGCAACAGTGATGTGCAATTTTGATGCTGCGGCATTCTATCAAAAATGGATTCGTGATATGCGTGATGCACAAGACAAGGATACGGGCTACGAGCCAAACAGCGCCCCTTGGCAGCCGGGGTGTGGCGGTGGTGTGGCTTGGGGCGCAGCCATGAATCTGATGCCTTTGGAGTATTATGTGCAGTATGGCGACAGAAAAATGTTGGAAGATTGTTATTATGCCATGAAAGAGCAGATACGCTGGATGCTTACATGGCTTCAGCCGGATGGGACGATTTTCCAAAAGAGGACCAATGTGGATTCGTCAGAACCGAACTATTGGTTTAATTTGGGAGACTGGTGCCCTCCATATGGATTGCCAAAAGACGATTTGGTTCATACCTTCTATTTGTGGCAGTGCGCCGATTTTACTGCTCGTGCGGCACAAGTGCTTCGTCATTCCGTAGAAGAAACTGAATATAGAGAATTGGCTGATAGAACGAAAAAAGCCTTTAATGACAAATACTATGACGCGTCAGCCAAGACTTATGGAGATTTTGGCAGTAACATATATGCTCTCGTGATGGGAGTCCCGGCAGATCGGAAGGCTGATGTTGTGAACAGCCTGAAGAAAGAAATTGTTGAAACTCATGGCGGTCATATAAATACAGGCTTCCTGGCAACCAAATACTTTTTTGAGACACTGACGAAGAACGGACTGGATGAAGTTGCATATAATGCGATGAATAAAAAAGACTTTCCCAGCTTTGGCTATTGGATTGAGCAAGGAGCTACAACTACATGGGAGCAGTTTGACGGGCAGAATTCTCGAAACCATCCCATGTTCGGAAGTGGTTTGACTTGGTTCTATCGCTGTTTGGCAGGTATCAATGCAGATGAAAAAGAACCTGGATTCCGTCATATTGTGGTACGTCCGACATTTTCGCAGCAGCTCGACAGCGTTTATTATGCTTACGATACTCCTTATGGAAAAGTGGTTTCGGATATTTCTTGTACACAAAAAACTAAAAGAATACGCCTGACCATACCGGTCGGCAGCTATGCCACATTATATTTGCCCGTATCCAATTCAAAGGCAATTACAGAATCGGGGAAGGCTCTGCGCCAAGCTAAAGGTGTGAGTGTATTGCAGAACGGTGAACAAACCGTCTTGAAATTATTGCAAGGGACGTATGACTTCCTGTTTTGAGCCCTTTTTGAGTTGAAAAAGCCAAATGACAATGTTATTAGTGCAATTTATTCGTTCTATGATTTGTAAGTCCGAAAAAATGTACTACCTTTGCTATCAAAGAATAGATATAATGAATTTGCCAAGAAGTATAATAATAGCAGGTTTTGCTTTCTTCACTGCGGTATTGCCCGTTCAGGCAGATATTCCGGCTGAAAATGATGTTGCAGCAGCTCAAGCAGAAGTACAAGACGTAAAAATATATACCAAAGGTGCACGTGTAAGAGTTGTTGGCGCTGCTAAGCAGCATATGTTGGTATATAGTTTGGCGGGTGGAAATCCGGTACTGTCTTTGCGTGTAGATAGTGAGGACAAGTCTTTCTTGCTGAATCTGCAGAAAGGTATATATATAGTGAAGGTCGGCAAAGCCGTTCGCAAAATTACGCTATAAATAAGAGCTTATGCTCGCTGATTAATATGGGAAGACTTCTCGGAGTGCTTTTCATTATATCTTTGTTCGTCAGCAGCTGTTCAGACGATAAGCATCCGTATCCTTTTAAGAACCTTTCGTACGATGACTTACGTTCATTGAAAGAATCTGATTATATTGTCAGCAAACAACGATTGGATTCATATATTGACTCTTTTCGATTATGTGATAGAGATACAAACTATGTAGATATTGTAACAAATCGGTATTATGCCGAACGCCGGCCATATCTGTGGATAAGTCGTTGGGGCGTAAGCAAGCAAGCGGATACACTATTGCAAAAACTTGCAGAAGTGAGAAACGCCGGGTTGTCTGAGCAGCGATTTTTCTTTTATCGCATTAGCGAAAGTCTTCAACGCATGCAAAAGCGCGAATTCAACAATAGACATACAGTGAGTCGCACTTTGGCTACGTTGGAATACTATTTGACCAAGAGTTATCTCCGTTATTGCAGCGGACAGCGTTTTGGCTATGTCAATCCCAACAAGCTCTTCAATCATCTTGAACGGATAGCCGATGATTCGCTACATATTCAATATAGGACACTGTTTGGAATGCCGATTGAAGCTGTAGATAAGGGTTTTCTTTCTCAGGCATTCAAATCCATAAGAGATGGGCGCATAAATCAATTTCTTATTGATGTTCAGCCAGAAAATCCTCTCTATAAGGCTCTTTATGAGGAGTTGCAGCATTCTAATCTAACTAATTCGCAGCGTCGCATTTTAAGCATAAATCTGGAAAGAAGTCGTTGGCGTATGAAGCTTTCTCATGCGGGACGCTTTGTGTGGGTGAATTTACCGGCCCAGCAGTTACAGGCGTTTGATAAGAACCAGCAAAAGCTTAGCATGAAAATCTGTTTGGGCAGTCTGAAGAGTAAAACTCCGATTTTGTCCGGTTCTATTACGCATTTGGATGTGAATCCTTATTGGATAGTTCCCAAAAGCATCGTTCGTAAGGATATTATAAACCATATCGGAGATACAGCATATTTTGCGCGTAAGCAATTTAAAATACTGTCTCGAAAGACGGGCATATTTGTGTCTCCTCTTGAGGTTTCGGAAGAAATGTTATTAGGCAATGACTATATCGTGAGACAGGAAAATGGAGAAAGTAATTCCTTAGGGAGAATCATCTTTCGTTTTTCTAATCCATTATCTATTTATTTGCACGATTCCAATAATAAGGAAGCATTTAAACGTTCTCTGCGTACTGTCAGCCATGGCTGTATCCGTTTAGAACATCCCTATGACCTGGCAAAGTTCTTACTCAATGAAAACCAAGAGAAAGAAGCTGAATATATAAAGTCTGTTCTTGAAGTTCCCGGCATTAGTGAGAATGAAGAAGAAAAAACGAAGCAGAATGTTCAAAGACGTTGCATTGTCAATCCTGCTGTTCCGGTTTATATAGTTTATTATACGGCTTTTCCCTGTGCAACAAATGGTAAGATGCTGTACTATCCCGATATTTATAATTATGATGAGCTTATATGGCACCATCTTAAAGTAAAATGATATTAGATGAAGGAAGTCAATACAGATAGTCAGCTTGTAAAGCTTTTGCTTCAGCCAACCACAAGGCGAAAGGCTTTTGAAAAGGTGGTGAAAGCATATTCTGCTCGTTTGTATTGGCAGATACGTCACATGGTTTTGACGCATGATGATACTAATGATGTTCTTCAGAATACATTTTTGAAGGCTTGGAGCAATTTGGATAGTTTCCGAGCTGAAGCAAAGCTATCAACTTGGTTATATCGTATAGCTATCAACGAAAGTCTTACTTTTTTGCAGAAAAAGAAAGATATGACAGATCTTGAATCTGCATCAGGAGCGATTTCTGTATTAGTCAGTGACCCCTATTTTGATGGTGAAGAAACTGACTTGCAATTGCAGGAAGCTGTTGCTTCCTTGCCAGAAAGGCAGCGCTTGGTCTTTAATATGAAATACTTCCAAGAAATGAAGTATGAGGAAATCAGTGAGATTCTCGATACAAGTGTAGGGGCATTAAAAGCTTCTTATCATTTTGCGGTTGAAAAAATAAAAAAATATTTCGATGAGCATGACTAAACCATTAGGTAGTTTGTTCGTCAAACAAACGAGGAGACATAGATATGAAGCAGATTGATTTAGATCACTACAAGGAACAATCGAAAAGTACATTCAAAGTTCCTGATGCATATTTCGAGGCTTTTGCCGAGAATATGATGAAGCAATTACCCAATGTTGCTCATTCCAAGGTTTCGGTTGCATTGTCTTCTGATAAATCTGAGGACAAAATGAACCTTTTTGTGCGTATCAAGCCCTATCTGTACTTGGCAGCCATGATTAGCGGATTGGCATTCGGCGTAAAAGTATACAAAATCCAACAGCAGTATTATACGCAATCGCCTGAGAAAAGTACTGTGGCTATGACAAATGAGCAGGCAGAGCAATATGTTGATAACGTATGTGATTTTGCGATGATCAATAGTAATGATGTTTATGCTTGCGTAACAGACAATTATTAACTTATAGGAGTCCGACATGAAAAAGATCGTTGTTATAATCATATTGGTATTTTTAGTGCAGCTACCATTGTTTGCCGGCAGTAATTTTGAAGGTTGCAAGAGTGACAGTGCTGATGTTCCATGGAAACATTTCAATCATTCTAAGGCTAAGAAGGGTAAGCCTGCTTTTTCTCCATGGGAATATATGAAACAAGAAGAACAATATATAACTGCAAAGGCTGGACTTACGCTAATTGAATCAGAATCTGTTTTCCCTTTGCTTCATCAGATGAAAGAACGTCAACGTGAAATAGACGGCAAGATTTTTCGTCTGTTCAATCAAGCCAACTATGGAGCATTGTCAGAGGCCGACTCCAAATCAATAATTAAGAAGATTGAAAGGTTGAATAAAGAAAAACAAGCAATAGAAACCACCTATAATCACAAGATGCAGTCTGTTCTTTCTGCTAAAAAGTTCTTGAAATTCAAACAAGCGGAAATGAACTTTGGACGATTTATGCTTCATAAAATGTTTATGGACAAGAACAAGAATTGCCGTCAAGGTCCTGCTCCTGATTCAGAAAAAAAGTGAGGTCGGACCTCTATTACTGCGCACAATGGATTACGCCGAAATACTTGACAAAGTATGTGGCGCGGAGCAGTTGGCTGTTCCTGCCAAGACAATTTTGCTTCAAAGGGGGAAAATTGCCAATCGTGTGCTTCTTATTCGCAAGGGATGCTTGCGTCTGTTCTTCACAGACAATGGTAACGACCATACGTTCCAGTTCTTCTTTGAGGGAGACATTGTTGCCTCGTTCGACAGTCTGTATTACAGGCTACCGAGCAAATTTTCATTGGAAAGCATAGATACGTCGGAAATAACAGCCGTTGAAAGAAGTGTCTTTTTCGACTTGCTGGAAAAAATCCCTGAAGCAAGAGAACTGTATGAAGAGAAACTGATAGAACGTTTCCACTTCTATCAGCAGTTATTTCTTGATCAAATTAACCTCACGCCACAACAGCGGTATGAGAAGCTGTTGCGAGAATATCCGCAAATGATACTTCGTGTACCACAACATTATATTGCTTCTTATCTTGGCATTACTCCCGTATCATTGTCAAGAATAAGGAATAGAAAATAAGGTTCTGTCAGTTGTGACGTTCTTTACAATTGTTATCGACGCAGTTTACTTTAGTCCTTTACCTTTGCATCAAAAAAGCGAATTATGAAAACTTTGAATGTAATGGGACAGCACATTTTGAAAATTCTTCATCTGTTTTTCTGCGTCATGTGGGTCGGTGGTGTGATGGCTTTGGTATGTGTGCAGTTGGGAGCCGTTCCAACCACCCGAGAAATGATGCTGATGGCGACAAAGTGTCATTTAGTGATTGATGAGTTCTTCCTTATACCAGGTGGTGTCGGCATTTTGCTGACAGCTATAGCGTATGGCAGTTTCACGAAATGGGGATTCTTTAAGCGAAGGTGGATAACCGTGAAATGGATTGTAACGTTTATTTTGGTAGCTATTGGAGCTGGTTATATGGGGATAATTATCAAAGAAAACATGGTTTATTCTCTGCAATTATTGCATAAGGGAGTAAGCAGTGATTTCTATTGGAACAATGTGTACCACGTGGCAATAGCGGGCATCGTGCAGTTGGTGCTATTCGTATCTGTCATTGTCATTTCGGTAATAAAGCCATGGAAAGGTAGATAGTGTTATAGCTTAGGCTCCTAAATGACTCATGAACACATAGGTACCCTTATTAAAAGTACAAAGGAAATGTTGCATCATTGAGCGTCAAATAAATCTGATGCAGGCAAGATGCAGCGATATTAAGCCTTGTCTTTTTCGCCTCTTTTTCAGAATGTGCAGGGGATGGTGAGCAGCTGGTACATCAGTGTATGTGCAATGCGTTGATGTCCTCGTTCATTGGGGTGTAGCTGGTCGTTTTGCTTATCCTTGAAATAGGCAGATTGCTCTATGTATTGTGGCAACAGACCGCACAGGGTGGCAAGGTCGATAACCGGTACCGACCATACTTTGCCGGCTTCTTTTACAGCTTTGATATAGCTTTCCAAATAAAGACCGGCTTTGTTTTGGTATGATTCGTCCGGCTGTACATTGTTGTCGCCGAAATAGGCGTAGCCTCTGTGGATAGGGGTGAGTAGCACTACTTGCTTGTCAGGAAAATCTGTCTTGATTTTCTTCAAGGCAATGTTGATGCGTCCACAAAAGGTCTTGTTGTCTATTACCGGAATGCGCCTTTTTCGTGTTTGTAGCTGCTGAGGTGCTCCGGTCGCGGCATATACTTTTTCTGTCGTTTCATCGTACCAATGCCCTATTGGCAAGCCGGCGTTGTAGTCGTTTGTTCCTATAAAAATGAGTATTGCATCGAATTTGTCACCGTGTTCCTTTTTCAATTGGTCTGTTTGCCGTGGTATGTCATCCCATTGTCGCCCATTTACAGCGTAGACAAAGGGCGTAATGCCTAACCATTCTTGTAGAAAACTCCAATAGTGGTTGTTATTGGTTCCTGTATTGACATTAGGATCGGTTACCGAATCACCAAAGTATGCCACACGTTTGTTTTGCCACGGATGGTATATGTTTTGTGCTTCGAGGGAAAGAAACAGCAACATCTCTGTTAATAGAAAAAGGAGTCTTTTCATATGGATTTAGATAAAATGAAATGCATAGAGATAGATAACGCTGGCAGGAATAGCCAATAAGGCACTGTCGAAACGGTCAAGCACTCCACCATGTCCAGGTAGGAATCTTCCGCTGTCTTTAATGCCGAGCTTGCGTTTCAAAAGGCTTTCGACCAAATCGCCCCATGTACCGAATATGGCAACAACCATTCCGAAGCCCATCCAATGCAATAATGGATGCGGAATTTCGTTGTTGATGGATGAGTAGATGAGGCAATGTATGTAAGCTGTTGCAAGTACCATGGTGACACCTCCGAAGAAACCAATCCATGACTTGTTGGGCGAAATGCGCTCGAACAGCTTATAGGGAATCTTTTTGTGGAGCAGACTTCCGAAACAATATGCACCGGTATCGTTTACCCATATGAATATAAATACGGCCAATGGGACTGTAGACGTATATATGCCGTTATTTCCGTAAAAAGCTAACAAGTTAAGCAATGCGAAAGGCAGTGCTATGTACATTTGCCCCGAAAAGCTGTAGGCCCAGTTTGCGATGGGATCCGGGCGCTTCAAGTACAGTTCGCTTACCAGCATAAACAGCAGCGACAGTAGGTATGGGAGGAAAATGACCGGCGATGTTACGCCAGCTGCTGTGCAGAATGTTGCCAGAAAAAGGTATACTCCTGAAATAATGCTGACGGTGTTGTTTACTATTCCCAATTTATGCTTTATGACCAATTCATTATATTCATTGAGTGCCAATGCTGTTGTAATAGCAAACAAAAAGCAGAAACTTTCCCGGCCATATACAATACAACCTATGAATATGACTACGTATGCGATGCCCGATAGAAGTCTTTTTGTTAGGTTATTCATTGCTTTCTTTGTTGGATTCGTTCTGGTTCTCCTCTTTTGGGCTTTCTGCGTCTTCGTCCTTGGCAGTGTCTTTGTCTTCCTGATTATTTTCGTTTTCAGCGATTATTTCGTCCGAACGGCTTATCCAAGGACGTTTCCCGAATATTTTTTCCACATCTTCCGCGAAGATAACTTCTTTTTCAATCAGTACTTGAGCCAGACTGGCGTGTCCTTCGCGATGTTCCGTCAATAAAGCTTTGGCGCGGTCATACTGTTCATTGATGAGCCTCTTTACCTCTTCGTCTATTAATTCGGATGTGCGGTCCGAATATGGCTTGCTGAAGGAGTAGTCTTGTTCGGGGTTGTAGTAGCTCAGGTTAGGAAGCTTGTCGCTCATGCCCAGGTAGGCTACCATTCCGAATGCACGTCTTGTAACAGTCTCCAGGTCGTTAAGCGCTCCCGATGAAATATGCCCTGTAAACAGCTCTTCGGCGGCACGTCCGCCCAGTGTGGCGCAGATTTCATCCAACATTTGTTCTTTGGTGGTGATGGTGCGCTCTTCCGGCAGATACCATGCGGCACCGAGTGCCTGTCCGCGTGGAACGATTGTCACCTTGACCAGCGGGTTGGCATATTGCAGGAACCATGACACAGCGGCATGTCCGGCCTCGTGTAGGGCTATGGTCTTTTTTTCTTCTTGTGTCATTATCTTCGTTTTCTTTTCTAAACCGCCGATAATGCGATCGATGGCATCCAGAAAGTCTTGTTTGCCAACTGCGTTTTTGTTGTTTCTTGCTGCAATCAGTGCGGCTTCGTTGCATACGTTGGCAATGTCGGCCCCGCTGAATCCGGGTGTTTGTCGAGCCAGAAGGTCGATGTCGACCGTGTCGTCCATCTTGAGCGGCCGCATATGCACTTTGAAAATTTGCTTGCGCTCGGGAAGTCCCGGCAGTTCCACTTGGATTTGTCTGTCGAAGCGGCCGGCTCGAAGCAGGGCTTTATCCAATATGTCTGCGCGGTTGGTTGCTGCCAGTACGATGATGCCGCTGTTTGTTCCGAATCCGTCCATTTCGGTCAGCAACTGATTCAGGGTGTTTTCGCGCTCGTCGTTGCCGCCTAACGATGCATTGCGTCCGCGGGCGCGACCTACTGCGTCGATTTCGTCTATGAAAATAATGCAGGGTGCTTTTTCTTTGGCTTGGCGGAACAGATCGCGAACACGGCTGGCGCCGACTCCTACAAACATCTCAACAAAATCGGAACCTGAAATGGAGAAAAACGGCACGTTGGCTTCTCCGGCAACGGCTTTGGCCAATAGTGTCTTGCCGGTTCCCGGAGGACCGACGAGCAGGGCTCCTTTGGGTATCTTTCCTCCGAGCTCGGTATATTTTTTCGGATTTTTCAGGAATTTGACGATTTCCATGATTTCCTGCTTGGCCTCGTCCTGACCTGCAACGTCTTTGAAGGTGACATGTGTGCCTTGTGACTTCTCATATAGTTGAGCTTTGCTTTTTCCGACACTGAAGATGCCGCCTCCGCCACCTGCGTTGTTGCCACCCATCTGGCGCATAAAGAGAAACCATATGCCTACAAAAAGAAGGATGGGGAATAGGATGTTCATCAACAGACCTCCGAGAAAATCTTCATTGGCTTCATATTGTACCTTGCCATTGAAGTGCTTTGCCGCTTTTTGCTGGGCAAGGAACTGGGCTACATTGTCGACTGATGGAAATTCGGCCGATACAGACGGATCGTTTCCCGCCTTGGCTGCGCCTCCGAAAATCTTGCCTACATGTTCTTTTTTGATAAACATCTGAACATTCCCGTCTCCTTTGTTCACGGTGATGCTTCGGGCATAGCCTTTTATCACGTATGCCTGAAAGTCAGAATACGAAACTTCTTTGTGGTAGCTTCCGTTGTTGCCGTTGCCTTGCCAAAACAAATATGCTAAAATGACGATGATAATCGCATATGTCCAATTCAGATTGAATTTGGGCATGTTCATTTTGTTCCTGTTGTTTGGTTTGTTGTTCATTGATGATATATGTTGGTAAGTCTTTAGAAGTCTTCACGCGGTGTGCTTTCATCGGGCAGTTGTGTGAGTTTGGCATCTTCCCACAAATGTTCCAGATCATAGAAAGCGCGTGCTTCAGGCTGGAATATGTGCACGATGATGTCGCCGTAGTCCATTGCCACCCAAATGCAGTTGTCCAATCCGCTCACGGCAAAAGGTTTTTCCTTGAGTGTCTCGCGAGCGTAGTCGCCCACTTCTCTTGCAATGGCTTCTACCTGTGTGGATGTGTTGCCCTGACAGATGATGAAGTATTTGTAGATGATATTTTCGAGATTGCTGAAATCTGCAATGACTATGTTGCTTCCTTTCTTTTCCCGGATAGCTTTTACGAGCGTCTCCAGGAGCAGTTTGTTGCTTTCTTGCATCTATATAAATATGGTATATGAATTAGAATGCAAAGTTAGTTTTTTATCTTCATAACGGTGGTATTGCCTTCGGTTTTCTTTCTCGGAAGCCTGATACTGTTACAATTTTGTCTTTTTCCCTTTCTGTCCGGCCTGAAAGATGTATATTTGCCGCATCAGTCATAAAAAATAGTATAATAATGCGTTATGCCCGTTTCATAATCCTGTCTCTTGTGGTAGCCTTTCTGTTGCCTGTTGTGGTTTCGGCACGTATGGAATCCGTTACCCTGCAAGGCTCAGTAGGACGCCTTTCGGCTGTTGTTCAATGTCCCGACATTCCCGAAGGAAAGAAGGTGCCGATGGTCATCATCATGCACGGCTTCGGAGCCGACAAGGAGGGTTCGATGCTACGCTTCCTTGCCGACAGTCTGGAGAGTAAAGGCATTGCTTCCATCCGTTTCGATTTCAACTCCCATGGGCGTAGCGAGGGCGATTTCCGTAATATGACTGTCTTGAACGAAATCGAAGATGCCGAACAAGTCTACCGTTATGTCCGCCGTCTCGGTTATGTAGGGCGCATCGGTCTTATAGGCCATTCTCAGGGTGGTGTTGTGGCTTCCATGCTTGCCGGCCGCCTGGGACACCGCATTTCCTCTGTCGTTCTGCTGGCACCGGCAGCCGTGTTGCGCGACGATGCCATCCGCGGCAATACGATGGGAGCTGTCTATGACCCGCTCAACCCTCCTGAATATATGTCCGTATCGGCAACCTCTGGTTGGGGCGCGAGTTCATCCGCACAGCCTTCTCCCTGCCCATTTACGAGACGGCCGCCCGTTACCATGGCCGCGCTTCGGTCATTCACGGTACGGCCGACCGCATTGTGCCTTATACCTATGGCATACGCTACCATGAAATATGGAAGCGGAGCCGCCTTTACATCCTCAATGGCTTTGACCACGGCTTTTCACAAGACCTGGAACGTGTCGTCGGTCTTGCTGCAGACGATACTGCCCGAAATCTGGGCAAACGCTGATGGCTCCGTGTTAGGGCTCACTTTTTCTGATGAGATAGAATATGTTCCGTCCGATATGTCTTGAAGTGATGGAACTTCCTTCTTCTGCCTTCCAGTTTCGCAGTTCACGGCCGGCGGTGGTATAGGGTAGCTGGGCGATGGTGGAGTAATCGTGAATGCTCATCTCGCCATGTTCTTTTAGATATTGCATGGCTGTCTTGCGACGTTCTTCGATGGTACTGTGTTCGGGGGCGAAGTCAGTGCTTACGGCTTCGATGCGTTGGGGACGGCAATGCAGATTGAACTTCTGGAGCAGTTCCGGGTCGGGTTTCAGATGAATGCCGGTTACTTCGACAGACTGGCCATAGTGGCGCACTTCGCCTTCCTCGCCACGTTCGCTGTCATTTTCGTCCTTGAGTCCCAGACGGGGCGAAAGGATGCCCAATCCTTCAATTTTCACACTGTGCCCGACCGACATATAAGTGATGGCTGCATCGGTCAGAGCCGCCAGCACTCCTTTGACATCACCTTCGCTCAAGCTTGATGAGCTTTCAATGTAGCGGACAAGTTGTTTCATTTCAACCAGTCCGTAACGTTCCATTTTCGGGTAGAGCTTTTTCTTCTCGCCTCCGTTCATCTTGTCGGAGACTTTTTTCATTGTATATTTCATGCTTTAAACATTTATATTGCGGTTACGCAGTTTGTAATTGCAAAGATACAGCTTTAAATTGTAAAACCAAGACTTGGTCGATATGAATCAAGTCTTGATTAATATAAACCAAGTCTTGGTTTTTATCGATCAAGTCTTGATTCTACAATTTTCTTTTGAAATTCTGCAATTGTCTGCCTCGTTTCTGCAAATTCCCTTTGTGAGGCTGTAATTATTTACTGGAAACAGGATGTCTGAAAAACAAAAACAGGATGTGCTTATATTGTCCGAACATAGTATAATCCGAAGTGTCCAAATAGAACTGCACCGTTTTTCAGAGAGGAACTAGGATAAACGCCTTTATATTCAGCTTTAGAAATTGATTATTCTTTAGGCAAATTAATTTGTCAAATATAAGTTCTTACGGTACAAATCAAAATTAATACCGCCAATCGCGCAAAAAACAAAAACATTACGCTAAATTTGCAACAGTATCAAGTGATATATATTTATAAAACTAAAACTGCACTACATGAAAAAATTAAAGAAGTACACCTTGGCTCAATTGGAGGAAGCCAAAGAAAAAATGAGCAAAAGAGAGTTGGAGACATTCATTGGCGGAAGTTTTGTCTATACCTTTAATGAAAAAGGTGAGTGTATCTCCTCTACACCTGACAATTCATTTACAGGTGACAAAATTTGCATTGGCAGCAACTCTTTTCTTTGCGAAAGCTCTTTGACCTTTTCTTCTTATGAAACCACTTATGAAGATGATAATGGATTCATGCATTCTACTGTAGGCTCTACTATAGTGGGAGGAACAACAGAACTGTTCCAATTCCTCGCCAGTAACACCAACGTTGAATGGATTGGATATTATGACAGCGAAGACGGACAACTGAATGGAGGTGACTGCATGTTGATGACTATACATCAAGAAACTTTTTGTAAAGCTTACTGGGATGAAGACCTCAATTATAATAGCATGGTACACAATCATCCATCTCAGTATGCACAAAGATATTCAGATGACGATTTAAGGTCGCGGGACGAATTGAAAGGCTCTGGTACCACATTAGAGAAATTCGGTGTATATGATGTTAACACAGGAGAAATTCGCGATTATTCAACTATTCCGGCTCCAGATATTAACTACTAAGATATAATGAAATATTATTTGAGCATAACCCTAATATTATGGTGCCTGTTTCCTTGCCAGGGAATGTCAAAGGTAGACAGCCTTACCGTCAATGAAATGAAAGAGTGCTTCTACGGCAGCACCCGAAAAGGGGTGCGACCTATAATTCCTGAAGATATAGATGTTTTGGTAAATAAAAACGGTAAAACGGCCTATTACCTTTCTCATACAGACTTTCTGAAAAAGGCTGACGGCAATGACTTGCCCCCATCCAGATATGTAATTCGGAAAGATAACTACGAAAAGTATCACCTGTATTGGGTCGGCCTGCGTAATCACAATGCAAAAAAAGAAAACAAACTAAAAGCCAAATTGAAAAAAAAGTTCGGAAACTTTTATCTTGATAATGAAACGGAAGCCATTCCGGCAAAATGGGCAACCGGTGAATGCTACTTATTGCCTGATGAAACACTTTTCAAACTTTTGTCCGTCTTGGCTTCCTACCGCGTCAGTACCTACAGGTTTAAAAACGGCTATATGCTGCCGTTATCTAAAGATGTTCATTCTCCATTGGGAAAGCCACAGTTGGTAATTGATGCCAATTTCATTAGCGGTGGCGGACGCATCCCCGTCAAAGTGGGTGCAAAACCTCGTGACAAACAGCTGATATTGAAAGACTATAACAAAGCCATGAAACGGGCCGTCAAACTTTTTGAATGGAGCATAAACAGAGATTATGTTTATGACAGAAGTTCCCCGTCAAGCGAATATACCATACTGCTCCATTTCGATTCAAAGCGGAATCTGCACATGACACCGTTACTGCCCAAAAAAATGAATGAAACAGACCGACAGTTGCTGAAGCAGCTTGACAATGCCATAAAAAAACAACGTGCCGGCTACTTTCAAGCCTACTTCACCATTGATGGGAAAATATTCCCAGGCATATACCTGAAAGCAAAACACCATATGGGACTTTGGTTTTTTAGCTTTTATGAATTTGACCTTAAGTAACTTGCGCTTTTTTATTTAGACGATGAGTCTATTATCGTCTAAATAAAAAAAAGCGCAGTACGAGATATTCAAACAAATCATTTTGATATTGTAAATTAACACATTAATGAAGCATGCAATAATCATTATAGCACACAAAAATTTCAACCATCTTGTACATCTCATCGAATACTTTGAAAAAGATTGTTATCTCTTTGTACATATAGACAAGAAAAGTGATTTCACAAAGCATGAAATAAATCAGATCACAGCAATACCACATGTTGTCAAAGTATACAAGAAATACGCTGTCCATTGGGGTGGCTTTTCAATGTTAAAATGCGAGATGTTTCTTTTGAAAGAATCTTTACACTTGTGCAATGCCGAATATTTTCACCTATTAAGTGGACAAGATTACCCGGTAAAGCCATTAAGTAAATTTCTAAGATTCTTCAATATTAACAAAGGAAAGGAGTTTATGCAAATGGTTCATTTGCCACATCCGGGATGGGATAAAAACACTTTTATCCGGTTTCAATATTATTACCCTCATGATTTTTGCAATGTAACAGCACAAAACCTAGAGAAAGTCAGCAAAATCATAGGATGTCAGAAAAAACTAGGCATAAAAAGACGCATTCCGGACATCTATGACCACATTTATGGTAGCTCTCAGTGGTTTTCCATAACAAGGAAAGCGGTAAGTATTATATTAAAAAAATCGATGAAACATTTTCTACTTTGGAACAAAATGCGTTTTACATTTGCGCCAGAAGAGAGTTATTTATCAACGATTCTAGGAAATGAATATCAACAAAAAGAAAATATTATTCCTAACAATCTTCGTTACATCAGATGGAAATACGAGAACGGAAACTGCCCTGCAAATCTAGATATTGAACATCTATTTATGCTAATGAATAAAGAATTCCTGTTTGCAAGAAAATTCGACTCTAACAGCAAAAAATTAATAGAAATCATAGATCAATATCTAATCAAAGAAGAAAAAAGTTTCCATAATATTGTTGGCAAATGGGATTATAATGGATTTCAGCAATATCCGTACAACCATAAATTAGCATTTCAAATCGCTTCTATAGGGAAATATATCAAATGTATGTCAGCAGTGGACATTGGTTGTGGTGCAGGCCTCTATGTTAGCGGCTTGCGAAGAATGGGGATTCCTATAATAGGCTTTGATGCCAATAGATACACATCTATTTTGTCAAAAATGATACTACCTTTAAACGACCAACCGTGTGAAGTTATTGATTTTTCTGATGAGATAGACATTGAAACGCCATACGACTTGTCAATATGTATCAATACAATTGAATATGTAGCACCTTCAAAAGTAGAGCAGTTTCTGAAAAATATTGTTCGCGTAACAGGCAAATGCTTAATTGCTAATTTCACGACCGACACGCTGGACAATAAAAGAATAATGAGCTTCTTTACAGAAGAAAAATTCATAGAAAACGCCTATATGTCAGCACTTTTAAATAAACCTATTATACAAGATTCCAATTTCAAAAGTAAAATATTTTGTTTGTTAAAAGTTTGATGAACCCATTACTACAAACAAGTATATATAACAAGCATTTAATATTTTACGTGAGTTCAACGAAATCAGAACAGGGCTGGCTGCGTATCAATCGTTCTCGCAACATTGATACAGGGCTTCTTTGGGAAGCAGCAGTATGCGGCAATTGCACTCAAGAGGTTGACAACAAAATTTTCGAAACTCCTGTGCCTTGATTGTTCAACCTGCGCGATGTTCTTGAGTTCGTCATTGACAGATTCGATGATGGCGCGTTTTCTGAGAAGCAGCCTGTATGAAACAGACATCAATACTCTTTTCAGATCATTCGTTGCATACCGGATGCAGCTTGAGTCCGAAGAACCAGCCCATGGAGCATTTGCCCAAAAGGACCTTCTTGATGAACAAAGCCAACGGGACGGCTTCTTTTCCCAATTCCACAAAACGATTATGGGAGACGGTGTTGGGAAACAGATGGCGCAGATGCCTGCAGACCTTTTCCTGATAGAAATGCTTCAGACAACAGTAGCCGGAGTCATGGAAAAGTATCATGACAAGCATAATTTCAGCCTTTGACATGGTTGAATCACGGTGAGGTGCGTTTGTTTGTTTGTTTGTTGGATTTAGCGTATATTTTGCCATCATTGCATTAAAACTTGCAGATATTGTCTGCCTTACAAAATAATTCTATAGCTTTGCTCTCGGTGATTATAGCGATTATTGTTCGTATTTTTTTGTTGTCTAACACTATAAAGATGCAACAACTTTTCGCCATTCGTATAAGTGCTTATATTCCGTCGAACTCACGTTAATTTTACGGGAAAGTCCCCGGCATGTCGGTGCATTCCGGGGACTTTGACAAGCAGCTTTGCTGCCTTTGACTTATTTCATCGGTGGTATGTTCTCAAGCAGGGCTTTTACGAACTTCCAATATTTTGCCACGCTGGGTATGTTGCAGCGTTCGAACGGTGTGTGCGGCGAGCGCAAGGTGGGGCCGAAGCTGACCATGTCCATGTCGGGGTAGATGGATCCTATGACACTGCATTCCAATCCTGCATGCACTACTTGCACGCGAGGAGCTTCGCCGAAGAGGTCGGCATATACTTTTTCTACGGTCTTTACAATGGGCGATTCGAAGTTGGGCTGCCAGGTGCCATAGCGTCCGCAACGTTCGCATGCCATGCCGGCCATGGCGAATACCGATTCAATGGTGTTTTCGAGTGCGTCGAGCTGGCTGTCGCATGAGCTTCGTACAAGGATGTCTGCTTCAGCTCGTCCGCTGCCGACTTTTACGATGCCCAGGTTGCATGATGTTTCCACGATTTCGGGTGCAGACGGAATCATGCGTGCTACGCCGGAGGGGCAGCCCATGATGGCGTTTATCAGATTGTCGCGTATTTCATCGGGAATAATGGATGTGGCTTTTTCTGTTGCTGTGGCTGAAAAAGTGATGTCGTCTTCAACGCCTTGTTGTTCGGAACGGAATGTGAGCAGCCAGTCTGCAGTAAGCGTAACAAGTGTTTCCTGGTCTTTGGGATCAATGTTTAAGATTGCACGCGCATTGTTGGGAATGGCGTTGCGCATGTTTCCGCCTTCCCAAAGAGCAAGGTGAGCTCCGGTTTTGCGGACGGCATCCAGCAGGAAACGCGCCATCAGTTTGTTGGCATTGGCTCGGCCCAGTCCTATTTCCAATCCCGAATGGCCTCCTTTCAAACCTTTCAGTACTACTTCCATGGATATTTGGTGCTCGTCGGCTTCTGCTTCTTTGTATTCCATGGAGGGGCGGATGTCTTCGCCGCCTGCGCTGCCGATAACCATTTCTCCTTCTGTTTCATTGTCGAAATTCAGTAGAATTTTCCCTTTTAAGGTTTCGGGCGCCAGGTGACTTACTCCGTACATGCTGGTTTCTTCGTCGACGGTGAAGATGGCTTCGATGGGGCCGTGCTTAATGGAGTCATCTTCGAGAACGGCCATGGCTGTAGCATCGCCTATTCCGTCATCACTGCCCAGTGTGGTTCCGCGTGCTTTTACCCAATCACCGTCAATATAGGCGTCGATGGGGTCGGTGAGAAAGTCGTGAGTTGAATCGATGCTCTTTTGTGGCACCATATCCATGTGGCTTTCCATAGTTACGGGAGTCAGATTTTCGTAACCCGGGGTGGCAGGCTTGCGCATGATGATGTTTCCGGCATTGTCTTTGAATGCCTCGATGTTGCGCTCCTTGGCCCAATCAAGCAAGAACTGCTGAATTTTTTCCAGATGGCCTGATGGACGCGGAATGCGTGTAAGAGCATAAAAGTTTTTCCAAATGCCTTTTGGTTCCAAGTCTTGAATATTTTCCATGATGCTGTAAGTGTTATATGGTTTTTGAAATGTCTTTGAGAAGATTCCCTTTTTGTTCATCCTTTTGCCATGAAAGAGCAACCATGGCATAAATGCCGAGGAGGACAAGCAGGAAAGTCTGTATGGTATGTACTATAAGAGCATATGCGATGGCTTGTGCCGCTGTAAGGCCGTAGATGACCAAAATCGTCTTGACGGCAAAATGCCAGGGGCCTGCGCCGTTTGGCGTCGGTACTATGACCGCAATGGTACCGACGCAGAATGATACCAGGCCAGCCATGATGCCTAAATCGCGAGTACATGCAAAACAATAAAACGTAAGATAGTAATGAAAGAAATATGCCAGCCAAATGCCAACAGAGTAGGCCAAGTATCGCCATTTCCCGTTGATCATGCGGAGCGACATGATGCCATCCAACATTTCGCGCATCATTCCTTTTATTTTGTGCATGAATGCCAGTCGTCTGAATAACAGATATGCCAGTATTCCGACGCAAACAAGGCAAAGCAATGTGACAAATATACCTGTTTGAGTGAATTTTGAGAGCAAGTGCCCGATATTCAATCCCGTAATGTCGAAAAAATCGATGAAGACGTGGGCTTGCAACAAAAAAACAGAGGAAACCAACAGAAGCATCAGTAATGTGTCGACAGCGCGCTCAGTGACGACAGTTCCAAGAGCCTTGGGAAAAGATGTGCCCTCATGGCGCGAGAGAATGCCGCAACGTAGAAATTCACCAATGCGCGGAATAACGAGGCTTGTGGCGTATGAAAGAAAAATGGCTTGGATGCACGTTCTAATGCGAGGTTTTTCCTGCAAAGGCTCTAACGCCAACCGCCAACGCAGGCCGCGGAACACTTGGGCTAAAATGCCCGGAATGAAAGAAAGCAGCATCCATTCCCAATGCATTTCCTGAAACAAAATATTTTTGATCTTAGAGAAGTCGAAGTCTCTGTACATCCAATAAAGAATACTTCCTCCTAAAATAAAGGGAAATACAATCTTTAGAACTTTCCTAATGTGGGTCTTCAATTTAATTTCTGTTGTTTATTAATGCGCGAAAGCCTTATAATTCAGCTTCTGATACATGAAAAGAGTTTTTAACAAAGCAAGATGATTAAAAAACTTGGACATTCTTTCTTTTGAATCCAAGAGTTTGTGCTATCTTTGCAGAACAAAGGTAATAAAAAGGTACGAATGTATCAGGTGCAGCCTAAAAAAAAACTCGGACAGCACTTTCTTACGGACATGTCCATAGCGCGAGATATCGCCGATACCATAGATGTCGAACCGACATTGCCAGTGCTTGAGATAGGTCCAGGAATGGGGGCTCTCACACAATTCCTTATAGAGAAAAAGCGTGAGCTTCGTGTTGTTGAAATTGACGGAGAAAGTACCAAATACCTTCAAGAACATTTTCCTGAGTTGCGGGACAATATTATTGAGGATGATTTTCTGAAAATGGAGTTGGGCGGCCTGTTTGGGGGAAAACAATTTGTTCTTACCGGTAATTATCCTTATAATATAAGCAGTCAGATATTTTTTAAAATGCTAGATTATCGCGATTTGATTCCCTGTTGTACGGGAATGCTTCAGAAAGAAGTTGCCGAGCGCCTTACTTCTGCGCCCGGCAAGAAGTCGTATGGCATTTTAAGCGTATTGCTGCAGGCATGGTATGACACGGAATATTTGTTTACAGTATCCGAGTCGGTGTTTAACCCACCTCCAAAGGTAAAAAGCGCCGTAGTGCGTTTCCGGCGTAATAAGACAACCGATTTGGGTTGCAACGAAAAATTGTTCAAACGCGTAGTCAAGGCAACATTCAATCAGCGTCGAAAGATGCTGCGAAGTAGCTTACGCCAGCTTTTTGCCCAGCTTGATAATGAAAGCGGACAGGTTGTAGATAAAAAACGTCATGACAGTTTTTTGTCGTATGGAGGAATGGAAAAAAGACCAGAACAACTTTCCGTGCAGGATTTTATATGTTTAACTAATGCAGTTGAAGCAGAACACCGTCAAGCATGTTGAATCCTATACCGAATATCGACTTTTATAAAAGAAGCTGTCATTTGGATGATGGTGCAGCTTTCATGTTGCAAAAAAAAGAAGTTTCGATTAAACTTTCATCATTAAGATTTGTCTTAGAAACGGTATCGCTTCAGTGGCGTGCATCATTGACATCTATCAAACAACAAAAATCAGACAAAGATGAGAAAGTTTCTGACTTTAGTATTAACACTGCTACCTATCACAATGTTTGCTGAGGATTATATCATATCAGGGGTGGTAGTAGACAGCAAAGACAAAACGGCTTTGCCGTTTGTTACGGTTCGTTTAATGAAAGCTGACAGCAGTTTTGTTACAGGAGTAAATACATCCGAGTCAGGAACTTTTACCGTCAACGCAAAGAAGGCAGGAAAGTTTATTCTGAAATTTTCAAGCATAGGCTATAATCCTGTATTTAAAAATGTAACATTGTCGAAAGCAGCTCCGCAGGTCAAATTGGACAATGTAGCCTTAGTACCAAATGATATAATGGTGCAAGCTGCAACAGTCAAGACACGTTTGGCCAAGTTGGAAATGCGTAATGATACATTTATATATAATGTAGCAGCTTACCGTGTACCCGAAGGAGCGACATTGGAAGCCCTTATAGATAAACTGCCCGGTGCGGTCGTGGATGATGACGGTGGAATAACCATCAACGGCAAAACTGTGTCGGAGATTCGAGTAGATGGAAAGGATTTCTTTAAGGGAGATACTAAAGTTGCGATGAAGAATATGCCCGTATCTCTTATCAACAGGGTGAAGGCTTACGATATGCAAAGCGATTATACGCAGCAAACAGGAATTGATGACGGCAATGAAAAGACCGTGCTTGATTTGGAAATGAAAAAGAAGCTCAAGTCGGCTTGGTCGTCCAATGTGGATTTGGCATATGGCAATCATGACCGTTATTCTGGCAATTTATTTGCCAATCGTTTCACTGATAATTCGCGTTTCACTTTTTATGGTTCGATGAATAACGTGGGGGACCGCCGTTTTCGTGGTGGTGGACCGGGTTTTCGCAGAGGCAATAACGGACTAACGGCCAATAAATCGTTCGGTTTGGATTATTTCTGGAACAACGGGAAGAAAGAACGCGAGGCCGGTTTCTTTCAAATAGGTGGAGATATTAGATATGGCTATTCCAATACGGATGCCCTCTCGCGTAGTAATTCAGAGACCTTTTTGAATTCCGGAAGTTCCAGTTCGTTTAACAATGACAACAGTCACAGCTTCAGCAGGAATTCCAATGTTAATGTGGAACTGAATTTGAGATGGAATCCGGATAGTATGACTTCTGTTTATGTGCGTCCCGATTTCAAGCATCAGGAGTTAAGAAGCATTTCCGATCGGTTGTCTGCGACATTCAACGACAATCCTTACGATTGGACAGACAATCCATTGGATTCTATGTTCTTTTCAAACCATTTAATGAATGTGTCGCCTGTTTTGTCGGCTATTGCCGTGAACCGAAACAAACGTATATCGAAATCTTCAAGCAACGAAGATGAATATGAAGTGGATCTCGGTGTTACACGCAAGTTAAATAACAAAGGGCGCAGCATATCTTTGGATGGTGGTTTTGAGTATTCTAAAAACCGTAGCCGGAGTTTCAGCATATCCGATATTTATTATTTCCAACGTTCGGCCAATAAAGAAGTGTATTCCAATCAATATTCAACTTCTCCGTCAAAGAACTGGAACTATAATGCTCGTTTGAGCTACTCTGAGCCTCTGATGAAAAAGCTGTTTTTGCAGACGAGTTACAATTTCCGTTACCGTTATTCTGATTCCAATCGTTCTCTTTACCAACTTGATTCTTTACAAGGGTGGGGGCTTGGCAATACCCATGCTTTCGGCATGTTGCCGCAAGGAGATTCGCTGAACAAGGCATTGAATATGGAAAACAGCCGTTATGCTACATATAAGGACTACATTCATACCGTCAATATAGGCTTGCGCTATGTAAACGATGATTTTAACTTGAGTGCCGGAGTGCGTCTGCAGCCACAGAATACAAAACTTGATTATAAAAAGAATCAATTGGATACTGTAGTGACTCGCAATGTGTTCAATATATCTCCCGATGTGCGCTTGCGTTGGAATATGGATAAGTTCAGCCGTTTGGAATTGCGCTATCGTGGTTCGTCTTCTCAGCCTTCAATGACCGATCTTTTGGATGTGACGGACAACAGTGATCCTTTATATATAACCAAGGGTAATCCTGGTTTGAAGCCTTCTTGGACCAATACTTTCAATCTGCATTATAATACGTACATTCAAGAGCGCCAGCAGAGTTTTGCCGGAGATATGTCGTTCCGACAAGTATCCAATAGCATCAGTAATGCTGTTACGTATGATCCTCAAAGCGGTGTTCGCACAACGCGTCCTGAGAATATCAACGGCAATTGGTCGGCTGATGGTTGGTTTATGTTCAACACGTCCATGGGCGCAGATAATATGTTTTTCTTAGGGACAGATGTCAATGCGCGCTACTCGCATAGTGTCGGTTTCATTAGTACCGGAAATTCGGACAGCGAGAAAAACTTGATGAAGACGTTGACTTTGGGAGATCGTCTGCGTTTTTCCTATCGTACCGATTTCTTGGAAGCAGGTTTGAACGGTAGCATCAATTACGACCATTCCCGTTCCAACCTACAGGCTCTGTCAAATCTTGATACTTATACGTTTGCTTATGGCGGCAATTTGCAAATCAATACAACATGGAACATGACAATTTCAACTGACATGGCCATGAACAGCCGTCGAGGTTTTAACGATCGTTCTATGAACACGAACGAGCTCGTTTGGAACGCTCAGATATCGCAGAGCTTCCTAGCTGGCAATGCCGCCACCTTGAGCCTGCAACTATTTGACATTCTGCACCAGCAGAGCAACATTTCCCGCAGCATCAATGCGCAGATGCGCAGGGACAGCTGGTCAAATGGCATCAATAGCTACTTTATGGTTCATTTTCTCTACAAACTTAACCTCTTCGGAGGCGGTATGGGCAAGATGAAGCAGGGTGGTGACAATGATCGTCGCAACGGTAATCGCAGAAGCGGCTCTTCCGGTAGGATGGGAGGTGGCCGTGGTTAGTTTTTCCGGCTTTGGCGCATCGGGGTCATGTCCCGAGGAGCCGGGAACAATTCAATTTGAAGCCTTTTAATATCATAAGTTCATTTCGTTTTTAGGTCAGGTCGTCGTGAGATGCCCTGACTTTTTTCTTTTGCCGGTTTTCCAGTGCTTTTTGCAAAAGAAAAGGATTGTTGCTTTGCGCTTTAAATGCTTTGTGCTATTTTTGTGAACGAAACCATCAAGTCTGCTTGCGTGATTGTCGTTGTATATGTCATAATTGCCTTTTATGCTTTTCTGGTGCTCAACTCCATGGGTGCCGTGATGCTTGACAATCGTCAGCCAGTCAAGACCATTGCCTGGATTCTGGTGATTTTGCTCATTCCGGTCATTGGCCTGTTGTTTTATTACTTTTTCGGACAAAATATCAGGAGGGAAATCATTTTCAATAAGAAAAGCCTGGATTTGCTGATGCAAAAAACGGTTTTGAAATATGTGTGTCCTCTACCAGACAATATGCCACAACGTTTTAGGAGTGTGGTTGAACTTATGCGCAGGATTTGCTATGCAGAACCTTTTTCGGGCAATAACACCCGTTTCTATACAGATGGCAATGACTTTATTCTGAATTTGTTGAATGATATAGGCCGTGCCCGTCATCATGTCCATTTGGAATTCTTCATTATCAACGATGATCCTGTGGGGCGTCTGGTGGCTGATGCTTTGATTGATGCGGCTCGCCGTGGCGTCGTTGTACGTTTTCTTTATGATGATGTGGGGTGCTGGTCGGTTCGCCGTCATTTTTTTGCGCGGCTGCGTTGTGGCGGTGTACAAGTCCAGCCGTTTCAGCCAGTTCACTTTCGCCGTTTGTCTCATCGGGTGAACTATCGCAATCACCGCAAAATTGTCGTGGTGGATGGCAGTGTTGGCTATATTGGCGGCATGAACATTGCTTTGCGCTACTTGCGTGGCGAAAACGGGGGCAAATGGCTGGATCTTCATTCACGCCTTGAGGGGACGGTGGTTTACAGTTTGCAGCAGATATTTTTCAGTGATTGGTATTATGCTTCGCGCGAGATGATTACCGGTCGCGAATATTATCCGCCTTTGAATTCTTTGCATGTTAGCGGTGCTTTTGTCCAAATTGTCATTTCTGCGCCGTTGGGGCAGTGGGCCAGCATCAGAATGGCCTATAATAATATCATACAGAATGCGCAGAACTATATATTGGTACAGACTCCCTATTTTATGCCTACCGAAACCATATTGGAGTCTTTGCAGACTGCTGCGCTACGCGGCGTGAAAGTCGAGATAATGGTGCCCGAAAAGCCTGGAGGCTTTTGGATGACTTGGGCCAACGAGTCTTATTATGGAGATGTTCTCAAGGCCGGCATACAAGTTCTTGCTTATCAGCCGGGCATGTTGCATGCAAAGACACTTATTGTGGACGATTGTTTCTGTTCGGTCGGTTCTGCCAACATGGACTTCCGCAGTCTTAACGATACGTTTGAGGATAGCGCGTTTTTTTATGACAAGGAGGTTACTTTGCAGGTCAAAAGCCTGTATGAGCAGGCTCGTCGCGATTGCGAGCCGATTACTCTTGATATGTGGAACGGGCGCAATCGCCGCCGCCGTCTGTTGGAATCGTTTGTGAGAATCTTTTCTCCGTTGTTTTAATCCCTTCTGTAGAAAATATAAAGCCTGTGATTTTGAATTTGCAGCCCGAGAGATTATTCTCTGACGCAGCAAATTCGCGGCTGTTACTGTTTGGAAATCAAATCGGGGTCGAGCTGGTTCATGGCCTGACGCAGGCCTACCAGTTTTTGACGAATCGTTTTTAACCGGTCTATGACTTCACTGGTGTCTTGTTCGCCTTTTTTGTTCATCTTGAGCATTTCACGCGCTTTGGCTATTTTGAGCCCGCGCACTTTCAGCAGGTTGTATACCACTTGAATGGTCTCAATGTCTTCGGCAGTATATTGGCGGATGTTGCGTCCGGCTTTGTGCGGCTTTATCTGGGGAAATTCTTGTTCCCAATAGCGCAGCAATGATTCTGCCACTCCGAATTTTTCGGCAACTTCACTGATGGAATAATACTGCTTCAGGTTCTTGTTTTGATTTAATGCCATAGAAAACAATGTAAAACAATCGTCTTTACTTAAAGAACATTTGCAAATGTACAGAAAAACCGCTAACTTTGCAAAGTTTTCAGCTAAAAAAGAATTGCAATGACAGCAAATGAAATAAGAGAGAGCTTCAAGAAGTTCTTTGAGCGGCATGGCCACCTGATAGTGCCATCGGCTCCGATGGTAATCAAAGACGACCCGACATTGATGTTTACAAATGCCGGCATGAACCAGTTTAAGGATATCATCCTCGGTAATCGAGAGCCCAAAAGCCGTCGCTGTACCGATTCGCAGAAATGCTTGCGCGTGAGCGGCAAACACAACGATTTGGAAGAAGTAGGCCACGACACCTATCATCATACGATGTTCGAGATGTTGGGAAATTGGAGTTTCGGTGACTATTTCAAGAAAGAGGCCATCAGTTGGGCCTGGGAATATTTGGTAGACGTTCTGAAGATAGACCCGGCCAATCTTTATGCCACCGTATTTGAGGGAGCACCCGACGAGGGTCTCAAGCGCGATGACGAGGCCGCCGGCTATTGGGAACGTTTTTTGCCCAAAGACCACATTATCAATGGAAACAAGCACGATAACTTTTGGGAAATGGGCGATACAGGTCCTTGCGGCCCCTGTTCGGAAATCCATATAGACCTTCGCTCCGAAGAAGAGAAAAAGGCCGTAAGCGGTGCTTCGCTCGTCAACAAAGACAATCCGCATGTGATAGAAATCTGGAATCTTGTATTTATGCAATACAACCGAAAGGCCGACCACTCGCTCGAGCCCCTGCCTAAGCATGTCATAGACACCGGATTGGGTTTTGAACGCTTGTGCGCCGTGATGCAGGGCAAGAATTCCAATTATGATACCGATGTTTTCCAGCCACTGATAAAAGAAATAAGCCGCCTTTCGTCTACGGAGTATGGCAAGGACGAGAAAAAAGATGTGGCCATGCGCGTCATAGCAGACCATGTGCGTGCCATAGCTTTCAGCATTGCCGACGGCCAACTTCCCAGTAACGCCAAAGCCGGCTACGTTATACGACGCATCCTGCGCCGTGCCGTGCGTTACGGATATACTTTCCTTGGATTCCAGGAGGCTTTCATGTATAAATTGCTGCCTACCTTAATCAATGAAATGGGAAAAGCCTATCCCGAATTAGAAGCACAGAAAGTACTTATCTCAAAGGTGATGAAAGAAGAAGAGGAGTCGTTCCTACGCACACTGGCTACCGGCATCAACCTGCTCGACGGAGTGATTGCCGAAACCAAGAAACGCGGTGCAAGTGTTGTAGACGGCTCGCAGGCTTTCATGCTTTTTGATACCTATGGCTTTCCGCTTGATTTGACGGAACTGATATGTGCCGAGCAAGGGCTCACGGTCGACACGGCATCGTTCAATGAAGAAATGCAAAAGCAGAAAGAGAGAGCCCGCAATGCAGCCAGTGTAGAGACAGGAGATTGGACCACCGTTCGCGAAGGAGAAACCCGCTTTGTAGGTTGGGACAGTTTGGAAACAGCATGCCACATACTGCGCTATCGCAAAGTAGTTCAGAAGAAACGCACGTTCTTTGAATTGGTCTTGGATGTAACGCCTTTCTATGCCGAAATGGGCGGACAGGTAGGCGATCGCGGAGTATTGACAAATGCCGACGAGACGATACAAATTACAGACACACGCAGAGAAAACAATCTTCCCATTCACATAACCGAAAAGCTACCCGTCAAGCCCGAAGCCGAATTTACAGCAAAAGTCGATGTGTCGCGCCGGCATGCAAGCGAAGCCAATCATACGGCCACTCATTTGCTCGACCAGGCATTGCGACAGGTGCTTGGAACGCACGTAGAGCAAAAAGGCTCGTTGGTTACTTCCGACTATCTGCGTTTCGACTTCTCGCATTTCCAGAAAGTCACGCCCGAAGAGCTTCGCCAGGTAGAACGTATCGTAAATGCGCATATTCGCGAAGACTTGCCATTGAACGAATATCGCGAGCTGCCTATCGAAGAGGCACGCAAGATGGGTGCAATCGCCTTGTTCGGTGAAAAATATGGTGACAAAGTGCGCGTCGTGCGCTTCGGAGAAAGTGTAGAGCTGTGCGGCGGATGTCATGCAAAGAGCACCGGACGCATAGGCCTCTTCCATATCTTGGCCGAAAGTTCCGTGGCCGCCGGCGTACGCCGTATTGAAGCCGTAACCGGTAAAGCGGCAGAAGAGGCATTATATGTGATGCAAGACACACTGACAGCCATGCGCGAATTGATGAACAATGCAAAAGACCTGCCCGCAATGGTCAAAAAGGCATTGGACGACAATGCAGAGCTGAAACGCAAAGTCGAAACCTATGTGAAAGAAAAGGAAGAGCAATTGGCTGCCAAGCTTAAGGACACGGCAGAAACCGTTAATGGCGTGAAGGTTATCAAATGCAAGATGGGCATACCGGCCGACGTAGTGAAAAACATTGCATTCAAGATAGCCAATGATGTTCCGGGCAGCTTACTGTTTGTATTCGGCAGCATTGCAGCCGGAAAGCCCACACTGACAGTCATGTTGAGCAAAGACCTCGTGGCAGAACATAAGTTGGATGCCGGCCGGATGGTGCGCGAGGCAGCTCGCCTGATACAGGGAGGCGGTGGAGGAGCACCGCATTTTGCCACAGCCGGCGGAAAGAATCCCGACGGCCTCAATGCAGCCATAGAGAAAGTGATAGAGTTGGCAGCTTTATAGCTTTACCATATCCATCGAAAAAGGAAGTAGTCCGGTTCTTCATGAGAATCGGACTATTTCTTTCTGTCAAATCTTAGTGCAATGCAAGTTTGGCACGCAAGTTGTAGTATTGAAAAGCGTAGCGCAAGCTACTACAGAAAACTTGAATATAAACAAATAAAAAGAATAACATTATGGGAAAGATTATTGGAATCGACTTAGGAACTACAAACAGTTGCGTTGCAGTATTTGAAGGTAACGAACCTGTAGTAATAGCAAACAGCGAAGGCAAGCGCACAACTCCTTCAGTAGTTGCATTCGTAGAAGGTGGCGAACGTAAGGTCGGTGACCCTGCAAAGCGTCAGGCCATTACCAACCCGAAGCGTACGATATATTCAATCAAACGTTTCATGGGTGAGCCCTACGATATGGTTCAGAAAGAAATAGCACGAGTCCCTTATAACGT